>RHLS01000013.1 GCA_003712145.1 Desulfuromonadales bacterium | reverse complement strand
TCCAGGTCGCAGAGCTGCTGTAGGCCTGCTTGATGGAGTAGGAGCCTCCGGGAGGAAGGAGCCAGAACTGGTAGTCATAGGAGCCCGTGCCACCGGCGCCGGCTGCGGTGAAAGTGACGGAGGTTCCGGCGTTTTGTGGGCTGGAGACACTCGGGGTGAGGGTTACGCCGCTGGCGGCGGGCAGAGAACTCACGGTAAACGTGGTTGCCTTGTATGTGTCATAGCCGGCCGCCGGCGAGGTGCCCGCGCTTCTGGCCCATACCTGAATGGTGTAGGTTCCCGCAGCAAGTCCCGAGGTGTTCCAGGTCCAGGTCGCAGAGCTGCTGTAGGCCTGCTTGATGGAGTAGGAGCCTCCGGGAGGAAGGAGCCAGAACTGGTAGTCATAGGAGCCGGTTCCGCCGGAGCCGGCTGCAGTGAAGGTGATTGACTGGCCCACCGACTGTGGACTTGAGAGGTTTGGAGTCAAGCTAACACTTGCGGCAGGAGTGGGAGTCACGCCGTAGGTGAGCGACATGGTGGCGCCGGGGGCGGAGATGCTCGTAAGGTTTACACCACTCTGCACGCCGCTGTAGTACCGGGAGTTGGGCGCAGACGTGTCGGCGAACGACGCATTGTTGCCGCTGTAAAAGAGTGTATAGGAGCTCCCCGCGCAGGAGCTCGTCGCCATGTTGCAGCTGGTGGTATTCGCCTGCTCTGCCATGACCCCCTGGTGACCGCCGGCCACGTAGCGGTTGATGTCGTTGGCCCCTTGGGTGCCGCTGGTGATGTCGACGTGGGTGATGAGGAGCCCGCCGCTCCAGCCGGCCCCCAGGAAGCGGCGCAATCCCTTGTCCCAGCCGGTGGGGTAGCGGTTCTCGGCAAGGAAATACTCGGAGGTGCTCTGGGCGCTGTTGATGAGCTTCAGGGCCGCGGTGTTCGAGGAGAGGGCGGTGCCGAGGTTGTAGGAGCCGGCATTGGACGGCACCACCGGCGTGGTCCAGCCGAGGTACTCCCGCGACCAGGCGTCGAGGGCCGTGGGGGTCGTGCCGCCGGCCTGGCCGGTGTCGCCCCCCCAGCTGCCGCTTGACATGAGGGAGAAGGCGCCGAGGCCGGCGTTGGTGGAACTCGTGTCGTAGAGGTCGGGAAGGCCGCAGAGGGCGTGCCCCAGTTCATGGGCAATAACCCCCATGGGGTGCTGGGCGTCGGAGTTGTTCAACTCGCCGTTGAGCGCCCATTTGGTGACGGCTTTTCCGCCCACGGTGACGCCGCTACCCCCCCAGGCGTGGGCCCAGATGTTGGGGGTTTTGCCGCTTCCGGATGCCTCCCAGCCGGCATAGATGAAGTAAATGGAGAGTTCCGATTGCTCGATGGTGCCATTGGCGTTGGTGTCGAAGCTGGCGAAGTTGACGTAGGAGGCGGCCTGGGCCAGTGCAGCGTTCAGGACGGCGCTCTCGGTGGCGTAGTTGGAACTGGAGCCGAGGTTTGGATGGGTGTTGGCGATGGTGACGGTGACGATCCCCTGGGGATTGCCCGGCTGGGTGTGGGTTGCCGGGGAAATGGTCATGGCGCCGAAGGAGTTGTCGTTGTAAAAGTTGGCCACCGAAAGGGCGCCGGGGGCGGTGTCGAAGATGACGCTGTTCCAGCCGTTGGCCGTAGTCACGAGGGATCGGTTGGAGAAGTTGATGAGGACGACGAGGACCTTTTTGGGGCCCGAAACCGGCACCGGAGTCCAGTCGCCCACGGCGAACAGCGGTTCGCCGCCTGTGGGGAGGAGGGCTGAACCGTCCGGAGAGGTTGCGGAAGGAGCCAGACGCTGCTGATACATCTGCTGCAGCATCTCGTTGTGTCTCTGAACCTTCTCGATGTCACGCTCCGGTTTGAGCCCTTTCGGTATGAACTCAGGAGCCCCGAGCTTCCCCGGGACGACCTTCATCCCCGAAGGGGCGAGGGTTCCGTCGGGTCGTTTTTCCGCGTACTCCCAGTAGTCGTTCTGCTTGTTCCTGATGACGGTATGGCCGGTTTCTGGAGCTTCGACCCAGTTCTGGAATTCGTCACCATGGATCTTTCCCTTGAACACGGAGCCGTCGGGCTGCTGGATTTCGACCAGATCCGGACTGGCAGGTGCCCCGTGACAGACCGAGGCCAGCATGAACATCCCCATCACAATGCCAAGAATTCTCCTCCACATAGCAGATCCTCCCGCTTCTCCGCCCAAGGGTGATGATCCGATCAATTTTTGTTATTTGACGGCATCACGCTATGGTGGCTTTCCGTGGCACTCCATTGTGCCTGCTCACAGATTATTGTTCTATCTAGCTATTGTATCGACGTTTTATGGCTGAACTTGAGATTTTTTTTTGAGAGATCTGCTTCGTCGGAAGAGACAGTCATTGCGGCTATTTAGCGTTGTTGGTGAGTGGCTGGTGGTAGTTTGCAAAAAATAATCTCAAGTTTTTGATGGGGGAGCCGATATGAAGCCATAAGGGATGTCAGTAATTCAGGGAGAGAAAGCCATGAGCGTCGAAATCACGAGCGGTATGGGGATGGTCACCGGCAGTGGTGTCCCGCCGACGGCGGTGAAGCCGGTGACGCAGGAAGAGGAGAGAAAGAAGGCGGCTTCCGTGGAGCTCCCTCGGACGGCAGTGAAAGAGCCTTCGCTGCTTGGGAAGGAGAAGCACCTCGATGAGGCCGATAAGGAAAAGCGCGTCAAGGAGGCGACAGAAAGGATCAACGAATTCCTTGAATCGATCTCCTATGACCTCCAGTTTAACGTCGACAAGGATACTCACAGAACCGTGGTGAAAGTTCTGGAGAGGAAGAGCGGCGATGTAATCCGGCAGATTCCGTCGGACGAGATGCTGGAGATCGCAAAGGCTCTCGATACGCTGAAGGGGCTGATAATCCGCAAGAAAGCCTGATAGTCGGCGGCTGTACTCAGTGATTCTTTTGACGTGGGTTCTGGTCGGGAGCGCTTGACGTACGTGCCGATGGTGATGGATTGCGAGAAGAAAAGGAACCACAGGTGAGGCGGTTCCTTTTTTGTGTATGGCCTGCCAGTTGTCAGTCGTTCAGGAAGAAACTCTTGTTGTTCTCGAACGTTTCGGTAAAGGCCGCGAGAGCCGTTTCGACCCGGTCAGCGGTGTAGCCCAGCAGCTGTGCAGCGGGGGTTGCCGCCAGGTCCAGCCCGTCGTTCGGGTCCCGTTCGCCGATGCCGAGCTTTCTGCAGAAACCGTTGGCCATGCTGGTGATGGCGGTGAGGAACAGCTCGTACTGGTCCGGGAGGTCAACGGCGCCGACACGGTGGTGGTTCAGGACGGCCGTGTAAAGGGCCTCGGGAAAGTTCCACTTGCGGATCACCAGCGCACCCACGTCGGCATGGGAGAAGGAGTAGACGCTTCCCTCCACTTCCTCGAAGGGGAGCCCCTCGTTGTAGCAGCGCATCATGACCCCCTGGAATGCCTTGGGATCCTTGTCGTTCATGATCGTTTTGCCGATGTCATGGAAGAGCCCCGCCAAAAATGCGGCCTCAGGGTTCACGATCCTGACGGTGGTGGCGATCTCCCGGGCCGCCAGGGCCGCCCCCACCGAGTGTTCCCAGAGCATCTTCTCCGTGAGGCCGAAGCGCTTGTTGATCTGCTTGAGCGACGTGGCCACCACCAGGCTCTTCAGGGTATTGAAGCCCAGCAGCATGATGGCGGCGGAGAGGGTGTTGATCTGCCGCTGGCACCCGTAGTAGGCCGAGTTGGAGAGTTTCAGTATGCGGGCCGCCACGGCCGGGTCCGACGAGACCGCCTGGGCCAGCTTTTCGACGGTGACGTCCTCCTCTTCGATCATCTCGATGACCTTGGTGGCCACCATCGGGATCGGCGGAAGATCGACAGCCGACATGATGAGTGTTTCGAGTTCCCTGTTCATATGAGCGTCCTGGTCATTGTTGGTTCTGAAGGGTATCCCCGGCAGGCAATGCAATTTCCTCGCCGGTAGATCTAACCGATTGCAAAGAACGGCCCCAAATGGTATGACTGACCAGTCGTACACGGGGGATCATGTGAATATAACCAGCGCTGAATTCGTTACGAGCGGCACCAAACCGGCCCACTACCCGCCGGCAGAGTTGCCGGAGGTGGCCTTTGCCGGCCGCTCCAATGTCGGGAAATCGTCACTCATCAACGTTCTCGTCAACCGGAAGAGCCTGGTACGGACCAGTTCCACCCCGGGGCGGACCCAGCTCATCAACTTCTTCCGGGTGAACGGCAACCTGATGCTGGTGGACCTTCCCGGCTACGGCTTCGCCAAGGTTCCCCTGGAGGTGAAGCGGCAGTGGGGACCCATGGTGGAGACCTTCCTTTCCACCCGGGAAAACCTCGGCTGCGTAGTGCTGATCCTGGATATCCGCCGTGAGCCCACCGAAGAGGACCAGCTCATGCTCCAGTGGCTGCGGGCCTATGATATTCCGGTCCTGGTGGTGGTGACCAAGTGCGACAAGGTTTCGAAGAATGAGCGGGCGAAGCAGACGGCCCTGATCGCCCGGACCCTTGGTCTTGCACGGGAAGAGATGGCCTTTTTCTCCGCGCTCTCCAAGGAGGGGCGCGATGAGGTCTGGAAGCGGATAGCAGAGATCCTCGCCGACACAAAAGTTGAACCGGGGATATAGGCGTTGACTTCCGGCCGCCCCCTCTGCTAGAACTATCGATACAATAAAATACTGTTTCAAACGTTCAGGTGCTTTTGCCACGGCAAAAGGTAAAAGGGAAAAGGGTGCGAATCCCTTGCTGTCCCGCAACTGTAAACGGCGATGAACACCGCAGCGATGCCACTGGGATCAACCGGGAAGGCGCGGATGGGAGCCGTAAGCCAGGAAACCTGCCCGAACGTCAGCTTGACTGGACCTCCGCGGAAGAGGTGCCGAAGCCCGGCGTGTATCCCCATCACCGGTTTTTCGACCCCGCTTCCCCTGGAGGCGGGGTTTTTCGTTCATGGCACGAATTGTATTCATAACCGGCGGTGCCCGCAGCGGCAAGAGCCGGCTCGCCGAAGGCCTTGCCGCCGGTTTCGGAGCGCCGCTGGGGTATCTGGCCACCGGCAGCGCCGGCGATGGCGAGATGGCGGAACGGATCGCCCGCCACCAGGCACGGCGGGGGGATGAGTGGACCACCATCGAGGAGCCCTGCGACCTGTCCGGGGCGCTGCGGGAGAACGACGGCCGCTTTGGCGCCATCCTGGTGGACTGCGTTACCCTGTGGCTGACCAACCTCCTCTTCCGTTACGACGATCCGGCGGCTGTTCTGACTGATGTCGAAAAGCTGACAGCACTCTTTCCGCTGCTCCGTACTCCCGTCATCTTCGTCTCCAACGAGGTTGGGATGGGGATAGTCCCCGAAAATCGTCTGGCCCGCCAGTTCCGTGACCTGGCCGGCGAGGCCAACGAGCGCATCGCAGCCGCGGCCGACGAGGTCTACGTGACCTTCTCCGGATTGCCACTGCGTCTGAAATAACGTCATCCGCACAACGAGGTAGCCCCATGTCCCTGCTCAACGAAACCCTGTCAACAATCCGTCCTGTCGATGCCGACCTCCTGGCTAGGGCTCAGGCGAAGCTCGACAGCAAGACCAAACCGCTGGGCTCGCTGGGGCGGCTGGAGGAGTTTGCCCGGCGCTATGCCGCCATAAGCGGGAGCCTCACGCCCGACACCTGGAAAAAGGTGGTCTTTACCTTTGCCGCCGACCACGGCGTGGTGGAGGAGGGGGTCTCCGCCTTCCCCAAGGAAGTGACGGCCCAGATGGTTTTCAACTTCCTCGCCGGCGGCGCCGGGATCAACGTGCTGGCCAATCACGTGCGGGCCGAGGTGCTGGTGGTCGACATGGGGGTCGATTACGACTTCGGCGACACCCCCGGCCTCATCGGCCGCAAGATCGCCCGGGGTACCCGCAACATGGCGAAGGGACCCGCCATGACCCGCGAGGAGGCGATTGCCGCCCTGGAGGTGGGGATCGAGCTGGCCAACGGCTGCAGGTCCGAGGGGATCGCCATGGCCGGCACCGGCGAGATGGGGATCGCCAACACGACAGCCGCCTCCGCCATCATCGCCGCCTTCTCGGGCTGCTCCGTCGCCGAGGTGACCCATCGCGGAACCGGCATCAACGACGAGGCCCTGACCCACAAGGTCCGGGTCATCGAACAGGCCCTGGCCGTGAACCGCCCCGACCCGAAGGACCCCATTGACGTCCTGGCGAAGGTGGGCGGGCTGGAGATCGCCGGCATCGCAGGCCTGGTGCTCGGCTGCGCCGCCAACCGGATCCCGGTGGTGGTGGACGGCTTTATCTCCACCGCCGGCGCCCTCATCGCCTCCGAGCTCCACCCCAACGTGAATGAGTACCTCTTCGCCGCCCACCAGTCGGTGGAGATCGGCCACCGCGTCATGCTGGAGCGGATCGGCGCCGAGCCGATCCTCGACCTGCGGCTGCGCCTCGGCGAAGGGACCGGCGCCGCCCTGGCCATGGGGCTCATCGAGGCTGGTGTCAAGATTTTGAAGGAAATGGCGACGTTCGAGGAAGCGGGCGTGGCGGAAGGGGAATATTGATGTAGGGGCGCAATTCATTGCGCCCTGGGCGTGATGAATCACGCCCCTACGTATAAACCATGCGTCTTTACTTTGTTGCCCTCCAGTTCCTGACCATCATCCCGCTGCCGTTCCGGCTCCGCTGGGAGGAGAACGACCTGGGGCGCTCCATGGCCTTTTTCCCGCTGGCTGGGCTGACCATCGGCGGGCTCCTGGCCGGGGTCGATTTTCTGCTGACGCCCCATCTCCCCCGTCCGGTGGCCGATCTGCTGCTGGTGGCGATCCTGGCCGGGGTGACCGGCGCCCTCCATCACGACGGCCTGGCCGATGTCTGCGACGGCCTGGCGGCACGGGGGCCCCGGGAACGGTTCCTGGCGGTGATGAAGGATTCGCGCATCGGCGCCGTCGGCGTGGTGGGGCTCGTGCTGGGGCTGCTGCTCAAGTACCAGGCTCTGCTGGCCATGCCGCCGGAGTTCAAGCGGCAGGCGCTCTTCTTCTTTCCGGCCGTGGCCCGCTTCGCCCAGGTGCAGATGACCGTGGGTGCCCGGCGGGCCAGGGAGGACGGCCTTGGCGCCGCCTGCATCGCCGGTGCAGGGGTGACACAGTTCGTTGTCGCCGGCGCCGTGACCCTCGCCGCCGCGTACCTGCTCTTTGAATTTAAGGGGATCGCCTGCTGTGCCGTCCTCTACGTCTTCACCTGGGGGCTCAAGGTCTGGTCCCACCGCCGCCTCGGCGGGGTGACGGGCGACGTCATCGGCTGCGCCAGCGAGCTGAACGAGGTGGTCTGCTTGCTGATTATCGTGGGAATGCATAGGATGTAGGGGCGCTGCTTGCCGCGCCATTGTCCTGAAGCAGGGCGCGGCAAGCAGCGCCCCTACAGAGGATATTTAATGACACCGAAAACACGCATTCATCTCATCCGCCACGGCGAAGTGGAGGGGGCCGGCGTCCCCCGGTACAACGGCCATACCGATGTGGCGCTCTCGGAGCGGGGGCGAGCCCAGTACCACGCCCTCAAGGAACGTTTCAACGGCGCGCGGATCGCCGCCTGCTACACCAGCGACCTCTTCCGCTGCGCCTGGGGGGCCGAGGTGCTCGGCTCCCATCTGGGGGTTGCGCCGGTGCGCACGCCGGAGCTCCGGGAGATGGGGGTCGGAATCTGGGAGGGGAAGAGCTGGGCCGAGCTGATGGAACAATACCCGGACCAGTGGCGGGCCCGACTCGCCGACATCGTCAACTACCGGGTACCCGAAGGCGAGAGCGTCCTCGACGTCCACAGCCGGGTCATGCCGGCCATCAACGACATCGTCGAGCGCCACCGGGGCGAGGAGGTTCTGGTGGTGGCCCACGGTGGGGTGAACCGGATCATCCTCCTGAACGCCATCGGTGCACCGCTCTCCAGCCTCTTCGCCATCGAGCAGACCTACTGCTGCATGAACATCATCGACTACTTCGCCGACGGGAAGACCGTGGTGAAACTCCTGAACGGGTGAGGCCATGAAATCGATCGTCATCGCAGCTCCTCACAGCGGCTCGGGCAAAACGACCATAACCCTCGGCATCATGGAATGCCTGAAGAGGCGCGGGCTTGCGGTTGCCCCTTTCAAGGTGGGGCCCGACTTCATCGATCCGGGCTACCACCGGCTCGTCTGCGGCCGTCCTTCCATCAACCTGGACGGCTGGATGTGCGGTCCCGACTTTGTGCGGGAGGCCTTTGCCCGTCATACCCTGAACGCGGACATCGCGGTCATTGAGGGGGTGATGGGGCTTTTCGACGGGATCGGCGGCGTTTCCGACGAGGGGAGCACCGCCCAGGTGGCCCGGCTCACCGGCGCGCCGGTGGTGCTGGTCGTGGAGGCCAAGGGGCTCGCCCGGAGCGCGGCGGCCATCGTGAAGGGCTTTGCCGAGTTCGATGCGGAGGTGCGGATCGCCGGGGTGATCTTCAACAGCGTGGCGAGCGACAATCACGGCCGTATCCTCCGCGAGGCCGTGGAGAGCGCCTGTCCCGAGGTGAAGGTGCTCGGCTGTATTCCCCGGGACGACCGGCTCCATATCCCGTCGCGGCACCTGGGACTCATGACCGCCGAGGAGAACCCCCTGCCCCCCGAGTTCCTGGACCACCTGGTGGATCTCATCCGGGAATCGGTGGACCTGGGGATGCTCTGGGCCGTTGCCACCCCCCACGGAGCGCCCGAGGCGGCAGCGTCTTCCGGGGAGCCGGGGCCGCCGACGGGAGGACCGGTGAAGATCGCCCTTGCCCGGGACGACGCCTTCTGCTTCGTCTACGAGGACAACCTGCGGCTTCTGGCGAATGCCGGTGCCGAGTTCGTGGAGTTTTCCCCGATCGCTGACAACGGCCTCCCCGCCGACATTGCCGGCATCTACCTGCCGGGAGGCTATCCGGAGGTCTTTGCGGACATCCTTGCCGCCAACGATTCGATGAAGGGGGCTCTTCGAAACGCCGTCGAAGGCGGAATGCCGGTCTACGCCGAGTGCGGCGGCTTCATCTATCTCACCCGGGGAGTGACCGACATGCATGGCGATCCCGCAACCCTCCACGGATTCGTCGGCATCTTTCCCGTCACCACCCGGATGCTCCCCCGCCGCAAGGCCCTGGGCTACCGGGAGGTGGAACTGGCCGCCGACTGCATCGTTGGCCCCGCCGGCGCCGTCGCCCGGGGGCACGAGTTCCACTACTCGGAGATGGAGCCGATGCCGCCGGAGGTGGAGCGGGTCTACCAGGTCCGCCGCAGCGGTGTCGACCTGGGGCTGGAGGGATATCGCCACCAGAACTGTCTTGCCTCGTACGTTCACCTCCACTTCGGGAGTTGCCCGGAGATGGCGGCGGCGTTCGTGAATAAGTGCCGGAAATATAAGCGGTAGGGGCAATTCATGAATTGCCCCTACATCAGATTCAGACATAAGGAGAGCAGATGAAAACCCAGATCGAACAGGCCCGCCAGGGCATCCTCACTCCGCAGATGACCGCCGTGGCCGCCGATGAGCAGGTCTCCCCCGAGTATGTCCGCCAGATGGTGGCCGAGGGGAAGATCGTCATCCCTGGAAACCACAGCCGCAAACCCCGTGCGGTCGGCATCGGCAAGGGGCTGCGAACCAAGGTGAACGCCTCCATCGGCACCTCCTCCGACATCGTCGACTACGAGGCCGAGGTGCGCAAAGCCAGGGCCGCTCAGGAGGCGGGGGCCGACACCCTCATGGAGCTCTCCGTGGGGGGCGATCTGGACCGGGTGCGGCGGGAGGTGATCGCCGCCGTGGATCTCCCCGTGGGGAACGTTCCCCTCTACCAGGCCTTCTGCGAAGCGGCCCGCAGGTACGGCGACCCCAACAAGCTGGACCCGGAGATGCTCTTCGACCTGATCGAAAAGCAGTGCGAGGACGGCATGGCCTTCATGGCGGTCCACTGCGGCATCAACCTCTACACCATCGAGCGGTTGCGCAAGCAGGGATACCGCTACGGCGGCCTGGTCTCCAAGGGGGGGGTCAGCATGGTGGCCTGGATGATGGCCAACGGACGGGAAAATCCCCTCTACGAGCAGTTCGACCGGGTGACTTCCATCCTGAAGAAGTACGACACGGTCCTTTCCCTGGGGAACGGCCTGCGGGCCGGCGCCATCCACGACTCCTCCGACCGGGCCCAGATCCAGGAGCTTCTCATCAACTGCGAGCTGGCTGAGTTGGGACGCGACATGGGGTGCCAGATGCTGGTGGAAGGCCCTGGCCACGTCCCCCTGGACGAGGTGGAGGGGAACATCCAGCTCCAGAAGCGGATGAGTGGCGGCGCGCCCTACTACATGCTCGGCCCCATCTCCACCGACGTGGCCCCGGGCTTCGACCACATCACCGCGGCCATCGGCGCGGCCCAGTCGAGCCGCTTCGGCGCCGACCTCATCTGCTACATCACCCCGGCTGAGCACCTGGCCCTCCCCAACGAGGAGGATGTCCGCCAGGGGGTGAAGGCGGCGAAGATCGCCGCCTATATCGGCGACATGAACAAGTATCCGGAGCGGGGGCGTGAGCGGGATCGTGAGATGTCCAAGGCCCGCCGGGACCTGGACTGGCAGAAGCAGTTCGACCTGGCCCTCTACCCGGAGGATGCCCGGGCCATTCGCGCCAGCCGCACCCCCGAGGACGAGGCCACCTGTACCATGTGCGGCGACTTCTGCGCGTCGCGCGGGGCGGGTAAGCTGTTTGCGGCGGATCTGCGGGGGGATAAAGTGTAATTGCAAAACCCGCCACGGAGACACGGAGACACAGAGAAAAGGCTAAAAGAGAAAGAACGGAAAAATCAGGTATATTATGCACAAGCAACACGCCTCAAAAGGTTTTCACATGAAAAAAATTCTCGAGATTTTCTCCGTGGCTCCGTGTCTCTGTGGCGGATTATTGCTTTTTTGCGCGATACCCGCTCACGCCATGCACATCTCCGAGGGGATCCTCCCCCTGGGCTGGGCGGCGCTCTGGTTCGCCGTGGCGGCACCGTTCGTGGCGATGGGCCTTCGTCGGCTGAACGGGCTGGCGAAGGACGACCTCTCCTACAAACCGCTGGTGGGGCTCATGGCGGCGGTGGTCTTCATCATCTCCTGCATGCCGATACCGGTTCCTTCCGCCGGCACCTGCTCCCACCCCTGCGGCACCGGGATCTCAGCCATTCTCGTGGGACCCTTCGTCTCTGTCGTCATCTCCGCCGTGGCGCTCCTGATCCAGGCGCTCTTCCTGGCCCATGGCGGGCTCTCGACCCTCGGGGCCGACATCGTCTCCATGGGGGTGGTCGGTTCCTTTGCCGGCTGGTTCGTCTTCCGGGGGATGCGCGGCCTGGGTGCCGGCCTGGCGGTGGCGGGGTTCGCGGCGGGGCTCGTGGCCGACTGGGCCACCTACCTGACGACCTCGGTGGAGCTTGCCTCCGGCATCCGGGGGAGCGAGCCGTTCCTTCCCCTCGTCGGCAGGCTGGTCGTGGCGTTCATCCCGACCCAGCTCCCCCTCGGCATTCTTGAAGGGGCCATGACAGCCGGCATGGTGGTGTTGCTCCAGAAGAAACGACCCGACCTGCTGGTGAAGATGCGGGTCATCGATAAGAAGGAGCTGGCTGCCCATGCCTGAACGGAAACGGAGACTGAAAATCCTCCTCGCCCATGTTATTCTGGTGCCGACGATCCTCTTCGCCTTTTCCTTCTTCACCCTGGCGCCCCGCCCTTGGGTGGGGGTGGATGAGGCGGTGGTGGAAAAGATCGCCAGGGAGCACGGCCGGGAGGCGAAGCCGCCCCTCATCAATACCGATCGGGGGGATCTCCTCCTCTTTGTCTTTCTCCTTGCCGGGGTGGTGGGGGGATTTGCCGGCGGGTACTACTGGCGTGTGCTGATCTCGGAGCGCAGGGAGAAGGGGAACTGAATGCACCGAGTTTTTTTCGCGGAGAGCAATGACATGCAGAATGTCGACATGTACTGGAACCAGCCGGGGAGTCTTCCCGATGACGAGATGGTACGCCTCATCAACGAAATGATCGCCCTGGAGCTGAACGCGGCGCGGCTCTACTCCCTGTTCCAGGATCTGTTTCCGGAGGATGCGCTCTTCTGGCAGGCCCTGTTCATCGAGGAGGAGAACCACGCGAACCTCCTGAAGAACGGCCGTCGGCACTTTCTGTCAAAGGGGCTGTTCCCGCTGGAGATGGTGCCGGAGTCTCTCGACCCTCTCGTGGAGAAGAATCGGGAGCTGGAGCGCCAGCTCGACTTCTACGGGGAGGCTCCTCCGTCCCGGGAAGAAGCCCTTCTGGCAGCCTTGGGACTGGAGCAGTCGGTGGGGGAGCTCCACTACCAGCAGGCCATGGAGGGCGACGCCCGTACCGAGGCATTGAAGATTTTCCAGACCCTCAACAAGGACGACCTGAACCATGCCGCGCGGATCCGTGAGTACATGGCCGACCAGGGCATCCTCTCTTCCCCGCCATGAGACATGCCATCCACACAGAACCGGCCGATCATCCGCTGGTCCGCCTCGATGCCCGGGTGAAGCTCCTGACGGCCCTTGCACTCATCGTCATGGTCATCAGCTGCGCCGGGAGCGGATTCCCGCTTCTGGTGGCCGCTCTCTGCCTCGGGCTCTGCGTGGCCATGGGAGTGCCGCCGCGGCGCATCCTCATCCGCTTTGCCGAGCCCCTCTTCATCGCCGCCATGGTCCTGCTGCTGAAGCTCTTCTTCAGCGGCCACGAACCGCTCTTCACGATGCACCTGTTCGGGCTGGAACTGGTCGGTCACCGTGACGGCCTGCGGGAAGGGGTGATGATCGCCAGCCGGATTGCCGGGGCCGTGTCGGTGGTGGCTGCGGTGGGCTTCGCCACTCCCTTCACCGAGCTGATGGCGGCCCTTGCCTGGCTCCGGGTGCCGCAAGGCTTAATAGAGGTGGCCCTCTTCGCCTGGCGCTACCTCTTCGTCCTGTTCGACGACGCCCAGGTGGTCTATGCCGCCCAGCGGAACCGCCTCGGCTACGCCGGCTTCCGGCGGGGCTTGCGCTCCTTCGGCACCCTGGCCGGAGCGCTGGTCATCAAAGCCTTCGACAACAGTCAGACCGTCACCACTGCCATGGTGCAGCGGGGATACGACGGCACCATGCCGCTCCTGCGCCACCGGCCGTTCAGGAAGGGTGAGGTGCTCCTGTCGGCCGCCTTCGTCGCCATGATGGGGGTCTTGTGGCGGATGTAGTCCGGCTTGCCATCGATCTTCAGGCCTTCACCTATGCCGATGGCACCCGGGCCCTGGCCGACATCCGCTTTGGCGTGAACGCGGGGGAGTTCTGCGGCATCCTCGGCTCCAACGGTTCGGGGAAGACAACGCTGCTGAAGATCATGGACGGCCTGATCAAGGAGTATGACGGCCAGGTACTCCTCGATGGCCGCGACGTGCGGAAGCTCCATCCCCGGGATATCTACCGGACCATGGGGCTCGTCTTCCAGAACCCGGACGACCAGCTCTTCGCCCACACGGTCTTCGAGGACGTGGCCTTCGGTCCCCGCAACATGGGGTTCGCCGAGCCGGAGGTGGCGGAGCGGGTGCGCACGGCCCTCGATTCCGTGGAGATGGGAGAGCTGGCCGGCAAGAACATCCACCACCTGAGCTACGGCCAGAAGAAGCGGGTCTGCATCGCCGGGCTCCTGGCCATGGGGCACGGGATCCTGCTCCTGGACGAGCCGACCGCCGGCCTCGACCCCATGGGGGAATACCGGATGATGGAACTCCTCACCCGGCTGAACCGGGAGAACGGCGTAACCATCGTCATGGCCACCCACAGTGTTGATCTGGTGCCCATCTTCCTCCACCGGCTCCACATCCTGAGCAGGGGAAGGATCGTCCGGGGCGGGCTGCCGGAGGAGGTCTTCACCGCTCCGGCCGAGCTGGAGCAGGTGAAGCTGCGGCTCCCCCACATCGCCGAGCTGATCCACCGGCTGAAGCACGAGGACGGCCTTCCGTTCCAGCGAATCCCCCTCACCATCGGCGAGGCACGGAGGGAAATCGTCGAGATGATGGAGAGAACCCCGTGATCCTGTCAGACGCCGCTGCAAGGCTCATTGCAGAGCGGCGCGAGGCCATCCTGGTCCGGGCAGGCGCCGGTCACCGGTCGCTGGTGGGCGAATGTGCCGACCGCATCGTTGCCCACAATGTCCGTATGACCGGGCTTGGCACCCGGGCGTCGAAGTTCTGCGCCAGGGGGTGTGCCCGCTGCTGCGCCATGATCTTCTTCGCGTCTCCGGCGGAGGTGGAGGTGATAGCTTTCCACCTTCTGGAACGGCCGGAGCTGCTGCGGGTTTTCCTGCTCAATTCCCTGGAGAGGGAGCGGATGATACTTCCCCACGAGGGACTCTATCGTCGCTGTCAGGCCGCCACCCTCTGCGATGACGCGAACCTTGCGGCTTTCTACGCTCTCGACATCCGTTGCGCCTTCAACGTGGAAGGGGCGTGTGCCATCTATCCGGTGCGACCGCTGGCCTGCTCCCTCTACAACTCCATCGTGCCTGCTGACGTCTGCGCCGTGGAGCCGAAGGCCTACGAGACCGAAGAGATGCGGATGCATCACGGCGACGCACGCCGGTGGCTTGCCGGCCACGTGCGGTCTTTCCCTGTGAGGGATGGGCAGCGGCTTGACGTGTCGCGGAAGGTGCTGGTGAGATTGATAGATCTCGTAGATAGTGTCACATAAGAGCGAAAAGGAGTATTCATGAAAACCGCAATTCTGTTAATGGCCCACGGCAGCCGCATTCCCGAGGCAAACGACGCCGTGAACGAGATCGCTGCCATGGTTAAGGATATGACCGGCTACGACATCGTGGAGGTCTCGTTCCGGGAGCAGCACCTGCCGAACATCCAGGAGGGGATCGACGCCTGCGTCGCGAAGGGTGCGGAGCGGGTGCTGCTGATGCCCTACTTCCTCTTCGTGGGCGCCCATGTCCAGGAGGACCTGCCCGAGGAGATGGCCCAGGCACGCAAGCGGTATCCGCAGGTGGAGTTCGCCATGGGTGGGCATCTCGGCGTCCATCGCAAGCTGGCCGAGGTGGCGGTGGACCGGATCGCCGAGGCCCTCACCGCCACGGGGTGGCACTGATGTCCGTTCACCTCTCTCCCGAACAGATCGAGGCGGAATCGTTCCGGATCATCGATGTCGAGGCGGGCCCCCATTCCTGGTCTCCGGCCCAGTGGCCGGTGGTCAGGCGGGTTATCCACACCAGCGCCGACTTCGACTACGCCCGGTCCATGGTTTTCTCCCGCGATGCGGTGGCCAAGGGGGTTACGGCTCTGCGCGCGGGGCGGGGGATCGTCACCGACACCACCATGGCCCTTTCCGGCATGACCAGGCCTCGGCTGGAGCGTTTCGGCATCCGCGCCTCCTGCTTCGTGGCAGACTCTGAGGTGGCCACGGCGGCCCGGGCCCTGGGGGTGACCCGCTCCATCCTGGCCCTCCGCAAGGGGGCGACCGACGCCGGCAACGGCATCTTCGTCATCGGCAACGCGCCGACCGCGCTCTTCGAGCTCCTGCGGCTCATCCGCGAGGAGGGCTTGCGGCCCGACCTCATTGTCGGCCTGCCGGTCGGTTTCGTTGGTGCGGCCGAGAGCAAGGAGGCGCTCCTGGCCCTGGAGGAGCAGCTCCCGGCAATCCCGTTCATCACCAACCGGGGGCGCAAGGGCGGGTCCAATGTGGCGGCGGCGGTGATCAACGCCCTGCTGATCATGGCTATGGAGGGGTAATGCGCAAGGCCAACAAGCGAATCACCGATTTTTCCAGCATCATTGATCTCCTGAACCGCTGCCCCGTGGGGCGGCTCGGCACCGTCAGCCCGGAGGGGTGGCCCGTGATCAAGCCCCTCAACTTCGCCTGGCACGAGGGGCGGATCTACTTCCACTGCGCCTTGGAGGGGGAGAAGCTGGACCATATCCGCCACGACGACCGGGTCTGTTTCGAGGCCGACTTTCCGGTCGCCTATGTGAAAGGGGTCGCCGACAATCCCTGCAGGGCCGAGTACCTCTACCGGAGCGTCATCATCCGGGGGCGGGCGCGGCTTATCGACAACCGGGCGGAGAAGGTCCTGGCCCTCGACTGCCTGATGCGGAAGTACCAGCCCGAGGGGGGCTACGGCAGCGGCTATCCGGAGGAGAAGCTGGCCATCACCGGCATCGTCCGGATCGACGTGGAGGAGATGGTAGGCAAGGAGGAACTGGGCAAGGGGGAACTGCGGGAGCGGGCGCTCGCCCTGCTCCAGGGCGGTCAGGCGCTGCCGGCGGTGCTGGCGTAGCCCGTGGCCGTTCGGACCCTGCGCCACGGCTACACCACCGGCGCCTGCGCCGCCGCGGCGGCCGGCGGCGCTGCCCGGATGCTCCGGGAGCAGCGGCTGGTGGAGGAGATCGATATTGTCCTCCCCACGGGCCAGCGGGCCACCTTCCGCCTCCATGGCCAGGAGTTCACGGAAGAGTGGGCCTCATGCTTCGTGGTGAAGGATGCCGGCGACGACCCGGACGTGACCAACGGCGCCGAGATCCACGCTGATGTCCGGCGTGAGCCCCTCAACCGTCCCGGCGGGAAGACCATGGTCTTCGTCTCCGGCGGCCGGGGGGTGGGGCGAGTGACCAAGCCGGGGCTCGCCGTGCCGGTGGGGGAGCCGGCCATCAATCCGGTGCCGATGCGGATGATCACTGACGCGGTGAAGGAGGAATTCCCGGTGGTCTGTCTGCCCCAGGTCCTCTATGTCACCGTGTCGGTTCCCAACGGCGAGGAACTGGCAAAGAAGACCCTGAACGCACGGCTCGGCATCATCGGCGGCATCTCCATCCTCGGCACTACCGGCATCGTGAAGCCCATCTCCGCCAAGGCCTGGACCGACACCCTCGACGCGGCCCTCGACGTGGCCCGGGCCTGCGGCTGCGCCACCGTGGTCCTCTCCACGGGGCGGACGAGCGAGATTGTCGCGCAGGAGTACCTGTGTGAGGAGAGAGGGGTGAGCAGTGAGGTGCCTTTCAGGGAAGAGGCCTTCGTCATGATGGGAGATCACGTGGGGTATGCCCTGAGAGCCTGCGCCCGCAAGGGTGTCACGGGGGTCGTCCTGGCCGGCCAGTTCGCCAAGCTCCTGAAGATTGCCTGCGGCCACGAGCAGACCCATGTCTCCTCGTCGGAGCTTGACCTGAGCGAGTTGGCGGCCTGGGTTGGTGGCGAGCTGCAGGACTCGGTGCTGGCCCAGATGGTCCGCGAGTCCAACACCGCCCGCCAGGTTCTGGACGATTCGGGAATCTATCTGCCACTGACGGCCCTGGTCTGCCGCAAGGCGCGGGAGGCGGCACAGCGCCTTGCACCGGGGCTCGACGTAAAGGTTTTACTGGCGGGGTATGATTCCAGGGTGCTATATTTCGGGTAAACTTAGGTTATCAGGCGGATTCGGCACAAAGGAGGTCGTCCATGCCTCACCAGAAAATCTATCTCGTCGGCGCCGGCATCGAAGGGTGGGAGGGGTTCGGCTCCAAGGCCCTGGAGGTCATCAACGAGGCCGAGGTCCTCATCGGCCACAGGCGCCACCTCGACATTTTCCCCGACTTCAAGGGCAAAAAGCAGGAACTGGGCGACCTCTCCATCATGCTGGAGCAGTTACGCAACACCGACAAGCTGACGGTGATCCTCGGCTCCGGGGACCCCAACTTTTTCGGCATCGGGCGGTTCCTGCTCCGCAACCTCCCCAAGGAGCGGATCGAGATCTTCCCCAACGTGACCAGCGTCCAGTATGCTTTCGCCCAGATCAAGGAGCCGTGGGATGACGCAATCTTCGTCTCGGTCCATGGCCGGGGGCTGAAGCCCGCCGTGGACCGGATCGTCGCCGCCGAGAAGGTGGCGGTCCTGACCGACAAGGTGAACACCCCGGCGGCCATTGCCCGGGAACTGATCCACCGGGGGGCCGAGGGGTACGAGGCGTGGCTCTGCGAAGACCTGGGGCTGCCGGCCGAGAAGTTCACCAAGACCGACGTGAAGGGGCTGCTGGAGATCCCCGCGTCCGAGCTGAACATCCTCATCCTCATCAAGGCGTGGGAGCCGCAGCTGACCCAGTACCCGGTCATCGGCATCGACGACGACGAGTTCGCCACCGCCAAGAAGCTGATCACCAAACAGGAAGTGCGGGCGGTGACCCTGGCCAAGCTGAAGCTCCAGGACGACTTCATCATGTGGGACATCGGCGCGGGGAGCGGCTCGGTTTCCATCGAGGCGAGCAATCTCATGCCCAACGGCAGGATCTTCGCCCTGGAGAGGAATCCCCAGTACCTCACCTTCATCCGCGACAACCTGAAGAAATTCGTCGCCCGCAACGTGGTGCTCATTGAGGCCTTCGCCCCCGAGGGGCTCGATGATCTCCCCGACCCTGACCGGGTCTTCATCGGCGGCTCCGGCGGCATGCTGGAGGAGATCATCGAGGCGGTGGACCGGCGGCTCAAGCCCGAGGGGGTCATCGTCCTGAACGCCGTGACCCTGGATACCCTCACCAAGGCGGTGGAGTTTCTTGAAGACCACGGCTACACGGTGGAGGTCTCCTGCATCAACGTGGCGAAGACCAAGGGGCTGACCGAGTACAAGATGTTCGAGTCCCATAATCCGGTCTATATCATCGCCGCATGGAAGGGTGAAGAATGACGGCGAAGATATACGCCGTCGGCGTCGGTCCCGGCGATCCTGAGCTTCTGACGAGAAAGGCCGAGCGGATCATCCGTTCGGCCGCTGTCATCTGCTCCCCCACCGGCGCGGCCGATGCGGCCAGTTATGCCCTGTCCATCGTCGGGGACCTCATCGACCCCGCCCGGCAGGAAGTGCTCGTTCAGGTCTTCCCCATGCGCAAGGAGCAGGAGGGGCTCGAAGCGTTCTGGGACGAGGCCGCCGCCCAGGTGGCCGAGCGGGTCCGGGCCGGAAAGGATGTTGCCTTCATCACCATCGGCGACCCGTTCCTCTACTCCACCTTCCTCTACATCTACCGCATCTTCCGCGAGCGCTACCCGGAAATCCCGGTGGAGATCGTGCCGGGCATCTCCAGCATCAACGCCGCCGCTGCCGCCGCCGGGATCCCTCTCGGCATGGCCGCCGAGCGGATCGCCATCCTCCCCACCACCTACGAGGACGACGAACTCCGTGCAACCTTTGCCCGGTATGATACGGTGATCCTCATGAAGGTGAACCGGGTCTTCGACCGGGTTTATGCCCTGCTGAAGGATCTCGGGCTGGAACGCAATGCCGCCTTTGTCCGCCGGGTGGGTTCGAGCGAGGAAGAGGTGATGTTCGACCTGGCGCGGCTGGTGGGGGAGAAACTGGATTATCTGTCGCTGCTGATCGTGCGGAAAGGCTGAAAAACGTGCAGGGCACCATCGTGACACAGGCATGAGGTAACGGTTTATGACGCTGGATTTGAGCAGTCTGCACAAGGCGGTTCTGTCAATGGAGCGGGCCTTGAGGGTGACCGGCGAAAAGCTGTTTTTGCCCGAAACGTCGAAGGATGAGAAGGATCTGCTGAAAGCCGGCGTCATCCAGAATTTCGAGTTTACCTATGAGCTCTGCTGGAAGTTTATTCAGCGGTGGATTCGGGAAAACCGGACGCCGGAAGATGCCGATCATCCACTCACGCGGAAGGAGCTCTTCCGACTGGCGGCACAGTATGGTCTGATTGCCGATCCGCTCCCCTGGTTCGTCTACGGTGAAAAGCGCAATCTGACGTCACACACCTATGACGAGGTAACGGCGCAGGTTGTCTATGACGCGGCAGTTCAATTCCTGCCCGATGCTCAGTATCTGTACCAAAAACTTGTGGAAAGCAATGATTGACCTGGAAGAGCAGTATATCTCCCAAGTCCGGGAGATCCTTGCCCGGCACGTACCTGCGTGCGAAGTGCGGATGTTTGGTTCCCGGGTGCGCGGGACTGCCCGCAAATACTCGGACATTGACCTTGCCATCGTTGGCGACGGTCCGTTGCCGGATAGAACCGTTGCCGGCCTTAAGGAAGCGTTTTCCGAATCAGATATCCCTTATCGTGTGGATGTCGTGGATTGGCGTACCATCTCGCCCGAGTTCCGGAAGGTCATTGAACAACAGGGCTTTGAGGTTATTGGGTTGCGGGTGTCCAGCCAAGTGGAAGGCAAGGTATAAATTCATGGTCACTGCGACCATCAGGTGAGGTTCTTCCGTGTCCTTTGAGGTTGAAAATACTGGCACTGTCCACTTCGTCGGCGCCGGCCCCGGCGATGCCGAACTGATCACGGTGAAGGGCGCCCGGCTTCTGCGGGAGGCCGATGTCGTTGTCTACGCCGGCAGCCTCGTGGATCGGGAGCTGGTGCGGACCTACGCGCCGGACGCCGAGGTCTGGGACTCAGCCGCCATGAACCTTGAGGAGACGACCCGGGTGCTTGCCCAGGCGGTGGCCGACGGCAAGCGCGCCGTGCGGCTCCATACCGGCGATCCCTCCATCTACGGGGCGATCCAGGAGCAGATGGCGGAACTGGACCGGCTCGGCATCGGGTACGCCGTGGTGCCGGGGGTGACCAGCGCCTTTGCCGCCGCCGCCATCCTGAAGCAGGAGCTGACCCTGCCGGAGGTCTCCCAGACGGTCATCATCACTCGCCTGGCGGGGCGTACGCCGGTGCCGGAGCGGGAGAGCCTCGCCAAAATCGCGCAGATCGGCGCGACGCTCGTGATTTATCTCTCGGTATCCATGATCGAGCGGGTGGTGGAGGAACTGCTGCAGGGCGCCTATACGCCGGAGACACCGGCGGCGGTGGTGGCCAAAGCCTCCTGGCCCGACGAGCAGGTGGTGGAGGGGACTCTGGCCGACATCGCTGCGAAGGTGAAAGAAGCGGGCATCGGCAAGCAGGCTCTCATTCTCGTCGGCGACGTTCTCCGTGCCCGGCGCGAGGGGATGAAGGCAAGGTCGCTCCTCTACGACAAGGGGTTTTCCCACGAGTTCCGCACGGGCATCGTCACCTGAAGGGCTGATACGCGGAGGTTTCCATGACAGTTGGCTGGCAAGTCACCGACGAAAAAGTGCGACAAGCGATAGAGCGGATTGTGGAAGCTGCTCATCCGCGGAAAGTTGTTCTCTTCGGCTCCTACGTGCGGGGGACCATGCACCGGGACAGCGACCTTGACGTTCTCGTGGTCACAGCGACGGAGGTCGAGAACCCCCGTAAGGAGAGCGTCAGAATCAGGCGGGCACTCAGGGGGGTCGGGATGCCCGTGGATATACTGGTCGTTTCGGAAGAGCGGTTGCGTGCCTGTGCCGATATGCCGGGACTTGTCTACCGCGAGGTGCTTCGTGACGGGAGGATCGTGTATGACTCCGCCGCCTAGAAAGGGATTTCTCGCGTTACCATCCGAGTGGCTCACCCATGCTCGCAGCGATATTGCCTTTGCCCGTCTCGGCCTGAACCAGGATATTCTGCCGGAACAGATATGCTTTCACGCGCAGCAATCGGCCGAGAAGTCGCTGAAGGCGGTCCTGCTCCATGCGGGGCTTGATTTCCCGTTTACCCACGACCTTGAAGTGTTGCTCGATACCATGGATGCAGCCGGTATTGAGGTGCCTGACGAGCTTCAGGAAGTTGGCTCTCTGACTCCCTATGCGGTCGAGACCCGATACCCGGGGTTCTGGGGGGATATTGGCGAGAGTGATGTCCGTGAAGCGATCGAGCTGGCGGAAAAGATTTTTTCGTGGGCCACTACCCGTGTGAGCTGACGGAGTAACAATTCAGTGCCCATCGCCATCATCGCCATAACCCGCAACGGCGCCCGGCTCGGCACGCAGCTGCGGGACGGCCTCGGCAATGCGGAGCTCCACGTCCTCCAGAAGTTCGCGGGGCAGGCGGGGAAGGGGGCCATTCCCTTTGCGGGAGAGCTGAAAGAGTTGGTGGCCCGACTCTGGCGGGAGCATGACGGCCTGGCCTTCATCATGGCTGCGGGGATTGTGGTGCGGCTGATCGCGCCGCACCTTGTGGGGAAGGACGTGGACCCTGCGGTGGTGGTGATGGATGATGCCGGGAAGTTCGCCATCTCCCTTCTGTCGGGACACCTGGGGGGCGCCAACGAGCTCGCCTGCCGCTGCGCCTTCGTCACTGGCGCCCGGGAGGTGATCACCACCGCCACCGACGCCAACGACCTCCCCTCCTTCGACATGCTGGCCAAGGCGGAAGGGTGGGCCATCGACGACCTCTGCCGGGTGAAGACCCTGAACGCGCTGCTCCTGGAGGGAGAGGAGATTGCCGTGGTGGACCCCGCCGACCGGGTGCGGCCGTACTTCCACGGCAAGGGGCGACTCTCCTTCCATGATACCTTCGTGCAAGCCCTCCAGGGTGGTGCCAAGGGATTCGTCTTCGTCACCAACCGGCGCCTTCCGCCCCAGGCCCAGTCGGAGAAGCTCCTCGTGCTCCGGCCGAAGAATCTGGTCCTCGGCATCGGCTGCAACAGCGGCACCACGGCCGAGGAGATCGAAGAGGTGGTCATGGGCCAGCTGAAGCGCCTCTTCCTTTCGGTCAAGAGCGTGGCTTGCATTGGCAGCGCCGTGGCCAAGCGGGAGGAAGCGGGGCTCATCGCCTTCGCGGAGAAATTCGGCCTTCCGCTCCGGTTCTTCGAAAGTGCGGAACTGAATGGCGTCACCGTGCCGTCGCCCCCTTCCGCCCACGCCCTGGAGGCCATCGGCGCCACCGGTGTCGCCGAGCCGGCGGCGGTGCTCGCCTCCAACGGCGGGAGCCTCATCCTCAAAAAAATCAAGAGCGGGAACCTGACGCTCGCCATCGCGGAAACAGCATAAATTCACAAGAGGTTTTGCATGTCCAGACTCTACGTCGTCGGCATCGGTCCCGGCGACCTCGACCATATGACCTTCCAGGCCAACGAGGCTCTCGACGCCGCGGATGCCGTGGTCGGCTACAAGACCTACCTTGAGTTCATCGAACCGCTGATCGCTGGGAAAGAGATCATCTCCTCCGGGATGATGAAGGAGGTGGAGCGCTGCCGCGAGGCCCTCGCCCTGGCCGCCTCGGGGAAGACCGTGGCGCTGGTCTCCAGCGGCGACGCCGGCATCTACGGCATGGCCGGGCTTGCCCTGGAGCTGGCGGCGGAGATGGAGCAGCCGCCCGAGATCGTCATCATCCCCGGCGTGTCGGCGGTGCAGGCGGCGGCAGCGGTCCTCGGCGCTCCCCTTATGCACGACTTCGCCGTCATCTCCCTCTCGGACCTTCTCACCCCGTGGGACCTGATCGAGCGTCGCCTCGTGGCCGCCTCCACCGCGGACTTCGTGGTGGCCATCTACAACCCCCGCAGCAAGGGGCGTGTCCGGCAGATCGAGGAGGCGCGGGACATTCTCCTTGCCGCCCGCACGGCCGAGACGCCGGTGGGGATTGTCCGCAACGCGCTGCGCGACGGCCAGGAGCGAGTCGTCACCACCCTGGGCGGGATGCTCGACCACCCCATCGACATGTTCTCCCTGGTCATCGTCGGCAACTCCTCGACCTTCGTGGACCGGGAGGGGCGGATGGTGACGCCGCGCGGCTATACCTCAGGAAATCGGGAGTCGGGGCTCGGGGCTCGTCCCGTTAAGCCGGCGCCCCCCAGCCAGGCCCCGGTCCCGAATCAGAGCAAGGCTGTCATGGTGGTTGGTACCGCCTCCGACGTGGGGAAGTCGGTCCTCACCGCCGGCATCTGCCGTATCCTGAAGAACCGCGGCATCTCCGTGGCACCGTTCAAGTCCCAGAACATGGCCCTCAACTCGGCTGTCACGCCGGAAGGGGGAGAGATCGGCCGGGCCCAGGCGGTGCAGGCGGCGGCCTGCGGCATCCCGCCCCATACCGACATGAACCCGATCCTCCTGAAGCCGTCGTCGGATACCGGCAGCCAGGTGATCGTCCAGGGGACGGTGGTCGGCAACATGTCGGTGAAGGAGTACAGCGCCTACAAGCCGAAGGTTTTCGAGACCGTGCGGGAGAGTTTCGGGCGCCTTGCCGCTGCCCACGACTTCGTCGTCATCGAGGGGGCGGGGAGCATCGCCGAGATAAACCTGAAGGCCCACGACATTGCCAACCTGAGGGTGGCGGAGATGGCCGGCTGTCCGGCGATCCTGGTGGCTGACATCGACCGGGGCGGGGTCTTTGCCCAGATCGTCGGGACGATGGAGCTTCTGGAGCCCCACGAGCGGGAGCGGATCGCCGGGATCGTCATCAACAAGTTCCGGGGCGACCCGTCGTTGCTGACGCCGGGCATCGAGTTCGTGGAGAAGCGGGCCGGCGTGCCGGTCCTCGGCGTGGTCCCCTGCTTCTCCGGCTTCCGGATTCCCGAGGAAGACAGCGTGGCGCTGGAAAAGCGGGTGTCGGGGACCAGGGACCGGAGGCCGGCGGACGAACGGGTGAACATCGGGGTTGTGAAGCTGTCGCGCATCTCCAACTACACCGATTTCGACGCCCTGGAGCGGGAGCCGGACGTGGCGCTCACCTACGTGGAGGGGGAGGACCAGCTTCGGGGGCTCGACCTGCTCGTCATCCCGGGGAGCAAGGCGACCACCACCGACCTCTTCTTTCTCATGGAACGGGGGCTCTTCGAGGCGATTCGCGCCTTCCAGGGGCCCATCGTCGGGATCTGCGGCGGCTACCAGATGCTCGGGAAGCGGGTTTCCGACCCCCATGCCGTTGAGTCGGGGATCCGCGAGGCCGAGGGGCTCGGGTTGCTGGACGTGGTGACGGTGATGCTGGAGCGGAAGACCACCCACCAGGCGGCGGCACAGATGCTTCCCGCCGGCTATCAGGTGGCGCCCCGCTGCCGTGGCGAACTGGGCGGGTACGAGATCCACATGGGGGAGACGATCCTGGGGAAGAGCGTCAAACCCTTTGCCCGGATCACGCTCCGGTCGGGGAAGCCGGTGGAGGTGCTGGACGGCGCCGTCTCCTGCGACGGCCGGGTCTTCGGCACCTACCTCCACGGCATCTTCGACAACGCCGGGTTCCGCACCGCCTTCCTCAACCGCCTCCGCCGGGCCAAGGGGCTTGAGGAGCGAGGTGCGCTGGGGGTGGCGGACGATCCGTTCGATCTGCTGGCGGCGCACCTGGAGAAGCACCTGGACATGGCGCGGCTGCTGGCGATCTGCGGGCAGACCCGGTGAACGAGGGGGCAGCGGTCGTTCTTGCCGCCGTCCTCCTGGACCTCCTTCTGGGCGATCCCCGCTGGCTGCCGCACCCGGTGGTCCTGATCGGCAGGCTGATCGGGGCCCTGGAGCCTCCCCTGCGACGGCATGTGCGGAGCGAGCGGGCGGGCGGGGTGCTGCTCCTGATCATTACAGTCGGCGTCACCTCCGGGGCTGCCTGGGGGCTCATCGCGGGGGCGCGGCTCCTCCATCCCGTTGCCGGCACTGTCGTCTCGGCCCTCATCGGCTGGACAACGCTGGCGGCCCGCTCACTCCACGCGGAATCGAAGCTGGTGGCCGACGCCCTCGTGGGGGGCGATCTCCCGGAGGCGCGGCGGTACCTGTCGTACATCGTCGGCCGGGACACGGAGGCGCTGCCAGAGCCGGAAATCTGGCGGGGCGCCGTGGAGACGGTGGCGGAGAATACCTCCGACGGGGTCATCGCGCCGCTTCTCTTTCTCATGATTGGCGGGGCGCCGCTGGCCATGGCCTACAAGGCGGTGAACACGCTGGATTCCATGGTGGGGTACAAGAACGAGAGCTACCTTCGTTTCGGCTGGGCGTCGGCCCGGTTCGACGACCTGGCCAACCTGGTACCGGCGCGGCTCACGGGACTCCTCATGACGCTGGCGGCGCCGCTGGCGGGCCTCTCCGGACCGAGTGCCTTCCGCGTTATGGTTCGCGATGGCCGCAACCACTCCTCCCCCAACAGCGGCATCCCCGAGGCTGCCGCAGCGGGCGCCCTCGGCGTGCGGCTGGGCGGAGCCAATGTCTACTTCGGCAAGCTGGTGGAGAAGCCGACCATCGGCGACCCCCTGCGCCCCCTCGATGCAGCCTCCTGGCGCGGCGCCGTGCGGCTCATGTACGGCGCGGAGGGGCTGCTGATCGCGATCTGGCTGGTTACTCTTACCGTACAGGTATTCCGATGACAACAGTCTTCGACCACGGCGGCACCATCTTCGCTGTTGCCCGCCAGCTCGGCATCGCGCCGGAGGAGATCCTCGACTTCTCAGCCAGCATCAATCCCCTGGGGCCGGCACCCGGCGTGCGGGAGGCGGTCTGCGCCGCCTTCGACCGTCTGATCCACTACCCGGACAGCGAGGCGACGGAGCTCCGGGACGCCTTGGCCCTGCATCACGACCTCGCCTCCACGAACATCTGCATCGCCAACGGCTCCACGGAACTGATCTATCTCATGCCGCGCCTGGTGAGCGGTCGGCGGGGACTCATCGTCGCCCCTCCCTTCTCGGAGTACGCCAAGGCCCTGGCGCGGGCCGGATGGTCCGTCGACTACCTGGACCTCTCCCCCGACGAGGCATTCGCCCTCTCCCCCGAGGCCCTCGACCGGCGGCTGGCTGAGGGATTCGACCTTCTCTTCCTGGGCAATCCCGGCAATCCCACCGGCAAACTCATCCCCCGCCTCGAGGTGGAGGCGATTCTCGACATCTGCCGACGTCACGGCACCTTCCTGGTCCTGGACGAGGCATTCATCGATTTTTGCGAGGAGGAATCGGCGAAGTATCCTGTGATCGAACGGGGTGGCGCGGTGGTCCTTCGCTCCATGACCAAGTTCTACGCCATTCCGGGCCTGCGGCTTGGCTACGTCATGGGCCACGGGGAGGCCATCGCCCGGCTGGCGGCGCTCCGGGCGCCCTGGAGCGTCAATACCCTGGCCCAGGCGGCGGGGCTCGCCTCCCTGGCCGATGCCGCCTATGCCGACCAGACCCGCGCCCTGGTTGCCGCGGAGCGGGAGCGGCTGGCAACGGGCCTTGCGAACCTGTCGGGTGTCACGGTCTACCCGTCGGCAGCCAACTATCTCCTGGCACGGACCTCCTCCGGTCCCACGGCGCGGGAGCTTGCCGGACGGCTCATGGCCGAGCGGATACTGATCCGGGACTGCTCTTCTTTTCGGGGGCTTTCGGACCGGTTCTTCCGGATTGCCGTACGGGGGCACCAGGAGAACGGACGGCTCCTGGCACTGCTCCGGTCGATTCTCGGCTGACGTCGTTGTGGGGCTGACTTCAAGCGACTAACTCTAATATCCGCAGTCAAAAGCATTGACCACGGAGGACACAGAGGAAAACCAAATCGAACATTTCACCCGCGGGGTGACATCAGCCTTTAGTGGTTGAGTCTGAAATGGTTTGTAATAAAAAGGTTTTTCCTTCTTGACCTTTGTGGATAATGCTTTTGATGCCGTTGTCGGGAATAATGTTGGGATGGGCGGCCGGCTCAGCCCCGTTTGCCGCTCTGAAGGATGACCACCCGGCAGGCGGGGAGGGCGAGCTTGAGCCGCATGAGCCCCCCTTCGGTGACCGGGGCGTTGCTGAGGGTGAGGGATCGGAGCCGGGGGAGGTACTTGAGGCAGGCGAGCCCGGCGTCGGTTATCTGGGTGTCGTAGAGGTAGAGGCGTTCGAGGTTCTTCAGCTCCAGGAGGTGGAGAAGCCCCTCGTTGGTGACATCGCCCCCGGAGAGGTAGAGCTCTTCGATCCCCTTGAGCCGCAGGATGTGGGTCAGATCGTCGTCGGCCACGCCGTAGAGGAAACAGGCCTGAAGATCGTCGGCCCCGAGGGTGCCGAGGAGGTCCAGGTCGCTGGCTCCCCCTTCGCGCACGTCGAGCCGCAACCCCTTGCCCGCCGGCAGCGCCACGTCGCCCGCCGCCTCGCCGAACCGCTTCCAGTCCAGAAAACTTCCCGACTTCCGGTCCCGG
Source organism: Desulfuromonadales bacterium (assembly GCA_003712145.1). Classification (GTDB taxonomy): domain Bacteria; phylum Desulfobacterota; class Desulfuromonadia; order Geobacterales; family Geobacteraceae; genus Geobacter. The sequence continues at coordinate 59,750 of RHLS01000013.1, read as the reverse complement.
ACGAAGAGGGTCCCCAGGGGGCGGTTAGCGGGGAAGCGGACGACCCGGAACGCCCCTGGGGGAGGTGTCGCCGGCTGAGCCACATCGGGCTCGACGGTCTTCCGTGAGCGCCCCAGTTCATTCAGTCTTCGGCAGGCGGCGAGGATATCGGCGTCCAGCTTGGCCGCCATCTCGGTGATCATGTCGTGCCCCCGCCACTTGGCATCCTGCACCCGCTGGATGAGGCGGTAGATCTCCGAATTCCTGAGCCGCGCCATCTCCAGTTCCACCGACCTGATCCGCTCCACCAGCCGGGCGATCCGCCGGGTGACCAAGGCAAGTTCGCCGGTGGTTCCCACGGCCAGCGCCGCCTCGGGGCTCACTTCCCACTCTTCCATGATCGCCTGGAGGGTCACCCGGTCCTCTTCGGCGTAGGCCCGGTTCGCCTCGGCCATGAGCTTCTGGCGCCGCTTGCGGTCTTCCTCGCTCCCTGCAAGGTCCGGGTGAATCGCCTTGGCCACCCGGCGGTAGACGTCCCTGATTCCCTCGCTTTTTCCCGCCTCGACAGTGCCGGCCTTTACCCGGGGGATTTCTTCCGGTTCCGGTTCCTCGTCCCGCAGGCCGTAACGGCGGCGCTCGGTCGTTCCATCCTGCTGCTCCGCGTCGCGGGCAGCCTCGGCCTGGGCCCTGGCCATCTCCCGCTTCAGCTGGTCCAGTTCCGCGAGTCGCCCAGCCATCTTGGCGGCGTAGATACCTTCGAAGTCGCGAATCTCATCCCGCAGGTCCTCCAGGTCGTGCTCGAGCCTTGCCAGCCGCCGCTCCAGGGCGAGGAACTCCCTGCGCTTGCGCTCAAGCTCCAGTTCTTCCGCCGATGGTGTCCGTTTATGACCTGTGTTCATGAAGTCCTGTGTAAACTCACCGGTAATGATGAAGGGAGGTGTCTACGGGTTGAAGAGCGCCCGCTGGAGCTCGGGGGAAAGTTCTTTCTCTCTGCCGGTCGCGTAGAGCGCCTGCCGCCAGAGTTGGAGGCCGGTGGTCTCGTCGAGGGTCCGGATAGGTTCGATGCCCGGCAGCGGGAGGATGAAGAATTCGGCGGCGAAGATGATGCATCCCTCCATGCCACGCCCGCCGATGACCTTCCCCTCGCTGTTGGAGAGAGAGAGGTGGAGGTGGACGAAAGGGGCGCCGTCGCGCTGGGAGACGTTCCCGACTCCCGAGACGATCTCCAGGGGCTCGTTGAAGGGGAGTTCCCGGTACGCTTTCATCCACTGATCGTAGAAGCCGACCTTTGCCCGCTGGAGCGCGCCGGTCACCTGGACCATGCCGGCCCTGATGCCGTTCTCCGCGGCAACGCCGGCGAGGGCGCCGAGCAGGTCTGCCTGGTGGGGGAGCTTGCCGATGAACATGGTTCCGCCTCCTTGCAATCCAAGCACCCGCAGGGCGCCATCGGTCACTTTAGCCTATCAGTCGGTGGGAGTCAACGGACGGATATATCACCTTCCCTTGACAAACGGCGCTGGCCGGGTATTTTAAATCCTTTGTCGGAGCCGCTGCCACCATCACTCTGTAACGAACGAGGTGACACCATGAGACGGACGGGACTGCTCCTGCTGGGGATCATCCTGGTTGCCCTCTGTACTGCGGGATGCCAGAAGCGCGAGAGGGCGCAGGTGCCGTCGGGGAAGCTGAAGGTGGTGGCCACCCTCTTCCCCCTCTACGATTTCGCCCGGAACGTGGCGGGTGACCGGGCGGAAGTGACGCTTCTCCTTCCCCCCGGCATGGAGGCCCACAGCTTCGAGCCCAAGCCTGCGGACATCGTCCGGATCAGTAAGGCGGACCTCTTCCTCTATACGAATCGGGCCATGGAGCCGTGGGCTGAGGAACTGGTGAAAGGGGTCGACGCGAAGAACCTTGTCGTGGTCGACACGAGCCGGGGCGCGCGGCTCCTCAAAGCCCGGGACGAGGATGAGCACGGTCACGGGGGAGAGAAAGGGGGTGTCGCCGAGGGTAACCACCACGACGAAGGGGGGATCGACCCGCACATCTGGCTCGATTTCGTCAATGCCCGGACCATGGTGGATACCATTGCCGCCGCCTTTGCGGCACAGGACCCGGCGAACCGGGACGCCTACCTGGCCAATGCCGCCGCCTACAAGGCGAAACTGGCCGCCCTGGACGACCGCTACCGCGCCGGCCTCGCCACCTGCGCCAAGCGAGTCTTCCTCCACGGCGGGCACTTCGCCTTCGGGTACCTGGCCCAGCGCTACGGCCTCCGCTACGAGTCGGCCCTGGCCGTCTCCGCCGACGCGGAACCAACCCCCCGGAAGCTGGCGGGGCTGGTCAGGCAGATGAAGGCGGAGGGGCTGAGGGTGGTCTACACCGAGGAACTGATCGATCCCCGCACCACCGAAACCATCGCCCGGGAGACCGGCGCCACTATCCTCACCCTCCACGGCGCCCATAACGTGAGCCGAGACGACCTGGCCAAGGGAGCCACCTTCCTGGACTTCATGGACCGCAACCTCGAAAACCTCAGAAAGGGGCTCCAATGCCGGTAGAGGTCGTCTCCGTCCAGGGGGTGTCGTTTCAGTACCAGGGGGCCGAGGCCCTGCGTGACGTCTCCTTCGGTGTGACCCCGGGCGACTACGTGGGGATCGTGGGGCCCAACGGCTCCGGCAAGAGCACCCTCATCCGCTGCATCCTGGGGCTCGCCCGCCCCGACCGGGGTGAGGTCCGCCTCTTCGGCACGCCGCTTTCCGCCTTCGACCAGTGGCAGCGGATCGGCTATCTACCCCAGGGCCTCCAACTCTTCAATCCCCACTTCCCGGCCACCGTGGCCGAGGTGGTGGGGCTCGGACTCCTGGCGGCCCAGCGCTTCCCCCGCCGGTTCCGCAAAGGAGACGGCGAGGCGGTGACTCGCGCCCTGGAGGTGATGGGGATCACGTCCATTCGCCACCGGCTCATCGGCGAGCTCTCCGGGGGGCTCAGGCAGCGGGCGCTCCTGGCCCGGGCACTGGTGAACGAGCCGGAACTGCTCGTGCTGGATGAGCCGACCACGGCCCTGGACCCGGAGACCCGCGAGGGGTTCTACACCACCATCCGTGACCTGAACCGGGCCACGGGAACCACGGTCATCCTCATCACCCACGACAGCGGCACCATCGGCCGACACGCCTCGCGGTTCCTCTACCTGGACAAGCGGGTGGTCTTCTACGGCGGATTCGACGATTTCTGCGGCTCTCCGGAGATGTCGGAATACTTCGGCCCCCACTCGCAGCACCTGATCTGCCAGCGGCATTAGGATCGGAGAAACGGTGACCTTCCTCGAAATATTCCAGTACGGCTTCCTGATCCGTGCCCTGGTGGCCGGCTCCCTCATCGCGGCACTCTGCGCGGTGCTCGGGGTCTTCCTCGTGTTGCGCCGCCTCTCCCTCATCGGCGACGGGCTTGCCCATGTCACCTTCGGGAGCGTGGCGCTGGCGGTCTTTCTCCGCTTCCAATCGGTCTACACCTCTCTCGCCGCCATCCCCTGCGTGCTCCTGGCGGCCCTCGGCATCCTGAAGCTGGCCGAGCGGGCCCGGATCTACGGCGACGCCGCCATCGGCATCGTCTCGTCCCTGGGGATCGCCGTCGGCATCGTGCTGGCGAGCTTGGCCGGCGGCTTCAACGTGGATATCTTCAGCTACCTCTTCGGCAACATCCTTGCCATCAGCCCCTTCGAGCTGGGGCAGACCGTGGTTCTCTTCCTGGTGGTCTGCGTGACCGCCGGCCTCTTCTACCCGGAACTCTTCGCCATCACCTTCGACGAGGAACTGGCCCGCACCTCCGGCATCCCGGTGGACCGGATCAACGCGATCCTGGTGCTCCTCACGGCGCTCACCGTGGTTCTTGCCATGAAGGTGGTGGGGATCATGCTCATCTCGGCGCTTCTCATCCTGCCGGCGGTTATCGCCCTGCAGCTGGCCCGGGGGTTCCGCACCGCCCTCGTCCTTGCCGCCGGAATCGGCGTTGTCACGGTCGCCGCGGGGATCGTCATCTCCTTCCTAGCCAACCTTCCTGCCGGCGCCACCATCATCCTCATCAACATCGCCCTCCTGATAGCCTCCCTCGTCGTGCGACGCCTGCGGCGGTGAAGCCGTCGCGCAGCGCCCCATTTTTTTATTTAACTCGTTCGAAAACTAGTCTACTATTCAAAGGTTTTTGTGATAGTTAGATGCGATAAGGGAGAACCTCCATGGGCGAAACCATCAGATTCGGCGTCTCCATCGACGAAAAACTGCTCGAGAGCTTCGATGGTCTCATCGAGCAGAAGGGATACATGAACCGCTCCGAGGCGATCCGCGACCTGATCCGCGCGGCTTTGGTGGAGCTCAAGTGGGAAGCGGGCGACGAAGAAACCGTCGGCACGGTCACCCTCGTCTACAACCATCACGTCCGGGACCTCTCCGACAAGCTCACCGAGCAGCAGCATTCCCACCACAACGAGATCATCTCGGCCCTGCATGTCCACCTGGATGCCCACAACTGTCTCGAAGTGCTAGTGGTGCGGGGCAAGGCCCGCGAGGTGAAGAAGATCGCCGACGAACTGATCGGGGTCAAGGGGGTCAAGCACGGCAAGCTTGTCATGACCACCACGGGGGAAGAACTGCACTGAAGTCGGGGCAGAAGGCAGAAGACTGAAGGCGTGGTTCCTGGTCCCTTGTCAAATGCGTTCCGTTATGCTCTAATCTTCCAGTGGAATCAAACGTCTTCATATCCCTCGGTTCGAACATGGGAGACCGGGATCTGAACCTGCTGCGGGCCGTGGCGGAGATCGGCAGGCTCCCGGGAACCCGGATCACCGCCCTCTCGGGCTTTTACGACACCGAACCGGTGGGAGATGTTCCGCAGTCCACCTTCCTCAATGCGGTTCTGAGGCTCGAAACCTCCCTTTCCCCCCGCCAGCTTCTCGCCGAGTTCCAGAGGATCGAAACCGCGGTTTTCAGGAGGACGCGGGATGTTCCATGGGGCCCCCGTACCATGGACCTGGACATCCTCCTCTATGGCGGCCTCGTGCTGGAGGAGGAAGGGCTCGTGATTCCCCACCCCCGGCTCCACCAGCGGCGTTTTGTCCTCGTTCCCCTGGCGGAGATCGCACCGGAGGTGGTCCATCCCCTTCTGTCGCGGCGCGCCGATGAGCTGCTCAATGATCTCCCGGCCGGCGAGCGGGTCACGAAAGTCTAGGAGTAATTCATGCGAATGCTTATCATGCTCATCCTGATCTACGTGGGCTTCAAGATCGTTCAGGGCTTCATGCAGAGGAGGCGGCAGGAGGTGCCGGCGGCACCGGCGCAGGCGAAAGAGGAAGAAACCTTCCAGGATCCGGTCTGCGGCGTGTATGTCACCGAGGACGACGCCGTCATTGGTCGCCTGGAGGGAGAGCGGCTCCATTTCTGCTCCATGGCCTGCCTGGAGAAGTACCGGGAGAGCCTGGTCCACAAGGCATCGTAAACACCACACCCATCAACCATTCGGAGGAACGCACATGAAGTTTTTCATCGACACAGCCGACGTCAACGAGATCCGCGAAGCCCATGAACTCGGGCTTGTGGATGGCGTCACCACCAACCCCTCGCTCATCGCCAAGTCGGGGCGCAAGTTCGAGGATGTCATCAAGGAGATCACCGGGATCGTCGACGGTCCCATCTCCGCCGAGGTGGTTTCCCTTGACCACGACGGGATGATTCGCGAGGCCGAGGAACTGGCCAAGATCCACAAGAACATCGTCATCAAGCTTCCCATGACCCCCGAGGGGCTCAAGGCATGCACCACCCTGACGAAGGAGGGGATCAAGACCAACGTCACGCTGGTCTTTACCGCCATGCAGGCGCTCCTGGCCGCCAAGGCCGGCGCCACCTACGTTTCACCCTTCGTCGGCCGGCTTGACGACATCTCCCAGGACGGCATGGGGATCATCGACGACATCAAGACCATCTTCGACAACTACGGCTACACCGCCGAGATTATCGTCGCCAGTGTGCGGAACCCCATTCACGTCCTGAACGCCGCCCTCATCGGCGCCGACATCGCCACCATCCCCTACTCGGTCATGCTCCAGCTTGCCAAGCATCCCCTCACCGACGCCGGCATCGAGCGGTTCCTGAAGGACTGGGAGAAGGTGCCGAAGTAGGAAACGGTACTGCCTGTCCCGCAAAGAAAGAACCCCGGAGGCGCTGCTCGTTCCGGGGTTCTTTTTTATGAACGTCCTTGATGCCAGGTATGTCAGAGGGAGGAACTCTTCCTTCGATGTCGTCTCACATACACCGCCACCAGCACGATGCTGAACAGGACGACACCGATGAGCGCCTGGTGGGAGTAGCGCATGATCAGTTCCTGGTTCTGGCCGATGACGTAGCCGATCCAGGTCAGGATCGTCACCCAGATGAAGGCGCCGGCGGTGGTGTAGAGGGTGAACTTCCCGTGGTTCATCCCCGCCAGGCCCGCCGGCAGGGAGATCAGGTGCCGCACCACCGGCAGAAGCCGCCCGATGAAGGTTGAAATCTCGCCGTGCTTGTGGAAGAATGTCTCTACTTTCGCGAATTTCTCCTCGGTTATCCAGACGTATTTCCCGTACTTGAGGATCAGGGGGCGCCCCAGGTAGTGGGCGGCGAAGTAGTTGGCGTAGGCCCCGACGAGGCTTCCGGCGGTCCCCATGAGGATGGCAAGCCAGATGTTCATCTGGCCCTGCTGGGCCAGGTATCCCGCCGGCGGCATGACTACCTCGCTGGGGATCGGGATGACAGAGCTCTCCATGGCCATGAGGATGAAGATGCCGGGGTAGCCCATGACGCCTATGGTGGAGATGAGCCACTGAACCGCTTCGTGCATGATGTTCCGTCCTTCCTTCGGGGGGGGTGAAAAGTCCTTTCTTATACCACGGAGCACAGCCGTAATGCCACCAACGATTGGAGTAACGATGGAAAAGCAGGTTTACGTGATCGGGCACCGCAACCCCGACACCGATTCCATAGCGTCGGCAATCGCCTACGCGGAACTGAAAAAAATGCAGGGGCAGAAGAACGTTGCCGCCGCCATGGCCGGGGAGCCGAACCCCCAGACCCGCTATATCCTCGACCGGCTCGGAATCGAGCCTCCCCGGTATCTGGCCGATGTCCACCCGAAGGTGCGGGACATCCTGAACCGCCAGCCGGTGACCGCCGGTGCTGCCATGCCCCTCAAGGAAGCGCTGGAGGTGTTCCACCGGCACGGCATCCGTGTCCTGCCGGTGGTGGATGATGACCGGGTGCCCCTGGGGCTCGTATCGCTGCTGAAGCTGTCGGAGAAGTACCTGGTGGCCGGCAAGGACCGAAAACGGGGCATTGACACCTCGCTCCGCTCCCTGGCTGCCTGCCTTGACGGCACCTTCCTTGCCGGCGGGGCCGCGGACGAGGTGATCCATTTCCATCTCTTCATCGGCGCCATGCTGGAGGAGTCCTTCTCCAGCCGTATCGAGGGGTATGACCCCGCCACGCTCCTCGTCATGACCGGTGACCGCCGCAGCATCCAGCTGGCGTCCGTCGAGCGCGGCGTCCAACTCCTTGTGGTGACCGGCGGGCTGCCGGTGGCCGACGACATCCTGGCTCTGGCACGGGAGAAGGGGATCACGGTTCTCTCTACTCCCCACGATACCGCCACTGCCGCCTGGTTGGCCCGTCTCTCCACGCCGCTTTCCCAGTTTGTGGAGACGCGGTTCGAGAAGATCGGCGTGGCCGAGCCGATGGATCATCTGCGACTCAAGCTCATGCACTCGGGGGAGCCGGCGGTGATCGCGGTGGAGGAGGACGGCACCATCGCCGGGGTGGCCACCAAGTCGTCGCTGCTCACGCCTATTCCCTATGCCTTGATCCTGGTGGACCACAACGAGCTGGGCCAGGCGGTGCCGGGGGCCGAGGCGGTGGAGATCCTTGAGGTGATCGACCACCACAAGCTGGGAAATCCGCCCACGAACCAGCCGATCACCTTCATGGCGGCGCCGGTGGGGAGCACCTGCACCGTGGTCGCCTCCCTCTACCGGGAGCGGGGAATGGAGCCGGAGCCGAAGGTTGCGGGGCTCCTGCTGGCCGGTATCCTCTCCGACACGGTCATTCTCAAGTCCCCCACCACCACCGGCCGCGACCGGGAGCTGGTGGCCTGGCTCGAGGAGCGGGCCGGGCTCGATCACGTGACCTTTGGCAAGGAAATCTTCTCATCCTGCAGCGGTTTCTCCGCCCACGCTACCCTGGAGAAGGCGATCCGGGCCGACTTCAAGCACTTCAACGCTGGAGAGACGGTTTTTGGCGTGGGGCAGGTCGAGGTGGTTGGGTTCGACGAGTTCTTCGAACTCAAGGATCAGCTGCGGGAAGGGTTGCGGAGGGTCAAGGAGGCAGACCGGCTCGGCCTTGCCGGCCTCATGGTGACCGACATCTACTCCGAGACGACCCTCTTTCTGGCCGAGGGAAAGAACGAGCTGGCCCACCTCATGGGGTATCCCCAGGTGGAGCCCCACCTCTACGAGCTGAAGGGGGTCATGTCCCGGAAGAAGCAGATGGTGCCGCACCTGTTGAAGGTGCTGGGGAAGCTCTAGCGCCATGAATGTTATCGATCGTCTGAAAACGGAAATCCTCGTCGGCGACGGCGCCATCGGCACCATGCTGTATGCCAAGGGCATCCCCCTTGACGCCAACGTGGAACACCTGAACCTGATCCGGCCGGCACTGGTCACGGAGCTTCACCGGGAGTACCTGGCGGCCGGTGCCCGCCTGATCGAGACCAACACCTTCGGGGCCAACTGGACAAAACTTTCGGCCATCGGTCTTGAAAAGCGGGAGCGGGAGATCAACCTCCGGGGTGCCCAGTTGGCCCGGGAGGCGGCTGCAGGTGCCGACGCCTTCGTGGCTGGCTCCGTGGGGCCGCTCATTCGGGTGAAGGGAGACGAGCGGGAGCTGTCCGAGACCGAGACAACGGCGATCTTCCGCAGTCAGGTGTCGGCCCTGGCCGAGGGGGGAGTGGATCTTCTCGTCCTGGAGACTTTCACCGAGTTGACCCAGATGAGGTGCGCCCTGGCGGCGGCCCGGGAGACTGGGCTGCCAGTGGTGGCGAACATGGCCTTCCTGGAGAACGGCCGGATTGCCGGCGGGCTCGATGTGGAGCGGGTGGTGCTGGAGCTGGCCGCCGCCGGGGCCGATGTGGTCGGCGCCAACTGTGGGGCCGGCCCCCTGGAGATCCTCGGCACCATCCGGCGGATGGCCCGGGTGACGGCGCTTCCCCTTGCCGCCTACCCCAACAGCGGTTTTCCCGAATACGTGAACGGCCGCCATGTCTACCGCACCACCCCCGACTATTTCGCCGACCGGGCCATGGAGATGGTGGAGGCCGGAGCTGCGCTGGTGGGTGGGTGCTGCGGCACCACGCCTGAGCACGTGCGGCGGATGGTGGAGCGGCTGGCGGGGATGCGGCCGGTGGTCCGGAGCGTGGTGGTGCCCGACCTGCCGGTTGAAGCGCGACTGGAGGAGGCGACAGCGCCTGAGGGGTTCCTCGCCCGCTGGGGAAAGGAGCCGGTGGTCACCGTGGAACTGGACCCCCCCAAGGGGCTCGACTGCGCGAAGATCGTCGAGGGGAGCCGCGCGCTGAAGGCAGCCGGGGCCGACGCCATCAACATTGCCGAGAATCCGCTGGCCCGCATCAGGATGGGGAACATTGCCCTGGGGAGTCTCATCCAGCGGGAGGCGGGGATCGAGGTGATCGTCCATGTAACCTGTCGGGATCGCAACCTGCTGGGGCTCCAGTCCGACCTCATGGGGGCGAGCCTTCTCGGAATCCGCTCCATCCTGGCGGTCACCGGCGACCCGGCCCGGATCGGCGAGCAGGCCGGCGCCACGTCGGTCTACGATCTCAATTCCTTCACCCTCATCAAGCTCCTGGCCGACCTGAACGCCGGGGTCAATGCCCTGGGTAACCCCATCGGCCGGGGAGCCGGGTTCACCATCGGCTGTGCCTTCAATCCCAACGGTCAGCGGATGGATGTGCAGGCCGACCGCCTTGCGAAGAAGGTGGCCAACGGCGCCCGCTTCGTCCAGACCCAGCCCCTCTACGACCTGGCGCGACTTGACGATATGCTGGAACGGACGGCCCATCTCGGGGTTCCGGTTCTGCCGGGCATCCTGCCGCTGGTGAGCGAGCGCAACTGCGAGTTCCTGCACAACGAGGTGCCGGGGATCGTCATCCCCGAGGAGATCAGGCAGCGGATGCGGGGGAAGGAGAAGGACGCGGGTGCCCGGGAGGGGCTCGCCATTGCGAAGGAGTTCATTGACGCGGCCCGGCACCGGGTCGGTGGGTTCTATCTTATCCCTCCCTTCGGCCGCTATGAGATTGCGGTGGAGCTGACGCGCTACATCAAAACAGAGCACACACCATCATGAGGTGTCCATGCGCATAGATCAAGCCGCCCTGCTGTGTCTTGCCCTGCTGTTCCTCGCCGGTTGCCGTAACCCGTACATCATGGAGCAGCGCTTCGAGGAAAGTTTCCGGGAACACAACCGGATGCTGCGCTGGCAGGAGCTGGAGCAGTCGTGCATGACCTTTGCCGCTGTCGAGGTGAAGGATGCCTGCCTTGAGCGGGCCAAGGCTGCCAAGGGGGTCTCCGTTGCGGATTTCCGGGTGATGGAGACGGAGCTCGACTCGAAGAAGGGCACCGCGAGGGTGCGGCTGGAGATCGATTACTTTATCCTGCCGGCGCCGCGACTCAAGACTATCCAGGATGTCCAGAAATGGCGCCATGTGCCCGATGAGGGGCTTGGCCGCTGGTACCTGGAGACCCCGCCGCCCGAGTTTCGGTAGAGGGTTTTCAAAACGGAAGGTTTTCTTGCCGCTCAATCTGTGCTAAGAATAGAGCATCCTTGTCACTATGCTCACCCCAGCAAAGGAGTCTACCGCATGTCCAACAGCAGAAACACTGAAACTGCAGCGATCCTTGCATTTTTTGCCGGCGCGGCCCTCGCGGGAGCTGCCGCCATGCTCCTCACTCCGAAGAGCGGCCGGGAGATGCGCGAGAAGCTCGGCGACGTCACCGACGACGCGGTGGGTAAGATCAGGTCCGCCGTCAAGGACGCCAAGTTCAAGATTGGGGCCACCAAGGCCAAGGACGACGCCACCTGCGACATCGAGGGTGGAAGCTGCTGGATCTGATTGCCGGCGGGTGTTGCGGATGCTGGTGAGATTTGCTGCTGGTGCCGAAGAGGATGGTCGGCACCACGTTCGGCCCGAATGAAAGAGCGATGCCCCGCTGCGTGATGCAGACGGGGCATTGGCGTTTCAGGCAGATACGTAATCGACCGCTGCGATGGCAGAGGAAACCGATTTCATGTGGGGGACCACCGTGCCGGCATGGTAGGGGTGGACCTGGTATGCCTGCAGGTCCTCCAGGGAATCGAACTTCGTGACCAAGGCAAGGTCGTAGGAGCGCTCGGAGCGGATTACGTCAACCCCCACTTCCAGGTGCCGCAACAACGGTATCTCTCCTCCCATGCTTTCGAGAAGTTCCCTTGTCGTGCCGATGATCGCGGCGGTTGGCTCGTGCAGCTTGAAAAATACGATGTGCGTTATCATGACCATATCCTCCTGTGATGGTTCGTAAGCCTGCGGGTTTCTGTCCCCATTATCCCCGTATCCCTCCTCCTCATGCCACCGAAACGCAGTTTCTGCCGGTATTCTTGCTTTCGTACATGAGTCTGTCCGCCCGCTGCACGATGGATTCCGCTGTGTCATCCGGCTGTGACATGGTGGCGCCGACGGAGACCGTCACGCGGAGTTCCGTGTCGCCCAGGCTGAAGCTCGACTGCTCCACCAGGTGCCGGAAGCGATCCGCAATGGGAGCCAACTGGTCACTGGTGATGTTGGCGAGTATGGCGACAAACTCCTCGCCACCCCAGCGCCCCACGACGTCAAAGGTGCGAGCGCTGTTCACGAGGGTGTTGGCCACCATTTTCAGTGCCCTGTCGCCAGCCTCGTGGCCGTGGGTATCGTTTATGACCTTGAAGTGGTCAATGTCCATGAAGAGGAAGCCGAAATGCCAGCCGTAGCGTCTCATCTCTTCAAGGCGCGAATTGAGGCTCATCTCAATGTAGCGGCGGTTGGCGAGGGTGGTGAGGGGGTCACAGAGGGCGAGGCGCTGCAGCTGCTCCAGTTGCTGACGCAGGGCGAAGCGGGGTGAGTGGTCGCCTGAAACCTCAACCGCCACCACCATCTGGCCGTTGGAATCCTTGATGGGGGCGATCCTCAGGCAGACCGGCACCAGGTGGCCGTCCTTGTGGTGAAAGTAGCTTTCAATCTCGCGTTTCCGGCCGTCCCGCATGGTTTCTTCGATGGGGCAGGTGTCGCTGCAGAGCGTCTTTCCCGCCGCGTCGATGTGCATGAACAGGTCGCTGCACGCCTTTTTCATGGCTTCGGTTTCGGAGTAGCCGGTCAGGAGCGACGCTCCCCGGTTCCAGTAGGTGATCCTTCGGTCTTCGTTGACGAAATAGATGCCGTCGTAGAGGTTGTCCAGAACCTTTTTGTAGAAGCTGTCGTCAGAGAGCATGGGATCCCCGTCCATGGTGTGGTCCGGCCATTGTCGGCCACCGAAAATTAGGTGATCCTATCACAGTTCGCAGGCATTTGCCATCATGACGTTTCATGAGAGGTGACTTGCTACATGCTGTTGGCTGGGCGACAGAAGTTCCCTGCCCGCAGCAGGTGCGGGCAGGGAAGGATGAGGTTACTGCTGGCGGGGAGTGATCGTTATCTCGACCCGGCGGTTGAGTACCCGGCCCGCGTCGGTAGTGTTGTCCGCCACCGGCTTGCTCTCGCCGAAGCCGACCGTTGTCATGCGGGCCGGGGCAACCCCCCGGGCGGAGAGGGCGGTTTTTACCGCTACGGCGCGCTGTTCGGAGAGCTTCTGGTTGTAAGTCTCGCTTCCGGTGCTGTCGGTGTGGCCGGCGATGAGGATGGTGGTGTCGGGGTATTGGTTGAGAACCCGCGCAACGCGGGTGAGCTCGTCGCTGGCGCCAGGCTGGAGGATGGCTGAGTTGACCGGGAACAGGATGTCGGACCGGAAGGTGACGGCGAGGGTATCCTTGTCCCGCTGAATGCTTGCCCCCTCCACGGTGGCCAGTTCCTGGCGCATGGCCTGTTCCTGCTTGTCCATGTAGTTGCCGATGAACCCTCCGGCGACACCGCCGGCAACCGCGCCTGCCGCGGCGCCGATCAGGGTGGAGGTGGTGTCCCGCCCGATGGCCTGGCCGAGTCCTGCTCCGGCCGCGGCGCCAACGCCGGTGCCGATGGCTGCTCCTTTCTCGGTTCTTGTCATGGGCTGGGAGCAGCCTGTCATGCCAATGGCGAGAATGGTCATAGCTGTGAGAATTCGTTTCATGGTTCCCCCCTCGTGAATGTTGTAATGCGCCGGAGCGCTGTCTCTCATGAATAGAGTTATAGCATGGTTGGGCGGAAAGACAAACAGGTGGGCCGTGGGGCAGGGGGGACTGTTGAGGTGCTGCGTGTCCGGTGGCACGCCATGCCCCTCTCTCGCGGGGGTGGGAGAGGGGCGTAGCCGCACGGGGTATGGATCAGGCGCTGTTTCTTCCCGTTATCGTTATCGCAATACGAGTCAGCTTGACGCCCTCATCCTTGATGATGGACGCAAAGCGAATGATGCCCGCGATCAGCTTCACCGTAACGATGAGCGAGGCGAAGCCGAGGAATGCGCCGGCCAGGATTCCGTATTCTCCTGCTGCTGGGGCTGCTGCTTCAACGGCGTAGGCCGCCACGCTGAGAAGGACAAGGATGGCAATCAGCATGACGGCGAAGGCTAGTCCAATCACTTTCATAGCTTCCTCCTTGGACTGATGGTGTGTGGTGCGGTGATCCTCTATGTCAGTGAGGTGGCTGAACTTCCCCCTGTGGTCCAGATACCTCGTGTCTCCATGGGAAGCAATGGAGCGGCGGTAATGCCCGAGGCCGCGTCCATTGTCAATATTGATTGGCTGTTACTAATTTGTGTTTATGATAGCACCGTGAATTATGTTTACAATATGTATATTTTTTTCATTCCACACTTTTTTTTCGGTGGAGCGTGCCGTTTTTTTCGGCAGGTGCGTCGGGGCTGCGCAATAGAGGTGTGCCGGAGAGAGGCGGTAATTGTGTGTTGCTGTATAAGTTGCCGAATAGGTTGATGGTTTTTGCCGCTGACGTTGCGGAACGGAACCTGCTAGGAGACGTGAAGACAGGAACGACCGGACCGCGGGAGGACGCAGACCATGGAATCAACCTTTCTTGAGATGACCATACACCGGATCGTGGCGGAGCATCCCGCCGTGCTGCCGGTTTTCGAAGCCAGCGGTCTCGGTATCTTCGCCGACCGGGAGACCCTTGAGACCTTCGGCGGCGTGGTTCGGCTGAAGAGCGTGCTGCGGGAGCGCCGGATCGACCCCGGCCCCTTTTGCCGCCGCCTGGCCGAAGCCGCCGGCCTTACGGGGAGCGGCGTGGCCCGCTCCGTGGACGAGACCCTGCAGGGGGCGGGGACGGTGAACCTCTTCGCGCTGCTGCCCTGTCCCCTCAAGGTGCCGGTGGAGGAGGCGTTCCACCGCTTCCTGGAGACACGGCCCGCCGGCGCTCTGCCGCTCACCTTCTGCATCGAGGGGAATGCCAACAACCAGGTGGATTACTACGATTACGTGGCCCACTTCGAGACCATCGACGAACTCCCCGACATCATCGTCACCCCTGGCTTCAACGGCTTTTTCCACAAAGGGTTCGTGGATCGCTTTATCCGGCCCGGCCACTTCACCGCAGTGGCCGATTTCGCCGGCGACCGGCACCTGGCGGCCCTGGGGGTGCTGGACCCGGAGCGCCACTACTCCATGCTCTGCATGAACCTGCTGGTGCTGGTGGTGGACAAGGCCCGTCTGGGCGCCAGGCCGGTGCCGCGACGCTGGCGGGATCTCCTCTCCCCGGAGATGGAGAAGTCGGTCGCCATCCGCGGCAACCGGGACGGCTCCTTCTGCGAGACGCTGCTCATGGCGGTCTACAAGGAGTTCGGCACGGAGGGGGTCAGGAAGCTGGGGCGCTCGACGCTCCATGGCTGGCATCCTTCCCAGATGGTCAAGGCGGCCGGCAGCGGCAGGCCCGATGCACCGGCGGTGAGCGCCATGCCGCTCTTCTTCGCCAATGCTATCCGGAACCGGGAGGATGTTGAGATCGTCTGGCCCACGGACGGCGCCCTCGTGAGTCCGGTGACCATGCTGGTGAAGACTGGCCGGCGGGAGGAGCTGGGAGACGTGGTCCGCTTTCTGGCGGGACCCGAGGTGGCCCGGATCTGCGCCGGCGCCTTCTTCCCGGCGGTCCACCCGGATGCGGACAACGGCATTCCCGACGATGCGACGTTTTGCTGGATCGGCTGGGACTTCGTCAAGGAGCACGATATCGAGGAGCTCCTGGCCGGGATCGACGGCGAATTCCGCCGGGCCTTCCGGGGGGATGGGGCGTGAGGTTCATTACCGTTGCGGGGCCGCCTTCGGCGGGGAAGACGTCGGTGATCCTCCGGGCCATCGAATCCCTTGCGGCCGAAGGGGTGCGGGCCGGTGTGGTGAAGTTCGACTGCATCTCCACCCAAGACCGGGACCTCTTCGAGCGGGCCGGGGTGCCGGTGGCGGTGGGGCTCGCCGGCAACCTCTGCCCCGACCATTTCTACGTGGTGAACGTCCAGGAGAGCGTCGCCTGGGGGATGCGGGCCGGCCTGGATCTGCTGGTCTGCGAGAGCGCGGGCCTGTGCAACCGCTGCGCCCCACACATCCGCGGCGTGCTGGCGGTCTGCGTGGTGGACCACCTTGCCGGGGTGGAGACGCCTAAGAAGATCGGCCCCATGCTCACCATGGCCGACGTGGTGGTGCTGACCAAGGGGGACATCGTCTCCCAGGCCGAGCGGGAGGTCTTCTCATTCCGGGTGAGGCAGGTGAACCCCAAGGCCGTGGTGGTGCCGGTGAACGGCCTCACCGGCCAGGGGGGAGACCATCTGGCCCGGCTCTTCCGGGAGGCGGCCGAGGTGCAGACCCTGGAGGGGGCGCAGCTCCGCTTCTCCATGCCGGCGGCCCTCTGTTCCTACTGCCTCGGCCAGCGGCGGATAGGCGCCGACTTCCAGATGGGGAACGTGCGGAAGATGGAGTTTCCGGCATGAGCGATCACGAACAGCTCGATTTCGAGAGCGCCTGGAAGCGGTTGACGGTGGCAGAGCTCCTGGCCCAACAGCCGGCAATCGCCGATTTCCTCGCCTCTCTCGGGGCCGAGGGGGCTCCGCGTGACGGGAGCATGGAGACGCTCGTTGCGGGTTTAGACCCGGAGTTCCTCCAGGATCGGGGCGTGGAGCGTGATGAGCTTCGCGGCCGCTTCCGCTCGTTTCTCTCCTGGATAGCGCGGCTGGCGGTCCCGCCTGCGGCGGCGGTGGAGTCGGTAACCGTCATGGGGGGCGGGACAAGACGGGACGGGCTGAAGAGTTCACCCTGACCCTCGTGCCGGGGGAGGTGACCTGTATCGTCGGTCCCACCGGTTCGGGGAAGAGCCGCTTCCTGGCCGACATCGAGTGGCTCGCCCAGGGAGACACCCCCACCGGCCGCCGGGTGCTGGTGAACGGCGCCGTCCCCGATCCGGCCCGGCGCTATGCCGTGGAGCAGAAGCTCGTGGCCCAGCTCTCCCAGAACATGAACTTCGTCATGGATCTCTCGGTCCGCGATTTCGTCCTGATGCACGCCGAAAGCCGCATGGCCGACGACCCCGCCGGCGTCACCGAAACGGTCATCGCCCTGGCCAACGAGCTGGCGGGCGAGCGTTTCAGCGGCGAGACGGCGCTTACCGCCCTCTCCGGCGGCCAGTCCCGGGCCCTCATGATCGCCGACACCGCCTGCCTCAGCCTCTCCCCCATCGTCCTCATCGACGAGATCGAGAACGCCGGCATCGACCGCCGCCGGGCCCTGGCGCTCCTGGCCGACCGGCGGAAGATCGTCCTCATGGCGACCCACGACCCGATCCTGGCCCTCATGGGGACGCGGCGGCTCGTTTTCAGGAACGGCGGCATCGCGCGAGTCATCGAGACGAGCGAGGGTGAGCGGGCCTGCCTGGCGGAGCTGGAGGCGCTGGACCGGCGGCTCTCGGTGGTACGCACGGCACTGCGGGCCGGGGAGGACATCGGGACGGCCTGAGGGTTGCCGTACATCCCCCTCCTGTTATACTCGGCAAATAGATTCACGGCTCAGGTGCCGACCAATGGTCGATCAAGGAGGGAGCAGATGGAGGAAACGTTTAAGAGCAAAGAGATGAGCCGTCGGCAGATGCTCAAGGCCACGGCTGCAGCGGGTGCGTTGATTGCCGCGGGAGGGATCGCCGGCGTGGCAGCCGCGGCGGAGACGACGCCTGCCCTGGCGCCGAAGCTGGCGGAACGCCCGGAAAAGGCATCAAAGCGGTTTATGGCATCGATGAACTGTTCCCAGGCCATCTGTGAAGTCTACGGTCCTTCTCTCGGCCTGTCGGCAGAGGTGGCGGGGAGGATAGGGACCGGCTTCGCCGGCGGGATGGGCCTCGGGAGCGAGTGTGGTGCCGCCACCGGTGCAGTGGCTATCCTGGGGCTGAAATACGGTCCCGATACCGGCAAGACCATGGCAAAGGTGGGCGAATTCATGGTCGAGTTCCGCAAGCGGTGCGGAGATACTTCGTGTTCGAAGCTCCTCAAGGTCGACATGGGGACCCCCGAGGGGGTAAAGGCCGCTGCCGACAAAGGCCTCTTCACCACCGCCTGCCCCGGTTTCGTGAGGACCGCCGGCGAAATCCTCGAGAAGATGCTCGCCTGAAGCGTGCGTACTCCGGGTTCCATTCAGCGATCTTTACAGGGCTGTTTTCAGTGCTAATATGTTTGATGGAGCACCGATGGACAGCGCCAGTGGGCCCACGATGGAGTGCAGTTGATGATGAAATGCAGCAGAAATGACATGGAAGTGGCCGGGGCGCTCTGGCTCCACAAGGCGGACCGCAAGTTCCTCGGCGGCGACCGGATCGCGCTCCTGGAGAAGATCGGCGAGTACGGTTCCATCACCAGGGCGGCCAAGGCGGTGGGGGTCAGCTACAAGACCGCCTGGGACATGGTCAACCACCTGAACAACATGGCCGACCAGCCCCTGGTGGAGCGGATGGCCGGCGGCAAGGGAGGGGGCGGCACCCGGCTCACCCCGGCGGGGACCGACCTCATAGAGCAGTTCAGCATCATCCAGGAGGAACATCGGAGGTTCCTCGACACCCTTTCGGAGCGGCTCGTCAACGGCGACAGCCTCTACCAATTCCTGAGGAGGATAGCCATGAAAGTAAGCGCACGGAACGTATTTCTCGGCACGGTGAGCGGTATCACGAAGGGGGCGGTGAATGCCGAAGTCGCCCTGACCCTCAAGGGGGGGACCCCGGTGACCGCCGTCGTGACCAACGGCAGCATCGACAGCCTGGGCCTCGCCGTCGGCAAGGAGGCCTATGCCATCATCAAGGCCAGCTCGGTCATCATCGGCACCGATCTCCACGACGCCAGGGTGAGCGCCCGCAACATCATGTGCGGCACCGTGGTGAAGGTGATCGAAGGCCCGGTGAACACCGAGGTGGACGTGGAGATCGGCGGCGGCAACACCGTCAGCGCCGTCATCACCCATGAAAGCGCCAAGAACCTCGGCATCAAGACAGGCAGCCACGCCTGCGCCATCTTCAAGGCGTCGAGCGTCATCCTCGGCGTCAGTTGATTCCTGGCTAGACTCTACGAGGGGAGCGTGCGCTCGACGGCCCGGTGCCCAAAGAGTGTGCGTTTCCCTCTTTTTGTGCCTATCGTTATGTCAGAGAAGTTATAACGCCTCCTCACGATGCCGGCGTCTCGGGGTGCAAAGCCCCGCCCTTGGCGGATCGGTGGCCAGGCGAGTTTTTCGGCACTACCCTTGCGAAACGGGAAGAGTGCATGCGGCCCGGATCGGCCGCCCCAAGGAGTTCGTCATGCTGAACCGTCTGCTCGACAGCGAGCTGGACCGTTTCCTCGAGGAGGATTGCCCCTATGGCGACCTCACCACCCACCTCCTCGGCATCGGCCCCCGGCCGGGACGGATCGCCTTCTCCTCGCGGGAGGAAACGGTCCTCTGCTGCACCGAAGAGGCGGCGCGGCTCCTGGAACGGTGCGGAGCCCGGGTGATCCGGATGGAGCCGAGCGGGACCCGTCTCGCCGCCGGTACAGAATTCCTGGTCGCCGAAGGGGAGGCCGGGGCGCTCCATACCGGCTGGAAGGTGGCCCTCAACCTCCTTGAATACGCCTCGGGGATAGCAAGCCGCACCGCCCGCATCGTAGCGGTGGCCCGCGCGGCCAACCCGTCGGTGGTGGTGGCGACCACCCGCAAGTCGTTCCCCGGCACGAAGAAGGTGGCCATCAAGGCGATTGCCGCCGGAGGTGCCATCCCCCACCGGCTCGGGCTCTCGGAAACCATCCTTGTCTTCCGGCAGCACACGGCCTTTCTCGGCGGGTTGGAGCCGTTTCTCGGGATGATCGGCGACCTGCGGAGGCGAGCGCCGGAAACCGCCGTCATGGTGGAGGCGGAGAGCGCAACGGACGCCCTGGCGGTGGCCGCCGCCCCCGACGTGCTCCAGCTCGACAAGATTCCACCCCCGGAACTGGCTGAACTCGTGCCGAAGCTGCGGCACCTGGCGCCCCGGATGAGGATCTCGGCCGCCGGCGGTATCTCCGAGGCCAACGCCGCCACCTACGCTGCCACCGGGGTCGATATCCTGGTCCTCTCGTCGGTCTACTTCGGAAAGCCGGCGGATATCGGCGTCAGGCTGGAGCCCCTGAATTGATGTAATTTCAAAAATAAGGAGATAACCATGCGAACGATCATCAAAACCCTTTCCCTTGCCCTTGCCGTCAGCCTCTTCCTCGTTCCGGCGGCCTTTGCCGCCGAGCTGAACCTCTCGGTGGCCGCCAGCCTCAAGGAGGTCATCAACGACCTGACGGCCGAGTACGGCAAGAAGAACCCCGGTATCGCCTTCCAGAAGAACTACGGCGCTTCCGGCGCCCTGGCCAAGCAGATCGAGCAGGGGGCGCCGTCCGATCTCTTCATCTCGGCCAACCGTGAATGGATGGATTACCTGAAGGAGCGCAAGCTGGTGGAGCCCGCCACCATCGGCACCTTCGCCTACAACGCGCTCGTCTTCGCCGGAACCACGAAACAGCCGGTCGCCGGGCTGAAGGACTTGGCAAAGCTCCAGAAGATCGCCATCGGCAGCCCCAAGAGCGTGCCGGCCGGCGAGTATGCGGTGGAATCGTTCAAGGCGGCCGGGGTGGAGAAGGATCTGGCCGGAAAGCTCGTCATGGCCAAGGACGTGCGGGAGGCGATGAAGTACGCCGAGCTGGGGGAGGTGGACGGCGCCCTCGTCTACCGGACCGATGCGCTTCTGCTCGGGAAGCATGCGAAGATCCTCTTCACCGTCCCCGAGGGGCTCCACGACCGGGTTACCTATCCCCTGGCCCTCACCGTGACGGGGGCGAAGAAGCCGGAGGCCCGGGAGTTCCTCCGTTTCCTCTCGTCGGCCGAGGCGCGGAAGGTGCTTGAGAAGTATGGTTTTGCTGTGAAATAATCGCTTCCATGCCGATACTGACCCCCGCCGACATAGACGCCATCCGGCTCTCGGCCAAGGTGGCCGTGGCGGCGACCCTCGTGTCGCTCCCCTTCGGCATCGCCGTGGCCTACGTGATGAGCTACCTCTCCTTCCGGGGGAAGACGGTGATGGAGGTGCTCCTGAACCTCCCCCTGACGCTTCCGCCGGTGGTGATCGGCTACCTCCTTCTCCTGCTCCTGGGGAAGAAGGGGTGGCTCGGGAGTATGCTGGATGCGGCGGGGATCCGGATCATCTTCACCTGGTACGCGGCGGTGATCGCCTCGGTCGTGGTGGGGTTCCCGCTCCTGGTCCGCTCCATCCGGATCGCCATGGAGTCCATCGACGGGCGGCTCATCCAGGCGTCGCGCACCCTCGGCGCCCGGTGGTTCGATACTCTGGCCACGGTCATCCTGCCGCTCTCGCTGCGGGGGATCGTGGCCGGCTCCTCCCTCATGTTCGGCCGCAGCCTCGGCGAGTTCGGCGCCACCATCATCATCGCCGGCAACATCCCCGGCGTCACCCAGACCATGCCCCTGGCCATCTACGACTATGCCAGCTCCCCCGGCGGCGAGCAGGCGGCCCTCACCCTCTGCCTCGTCTCGGCGGGGCTGTCGCTGGTGGTGCTCTTCCTCCACGAATACCTGGGAAACCGCATGGGACGGAGGGACTGAGATGGAGCTGACGGTGAGGGTGACGAAATCGTTTGGCGAATTCCGGCTCGGGGCTGACTTCACGGCATCGGGGAGCCGGATCGGCATCTTCGGCGAGTCGGGGAGCGGCAAGTCGACGCTGGTGAACATGGTGGCGGGGCTCGAACGCCCCGATGCTGGCGAGATCCTCCTGGACGGCGAACCGCTCTTCTCGGCCGATCGCCGGGTGAACGTGGCGCCGGAGCGGCGTCGGGTGGCGCTGGTCTTTCAGCACCCCCACCTCTTTCCGCACCTTTCCGTGCGGGCCAATCTCCTCTACGGCTGGAAGCGATGCACCGCCGCCAACCGCCGGATCGGCCTCGACGACATCGCGCCGGTGCTGAAGATCTCCCACCTCCTGGACCGGGGGGTGAACAACCTCTCCGGCGGCGAAAAGCAGCGGGTGGCCCTGGGGCGGGCGCTCCTCTCCAACCCGCGGCTCCTCCTTATGGACGAGCCCCTCTCGGCTCTGGACGATGCCCTCCGCTTCCAGATCATCCCCTATCTGCGCGGTGCCTGCGAGGCATTCGCCATCCCCTACCTCTTCATCTCCCATTCCCTGGTGGAGATGCGCCTCATGACCGACCGGGTGGTGGTCTTCGACCGCGGCCGCCAGGCGGACGACACCTCTCCCGACGACCTGGCTCGCAACCGCATGGGGGGAAGCCCCGTGGGGTACATCAACCTCCTGCGGCTCTCCGATCCGAGGGAGCAGGATGGCCTCACCTCCTACGACTGGGGGGGGAACCGGCTTCTTCTCACCGCCCGCGCTGAAGCGGCTGAATCCCTCTTCGAGCTCTCCTCCAAGGACATGATCCTCTTCAAGAAGCACCCCGAGGCGATCAGCGCCCGCAATCTCCTCTGTTGCACGGTAACGGGGACCTTCGACGCGGGTCGCAAGGTGGGGGTGGAGCTGGCATGCGGTGCCGAGCGTCTGGTGGCGGAGGTGGCCGATGCGGCAGCCCGGGAGCTGGAACTGGCGGCGGGAAGCGAGGTCTACGCCGCGGTGAAGGCCTCGGCCTTCCGGCGGCTGGGGTAGGGACACGGGGAGGGCGGCTACGACTTCTCGGTGGGCCAGTGGAGTATCCCCTGCCGGCAGTATCATTCGAGACGGCGGGACTTCTTGCTGGTCAGCTCCTTGAAATTTTCACCACTCACCACCGGTTTGCCGCTCTGCTTCTCGATGTCCTGCCGGGTACGTCCGGCCACCGCGCCACCGTCCCGGGCATCCTTCTTCAGCGGCTCGAAGCCTTGCGAATCCCTGTCCCGGTGGAGCTTGGTGGTGGTTGCCTCGGCCAGCATGGTCAGGATCAGCTCCATGTCGGTCATGTGGTCCCGCAGGTTCTCCCGCTCCAGTCCCTTCACTTCCTTGTACTCTTCCACCTTCAGGTCAAAGGTTCCCTGCATGATCTCGTTGGTCAGAATGGCGAACTCCCTGCTGCTCCGCGCCCCCCGGTCTTTCCATTCGTCGGTCAGGTCCTGGCGGACGGCGATTCCCCGCAACCGCTTGTCGATCCACTCCTTGGGGTACCCCTTCTGCTCGTAGAGCTGTTTCATCCGCTCCTGGGCCAGCTCGGGGTTTTCAATCTCCTGGATACGTTCGTGACCGACCCTGGCGAACCAGCGCTTGAACGGCTCGGCTTTTGGGGAAGGGATGGACTGGATGATGCGGAAGAGTCCTTCGGTATTGGCGCAGTTAATCTTCTGTCTACCCCCTTCGGTAGCAAGCCAGAGGGGGGTGACAATTTGTCCCCACCCTTTGGATAACTCCTCGTCACGTTTACGCATTTTCTTGATGTAGTCGGTTGCGTTCGGCGTGTCCGTCAGCGCCTCCACCACATCGGCCACCGAAAACCACCATTCGCCGTTGTAGATGGTTTTCCTGATTTTCCGGCCTTCAAAGACGGCAAGTTTGATGATTTCTTTCGCGGTCATTTCATGACCCCTCTTTCTTTACACTAAACACGTCGAATTCGATGGGTTTGAAATCCGGGTTATTGAGTTGTTCCCAGATGCCGAGAAATTCAATGGTGTTGCGGTTGCGCAGCCAGTTCTGGATGATGTAGTCGGTTCGCTCCGCATCGCGATACCGGGCAATATCGGTAAGGGAGATATAGTCGTCCTGCTCTTTCCGGTAAACGGCAACCTCGCTCCCCTTGACGTTGATGGACCAGTTTTCATCCCTCCGCCTCCACACCTGCAATGCTCTGCAACTCTAGACCATTCTCGAAGTACAGCAGAATTTTAGCCAGAACATCACCGATAGTTACCGCGTGTTATGGCGGTCATACCCCGCCAGCCGCTCCTTCACCAGATCCGCCGCCCGGGCCGTCACCTCCTCGGCGCCGTAGGCCGCGATGATCCGGTCGGCGATGACTTGCGCCGTGAGTTCTTCACGGGAAAGCTGGAAATAGTCGGCAAACCGCTTGATCTGTTCGTCGGTGGGAAACCGCTCACCCAGCTCCAGGCGACTCAGGAGGGTGGAGTCGATCTCCACTGCGGCGGCGACCACGCGCAGGGGCACGTTCTGCTGCTGGCGAAGGGTACGGATGGTTTCGGCAAAGGTGGGCATGGGGTGACGGTATTTGTTTTGACGCGAACTGTCAAGACAAAGTTTTTGTCGAAGGCCCGTATTTATTGTCGTTGGTTGTCGGCTATTCAGTCCACCCGGCCGCAGGCAACTGCCCCGAACCAGCGCCGCTGGAACCAGAACGCCACGTTCACCAGCGCGATCATCACCGGCACCTCCACCAGGGGGCCGATGACCGCTGCGAAGGCCGCCCCCGAGTTGAGGCCGAAGACCGCCACCGCCACTGCGATGGCCAGCTCGAAGTTGTTGCTGGCAGCCGTGAAGGCCAGTGTCGTCGTCTTCGTGTAGTCGGCCCCGAGCCGCTTCCCCATCCAGAAGGAGACGAGGAACATGAAGATGAAGTAGATGAGAAGCGGAATGGCGATCCGCACCACGTCCAGCGGCAACTGGACGATCAGGTTCCCCTTGAGGCTGAACATGACCACGATGGTGAAGAGGAGCGCGATAAGGGTGAGGGGACCGATGCGGGGCACCACCTCCCGGTGATAGCGCTCTACTCCCATGACCTTCACGCCGATGAGCCGTGTCATTGCCCCGGCGATGCACGGAATGCCCAGATAGATGAAGACGCTCTCGGCGATCTGGCGGATGCCCACCTCCACCACGCTCCCCGAAAGGCCGAAGAGGGGGGGCAGCACCGTGATGAAGAACCAGGCGTAGACGCTGTAGAAGAGGAGGAAGACGACCCCGATCTCGGCCATCTGCTCGACCTGGTGGGTGTCCCTGATGAACCCGAGGGCGTAAGGTCCCGCCAGGATTCCCGTGGTGAGAAAACCGATGATGGATGGAAACTTCAGCCGTTGAAACAGGACGACCGTCACAAGGGCCAGTCCGAAGAGTATTTCTACGTCCAGCAATGCTTCGTATGCCATTGTGGCATGCCCGCCTTTCGCAGCCTGAACGGTATCTGCTGGTCACAGAGTTTTTATCATGCAGGAGGCGGAAGGACAAGGTCCCCGGGTGGCGGGAGTGGAAGTGGGAGGTCGTTCTTACTCTCCGCCTGAGAGGCCCATGGGGAGCGTTTGGTATGTGGGGGGATTTGGGGCGCGGAGCGCCTGCTCCGACAGGAGAAGGCGCCGCATGGGCAGGTAGAGGAGGAACGCTGCAAACCAGCAGACCGCCGCGGACCAGATGTTGTGGGAGAGGAAGTGTGCCCCCCGGGCCATCTGGCCCCAGCCGTAGACGCTGCCGAGGATGAGGCCGGCGGCCAGCCCGGCCCGGGCAAGGCCGGCGTGGCGGCCCCGCAGGGCAAAGTAGGAGGCCATGAGGGCATAGCCCCCGGCAGCGTGCCCGGCCGGGAAGCAGCGCCCCTTGTTGTGGCCGGCCGGCACTTTCTCGAAAAGCCGGGTATAGGGGACGCTGCCGCCGTAGCGCTCCATGTCCCAGGGGCAGTGGCGACCGGTCACGTTCTTGCCGATGGTGACGAGGCCGGTGCCGAGCACGATGGCAATGAGCAGGTAGAGGGCGGCCCAGCGTGCGGAGCGCAGTCGGGGGATCTGGAACGAGAGGACCCAGGTGAGGAACGAACCGGCGGCGATGACTGCCACCAGGTCGCGGCCACGCTTGTGGATGAGCCACTGGGCCCACCAGGAGTCTTTGGCAGGCCAGCGACCCGCGGCGAAATCGTAGAACTGGTCGGCCAGCAGGAGGTCTACGTGGGTGATCTCGCAGGCGGCGGCGCCAAAGGCGAAGAGGAGCAATGGCATGAGAAGGTGCCAGAGCCAGAAGTCGGCGGTGAGCGGTGTTTCATCGCGGAGTTTCATGGTTGCGGAATCCTGTTCAGGCGGTTATTGTAGATGTGGTTCGCTCCCTGGTACCAGGCGAGCCCTTCCTCCAGTATCCGGTTATCCATGGGGAGTGGCTGGGTGACTCCGGTCTGGCGGTCGAAGCGGAGCAGTTCGGCTTCCTTCTGGGGGCCGAGTATCAGGAGCCGGTCTCCTTGCAGGTAGCCCAGTTTCTGGTAGGTGGCGATGAAGGATCGCTCGGGCTGGTGGTCGGCCTTGAGGATGTCCCGGCCGAGGAAGTCGGTTGTGTAGCTGAAATTGAGGAGCCCGAGGACCGTGGGAGCCACGTCGATCTGGGACATCATCCGGTCGACCCGTCCCGGCCTGATGTTGCCCGGCGAGTAGACCAGAAGCGGAATTTCATATTTCTTCACCGGCAGCTCGATCTTGCCGGCGCTGCTGTGGCAGTGGTCGGCCACGAAGACAAAGACCGTGTCCTTGAACCAGGGCTCTTTCCGGGCCTCCTCGATGAGCCTGCCGATGGCATGGTCGGCGTACTTTACCCCGCCTTCGCGACCGGTCTTGGGGGGGATGTCGATCCGCCCTTCCGGATAGGTGTAAGGCCGGTGGTTGGAGGTGGTCATGACCATGCTGAAGAAGGGGCGGCCGGCCTTGTGGGATGCGCGTGCTTCCTTGATGGTCTTGAGGAAGAGGTCTTCGTCGCAGACCCCCCAAATGTTGGCGAAGGAGATCTCGTCCTGGGCGAAGTTGGTCCGGTCCACGATGGAGAAGCCATTGCCGGAGAAAAAGGCGTTCATGCTGTCGAAGTAGCCGTAGCCGGCGTAGATGTACTTGGTGTCGTATCCCTTCTCCTTCATGATCTCGCCCCAGGAGCGGAAGTTGCCGTTGTCGGGACGCTTGACGATGGAGGTGCCCGGCAGGGGGGGGATCGAAAGGGTCAGGGACTCCAGTCCCCGAATCGTCCGGGTCCCCGTGGCGTAGAGATGGGTGAAAAGGAGGGACTCCTTGGCCAGCCGGTCGAGGCTGGGGGTTAGCCCCCGCTGGTCACCGGTGAAGTTGAGGAACTCGGCGCTCAGGCTTTCCTCGACCACGACAATCACGTTGAGGCGCCGTTCCTGTCCCTGGCTGCCGATCGTGCGGGTGAAGCGCGGCGAGGACGGGTCGGCGAAGCGGTTGTTCGACTCGGTGACCCTGGTGCGGAGCAGCGCCAGTGCTTGCCGCTCATCGAGGGTTCTGTAGAACCGGGTGAAGTCCAGTTCGTTGTGGTGGAAGGCGGCCACCAGGCTGTAGATGCCGTTGGCTGCCAGTTCGTTGGCGTAGCGGTTGGGCGAGATGGTGGCCGAGGAGATGCTCAGCAGCGCCAGGGGGAACAGGGGCGCCACCAGCAATGCCGCGCCAAGGCGCCGCCGTCTGCCGTCGAAGGTGAGCGCCGCCGTCCGGTCGATGGTCCGGCGCAGCAGCGCCGTGAGGACCAGCGCGGCCGCGAAGACGCAGCTCAGGATCGGGGCGAGGGGGTACGATTCTTTGATGTTGCCCGCCACCTCGTTGGTGTAGATCAGGTAGTCGACGGCGATGAAGTTGAAGCGGGTGCCGAACTCGTCGAAGAAGAAGTACTCGGAAACCCCGCCGAAGATGAGAGCGGCGAGAATGACGAAAAAGGCGACCCGGACCATCAGGCTTTGATGGCGCCACTGAACGAGCCGTCGCGGCGCCAGGATCAGGTAGAGGGCAGCGGGGATCAGGAAGTAGCTGAGGGTGGCGAGGTCAAAGACGAGTCCCACCGCGAAGGCCTTTGCCGTCAGCAGGGGGGTGAGTCCGGAATCCGCGGGCATCATCGCCAGGAGAACCACCCGGACGACCGAGGAGAGTGTAATAAAAAGGAGGGTGAAAAGGGAGAGGATGCCGAACCGGCTCCGTTGTGCCATGGGATGCTCCGTGCGGAGGAATGCAAATCAACGTGCAATCATACGCGATGCAACCTGACCGGTTCATGACACGGAGATGACAAAACGGTCATCTTAGCCCTGGTTACGCCGATGTCGGGAATCTGAGGGTGACGACCGTTCCCCGGTCGGGGGTGCTTTCGATCGCCACGTTCCCGCCGTGGAGTTCCATGATCGACCTGACGATGGAGAGTCCCAGCCCGCTGCCATGGCCGTGGAGAGCGCGGGCCCGGTCGCTGCGGTGGAAGCGGTCGAAGACCAGCGGCAGCTCTTCGGGGGAGATGCCGATGCCGGTGTCGGCGACGGTCAGTCGGGTGGCCCCGTCGTCGGCGCGCGTCAGGGAGACGGTGATCGTTCCCCCGGCCGGGGTATAGCGGATAGCGTTAGAGAGGAGATTTCCCACCGCCCGCTGGAAGAGGCTCGCGTCTGCCCGCAACGCCCCTTCGCCTTGGCGGTGCAGGGTTATCCCCTGTTCTTCGGCCAGGGTGCCATAGTAGTCGCAGAGCTGTTCCAGTTCGTGGCCGGCGTCGATGTCGGCCGGCTCGGCCTGCTGTTCCGCCCGGGCCAGGAAGAGAATGTCGTCGATCATTCGCGAGAGGCGTTCATACTCCTCCGTGCCCGACTCGATGATCCGGCGGTATTCTTCGGCCGAGCGGGGGCGGGAAAGCGTCACCTCCGCTTCGCCCCGCAGGTTGTTGAGGGGAGTGCGCAGTTCGTGGGAAAGGTTTGCCGAGAACTCCGCCAGTCGGGTGAACGAGGCTTCGAGCCGGGCCAGCATCCCGTCGAAGGCGTCGGCTACCCGGTCAAGTTCCCGGGGCCAGCGTCGCGTGCCCACCCGCTCGTGGAGGCTTTCCACCGTTACCCGGCCGGCGGTTTCGGCGATCTCCGCCAGGGGGCGGAGGCCGCGGCGGGCGATGACCATGCTGAGCACAGCCGAGAGGCAGACGCCGGACAGGAAGACGAAGGCCATCTTCTGCCGGTATCCCTCCAGGAGGTCCTCTTCATCGCTGATGTCAAGGGCCACCTGGATGAGACGGTAGCGCTCGTCGTTGCCGGCGGCGGCCCAGCCGGCATTGAGCAGAAATACCCGGTCGTCCGGCGCGGCCCGTTTCACTCCCTGGCCAATCCCCCCGCCGCTGCGGGCCGGTTGCGGAAATGCCGCGGCCGCCGCCAGACGGCCCATCCCGGTGGTTTCCGCGAGCACGCGGCCCTCTTTGTCGAGAATGCGCACCAGGTAGCGAAGGTGCTCACGGGTTATCACATCGAACTGGATCTCCTGCTCCAGGCGGGCGTCGTCGCCCGGATTCCGGGCGATGATCGCGCGGATCACCCTGATCTTGTCGGAAAGGAACTCGTTGTCCTCGTAGATCAGGTCGTTCACCAGGGCCAGGAACTGGAAGGCGATGGCAAAGAGGAGGATTGCGACGGTGGCGAGGGTGTAGAGGATGGTGAGCCGTGCCGTGATGGAGAGGGTGGCGTGGCGGCGTGGCGCGGAGCGGCGGCTACCGCTCGTCGAGGACATAGCCCACCCCCCGGACGGTGTGGATCAGCTTCCGCTCGAACGGATCATCCATCTTTCGGCGCAGCCGCCGGATCGCCACGTCGACGATGTTGGTGTCGCTGTCGAAGTTGATCCCCCAGACCTGCTCGGCGATGAGGGTGCGGGAGAGAACCTCCCCCTTGCGGCGCAGCAGGAGTGACAGGAGAAGGAACTCCTTCGCGGTGAGGTCGAGGGCTGTACCCCCGCGCCGGGCCTTGTGGCTCACGAGATCCATCTCCAGGTCGTCGGCCCGCAGAGATTCCGGCTGGCGGGCCGACCCCCGGCGCAGGATTGTCCGGACGCGGGCGAGAAGCTCCGAGAAGGCAAAGGGTTTCACCAGGTAGTCGTCGGCCCCCAGTTCCAGCCCCCGCACCCGATCCTGCACGACGTCGCGGGCCGAAAGGTAGATGACCGGCACGTCGCTCCCCCCGGCCCGCAACTCCTGCAGCACCGACCAGCCGTCCCGGCCGGGAAGCATGATGTCGAGGATGACCAGGTCATAGGCCTCGGTTCGGGCCAGGTGGAGGCCGTCCTCGCCGCTGTGGGTCGTGTCGGCCGTGAAGCCGTTCTCGGTGAGCCCCTTCTGGAGGTAGGCGGCGGCCTTTTTTTCGTCTTCGATGATCAGGATGCGCATGGGTGACGTGGGGTGAAGCCGGCGGAGGGTGGTCAATCTGCTGATGATTCTATCGTCCGGGAGGAGATGCCGCAACTGTTTTCACGGAAGGCCTGCCTGCCCGAACGGCGGCGGGCGGGTCCGGAGACCGGGTTAGTTAAATTTCGATTAAAATGCTCAAGAACTTTGTTGTTGGTGCCGATAGAGGTAAGTAACAAATCTCAGGAGGCATCAATGAAAAAGGCAGGCAGGATAGCGGTGGTGCTCGGTGTGGTCGGCATGGCTGCCGTTTCGGCGGCATACGGCGAAGAAATCAAGGTCGGCGGCGGCGGCGCGGCCATCGCGGGGGTTTTCAATCCCGTCAAGGCCCCCTTCGAGAAGGCGACGGGGATCAATCTCATCGTCCTCCAGTCCTCCCCCAAGGACGGCTTCGTGGATATGGTCAGCGGAAAGCTTGACGCTGCCGTGGCGGCGGTTCCCCTGGAGAGCATGGTCAAGGGGGCCGAGGCCGCCGGCGTCAAGGTTGACCCGGCGTCGCTGGTCAGAACTGAAGTGGGCACCAACCGGACCGTGCTGCTCGTGCATCCGGGCAACAAGGTGGCAAAGCTCGGCAAGGAGCAGGTGAAGGGGATTTTCACCGGCAAGATCGTGAACTGGAAAGAGGTGGGGGGCGATGACCGGGACATCATCGTGGTCTGGGGCAAGGGAACGCCGGGCCAGAACGCCCAGTTCTCCAAGGAGGTCCTGGATGGCGAGCCGGTGGCCAAGGACGCTCTGGAATCGGGCAACTACGCCAAGATCCGGGAGACGGTGGCCGCCACGCCCGAAGCCATCGGCATCGACCCCCACGGCATTGCGGATGCATCGGTGAAAGCCATCGAGCAGGATCCTCCGGTGACGAGCCCCATCATCGTCGTTACCAAGGGAAAACCGTCGGCTGGCGTGCAGAAGCTGATCGATTTCATCAAGGGCCCGGGCAAGCAGTTCGTCAAGTAGGGGCTGTGCAGCGGAGAGCATCGCGTTGAGGCTTTGGTGAAAGGAAGAGTATGACGATCAAGGGCAAGCTGTATGTCTTCATGATAATAGTGATAACGGGAATCGCGGCGGTCGGCGGTGCAAGCCTCGTCGGGATGCGGTTTGTCCAGGGGAAGCTGGCGCTCCTCACCGAGCGCTCGACTCCCTACCAGTTACGGACCATTGAAATGCAGCGGGGGCTCCAGGAGCATACCGCCAATCTCCTCAAGGTGGCGATCGCCTCATCCACGGCCGAATTCAGCACGGTCCTCGGCGAGGCGGACAAGAGCCTCGCCGAGGTAAAAAAGGCCGCCGATGCCCTGGCGGCCCTCAAGGGGGAGTCGGCGACCGGTCTCGACAAACTGGAGGATATTACCCGCCAGATGGGCGCCATTACCCAGGAGCGACTCAAGTCAAAGGCCGACGCCGATGCCGCCGACGATGTCCTGGACACTAAACTGGGAGAGATCGGTTCCCGGTTGGCGACCCTCGATGCCACCATGAAGAAGCTGCGCAAGAGTTCGTCACAGCAGCTTTCCAGTTCCAACGACAAGGCCAAGGACATTACCCAAAGACTGATCGCCCTTGGCCAGGCCCGTGATTTTGCAAAGGACATGGGCTTTGCCTTGTCGGAAATGCACCGGGCCGAGTCACGCAAGCCGGTGCTGCTGGCCCGCAGCAAACTCGATACGGCTTTCAGCGAATACTTCAAGAACCGGCTTGTGGCGTCGGGAAGCGACCCCTACATCAAGACCGCCACCGAGGCGGTCCTGGAGGCGAAGAAGGGAGCCCTCGGCGAGCAGGGTCTTCTGGAACTGAAGAACGGCGTGCTGGCCAAAAAGGATGACGCGGCGGCAAAAGAAGCCTACGACAGGCAGTTCCAGTCGGTCAACGGCAAGGTCCAGGCTGCCCTGGTCGCCATTGACCAAGGGCTCACCGAGGCCAACGACCGCTACGGCATCGAGAACAAAAACCACGATGTCTCCCTGACCGGCTCCACGGCGGCGGGCGATATCCTGACGCTCAACAGCCGGCTGGTCTCCATCGGCTTCGAGTTGCAGTGGGTCATGATGGAGATGCTCACCGCCACCACTGCCGAGGAGCTCGACAAGTCAGCCGCGGCGGTGAAGGCTACCCTGGCAAACGCCGACTCCGTGCTGAAGCAGCTTCAGGCCCAGTTGAGCGCCGGCAGGCGGATGACGGAGCTTTCTCTTCTGAAGGGGGTTGCCGCCGCATTTGCCGCCGTCCATCCCCTGATCCTGTCCGAAAACGGGATTATCGCCAAGACGAAGCATATGCGGAGCGTTGAAAAGCAGGCATATGAACTCAACGCCCAGCTCAAGTCGGTCGTGGCCGAACAGCGGGAAGCGGGGAGGAAAGGGGTTTCAACCGCCCAGGGCGAACAGGAAAAGGCCGTTGCATCGGTCAACCGTGTAGTCCGTTCCAACGTGATAACCATTGCCCTCGTCGGCGCCGCGGTGCTGGCGGTCGGCATCATCTTCAGCCAGCTCCTGATCCGATCCATTACCAGGCCGATCCGTGATCTTACTGTAATTGCCGAGGCCTTTGGCAATGGCGACTTCAGCGGCCGGATGGATGAGAAGCGCAAGGATGAGTTCGGGCGGCTTGCCGTCAACTTCAATCAGGCCACCGGGAAGATTAATGAGATCACCCGGCAACTGGCAACGGCCATTACCACTCTGGCTGCCCAGTCGCAACAGCTGGCCGGTACGGCGGAGGAACTTACCGAGGCGTCCCGGCGCCAGGCTACGCAGACCGACCAGTCGGCATCGGCCATGACCGAGATGAGCCAGACGATTGATGAGGTGGCCGGCAGTGCTCAGGCGGCCGCCGAGGCGTCCCGGGAAGCCCGTGAGACGGCTGCCCGGGGCAATGCCGTGGTGTCGCGTACTGTGGACGGGATGGAGCGTATTGCAGGATCCGTTCGGGAGGCCGCAACCCTCATCGGACAGCTGGGGCTGAGCTCCGAGAAGATCGGTGAAATTGTGTCGGTGATAAACGACATCGCCGACCAGACCAACCTGCTGGCCCTCAATGCAGCCATCGAAGCGGCCCGGGCTGGTGAGGTGGGCATGGGCTTCGCGGTGGTTGCCGACGAGGTGCGTAAGCTGGCCCAAAGGACCACCGAGGCCACCGGAGAGATTGGGATTATGGTGCGGGAAATCCAGGCAGGGACCGCCCGTTCGGTCACGGCCATGGAGCGAGGTAGCGCCAGTGTGACCGAAGGAGTTGATCTGGCCGGCGAAGCAAACCGGTCGTTAGAGGAAATTGTTGCCTCGTCGAGCCGTGGCGCGGAGATGGTGGAGCGAATCGCCACTGCCGCCGAGCAGCAGTCGGCCACGGCCCAGCAGGTGAACGCCAGTGTGGAGCAGATTGCCACCATAACCCGACAAACCGAACGCTCCATGGCGGACGTGACCCGCTCCGCCGAGGAGTTGGCCCGGATTGCCGAAGACCTGGCTCGGACGGCCGCATGGTTCAAAACGGCAGCGTAGGCTGCAGCGTAACACATCGAAACGACACAAGGCCGCCCTCCAGCAAGGGCGGCCTTTTTGACTGTCAGGGACAATCTACTTCCGCAGGAAGGGGACGATATCCTTGTCCATCTTCTCGATGTGCCGGGTGAGCCACTCGATCATCACCTGGTTAGTGGTGATTACCAGGGAAAGCCCGGCCCCCTCGTCCCGGTATTTTCGTTTCAGCTCCTCCAGTTGACGGACAAACTGCTGGTGCTGCCGTTTGTGCTCCAGGTACTCCCGGTAGCCGCAACTCAGCATCAGCCGCTCCTCGGCGTTGAAGTGACTGATCACGTACTCGTCAAGGAACATGAAGAGCCGCAGCACTTCCTTGGCGGCCTTCTCTTCCCGGCACGCCGTGAGCAGGTCGCCGAACCGCCGGAACAACTCCTTGTGCTGGTCGTCAATCTCCCGAATCCCTGTCAGCAGGTCGTCTCTCCATCCTATGGCCATACGTGTTTCCTCTCAAATGTCCGTGCTCACCTGCGTCTATCGTGTTGAATGGCTTTTCCTTGGCGATGTCCCCCGTCGTTGCGAGGACGCACCGTTCATGTGCGCTCGGTCCTGATGCGCGGCACCCGGAACCGCCGCCCCACGATGGTCCGGTGGCGTTCCCGCAGTTCCATCATGCTCCCCTGGAGGAACGCGAGGAGTTCCGGTACTTCGTGGCTTGCCAGGTAGCGGTCCACCAGCGTCCCCATGAAGGCATTGTACTTCTTCGTTGAGCTGCCGTGGGCGTAGTTGCGGCCGGCGAAGCGGCGGATGTCGCCATCGAAGGCCGGCGCGATGTGGTAGAGCTCGTGGAAGACGGTGATGAGCTTCTCGCGGAGCGAGAGGTCGAGGAAGCGGGGCACCAGGAAATAGACCACGTAGAGCATCTCTGCTCCCCGATGGGTTACCGTTGGCATGGTGACGCGATAGGTGTGGCGGCCCCGGCGGCGTTCCAGGGTCTTTTCGCCGCCGGTGAAGCGCAGGGGATGGATCTTGGCGTAGGTGCCCCGGATGCCGCCCCCCCGGGTGGAGGAGATGCAGAGCAGGAGCCGCGACGGGTCGATGTGGGCCAACTCCCCCACCTGCCGGACGATGTGTTCCACGAGCCGTTCCAGCTCCCGCGTAAGGTTAAGGACAGTCATCTCACTTCTGTTTGAACTTGTGGCAGAAGAGGCAGCGCATGGGACCGTCGGCCGGTTTCACCGGGTGGTCCTTGGGGAAGGGAACGCCGCCGTTTTCGTTGTGGCAGACGGGACACTGGGCGTCGAGCTCTATCTTTCCCTGTCCCTTCTGGAACGCTTCATAGAACTTCATGTGCTTGTCGTCGTAGGGAACCTTTTTCGTCCGCACTTCGCCGGAGATGGCGTAGAAGACGCCGACCACGACAACGATGAGGCCGATGAAGAACCAGTCTTTTTTTGCAATTTTCATGGGGGAAAACCTCCGGTTTTCTGGGAATGAGGTGACGCATCTCTTACAGGCATGAACAACCAATGGCCCCGTTGT
Source organism: Desulfuromonadales bacterium (assembly GCA_003712145.1). Taxonomy (GTDB): domain Bacteria; phylum Desulfobacterota; class Desulfuromonadia; order Geobacterales; family Geobacteraceae; genus Geobacter. Next base: position 24,897 of record RHLS01000013.1, on the reverse strand, counting down.
GCTGGGGATGTTCAGGGACGACAACCGTGAAACCCGTCTCCGCCTCCAGGAGTCGCACGAGACCGCCGTTGCGGGCCACGCCGCCGGTAAGGACCACGGCTCCCGACGGGAAGCGCCGGAGCATTGGCATGACCCGTTTCACCAGGGTCTGGTTCACCCCGGCGCAGAGCCGCTCCACGGAGTGTCCCCGCAGGATCTGGCCGATCAGCTCCGATTCGCCGAAGATGCCGCAGGTGGCGTCGAGCTTCACCGGTTCCTCCCAGTGGGACGAAAGCTCCTCCAGGGAAACCTCCAGGATCGTTGCCATGTTCTCCAGGTACCGGCCGCTGGAGGCGGCGCACTTGTCGTTCATGACGAAGTCGGTCAGCTTTCCCCCCCGCACCAGGGCAACCTTCGTGTCCTGTCCCCCCATGTCCAGGAGGGTGAACTCCTTCAGTCCCGTCTGGAAGAGGGCACCGGCCACGTGGGCCCGGATTTCCGACACGATCCGCGCCCCCTTCATGCTCAGGGTATTGCGGCCGTAGCCGGTGACCGTCACCTGGGCCCCTGCCAGTTCCTCGGGCGAAAAGAGGCCGCTGCCGGCCAGGTCCAGCACCAGTTCCTCGCCCTCCAGGCGGCCATGGCGCTTGTAGAAGGTGACCGTGTCGTGGTCCGCCAGCCGGAGGACTGCCTCTCCGTAAATGAGGGCGAATTTCGCTTTTCTGCTGCCTAAATCAATTCCTATGCGCATTGATATTCCCGTAGGGGCGCAATTCATTGCGCCCTGGGCGTGATGAATCACGCCCCTACAGCCGTTACCCCGCCAGCATCTCCAGGAATCCCTCTATCCTGATCTTCGTCCGTGCGTCCAGCGGCCCCGGCTTGTCTCCCTCAAGGGTCAGGACCGGCACCCTCACCTTCTGCCGCACGATCATGTCTTCGATCTGCCGGAAGCAGAACGACTGGACGTAGTGGATCACCGCGTCCACCTTGCGTCGTTCCAGCTCCATCAGGATATCAGAAAGCCGATGGAAGATGTCGTATGGGTAGGTGTAGGCCTGGTACTGCTCCACCATGTCCGCCGTGTCGTACGGCATGGCGAACTGGCGCTGGGTCTCGTTGAAGACCACCCGTGCCCCCAGGCTCTCCGTGAACTGGTAGAGGTCGTCGAAGATGGGGGGGACGCCGATGTAGGCGAGCCGCAGTTTGTCCTTGAAGGGGGTGCGTGCCCGGGCCGCGGCCAGGAAGGCGTCCACCTCCGCCTCGAAGCGGTCCGGGTCGCCGTTCATGTCGCTGGTGCAGACCTGGAAGTAGTGGTTCTCCTGGCCGGTCACCAGGTTCTCCTCCCAGGTGAGCCGGTCGATCTCCCGCACCTTCCGCCGAATCCGCCCCAGGCGCTGCCGGGAGAGGTTCACCGCTTCCCAGCCGACTCCGAAGTGGCGCATCAGCTTCTCGATCTCGAAGCGGACGCTCTCCGGGTCGCGGTCGTGGGGGTAGGCGAAGGGGACCGTCTCCACCCCCTTCAGGGACAGCACCTCCATGAGCGCCCGGGTGTTGCTGCAATCCCCCTCGGTCACGGCGACGAGCTCCTTGATGCCGCATTCGAGCACTGCCGCGTAGATCCCCTTGATCCAGCCGCAGATGCTCCGGGGGAAGCCGTCGATCTCGGCCTCCTCAATCATCTGGTGGCTCCGGGGGCTGGTGATGAAGGTGTTGTTGAGATCCACCGGCGTTTTTCCCGCCGCGAGGATCACCTCAAGGGGGATGGTGGTGGTGAAGCCGACACGATGCACAGGGTTACTCCGACTTGATGAAGAGGAAATAGATCAGGAAGCCGCCGATCACCAGTCCCCCGAAGGCGAAGGGAAGGGTGGAGCCGAGGGACAGCTCGTTTCCCCCGCTCGCCGGGAGGGTGAAGCGGATCAGCAGCGTGATGGAAATGACGGCGAAGAGCGTAGCCAGGACGGCCTTTGAGCGCTTGAATACCGCGTAGAAGGCCAGGATGGCGAAGAGTCCGATGATCCAGGGGTTCTCCATGGCCCCCTTGAGGGTCAGTCCCTTGATGAAGGTGATGATGTTCTGGGTCTCGAAGGGGCTCAGGGTGTCCTTCGCCTTGTCGAGCATCTCCTGTTTTTCCATGGTCGCTCCCGTGAACGGCGTTTATCGACGACGTATCCAGTCTGTATAGCAGAATTTTCCTGCAAGATGAAGTGTTTGCGCACGGCGTGGACGCCGGGGCAAATGCCTTGACAACTCGCCGCACCGCACCATAGTATATACATTTTTCCCTATGCCAACAAGACAAAGCACCAGCGCTTGCCGAACAGGTTCGGCAACCGTGCGGAGAATAGACCAGTGCCCTGGAAAGCCATCGGCATCTTTGACTCGGGGGTCGGCGGCCTCACCGTCCTCAAGGAGATCATAACGGTCCTCCCCCAGGAGGATACCATCTACTTTGGCGACACGGCCCGGGTCCCCTATGGCACCAAGTCCCCCGAGACCGTCACCCGCTACAGCCTCGAAATCGCCTCATTCCTCGTGAAACGCGACATCAAGCTCCTGGTGGTGGCCTGCAATACCGCCTCCGCCTGCGCCCTGGACGCCCTCCAGTCGATGCTCCCGATCCCCGTGGTCGGCGTCATCGAGCCAGGCGCCCGCCGGGCAGCCGCCGTCACCCGCAGCGGCAAAGTGGGGGTCATCGGCACCGAGGGGACCATCCGAAGCAGCGCCTACGCCAAGGCCATCAAGCGGATCAACCCCGAGGTGGAGGTGGTGACCCGGGCCTGTCCCCTCTTCGTGCCGCTGGCTGAGGAGGGGTGGACCGACAACGAGGTGGCCCGTCTCACGGCCCGGAGCTATCTTTCAGGGCTGCGCGAACAGGGGGTCGATACCCTCGTCCTCGGCTGCACCCACTATCCCATTCTCAAGAAGGTGATCGGCGAGGTGATGGGCGACGGTGTCACGCTTGTTGACTCGGCCGAGGAGACGGCCCGCACCGTGGCCGGCATCCTCCAGGCGAAGGATCTCCTGCGCCCCTCGTCGGAGCGGGGTAATCACCATTATTTTGTGTCCGATGTTCCGGGCGCCTTCGTCCGGGTTGGGGAGCGGTTCCTGGGGCAGAGGTTCTGGGAGGTGCGCCAGGTGAGCCTTGCCGGACAGGACGAGGCGGCGCCATCGCACCTGGATATCGACCCGTTGAAGGGTGACGTGCAGCAGGTGCGTCTCGACGCGGAGAGGAACTGACCCATGAAGCGGACCAAACCGCGTATTCTTAGCGCCATTCTCGTGGCTGCCTTCGTGGTGGCCGCGGTAGTGATCGGCGTCCTGATGCTCAACAAGTATCATCAGAGCAAGCAGATCCCCACTGTTCAGCCGGAGCTGAAGCCGGCAGGGACCTTTCTGGTGACGCTGTTCTTTGCCACTCCCGACGCCGACGGACTTGTCCGCGAGGGGCGGGAGGTGGATGCCTGCGAGGATGTGGCCGAGTGCATCGAAGCGGTGGTGGACGAGCTGGTGAACGGTCCCGTGGGGGATCTCCAGCCGACGCTCCCGCCCAACGCCGTGGTCCACGGTGTGCGGGTCGAGGGGGACATGGCGGTCATCGACTTCGGCCACGAGCTGGCGGACAGCCTCCCTGGCGGCAGTTCCGCCGAGATGGCGGCGCTCTACTCGGTGGTCAACACCGTCTGTCTCAACTTCCCCCAGGTGAAGCGGGTGAAGTTTCTCATCGACGGCAAGGAGGCGGAAACCCTCAAGGAGCATCTGGACCTGCGGCAGCCCGTTGTCCCCGATCTTACGCTGGAGAAGGCCGCCGCACCGCAACCGTCCGGCACGCAACCCAATCCCGAAAAGGTGGTGAAACCATGAAAATACCCTTCCTGCAGGCCATCAAAGAACGCACCCTCGTCCTTGACGGCGCCATGGGGACCATGCTCCAGGCGCGGGGGCTCAAGGCTGGGCAGTCGCCGGAGGAGCTGAACCTGACCATGCCCGATGTGGTGGCCGGGGTTCACCGGGAGTACCTGGAGGCCGGGGCCGACATCATTGTCACCAACACCTTTGGCGGCACCCGGGAAAAGCTCTCCCACTTCGGCCTGGAGGAGAAGGTGCGGGAGATCAACGTCCGGGCCGTGGAGATCGCCCGGGAGGTCTGCGGCGAGCGGGCCTACGTGGCCGCTTCCGTCGGACCCACGGGTCTCTTCGTGGAACCGGTGGGGAACATCTCCTTCGACGCCATGGCCGCCATCTTCCGGGAGCAGGCCGAGGCGCTCGTTGCGGCTGGCGCCGATCTCATCACCCTGGAGACCTTCCTCGACATCAAAGAGATTCGGGCGGCAGTCATCGCCATCCGGGAGGTTTCAGCCACCATCCCGATCATCGCCCAGCTCACCTTCGACAACGAGGGGCGGACCGTCCTCGGCACCACCCCCGAGGCGGCGGCCGTGACCCTGGAAGCGGCCGGCGCCGATGTGGTCGGCTCCAACTGCGGCCTGGGCCCCGACGGCATCTGCGCCGTCATGGGGGCGATGCGCGGCGTGACGCGGCTTCCGCTCATCTCCCAGGCCAACGCGGGTCTGCCGCAACTGGTGGAGGGAAAGACCGTCTTCCCCGGCACCCCCGACGACATGACCGCCTTCCACGACCGGATGCTGGCGCTGAATGTCCGGATCATCGGCGGCTGCTGCGGCACGACGCCGGCCCACATCCGGGCCATCAAGGATGCCCTCGGCTCCCGTGACCAGGCGTGGCGGCCGGAGTGCGGTCCGCCCGCCGGGGTGACCTTCCTGTCGAGCCGTCTCGGCGTCGCCTCCCTGGGAGGGGGATGCCCCACGGCGCTGATCGGCGAACGGATCAACCCCACCGGCAAGAAGGGGTTTGCCCAGGAGCTCCGGGAGGAGAAGGTCTCCTATGTTCGCAGGGAGGCCATGGAGCAGGTGGCCGCCGGCGCCCATCTGCTGGACGTGAACGTGGGGACGCCGGGGATCGACGAGCCGGCCGCCATGGAGCGGGCCGTCTACTGCGTCACCGGCACCGTGGGGGTGCCGCTGGTCCTTGACTCGTCCAGCCCCGAGGCCTTGGAGCGGGGGCTCAAGGCGGCCGACGGCAAGGTGCTGGTCAACTCCGTGAACGGCGAGGAGAAGAGCCTTGTCCGGGTGCTGCCGCTGGTGAAGAAGTACGGCGCGGCAGTCATCGGCCTCGCCCTGGATGAAACCGGCATCCCCGAGACGGCCGAGGGGCGGCTGGCCGTGGCGGCGCGGATCGTGGCCGCGGCGGAAAAACTCGGCATCCCCCGCCATGACGTGGTGATCGACTGCCTGACCCTCACCGTCAGCGCCGAGCAGAAGCGGGCCATGGAGACCCTGAAGTCGATCCGACTCGTGAAGAAGGAGCTGGGGTGCGCAACGGTGCTGGGGGTCAGTAACATCTCCTTCGGCCTTCCCCGCCGGCCGCTGATCTCCTCGTCGTTCTTCGCCATGGCCATGGCCTCCGGACTCGACGCGGCCATTGTGAACCCCAAGGAAGAGGAGATGATGGCCGCCTGGCGCTCTTCCATGGTCCTTCTCAACCGGGATGCCAACGCCGCCGCCTACATCGCCGCCTACGCCGGCACGGCCGCCACGCCGCCGGAGCCGGCCGCCGGCGGTGCCCCCCTCGATATCCGCGAACGTCTGGGTCGGGCCGTCATCACCGGCGACCGGGAGAACATCGTGGCGCTGGTGGAGGAGGCGCTGGAGCAGGGGCTGGCGCCGCTCCAGGTGAGCAACGAGGGGCTTCTGCCGGGCCTTGAGGAGGTGGGGCGCCGGTTCGAGAAGAATCTGGTCTTTCTCCCCCAGGTGATGCAGTCGGCCGACACCATGCAGGCCGCCTTCGGCCGCCTCAAGCAGGCGATGCAGGGGCGCGAGGCCGAGAGCAAGGGGACGATCCTCATGGCCACCGTGGAGGGGGACATCCACGACATCGGCAAGAATATCGTCTGCACGCTGCTGGAAAACCACGGTTTCGAGGTCGTCGACCTGGGCAAGAACGTTCCGGCGGACCGGATCGTGGCCCGGGCCCGGGAGCTCAATGTGGACGCCGTGGGACTCTCGGCACTCATGACCACCACCATGACCGAGATGGAGAACGTCATCGCCCGGCTGAAGGAGGCCGGCATCCGCACCTTCACCATGGTGGGAGGGGCGGTGGTGACCCAGGAGTATGCCGACGAGATCGGCGCGGACCTCTACGCCAAGGATGCCATGGAGGCGGTGGCGCGGATCAGGACGATGCTGGCCAAAGAGGCGTAACCCGTTGATTTGCATTGCCAAGTATTCCTTGCACGGTTCCGGCATACATGGTAATTTTAAACAATTACGTCATTTGACGGACGGGTGCACATGGTAGTCGGCTTCAATCACAACGTCATGTACAAGGGGGAGGTCTTCCACATCCAGACCGAGGACAGCGGTGTTGCCAATCCCCACATTGTCTCCCTCGTCTACCGGGAGGGTACGATCATCTCCTCACGCAAGACCAGCTATGCCGACATCCTCAAGATGGAAAACCTCGACCAGGTGGTCGAGGAGCTCATGAAGGAGCAGCATAAGGACATGCTCCGGCGGCTCAAGAACGGCGAGTTCGACGAACGGGCCTTTCCCGCCGCGCGCACCGCTCCGAATGCGAAGCCCGCACCTGCAGCAGAGCCTGTACCCAAACCTCCCTCCGCACCGCGGGCCGCTCCCTCCACCCCCGTAACGCCCCACGCCACATCTCAGGGAAAGCCGTCCAGTCTCGACGAGGTCATCCTCGACTTTCTCATGACGGACGATACCTAGGGCGCTGCTTGCTGCGCCCAGCGAATGACAACAGGGGCGCGGCAAGCAGCGCCCCTGCAAAATCACTATTGGATCCCCTGCCAGAAGAAAGGAATATCGTGGACAGCGAAAAAATCACCGTACTCCAGGAGACGGCCCGGCAACTCCGGGTCGACATCGTCAAGGCTCTGCACTCATCCCAGTCGGGGCACACCGGCGGTTCGCTCTCGGCCATTGACATGGTCACCGCCCTCTACTTCCACACCATGCGCCACAACCCCGCCGAACCGAAATGGGAGGGGCGCGACCGTTTCGTCCTCTGCAAGGGGCACGCGGCGCCGGCCCTCTATGTGGCACTGGCCCACGCGGGGTACTTCCCGAAGGAGGATCTGATGATGCTTCGCCGTCTCGGCTCCCACCTCCAGGGGCACCCGGACAGCAAGGGGACGCCGGGGGTGGAGGTCTGCACCGGATCTTTGGGGCAGGGGCTTTCCATGGCCAACGGCATGGCGCTGGCGCTGCGGCTCGACGGGAGCGCCAGCCGGGTCTACGCCCTTCTCGGCGACGGCGAACTCCAGGAGGGGCAGGTCTGGGAAGCGGCCATGGCCGCCGGCCACTACAAGCTCGACAACCTCTGTGCCCTGGTGGACGTGAACCGTCTCCAGATCGACGGCGAGGTGGCGAAGGTCATGGACGTGGAGCCGGTGACCGACAAGTTCCGCGCCTTCGGCTGGAACGTGATCGACATCGACGGCCACGACATGGCCGCCATCGTCGCCACCCTGGATCAGGCGGCCTCGGTGAAGGGGAAGCCCACCGTTATCGTGGCCCGCACCGTGAAGGGCAAGGGCGTGTCCTTCTTCGAGAACAAGGCGTCCTACCACGGCGTGCCGCCCAGCGACGAGGAGCTGCCCAAGGCACTGGAATGCCTCGGCGAGCAGTGTTACCTGTAACAATCATAGCTATCTAGCAAGGTTCAATAGTCTCTTCCCCCTCCCTCGACGGGAGGGGGGCAGGGGGTGGGTGACGTTGCAACATGCCGAGCACAGGTCAGCGTCCCCCCCACCCTAACCCTCCCCCGCCAGGGGGGAGGGGACTGTTGTCAGGGCCTTTAACGAAAGGATATAGATATGAGCACCATGATCGCCACCCGTGACGCCTATGGCCAGACCCTGGCGGAGCTGGGAGAAGAGAACAAGAGCATCGTCGTCCTCGACGCGGACCTCTCGGGTTCCACCAAGACATCGGTCTTTGCCAAGAAGTTTCCGGAGCGGTTCTTCAACATGGGGATCGCCGAGGCCAACATGGTCGGCACCGCAGCCGGCCTGGCCGCCGCCGGGAAAATCCCCTTCGTCTCCACCTTCGCCATCTTCGCCGTTGGCCGCGCCTGGGAGCAGGTCCGCCAGTCGGTGGCCTACCCCAAGGCCAACGTGAAGATCGTCGCCACCCACGGCGGGGTCACCGTCGGCGAGGACGGGGGCTCCCACCAGTCGGTGGAGGATATCGCTATTATGCGTGCCGTGCCGAACATGACGGTCATCGTCCCGGCCGACGGCCCCGAGACCGCCAAGGCGATCCGCGCCGCGGCCGCGTACAACGGCCCGGTCTACGTCCGGCTCGGCCGCAACAAGGTGCCGACGGTTTTTGCCGACGACGCTCCCTTCGCCATCGGCAAGGGCTCCCAGATAGTTGACGGCACCGACCTGACCTTCGTCACAACCGGCCTCATGACCGCCCAGGCCAAGGCCGCCGCCGATATTCTCAAGGCGGAAGGGATTTCGGCCCGGGTGGTCCACCTGGCCACCATCAAGCCGCTGGATTGCGAGATTCTCCTCAAGGCGGCCCGGGAGACCGGCGCCATAGTCACCGCCGAAGAGCACTCCATCGTCGGCGGCCTGGGGGGTGCCGTGGCCGAGTTCCTGTCCGAGAACTGCCCGGCTCCGCTCAAGCGGGTTGGCGTTCACGACCGCTTCGGCCTTTCCGGCAAGGCGGAGGAGCTGCTCAAGTACTTTGGCCTCATGCCGGCGGATCTGGCCGAGGCGGGTCGGGAGATCGTCCGGAAGAAAAGGGGCTAGGGGCCACCAGGGGCCGATATGCGGATTCTGCATTCATCGCGGGGGTTCACCTTCATCGGTGCCCTCATGATCGTCGTCATCATGGGGATCATGCTCGGCATCACCGGCACGACCTGGCGGATGACCATGCAGCGGGAGCGGGAGACGGAACTGCTCTTCCGGGGACTGGAGTACCAGCGGGCCATCCAGAAGTGGCACAATTACACCTCCATGGCGCCGGGGGCTGCCGCCGCGTCGCGTCCCATCAAGCCCCTCAATGATATGAAGGACCTGCTGAGCGACCCTTCGTCCCTTGAGCGGAAGCGCTATCTGCGCCGACTCTACCTGGACCCGATCACCGGCAAGGAGTTCACGGAGATCCGGGACAAGCAGAAGGGACGGGGAATCATCGGCGTTGCCAGCACCAGCGAGGAGAAGCCAGTCAAGACGGGCGGATTCGAAAAGCAGCTGAAGCACCTGGAGAACAAGGATGTCTACAACAAGTGGGTCTTCGGCATCCTTGACGCCGTCAGCCAGTCCGCTGCCGGTACGGTGACGGGGGCCGGAACCCCCGTCGGTGCGCCGGCAGGTCCCGCACCCGTCCCCGGCCCCACAACGAACCCTTGATCGGCACCGGGTCGTCTCCGGGAGTCATCGGCGTCAGTCAAATCCAGTAGCAATGGCATGTCCCGCACGGCTGCCGGCGTATACTTCACGGAGGAAGGTTGATCTTCAAGAGCCTGACAACGCGCGTCATCGTGATCCTGATCAGCCTCCTGTCAGTGGGGATCGGCACCTTCACCTACCTCAATTTCAACCGCGAGCGGAGTCAGCTCATCGCCGGTGCCCGCGAGAACACCGTCCTTCTGCTCAATACCATCGAACGCAGCATCTTCAAGTCCATGAGTATCGGCGACACACAGGATGTCCAGACGATGCTGCAGATGGTGGGGCACAGCCACTCGAAGCTCGTGGGGGTCCGCATCTACCACCCCCAGGGGATCATCCTCAAGTCGTCCCGCCCGGCTGAAGTGGGAACCGCGGTTCCCGCCGGCGATTACCAGCTTTTCCTCACCAATCGCAAGGAAGGCATCGTTGCCACTGTCTCGGGTGATGAGGTCTTCAGCGTCAGCAGGCCGATCTACAATCAGGAAATCTGTCACCGCTGTCACGGCCGCAAGCAGCGGATCATCGGCGTGCTGAACATCAACTACTCCCTGGCGGAAACCAACCGGCGGATTGCCGAGGCGACACGGCTCTTCGTCGTCTCCACCGGGGCGATCATCCTCTTCTGCGCCGCGGCCATCTCCTTCGTCATCGTCCGGTTCGTCCGCCAGCCCCTGAACAGCATCATCGGCAACATGGCCCTGGTGGAGCAGGGGGACCTGTCCGTCCGGATGATCCCCCGGAGCAAGGACGAGATTGGACGGCTCATCACGAGCTTCGACTCCATGGTGGACAAGCTCGACAGGGCGAAACAGGAGCTGGAGCGTTATCACTTCCAGCAGATGGAACGGGCCGACCGGCTCGCCTCCATGGGGGAGATGGCGGCCGGCATTGCCCATGAGATCAAGAATCCCCTCGCCGGCATCGCCGCGGCCATGACCATCATTCACGAGGATTACAGCGACGATGATCCCCGCAAGGAGATCATTGCCGAGGTCATTGCCCAGGTAAACCGGCTGGACAAGACCGTGAACGACCTCCTCTTCTTTGGCAAGCCGACCCCGCCGGAGCCTGCCTATGCCGATATCAACGATATTCTCCGCAAAACTCTCCTCTTTGCCCTTCAGCACAAGGGGGGGAAAAACATCGATAAGCGTCTGGACCTGGTGGAAGGGCTGCCGGCCATATTCGTGGACCCGAAACAGGTGCAGCAGGTTTTCCTGAACCTGATCCTGAACGCTATTCAGGCCATGCAGGCGGAGGGGGGGACCCTTACGGTGGCGAGCTCCCTGGCGACAGCCGACGGTGCAACGTGGGTGCGGGCCACCATCACAGATACCGGCTCCGGCATTCCGGAGCCGATCATCGGCAAGATTTTCACACCCTTCTTCACCACCAAGGCCCAGGGGACCGGGCTCGGCCTCGCCATCTGCCACAAGCTGATCACCCAGCACGGCGGCAGGATCGCCGTGACGAGCGAGGGCGGCAAGGGGACGATGTTTACCATTGATCTGCCGGTGCCTACCAATGGAGTGAGGAGTGAGGAGTGAGGAGTTGCGTGGTATACTATTACACCAACAACGATTTCTACGTGATGAGATAAAGGAGCTGACGTGAGAAAGGTAAAGATACTGGTTGTCGACGACGAACACCTGATCCGCTGGTCCCTGGAGCAGAATCTCAAGAAGCAGGGGTATGAGGTGGTTTCCGCCGGCAACGGCGAGGACGCCCTGCGGATGGCGCGGGAGGAGCAGCCCGACCTGGTGCTGCTGGACATCCAGCTCCCGGGCATCAGCGGCCTGGAGGTGCTGGAGAAGATCAAGGAGTTCGACGAGGAAATTCTCGTCATAATGGTCACGGCCCACAGCGGGCTGGAAACGGCCGTCCAGGCCATGAGGCTGGGAGCCTACGACTATATCAACAAGCCGTTCAACCTGGACGAGATGGCCATTGTCATCCGCAAGGCCCTGGAAACCTCGGACCTGCGCCGGGAGGTCCAGCGGCTGCGGAGCGAGCAGTCGAAAAAATTCGGACCGCCGGACATCATCGGTGCCAGCCGCCACATGAAGAATGTCCTGGACATGATGGAGAAGGTGGCCAAAAGCGACGCCTCCACGGTCCTGGTCCAGGGGGAATCGGGGACCGGCAAGGAGCTGGTGGCCAAGTGGATCCACTACCAGTCGGCCCGGGCCGAGAAGCCCTTCGTGGCCATCAACTGCGCGGCGGTGCCGGCTACGCTCCTGGAGAGCGAGCTCTTCGGCCACGAGAAAGGTGCTTTTACCGACGCAAAGGTCATGAAAAAGGGGCTGTTCGAGATTGCCGACGGCGGCACCGTCTTCCTGGACGAGATCGGCGACATGGAGATGGGAATGCAGGCAAAGCTGCTTCGGTTCCTTGAGGAGCGGACCTTTCGCCGCATCGGCGGCACCAAGGCCTTCTCCGTGGATGTGCGGATCATCTCCGCCACCAATCGCGACCTTCTGAAGGCCATCGAGGAGAAGAGCTTCCGCAACGACCTCTACTACCGCCTCCAGGTGATCCCCATTTTCCTCCCCCCCCTCAGGGAGCGTCGCGAGGACATCCTTTCCCTGGTCAACTATTTCATCGACGCGTTCAACCAGGAGTTCAACAAGCACGTCACCGGTATCTCCAAGATGGCGGAGAAGCTTCTGATGGATTACCACTGGCCCGGCAACATCCGCGAGCTGAAAAACGTCATTGAGCGGGCCATCATCCTGGGCAACGATGAAACGCTCCTTCTGGAGCACCTGCCGCTGGAGATCGTTGCCAAGGGGTCTTCGCAGGTCGCCGGACTCACCACCTTCAAGCTTCCGCCTGAAGGAATCGACATTGAGGAGGTGGAGAGGGAGCTTATCCGCCAGGCTCTCGAGATCAGCGACTGGAACCAGTCCAAGGCGGCCAAGAAGCTGAATCTGGGCATTGATGCCTTCCGCTACCGGATGAAGAAGTTCGGCTACCTGAAGTAGAAATTTCCCGTTTTCCCCCCACGTCAGTATTTCGCCATATGACGGTTTTCCGGCGGCCTTTGTGGCTGCCGGAGCTGTCCCTTTCCGGAAGAATATTACCAAGAGATTCTTGTAGCATCCTGTAGAAGGGGCGTTGACAGTTTTTTTCAAAGAGCGCCGACGAATCGCTTTGTGGAAGGTGTGCGCCGCTATCTCCTGGAGTTATGTCCTGTGCCGGTCGAAGGGGTGCGGGTGTGTCGACCATCGCGTTGGCGCATCTCATGCTTCGTTTCATCTCGACAAAAGCGCCCCTGCCCTTGGTCGGTGGGCGATCTTAGCCTTCTCCGGCCGGTCTCTTTTCCACTTTAGAATCCTTCGATTAATCGGCATGTTGGCACTAATATTGCTGAATAGGGGTCAGGAGCGTCTCTTGTGTTGAAAGCTCCTGGGAATCACCCGGATAACTCCATCAGAAAGCGGAGGCATTACCATGGCATGCAGATCGATGAAACGAATGGTATACGTTGCCTTCTCTATGGCGCTTATGGTTATTTCGCTGACTGCGGTGACGTTTGCTGCGCCGGTGCCGACCGCGGTCGCGCTTACTCCGCTGACGAAGGGAATCCGCTCTCCGTTGAGGGTTGTGGTCGATTCTCTGGGCAACTGCTATGTGACTGATGCCTTGGCAGTCGGCATTCTTGTGTATGACGCTACTGGTCAAATGACGAAATTTATAAAGACGGCTACACCTCCCCAAGGGATAGCGGTTACGGCTGGCGGGACGCTGCTCGTGGGGCAGGGCAGTTATGTGTCGATGCTGGACGCGGCGGGTAACGAGTCCAAGCGGCTCGGATCCGGCGCGGGTCAGTTCAAGTCCGCGGGAGGCATCACCGTTGACGATGACGGGACCATCTACGTGGTCGACAGCATCGATAACTGCGTACAGGTCTTCAATGCCGCAGGCGGCTACGTGAAGCGCTTCGGCTCCTTCGGTGCCACCGTCGGCAAATTCTCCACCCCGAGCGGCATCGCCTTCGAGAAGGTTGCAAAGCAGATAGCTGTTGTGGATACCCGCAACGGCCGTGTTCAGTTTTTTGACAAAAACGGCACCTATGTACGGTCTATTGGCACCTATGGCGCAAACCCGCTTCGCTTCATAGCCCCCCATGGGGTGACGTTCGAGTACACCAACGATGCGGCTCCGGTCCTGAAGAGGATGTACGTGGTCGATACCTTCCAGAGCATGGTGCAGGCCATCGATCCGGCGCCGGCGCCGGTTTTCCTCTCCTACATCGGCAGCTATGGGGTAGGCTCCGGCAAGCTGATGGTGCCTTCCGATGTGGCCTTCGATCAGGCCGGCGGGCGGCTCCTGGTGGTGAACGGCTACGGCGACCTGACGGTTTTCGGCATTGACGGCGGTGGTACGAGGGTCGATACGACGCCGCCGGCGCTCACCATCGATCCGGTCATGACCCCCTTCGCCGTGCCGAGCATCGACATAACCGGTACGGTCGAGGCTGGCGCCTCGGTCAGCGTCAAGGCGAGCGGGTCGGTCGCGCTGGGCGCTGTCTCGTTCCCGACAGCATCAAGCTGGAGAGTAACGGCGAGTGGCTTTACCCCCGGCGACACCACCTTTACGGTAACCGCCCGCGACGCGGCCCAGAACGTCGCAACGATGATGACTACGGTCACCTTCATGAACGCGGCTCCGATGCTGACCCTTGATCCGGTGGCCGCCCTGACAGGCGATCCCAGTCAGCTCCTGTCGGGCACGGTGGAGTCGGGCGCGGTAGTGACGGTCACCAACGCCACAACCGGCGTGAGCGGAAAGGCCCTTGCCTTCGGCTCCAGCTGGAGCTATCGGATACCGCTGGTGGTCGGAGAGAACCGCATTTCCGTGAAGGCTGAGAAACCTCAAAGCGGCGCATCGACCGCAACCGCAACCGTGATCCTTGACAATGCGCCGCCGGTGCTCTTTGTCTCGGCCCTGGCCGACGGCAGCTATACCAGCGAGCGGATCCAGAACATCCAGGTCTCGGTGGCCGATGCTCACCTTGACGCGGTTACCCTCAACGGTCAGCCGGTCACCCTGGTGAACGGCGGCTTCAGCACGGCCCTGACGCTCAACCAGGGGGCCAACGTGATCATGGTGGCGGCATCCGACCTGGTGGGCAACGTTGCAACTGATATCCGCACCATCATTTTCGATGCCGAGCGCCCCGAGATTGCCGTCGCCACCCCGGCTGAAGGCTCCTATGTCGGTACGGACCACGTGACCCTGAGCGGCAGCCTGAACAAGGCGGCAACCGTTACGGTGGCCGGCTTGCCGGCCCTTATGAACGGTCTGTCGTGGAGCGCCGCTGTGCCGCTTGTGCCGGGCATGAACACCGTCGAGATTGTCGCGGTGGACCTGGCGGGGAACGTGGCCACGGTAAAGAGGACGGTGATCTACGACGCCGCGGCGCCGGTACTGGTGATCAACTCTCCTGCCAGCGACATGGCGGTTTCGCGGGACACCTTCGGGCTGGCCGGCAACGTCACTGACCCGAGCCCCATGACCTACGCCGCCCTGGTGAACGGTGTGCCGGTCCCGCTCACCGTGGCTAACGGGTCCTTCTCCCTCTCGACCACCTTCGAGGCCGAGGGGACCTACACCGTAACCGTCATGGCGACCGATGCCGCCCTCAACACGTCCGTCGTAAGCCGAACCGTAATCTACGACGCCACTCCGCCTGCCCTCACGCTGGATACGGTCAATACGCCGGTACCGTCGGCACTGACCGGCACGGTGGAGGCGGGGGCAACGGTGACGGTTGAGGACAAGAACGGTCGTGCCGGCACCGTGGCGCAGACCGGACTTGCCTGGAGCGCGACCCTCTCCATCGGTGAGTACGATCCCGACACCCTTGCGGTGCGGGCAACCGACGCGGCGGGTAACAGTACGGTCAAGAGCCTTGTGGTGCAGGCTCCCGACGGCGACCTGGACGGCGACGGCACCGTCTCCATCCGGGACGCCATAATGGCGCTCAAGATATCCACGGTCGAGGTTATTCCGACGGCGGCAACCCTTGCCCGCGGCGACATCGGTCCCCTCGTGATGGGACGGCCCCATCCGAACGGTGTCATAGATTTTGTTGATACGATCCTGATTCTGAGGAAAGCCCTTGGATTGGAAAGCTGGTAGAACCCTCGGGGGGATTGCACGGACGCAGCGCGGAGTAACGGACTACACGCAACGAGGTAACGGAATGAAACGATATATCCTGGCAGCAGCGCTTATTGCGGCCATACTGGCAACGGGGGCGGTTGTGTACGCAGGAGCGGGAAACATACGGTGGACGGCCCATAACCTGTCGAGCGAGGCTCCGGCGGGCCTTAACTCCGTGCGGCACCAGGCGAGCGTGACGGTGGACCAGATCTGCATCTTCTGCCACACGCCGCACCATGCCCAGCCGGCCCAGCCCCTCTGGAACAAGGTGAACCCGACGCAGACGTTCAAGATGTACACCTCGTCAACCACCCTGACCACTGTAGCCAAGGCGGTGACGGCTCCGGGCCCCGAGTCCCTGCTCTGTCTCTCCTGCCACGACGGCCGGACCGCCATCAACGTGCTGCACAATTCCCGGGTGGGGGACGACTACGGGGCCGGCGACAAGATCGTCGATATCGGCGGCGAGACCTTTGACGGCGGGCACCCCAACGGCGATGTCATCTCCCTTGCCTACTACGGCGGATTCAACCCCAATGCCTACGGGGAGAACCTGGGGAAGACCGCCTCCGACCCCTATGCCGGCAACAACCTGATGGATGACCACCCCATCTCGTTTTCCTACTCGGCCGCCTACAGCGAGAAGCAGAGCGCCGGTTCCGACGCGCTGCGCACCATAGAAAACGCCAAGAGCCAGGGGATGAGGTTCTTTGGAGCCAACCGCGACCGGATGGAATGCTCCACCTGTCACGATCCCCACGTTGACTACGGCTACGTGAACAATTTCCCGACCGGAAGCCCTTCGGCCAACACGGCCCTGAAACCCTTCCTCGTCCGGAGCAACAGCGGCAGCGCAATGTGCCTGGC
This sequence comes from Desulfuromonadales bacterium, assembly GCA_003712145.1. Lineage (GTDB taxonomy): Bacteria > Desulfobacterota > Desulfuromonadia > Geobacterales > Geobacteraceae > Geobacter. Next base: position 8,363 of record RHLS01000013.1, on the reverse strand, counting down.
CTGCCACAACAAGTAAAAGGCACGGAATGCTGTTAATGGATCAATGTAGTGTCAGGAGCGAGCCATGAACGGAACATATCGTAGACTCTTCGTCGTCGCTGCCGTGGTAGTGTTCATGATGCCCGTCATGGCGCGCGCCATCGACGCCCCTCACGAGATCGGCTCCGCCAAAGGCTACAAGTGCTCCACCTGCCACTCGATCCATATCGCGCTGAACACCACGGGCTTCAACAACGTCTGTCTCCATTGCCACAACGCAGCCGACCCCTATGCGAAAAAGAAGCCCTTCGGCTCCCTTGACTTCGCCAACCCCTTCGGCACGTACACGTCCGCTCGTCCCGCCGTGGTCTACCAGACCTCCCACAACTGGATCGGTTCCGACAATGTGCCCAAGGCCGGAGCACTTCCTCCGACCACCGCCTCGCTCAACCAGACCAACGTGCTTGGTACCATCAACTGTGCCCGCTGCCACAGTGTCCATGTCGGTTACTCCACCGCCACCAACTCCCGGCCTTTCATCCGGATGGTCAACAAGAACGATTCCCTCTGCCTGGACTGCCACCGCCCCCGCAATACCGTTGACCACACCAAGGGGACCCATCCGGTGACCGTCAATTACGCCGCCAAGGCGGCGGCACGGCCGACCGAATTCCATGCCACGCCAGTGAACGCCAACCCCGCCAACCCCACCTCAGCCATGAAAATGGCAGGGAACGGCACCGTGGTCTGCACCACCTGCCACGGCGTCCACTACACCGACTCCAACAGCCGGACCTTTGACAACGCCTCCAGCGCCCGGATGGGGAACCTTTCCACCTCGCGGGGGATGCTCCTGCGGACCGACCTGAAGGGGCAGACGGCCACCAGCGTCAACATCTGCACCAACTGCCACAAGACCACCGACGTGGATGGCAACGCCCGGCTCAAGAACCACAACGGCAGCAAGAACCAGAACGTCCAGTGCGCCGACTGCCACGGCGGCCACGTGGACGTTGCCGACGGCACCACCCCCAACGTGTTCCTCATCAACCGGTACATGAACATCTCCACCCAGTACGGTGCGGTGCGGAACAAGAAGGTCATGTACCAGTACACCTCACTTGCGCAGAAGAACTGGAACAAGGATGCCTTCGGGGTCTGCCTCGCCTGCCACTCGCCGCTTCCCGGCACCGTGGGGCAGCATTCGGGCACCAATACCGCCGACTGCAAGAGCTGCCACACCCACAGTCAGGGATTCTCCGCCAACTGCACCCAGTGCCACGGCTACCCGCCGGTCCAGAACGTGGCGGCCGGGCCAAGCGGCTACGCGAAGGACGGCGCCCGCGACTACGCCACCTCAGGGGTCTTCAAGGACGAGAGCGCCACCCCCCACGCGACCCACGCGGCGGGCGGCTCCAACTACAGTTATGCCTGCGACCAGTGCCACAAGGGGTTCAGTCATAACGCCGGCACCTTCCAGGATGTCTTCATTTCCGGCCAGACGGCGGGTCTCGTCGCTGCGACCGGCGGGACCACGCCGGCCTACAACAAGGTTCTCGGCAACGGCAACGAAACCTGTACCACCACCTACTGCCACTCCAATGGCGCGGGCGTCTTCAAAGCGCCGAAGTGGGCAGGCCAGAAGGGGACCATCGCGGGGCAGCCGGGCGAATGCTCGGCCTGTCACGACGCGGCGCCCGCCACCAACGCCCACAGTCGGCACATCGCCGGCGGCGGGTCGGGCAAGGGCTATCAGTGCGTGAATTGCCACTCGGCCACGGTCAACGGGACCCCGGCGATCACCAGCAAGGCGAAGCACGTGGACGGAAACAAGGACGTCCTCTTCTCCGGCTCCGTTGGCGGGAGCGGTTCACTCTCCGGTTCAAACTGTTCCACGGTCTACTGCCACTCCAACGGCAAGGGTGACGCGCCGTTCGTGGCCCCGGTCTGGGGCACCCCGTCCACCGGCCAGTGCAACTCCTGCCACCGGGCCACCGGCGCCACCGCCATCAACACCTACGGCCACACGGCACACCTTTCCGCCGCCTACGGGCCGAATTTTGGCACAGCCGCCACAGCCTGCGACGACTGCCACACCTACACCGGCGAACTGGCGGCCACCCACGTCAATGGCGGCATCGAGGTGGTGAGCGCCAACTGCACCACCAACTGTCACAAGCATAATCCGAGCGAATTTGTCTGGACCGCCGGCCGCGTCACCTGCGAAAGCTGCCATACGGCGCCGCTTTCCGTCATCGGCGGCAGAACCGCGCCGGCCAAGGCCAGCTTCACCACCACCGGCCACGGCCAGGCCTTCGCCAACTACTCGGCCAGCAGACGCTGCGGCTCCTGCCACGATGCAAACAGTGGCCACATCGACGGTGTCACCGGCAACCAGAAGCGGATTGCCACCAACGACAACACTCTCTGCTTCGGTTGCCACAACGACGCCGCCAAGGTTCCGACCGTTTCCAAGCAGAACCTGCCGACCCACGCCACGGATCAGGGCGTCTACACCATGGACTGCAAGGTCTGCCACGACGTCCACGGCACCGGCAACATCAAGATGGTCAAGACCTCCATTGCGTTCGGCGCGCTGACGTCCACCATCTCCTATGCGTCGTCCAGCGACCTGGTGCAGTTGGCGCCGCCCTACCGAGGCGTCTGCCAGACCTGCCACACCAAGACGTCGCACTACAAGCGGGGCGCGAACGAGGGTGGCAATCACCCGACCACGGGGTGCCTCAGCTGCCACTCCCACAAGAACACCTATGCCTTCAAGCCCCGGGCCTGCGACGAGTGTCACGGCTATCCGCCTGCACCCAAGGGCTTTGTGGCGAGCCAGGCGAGCTACTCGACCGCGCGTCTGGAAAACTACTCCGGCGGCGGCGGCGCCCACGTGAAGCTGGGCCACCTCATGGCCAACATCCGGCCGAGCCAGGGCTTCACCCCCTGCCTCACCTGCCACAACGACGGCCCGTCGGGTCACATGGGCGACGACACGGTCTGGAGCGGCGGCGGGACCCAGTCCAGAAAGGCGAATGTCAGCGTGAAGGTTGACCCGACCTACAAGTTCAACAACGCCAAGGGCCAGTGGTACCAGAAACAGACACCGGCCAACTCCGGAAGCTGCTGGAACGTCAGCTGCCACTTCCAGCCGACGCCGCGCTGGTCCGACGACAAGTAGCCGTTCTGCGATACCGGACCTTGGAAGGGGTGGCGATGAGCCACCCCTTCTTCCATCCAGAGACAGTAATCGACTGTGGGTCGGCGTGCAAAGCTATAGTTCGAGGGGGGGAAGATTTTTCTGGCGACTTGCATTTTCTAATGTGATGTATACAGTCTTCTGGTCGGATAGTCCCGAATGTGCATTGGCGGGAATCAGATTTGTGTAAGGAGGCAAGGATGAGACGGACCATGGTTGTTTTTCACCTGCTTGTGGTTTTATTCTTGATAGCTACTGGTGTGCAAGCAGGGGAACTAAGAACCGGCACGCTGACCGGCCAGATGAAGATCAAGGGGGGCGGGCCGCTAGGCAACGGCCAGGTCTTCCTGTTCAGGAAGTCATCGGGCCCTCCACCCTCGCCCGACCGCTACTGGCGGGTCCCGGATGAAGTTGTCTCCACCGATGTGGAGGGACGGTTTACCGCGCAACTGCTTGAGGGCACCTACTATCTGGGGGCGAGCAAACGCCCCGCCGGCAAGGAAGCGGGCCCGCTGCAGGACGGCGACTATTACCTGCCGAGCGAGGACCGCAAGGGGATGATGTGGGAATACGCCGTCAAGAATGGCGAGACCACCTCCACGGGAACCATTGCGGCGGTGGTCCCCTACAGGAAGGGGAGCGACAAGACCGGTGGCCCTCTCACCGCCATCGAGGGCGTTGTCACCAACGCTGAAGGGAAACCCGTCGAGCGAGTGATGGTGTTCGCCTTTGTCTCCCCCGGCATGATCGGCAAGCCGCTGTACGTTTCCGAGCGGACGGGGAAGGATGGCAAGTATGTCCTCAGGGTCCACTCCGGTGGAACCTACTACCTGAAGGCCCGGGATCTTTACGGTGGCGGAGCCCCGAAGGTTGGCGAGTTCATGGGCGGATACGGCAAGACGGAGGCGACTCCGGTGGTGGTGAAGACCGGTGAGACGCTCAAGGGAATCGACCTCCGGGGGGGGCGCTTCGAGGGGCGCGGCCCCGGCAGGGAGTAACGGGGCCTGCAGTCCGCCGTGCAGAGCATCGGCAGTCAACCAGGATCGCGTCTGTTGGAACCCGAATTGCAATGCATGAGACAACACATCCAGGCGTGGAACGGTCCGATACGATCATGATGGGAAAGGAGGTGTGCTGACCGATGAAGAAGAGCAGATACAGCCGACCCAGAATCGTGGGACATGCGGTGGTGCATCCCTGCTGACAGGCAGGGGAAGTATTCTATGGAGGCACGGACGCTCGACGCTCCGTGCCTTCATGCCATTTTCCGGAAGGTTGACTAATTCATGACAGCGATGATGGGTCTGATCCGAACTCTTGTGGTCTGTGCAGCGGTGGCGGTTGGTTTTTTTGCGTTGCCGGCTCCCCGCGCGGCATATGCCGGTGTCATTACCGTGGATACCGTCTGGCAGGGTGAGGTCAGCGTCACGGAGGATATCCTTGTCCCCGCCGGTGTCACCCTTACCGTGCGGCCCGGCACGTCCATCACGGTCGCTGCCGCCGAGAGCACCAAGACCGATCCGGAGTATCTCTCCCCCCTGACCGAGATCACCGTGCGGGGGCGGCTCGTGGTGGAGGGGACCGATGGGGCGCCGGTGCTTTTCGCGGGTGAATTCGGGAAGGTGGGAGAGTGGGCAGGCATCCTCGTGGACGGCGGTTCCGCCACGCTCGCGGGGTGTCGGGTGTCGGGGGCGGAGACGGGCATCTCCGTCATTGATGGCTCTCTCCGGCTGCGGCGGGCGACGCTCCAGCAAAACCGCTATGGTCTCGCGGCCCAGGGCCGGAAGGCCGAGGTCGTCATCGAGGAAAGCAGGGTAACGGGCAACGACTATGGCCTCTTTTCCCTGCATGGTGCCCGGGTTGCCAGCCGCGACACGACGGTTGCCGGCAACCGGAAGAAGGACACCCATACCGCCTTGGCCCGCGAGGAGTGGCCGGTCGGCACCCTCTCGCCGGTTGCGGAGTCACCCGTCGGCAGGCGGTATCAGGACGAGGTCCTGCGGGGCGAGACCATCTGGCAGGGACGGGTGGTGGTCAATGGCCTCATCCGGGTGCCGGAGGGAAGCCGTCTGGTGGTCATGCCGGGGACGGTCGTCGAGTTTGCGAAAAAGGACACCAACGGCGACGGCATCGGCGAAAACGGCCTGCTGATCCAGGGGCGCTTCGTCGCCAAGGGGACAGCCGGGCAGCCGATCATCTTCCGGTCGGCCGAGCGTGACAAGAAGAGGGGAGACTGGGACGCCATAAACATCATGAACAGCGCCGGCGCCCAGAATCTCGTCGAGTACTGCCTGATCGAGCACGCCTACCGGGGGCTCCATTTTCACTTTTCGAACGTGGCCATCAACGAATCGGTGCTGCGGGAGAACTATCGCGCCATCCAGTTTCAGGAGTCGGTCGTCGCCATGACGGGAAATACCCTTCAGGGAAACCACAGCGGCGTCCAGGGGCGGGATTCCCGGGTCATCTTCACCGACAATCTTGTCTGCGCGAACCAGATGGGGGGGAACTTCTTCCGGGCCGAACTGACCGCGCGCGGCAACCGGATCGTCGGCAACATGAGGGAAGGGCTCCGCATTCGCGAGAGTGTGGCCACCGTGCGGGAGAATCTCATCGACGGCAACCGGTACGGGCTCATGGTGGCCGATACCTTCTACGGCGAGCTGAGCCGCAACAGTTTCACCAACAACCTGGAGATCGGCCTCTCCATGAAGAACATCGACAACCTGGAGGTGGCGGGGAACGTTGTCGCCGCCAATGGTTTCAGCGGGCTCAATATCCAGGACGCGCGGGCGGTCATTGCGGGAAACCTGGTTGCCGACAACGGCGAGCGCGGAATCGGCGCCCAGAACTTTGACGGGGAGATTACCGGGAACAGTTTCACCCGAAACGGCCTCTATGCCATCGACCTGGACGGCAGGAAGGACCTGGCGGCCCCGGCCAACTGGTGGGGAGGGGACGATCCCGAGCGGGTTATCCTCGATAAGCAGGATGACCCGGCCCGGGGGCGGGTCAGTTACGACAGGGCGAGTGGAAATCCATTGCCTTACGTCTGGCCGCTGCCGTCTCTGCTGACCGACATGACCTGGCGCGGGGTCATCGTCGTGGAGCGGCCCGTGACCGTCCTGGCCGGCGCGACCCTTGCCATTGCGCCGGGCACGACGGTGCGGTTCGCCCGCGAGGCCGGCCTTGCGGTGAAGGGACGGCTGCTGGCCAGGGGGACCGCTGAGGGGAAGATCTTCTTCACGTCCCTCGAGGGGAAAGAAGCGTCGGCATGGGACGAGGTTCTGCTTGAATACGCCACGGGGAGCGAGATTTCTCACTGCGTGTTCGAGCATGCCACCTGGGGAATCCACAGCCATTTCACGAATCTCTCGGTGACGGATTCCCGGTTTACCCGCAATTACGGCGGCATGAGGTTCAGGAGCGGACCGGTGCAGATACGACGCTCGACCTTTGCTGATAATGCCATCGGCATCAGATCGTACATCGGCAATGCGGTCATCGCCGAAAACACCATCACCCGTAACGAGACGGGGATCTTCGTCCGGGAAAAGGGGGGCGGCCTCGCCATCACCCGGAACACCATCGCCGGCAACAGCGGGTACGGCATTCGGGTCGGGGATTTCAACAACGAGGATGTGGACGCACGGAGCAACTGGTGGGGGCCCGGCGATCCCGCCGCCGCGATTTTTGACGGCAGGAACGAGCCGGGAATCGGTTTCGTGCGCTATGAGCCCTTCCTGAACGGGCCGGTCGGGGCCGGCGACGGAGCGAAGCCATGATTCGACGGTCGATGCTTGTCCTTGCATGTCTGCTGTGGTTGGCCGTTGATCCGCTGCAGGCCGCCGATCCGGCAACCATCAAGGCTGTTGTCCTGGATGTGGCCGGCAATCCCGTGACGGGGGCAAAGATCTTTGTCTACGACAGTGCCGATACGCGGCGCCCCGCCGACTTCATCTCGCCGATGTCCGACCGTGGGGGGCGGGTCGTTCTCCAGGTGCCTCCCGGCCGCTACTGGGTGGTGGCCCGGCTCAAGAAAGATGGAACCTACGGCCCGCTCATGCCGGGGGACAAGCACTCGGGCGAGCCGGCAACCCTTGAGCCGGCTGCCGGCGAAGAGCTTGCCAGCGAGTTCGTGGTGGCCGACATCCGGGATGTGGGCCGGAAAAAGCAGACGGTTGCCGCCGAATCCATTATCCTCAGGGGACGAATCGTCGACGGGAGTGGCGAGCCCGTCGCGAACGCCTACGTTTTTGCCGCCAGGACGAAACAGGTGGGGCCGGTGCCCGAATTTCTCTCGGCCTGGAGCGACAGCCTCGGAAACTACACGCTCTATCTCCCCACTGCTGGACGCTATGTCGTCGGGGCTGCCGCCCAGTTTCCCCCGCCCCGCCAGGCAGAGGCGCTTCGGGATTTTGTCTCCGATTCGGGTACGTCGGATTTTGTCATGGATGTAACGCTTGCGGTACAGTAATTGTATGAATAGGGTCGCAGAGCTTTCTGGTAAGTGAGTCCGTAAAAGAAAGTGCAGGGTGGATCATGAAGAGAATCGGCACGGTGGCCGTCGTGATGGCGTTTCTTGTATGCGCGCAGCTGAGCACTGCCTGTGTCGGCAGAACACTTTTTATCGGTGTTCCCAATACGGCCGGCGACAGGATGCTTGCGGAAATGGTTTCCGCGATGATCAGCGAGAGGACGGGCACTGCCGTGAAGGTGCAGACCTACCGTGACGTCAGAGAGGTCTACGACGCGGTGAAGCAGGGAAAGGTGAACATCATCATCGAAAGCCCGGAACGTGCCCTCACCGTGCTGGGCAAACCCAATGAACCCAACGGGAAAAAGGCCTATGAAACGGTCAAGGGAGAGTACCGGAAAACCCTGAACCTTGCCTGGCTCGAACCATTCGGCATATCTCAGGGATACGCGCCGGTTCTGACCGTTGAAACCCTCGAAAACTATCCCGCCCTGCCGAAACTGCTGGCGAAGCTTGCCGGCGCGATGAACAGCGATTCCTATGCCAAGCTGCTGAAAGCATCGGAGACGAGCGACAAGTCCCGGAAGGCTGCGAAGGAATTCCTGAAAGCGAAAAAACTTATCTGATTATCTCTGATCTTCCGCTATCCTCGCCAAACATTCCCTCCCCCTTGACGGGGGAGGGTCAGGGTGGGGGTGAAAG
>RHLS01000103.1 GCA_003712145.1 Desulfuromonadales bacterium | reverse complement strand
CAGAGGTGATTGGCGGGGGTAGCGGGGTCCGCTGACGACCGGCAGGAAGTCCGGGGGGTTGTCCGGCCGCAGGGTCGCGCCCGGCCGCGAGCACAAATTCGCCGGCCCATCTCCACTCAGGGTACGAAACAGGTGCGGCGGGTGATCCTGACAGATCGCCCGCCGCGGGTGCTGCTGGGTTTGGGAGCCCGGCTGCGTCCAACCCCGAGATCGTACGCGAGGAGATCGATGAGGGAAAGGGCCGTGAGGAGGTTGGCCGGGCTGCTCCGGTCGAGGCTGCCGGAGGTGGCCCTGGAGGAGGTGCCCGACCCGCGGGCGCGGGAGGGGCGCTGGAGGCTGGCGCAGATCCTGACCGCGACGCTGGCCGGGCTGATGGCCGGGTGCCGCAGCCTGTCGGAGGCCGAGGGGCTGACGGAGAACCTGGCGCCGGCGATGCGCCGCCGGCTCGGGCTGCCGCGCCGGCTCGCCGACACGACGGCGCGGGACGCGCTCTGCCGCGTGCCGCTCGAGGGGCTGCGGTCAGCGCTGCACCGGCTGGTGCGAGCGGCCTGGCGGCGCAAGGCGCTCGCGCCGCAAGGCTTGCCGTTCGGCGTGGTGGCGATGGACGGGAAGGTGACGGCGCTGCCGGCGCTCAACCACCCGCTGCTGCACGACCAGCACCCGGAGGTCGGGCTGCCGTACGGGCTGGTGCGGACGGTGACCTGCGCGCTGGTCTCGGCGGCGGGGCGGCCGTGCATCGACGTGAAGCCGCTGCCGGACCACGGCAATGAGGCGAGTCACTTCCAGGCGGCGCTGGCCGGCCTGGTGGAGGCCCACGGCGGCCTGTTCCAGGTGGTGAGCTACGACGCCGGCGCGCTCTCCGAAGCCAATGCCAGCGCGGTGATCGCGGCGGGGAAGGACTACCTCTTCACGCTCAAGGGCGAGCAGCGGACCATGTACAAGCTGGCCGAGCAGCTGCTCGACCCGCACGACGTGGCGGCGCACACGGTGGACGTGCTCGACAACCAGACCACCGTGACCCGCACGCTGACGCTGCTCGCCGTGGACCCGAGCTGGTCCTACGACCGGAGCAAGGGGCCGGACGAGTCGGTCTGGAGCCACGCCGGGACTTTCCTGCGCGTGGAGTACCTCAAGCGCCGCGGCAACGAGGTGGTCGAGCGCGACGCCCGGATGTTCGTGTCGAGCGTGAAGCGCGACCGGCTCACGCCGGCGCAGTGGCTGCTGCTCGTGCGCAGCCACTGGGGCGTCGAGAACAACGCGCACCACACGCTCGACACGGCCTTCGCCGAGGACGACCGGCCGTGGATCGAGGCCGACCCGCACGGCATGCTCG
>RHLS01000012.1 GCA_003712145.1 Desulfuromonadales bacterium | reverse complement strand
GGGTGGAACTGGCGCCGCGGACGCCGGGCAAGGGGGGGGGGCGGTCACCTCATGCCGGCATTTTTCGTGCTGCTGCTGATCTTCCTCGTCGTTCGTCCCGGCTTTGTGCTCTTCTCCTCCCAGGGGAGCGCGGCGCAGCACGCCCCCTGGCTCATGGCCCTCGGCGCGGGGCTGGCGCTCGGTGCCCTGGCCCAGCGCAGCCGCTTCTGCATTACCGGCGGCATGCGTGACACCTTCCTCATGGGGCGCCGGTCGCCGGCGCTCTGGGGGCTCATGGCCTTTGTAGTGGCGGCGGTCGCCTTCAATGTCGCGACGGGGAGATTCCATCCCGGCCTCTATGGCCAGCCCGGCGCCCATCTCGACCACCTCTGGAGCTTTCTCGGCATGGCCCTGGTGGGATGGATTTCCGTCCTCATCGGGGGGTGTCCCTTCCGGCAGCTTGTGAAGGCCGGCGAGGGGGACGCCGACGCCGGCCTTGCGGTGGTGGGGATGTTCATCGGCGGGGCCCTGGCCCAGTCCTGGGGCATTGCCTCCACGGCGGCGGGGGTTTCCCTCTGCGGCAAAGTCTCGGTCCTGGCGGGATTCGCCTTTGTCCTTGCCGGCTGTCTCCTGTTTCGCGAGCGGAGCGCCTGAGCGGCGGACGGTCCACCGTGCTGTTGCGACGGTCCCGTCGCGGCGACCAGTTTTTTGACATACCTGGCGGGGTTCCGTGTCGGTTGCCTGACAGGGAGCCTCGCCCTCCCCCTTGAGACTTCGCCCGTGGATGCGTCCGATGACGTCCGTCATTGCCGGTCCAACATTTGCAGCATTAAGAAGATGCTCGCCATCAAGCAAGGCTTCTCGCGCGGTCATGCCCACCCCGTTGAACGTTGCTTCGTCTCGTTTCCCATCACGATACTTTCCACCCCGGTCTCTTCTGTCAGTTTCTCCCGTCTTGGCACTGCTTTTGCCTAATAGGTTACATAACCAGCTAAATAATCGGTGTTTCATCTGTTGCCGATATCTGGTTGGGCGATGAAGCTTAATGAAATGACAGGGTTGGCGCAGCAGAGCGTTTTTGTGGTGAGTGCAATTCTTGACAGTCGGTTTGGTGTTTTGACGGCCTAGTGCCGATCTCCGCCCCAGGACGGGATGAGCGGATCATTCTCGGTAAACCATGAGGGAAAAGGTGGGGGTAGGTCATGGGAACGGTGAACAGGATACAGCGATGTAATGGTGATTTGGCGGTGTTCTCGGCACTTGCGGTTGCCGTGCTGTCGGCGCTCCTCCTCTTTCTTCCCGCCGGAGAAGCCATTGCCGGCACCATTACCACCTGTTCCGGCTGCCACGGCATGCCGCCGGTCGATGCCTCTTTCCGAGCTATCTCCACCGGACGGTTCGGCGGTAACCACAACACCCATTCCTGGGCCAGTGGCGGCGGGTCCAACTGCGCAAAATGCCACCGGATGCCCTCCACCAACTACCACCGCGACGGCAAGATCAATCTCGCCGGCAACATCAATAATTCTCCGGTTCAGGCCCGCTACCGGAACATGACCACGGTTCCCCACAACGCAACGCCGGTCTTCGGCACCTGCTCCAATGTCAACTGTCACTTCGAAGCGGTCACTCCCACGTGGGGTGGGGCGCTGTTCAGCGCGCCGGCCGACTGCAACCGGTGCCACGGCGCTCCGCCCAGCGGCGGGGCGACAGGCGCGGCCGGCAGCCACGCGAAGCACGACCAGTACTATGCCGGTGCCGCCAACTGCCAGAAGTGCCATTCAAACAACACAACCTTCTCCCATGCCACCAGCGCGGGGCACCGGAACCTGAACATCAGCTTCGCCGCCGCTCCCAACAACGGCAGCGGCGCCTATTCCGGCGCCCTCAACGATTACCTGCCGAGCCAGCCCAATGCGTTCGGCAGCTGTACCGCCACCTACTGCCACAGCCCCGGGAACAAAGCCAGCAGCTTCGATGCCCCCAACCAGGCCGCCACCTGGGGAGGCAGCCTGACATGCACGGGCTGCCACAAGTCCAACAATGCCTCAGGAGACATTATAGCGTCCGGCAGTCACAGCCGGCATGTCAATGCGACCAAGTTTTACACCATCGGCTGCACCAAATGCCATGCCGCTACCGTCAACAGCACCATGACTATTACCGACACCTCCGCCCATGTCAACGGTAAGGTCAATATCAGGTTTAACAGCCTGACCACGGCAGTCAACGGCACCTACGGCGGCCAGGCAACCCCCTATGCCAAGGATCCCGGCACCGCCTACGGCCAGTGCAACAATGTCTACTGTCACTCGAATGCCCAGAACAATGGCGGGGTCGGCATCACGTACACCCAGCCCACCTGGGGCAACGCGGGAAGCGGCGCCTGCGGCACCTGCCATGGCACAAACCACAGCTTCGCGGCTGAGATTGCGACCGGCAGCCACACCAAGCACCTTGCGTCAACGGTCTATACCGGCACGGCGCGCTGCTTAATGTGCCATAACGTCGGCGGATTGGCCTTTGACGGCAGTTGCAACAACTCATGCCACAGTGCGACATCAAAGCATACCGACGGCAGGGTAGATCTCATATTCCCGTCCAATTTCGGCGCCACGGCGGTGTACAACGGTACCCCCCGGCCCGGTGACGGCTACAACACCTGCTCCAATATCTCCTGCCACTACAGCACCACCACCCCGGCCTGGGGAACGGCGACCCCCATCACCTGCGTCGGCTGCCACAGCCTCGCCGTGCTGCTGGCCAGCGGCGCCCATGCCAAGCATATCAGCGCCACTGCTGTGCCGACTCTTTACAACTACACCGCCAACCGCTCGACAGCGGGCGAATACGACTTCGGCTGCTCCAACTGTCACCCCATCAGTTCAACAAACCATTACAATTCGGCCATCAACGTGACGCTCAAGAACAACGAGGCCGGGGTCGGCTCCCTTCGCACCAAAAACAGCGCCACGGCTGTCGGAATAAATGTCGCCAACAGCGGTATTACCGGCACGTCAAAAACCAGTATCCGGTGTTCAATGACCTACTGCCACTCCAACGGCAACCCGAACAACCTGATCTACGCCACCACCCCCGACTGGTACGGCGGCAGCTTCACCGGCGACCGCTGCGCCAACTGCCACGGCAACGCCCCCAACAGCACCATCGCCGGGTCCAAGTCCCACTACAACCGGAAGTTCCTCGGCTACACCAGCATGCCCGGCGGCCACCAGATCGGCATCCACGCCATGGGCATCTACAGCAGCCCGAGCGGGCTGGCCAAGGCTGGCACGAGCGGGCGGAGCAGCCACGGCAACGCGGCCACCGCCACCACCATCAGCTGCAACATCTGCCATTATCTTACCGTCACCACGGCCCGCAACGATGACAACACGGTCTGCAAGACCTGTCACTATGCAGGCAACACTGTGGGCGCCCAGACCGGCAACCTGGCCGCCATCGCCAACAAGTCGAAGCATGTCAACGGCCTGGTCAACGTGGACTTCAAACCGGTCACCATGCTTTCCAAGGCCCAGGTCCGCCAGAAGTACTACGTGACCCATGCCTACAGCAGCGTCTGGAAGCGCAATGGCGGCTACAAGGTGTCCGGGTCCCACGATTCCGCCAAGACGCCATTCAATACCGCCACCATGTGGGACGGCAGCACCAAGACCTGCTCCAACATCGCCTGCCATAACGGCAACAGCGTGAAATGGACCGACAACGACGGCGCCACCGAATGCATCAGCTGCCACGGGTCGCTGTAGGGGCAATACATGTAGGGGCAATTCATGAATTGCCCCTACGCTGAAACGATTCTTTCCATCTACTGAACGAGGGATGATATGGGAACGACACTTGCCAGGAAAATCAGGGGAATGAGTTGGTGGACGAAGATCGGCATCGTCCTCATGCTGCTCACGGGCATCCTCGTCTACCAGGGAGTGTTCCGGCCGGAGATGCTGAACTCGGCTACCAATACCTACTATTTCACCACAGACAGCACGTCGGTGAACCTGGGGGCCGACGGCACCACCAACACCACCAGTACCCTGAACGGCAAGTACTCCATGAAGACCGGGGTCTACACCACCTCGCGCAGCGTTACCGCCGCCGCCAACCTGACGGCCCAGACCATGGTCAGGGTCTACGGCCCGGTCTACGGCACCATGCAGACCGTGACCGCCCCGGCCCTCACCATCGGCGTCCGGGACCGCAACGGCACCGCCAACAACATCAACTGGTGGGCGGAGGTCTACAAATACAACCCGGCCGGGGCCGCCAACAACGGCACGCTTCTCTGGACCTCCAACACCGTGGAGGCCCACCCGTCGGTCCAGACCCCCCTGGAGCTCCCCTTTACCAACCCGCAGCCCAAGGATGTCGAAGCGGGCTACCGCCTGAAGATCGTCATCAAGTGCCAGTTGAGCAACACCGCCTCCCTGGCCCGCCTCTACTGGGGCAACTCCACCAACTACTCATTCTTTACCGTGACCGAGGCCAACTACGTGGCCAACTCCCTGACGGTCACCAATATGGGCGACTACTACAACGGCCAGCTCACCAACGTTACCCAGGGCGACGCCAACGTCCCCATGCTGAAGTTCGATCTCTACTCCAACGTCGTCGGTGGCGCCTCCTGGACCGGGGGCAAGCTGGACAAGATTGGCACCAATACCACGGTCTACCTCAACCCTGACGAGCCGGGCGATGTCTCGTTCAAGATCTGGAAGGATACCGACAATGACGGCCTGTTCGAGACGAGCGACACCCTGGTCGGCGGTCCGTACACCTACGCCCAGCTGACGGGGCAGACCTACACCCTGACCACGGCCCAGACCATCACGGCGACCCCCCAGCGCTACTTCATCACCTACGACATCCTGCGCACCGCCACCCCCTCAACCACCGTAGGGGCGCGGATCGCCAACAGCACCTACTTCACCGTCACCGGCGCCGCCGGGGGGGTCCAGAACGTCACCAGCACCTCCTCGTCGACACCAAACATCGAGTACGGCGGCGTTGCCGTCTCGAAGGTCTACAAGGCCGACTGGGACGCGGGCACGTCCCTTGCCGGCATCGCCGAATCGGGCGGTCCGGCGGTCACCGACTCCACCTGCATCACCAGGACCACCGCCGGTTCCGGCTTCCCCCTGGTGGGCCTCCTGAACTATCCGGCCCACAGCTGCACCAGCGTCGCCGGCCAGGGGTATTCCACCACCACGGCCCAGAGCGATTTCATCAGGCTCTATTTCGGCGGCGCGGGGTATGCCTCGGCCATGAAGACCATCAAGGGGACCTCCTTTACCTACCGGGTCTACACCCCCAGCGGCGGCGGCACCGTCACCCTGCGGCTCTTCTATGTCACGCCGGGCGGGGTCCGGGTCAATGCTCCCATAGCCTCCACCTACACCACTACCGCCTCGGTCAACCAGGCGGTGACCACCTCCCTGGCCGGACAGGATTTCAGCAACGTCCCCCAGGGCTCCCGTCTCGGCATCCAGGTCGGCGTCACGGCCAACATGCGGATCAGTCTCGGCTCCGCCAACGGCATGACCGGCAGCACCGCCGGGGCCAACCTTACCGTCCAGGAAACGGCAGCGGAGAACGAGAACGTGGATGTGGGCAACGGCGTTACCATTCCCAATGCCAACGTCTACGCCTCCGACACCGGCAAGGTGCTCAACGCCTTCACCCTGAACTCCGCCAAGCCCAAGACGGTCTCCGGCATCACCCTGACCGGCAATGCCCTGTTCAACAGCACCAACATCAAGAACGTGCGGCTCTATGCCGACGCGGGAACCATCGGGGTCGTCGACGGCGAAACCCCCCTGGCCACGCTCCCCGGCACCAGCATCAGCGGCAACAGCATCAGCTTCACCGGCCTCTCCCTGAACATCACCCCCACGGTGAGGCGCTACCTGGTGACTGTGGATATCGGCGACACCCCCAATGTCAACGTGATCGTGAAGGCCCTGGTCAGCGGCGTTACCGTCGTTACCACGGGCACCATGGGGAACAACACCGACAGCGCCTCGGCCACCCTCACCATCCAGCCCACCACCACCCTGACCGACGGCGCGGCGGAGCCCCCCAACGCCATCATTAACGCCTCTGGCGCCGCCACGCGGGTTGACGCCTTCGGCCTCAGGATCAACGGCGGGATAAACGACCAGATCAACACCGTCACGGTTACTCTCAGCACCGTCTCGGCCCTGCCGGCCGGGCATGTGGTCTCCGATTACGTGGCCAAGGTGGAGATCGTCAACAGCGCCAATACGGTCGTCCACGGCTACCTGACCTCCCCCACCACGGGAGATAACTGGCAGGTTTCCACCACCGGCCTCAGCGCCACTGCGGCCACCACCGAGTGCTACGTCCGGATCACCCCCAAGACCAACCTGGGGGGAACCTACGTGGTGAAGGCCTCGGTCACCGATTTCACCCATCTCAGGACCATCAACAGGAAGGCGACTCCGGACGACGACATCACCAGCGCCTCCATAACCCTGGACGGCGCCCCCCCCAACGAGGCCGGCAACTTCACCGCGGCAACCGCCTCCAACGCCCCGGCCATCAACCTGAACTGGAACCCCGCCACCGATGCCAGCGGCAGCTCCGTCACCTACACGGTGGTCAGGGGGCTGGGGAACGCTCCGGTTCCCAAGAACTGCACGCCGGTGGGCGGAAAAGTGTTCCTAGTCTACCAGGGGGCCGATCCCAACGGCAACCCGGATGTCTACAACAACGGCCTCGAAGAGGGGCAGAGCTACAGCTACCGGATCTGCACCACCGACTCGGTGGGCAACAGAAGCACCGGCGTCACCGCCCACACCACCGCCGGCATCATCAACCGCTGCAGCGAGTCACCCGAACTGATCGTCAACCCGAGCGCCTCTTACATCAAGGGGGGGGAGACGAAGGAGCTGACCGTGGCGGTGGTCAACAAGGACACCGGCACCTGCGGCAGCGCCAGCACCTTCCAGCTTTCCGTCGTCGGCACCCCGAACACGACCGATTTCGACCCGGTCGCCTTTACGGCTAACAACTTCGTCCTGCCGACCAACGGCGGCTCCAAGTACCTCAAGCTGAGGATTACCGCCAAGGCGGGCGCCCCCCAGATGGCGGAGAACCACTTCTCCGTCAGGGTCAACAAGACCGGCGCCTCCAGCGCCACCGTCCAGTACCCGGACCCGGTCCACGTGGTGGTCAACAAGTACGGCACCATGATGCACAGCAGCATGCAGCTCGGCACCAACAAGTTCGGGCAGTGGGGGACGGACTACACCTGCGCCACCTGCCATGATCCCAATGCCACCAACCTCAAGCGGGTCAGTAACGTAATCGCCACCCCCACCGGCAACCGTCCGGTGGTGTTCACGACCATCTCGGCATCCCAGGCCGTCACCACCGGCGTCATGGGGAACGACCTGCGGGCCGGGACCACCAGCACCAACGTCTGCGAGGTCTGCCATCACCGGGCCCGCTTCCACCAGTACAGCTCCAGCAAGGTGGCCTGGAACACCCACAACAACAGTAGCGACTGCATGCGCTGCCACGACCACCGCATCGGCTTCAAGACCCTGGCCGACGGCCTCTCCTGCACCGACTGCCACGGCAACCCCCCAGCCCAGAAGTCCCAACTGGTGATTCCGCCCACCAATGTCCTCTATCCCTACGTAATCGGTGATGATGCCGGCGCCCATCCCACGCACGCCGCCCGCAACGTGAAGTGCCAGGCATGCCACAACAACGCCAACCACCTGGCGAGCGCCCAGCCCGACACCAAGCTGAACATGGGCTTCAGGGTCTGGAGCAGCACCTACCCGGGGTTCAAGAACAGCACCAACACCGGCATCTTCAAATCAGTGACCCCGGCCAACGACTACGCCTACGAGGCGGCCGCCGGCACGGACATCCAGCCGGCCTTCGACAAGATCATGACCTGCAGCGTCTACTGCCACGGCTACTGGAACGGCAGCTACACCGCCAGCGGCGGCTACAACACCGAGGTGGCCTGGAGCGGCGTTACCCAGACGGGGTGCAGCTCCTGCCACGGCGCCGAGGGCGCGACCCCGCCCCCCTCCGGCAGCCACAGCAAGCATGCCGGCACGGTGCAGGGGTACGGCAACGGCATCGCCTGCGCCGTCTGCCACGGCTACCGCAACTACTCCAGCGGTAAGTCGCACCTCAACGGCTCGGTGGAGTGGGATCTCTCCACCACATCGCCGTCCGCCGTATACAAGGGGCTCAACAAGGGCGAGTCCGGCGCCATGGCCCCCACAAATCCGGCCAGCTACGGCAGCTGCGCCACCCTCTACTGCCACAGTAACGTCCAGTCGGCCAATGGCACCGCCGGCCCCACTTCCTATGCCACCGTCACCTGGGGGGGGACCGTTACCTGCGGCAGCTGCCACACCCACTCCGATTTCGCCGGCCATAACAGCGGCGGCCACAGCCAGCACACGGCGCCGGGGGTAACCGGGTTCGACTGCCGCATCTGCCACGGCAGCGGCGGCGACGCCAACTCCCTGCACCACGCCGACAAGAAGATCGATTTCATGTTCAGCGGCCTCGGTGACAATACCACCTACTCGCACGGCTCCACCAAGACCCCCGGCTCGGCCCCCTTCGGCACCTGCTCCACCAGCAACTGCCACGGGCGCACCACCATCACCTGGGGGCCCTCCACCGCCACCCCTCTGTGCGACAAGTGCCACACCACCAACCCGACGCCGGCCGGCTTCTACGCCACCACCGGTCCCGGCGGCACCAAGTCCAAGACCGATCTGTACGTGGGGGCCCACTTCCAGCACATCACCTCCATGCCGTACAAGTATTCGGCCAAGCTGGACTGCTCCCAGTGCCACGTCAAGCCGACCGGCCCCTACTCGCCGGGCCACATCGACAACGCCCTGCCGGCCGAGATCAACTTCGGCGCCCTGGCTGCCAGCGGCGCCCAGAACGGCTACTCCAGCGCCTCCCACCAGCCCTCCTACGTATTCGGCAGCAAGCAGTGCAACAACGTCTGGTGCCACGGCGCGGGAATGAACTCCAACGAGGGGACCGGCCCCTACGGCTCCGCCGTGGATGACGGCGGCACCCTGGGAACCCCGGCGGCGGCCGTCTGGAACTCGCCGTACCTTACCGGCGTCGGCGCCAATGACTGCGTCAAGTGCCATTCGATGCCGCCGGCGGCGCCCAAGTCGGGCTACGAGCATTTCGACGACGATACCGGCGCGCCCTACGCCCTCAACAAGTGCACCAACTGCCACCGGCACCTCAACGCCAACGCCACCGGCTTCACCAACCCGTCGCTCCATGTCAACGGCATGATCGACAGCTGCAACAACTGCCACGGTCGTCCCCCCATCGACAACAGCACCCTGACGAAGCCGGTCATCGGTGCCCTTTCCGACG
This sequence comes from Desulfuromonadales bacterium, assembly GCA_003712145.1. GTDB lineage: Bacteria > Desulfobacterota > Desulfuromonadia > Geobacterales > Geobacteraceae > Geobacter. Next base: position 80,582 of record RHLS01000012.1, on the reverse strand, counting down.
GCATGGTCGGCGCCCACCAGGCCCACCGGCTCAATCCGGCCATCGGCAACGACTGCGGCGCCTGCCACTACAACTATGCCTACGACATGCCGAGCTACAAGCTGGAGATCGGCTTCCGCGCCTACGGCAACCGGGTCACCAAGGGTGTTTTCTGGGGGATGACCACCCTCCCCAGCGTCGGCTACTCGCAGCCCATCGTCTACTTCTCCACCTGGACCAGCACCAAGGTGCGCCGCACAAGCGATACCACCAAGATCAATACCTGCGAAAGCGTCTACTGCCACGGCGGCGGGACCAAGACCCTGGCGGTCCTCGGGGGCGGCACCAATGTCAAGCCCAACTGGGAGGGGGGTCCGTCCCAGGCCACCTGCGGCACCTGCCACGGCGTATCCGGCGAAACCTACCGGACCAGGGGCTCCCACGGCGCCCACGTGGGGACCGGCTTCGGCGAGCCGCGCCTTGCCTGCAACAACTGCCACGGCGTCAAGGAGAACAACTACCACGTGGACGGCAAGGTGGAGTGGGAGTTCTACTCCACCGCCAAGCGCCTTAACCAGCTCCCCGGCTACAGCGGCGCCGGCTACAAGCCGTCCGGCGGCTCATCGTTCGCCGCCAGCGGCTTCGTCAACAACCTGGCCCCCAGCGCCAGCTGGGGCACCTGCCAGGTCTACTGCCACAGCGACGGCAAGGGGACCTACGCCAGCCCGGCGCCGGTCTGGGGCGGCGCGGCCATGAACTGCGGCAGCTGCCACAAGAACCAGACCTCCGTCGGTCAGTTCACCGGCAGCCACCAGAAGCATTCCGCCAGCTCCGCCAACGGCGGGTACGCCATCGAATGCTCCATCTGCCACCTCGGCTCCGGCTCCGGCAACCCGCTCCACGTCAACGGCACCTTCGACATCGCCTTCAATACGACGGTGGTGGGCGTATCCGCCACCTGGAACAGCGGCACGAAGCAATGCTTCAACATCCTCTGCCACGACTCCACAGTGGCAACGGGCCCCACCTGGAACGTGCCCGCCACCGGCAACTACGACACCGGCACCTACAAGCCCACCTGCATCGGCTGCCACAGCGGCGAGGTGGGTGGCCGCACCGCCGTCGCGCCCCAGTTCGCCGGCGAGTCACATCACATACAGAAGGTAGCCATGAGCAACAGCTACTGCTACCCCTGCCACATGGAGGCCAGCAACTCCGCGGGCGTGGTCAACGCCACCTACCACGACCGGACGGCCAACAAGCCGGTGGATCTCGTGATCTGGGGCGCCGGATCCCGGGGCGCCGTCTTCACCAAGTACACGGCCGCCGGCAGCACCACCCCGGCCCGCAAGCGGGCGGAATACGCCAAGATCAACAATCACTGCCTCGGCTGCCACAGCACCAAGAACGACGCCACGCAGCCCTTCAGCGCCACCGGCGACACCAGGACGCCGAAAGCCTATGCCTGGGACGACCGCAGCATCTTCAACCGCTACAGCTCCATCGCCACTACGCCCTGGGGCAAGGTCACCGGCAACAACACGGTCACCAAGACCCTCAACAAGGCCTACTCGGCCCACGGCAGCGCCACCACCAACCAGCGCGGCTGGGCCGTCGGCAACGGCACCTCAGGCGAAACCTACAGCGATACGGCCGCCGGAACCGTCAACGTGCTCTGCTACGACTGCCACAACTCCCACGGCACCACCGCCACCGGCGTCATGAGCAGTTACTCCAGCGCCACGGGCCGCTACAAGGGTGGCATCCTCAAGACTACCGTCGAGGGTGTCGGTGGCTACAACGCCACCTATGCGCCGGTGGCGGGCGGCAACTCGGCCGCACCGGACAAGAACGTCTACAACCCGGGCGCGGCCCTCTGCTTCGACTGCCACAACACCAGGACCTCCTCGACAACCGTCCCCTGGGGCTACAACAGCACCTTCGGCGCCACCCAGGCCATCTACGGCTACCACGATAAGCCGTACTTCGGCAACTACTCGGCCTTTGCCAACACCCGGACCTACGCTTACAAGAACAACAACCCCGACAACAAGGGGGGCCATTTCGGACCGTCGACGGCCCTGACCACCGCCATAACCCAGCGGACCTTCGCGAACGGCATCAAGGACAAGGCGTACTCGGCCGGCGTCTCCTCGCCCGTCAACGGCCTCTGCACCCCGTGCCACGACCCGCACGGGGTCACCAAGAACACAACCTATGTCAGCAACCGGCAGTACGGCGTACCGCTCCTGAAGGGGACCTGGGTCACCTCCCCCTACAAGCAGGACGCGGCGCCGGCCGCCACCAACGAGACCCGCGGCGGCGGCAGACAGAAACCCGCCCTTAGCGTCGGCAGCACGCCGGGCTACCGGATCGACCAGAACACCATGGGCGTGGCGGGAGCCTGGCCGGATCGCGCCAACTGGACGTGGCCCGGCACCCCCACCACACTGCAGCCGAGGACCGATGCGGAATTCGCCGGCCTCTGCGTCGGGTGCCATGCCAAGGCCAACATCAACAACGCGGCGGCGGCATCCTCCAGCAACTGGAAGACCGTGGGAAGGGTCCACAACACGGTCCGCGGCTGGGCCACCGCCACCGGCGGCAACGCCAACAACGCGGTGCATGCCTTCACCTGCTCCAAGTGCCATGCGCCCCACAACACCCGGCTGCCGCGGCTCCTGGTGACCAACTGCCTGGATGCCAAGCACCGGGGACGGGTCGCCTCGGGGGGCCATACCGCCAACGCCGGGACATCGGCGGCGGCAGGCAACTTCCAGAGCAGCGGCTCCAGCGGCGCCGGCGTCGGCCGCTTCCCGCAGGGGGGTGGCGGCACCGGCAGCAGGCCGCTGGCCACCGCCGGCAAGTGGTTCTTCGGCAAGGGGGTCGAATCCACGAGCATCGCCACCGAGTCCAACACCCAGTGCCACAACTCGGCCACCGCCGGTGGCGCCACGTTCAACAGCTACACGACGCAGTTCTGGAACAGGAAGTCGCCATGGTAGGAACAGACAATAACGGAGAAAGCACCACAGTGTGCGGAAAGGAGATGATCAGATGAAAAAGCGCACCTATGTCAAGCCGCGGGTGGTTGGTTCGGCGGATGTTCATCCCTGCTGATTGCTGACCTGGCGCAAACGGACAGAGGTGAGGCCCCAATCGGGTCTCACCTTTGTTGTTTGGGGGAATGATTTGGGCGCGATAAATCGCGCCCCTACGGTTGACGGTGTGTATGGTGTAGGGGCGCAATTCATTGCGCCCATGACATTGCGCCCATGACCATGGCGTCCGGCAATGACGTGACGCGATATGCAGGGCGCGACATTCAGGGCGCGATAAATCGCGCCCCTACGGTTGACGGTGTGTATGGTGTAGGGGCGCAATTCATTGCGCCCATGACATTGCGCCCATGACCATGGCGTCCGGCAATGACGTGACGCGATATGCAGGGCGCGACATTCAGGGCGCGATAAATCGCGCCCCTACGGTTGACGGTGTGTATGGTGTAGGGGCGCAATTCATTGCGCCCATGACATTGCGCCCATGACCATGGCGTCCGGCAATGACGTGACGCGATATGCAGGGCGCGACATTCAGGGCGCGATAAATCGCGCCCCTACGGTTGACGGTGTGTATGGTGTAGGGGCGCAATTCATTGCGCCCAAATTCAACCCATTGTGGTATGAAGAGGTATGCCCTATACCCCTGACATTCATCATCGCCATTCTATTCGCCTGAAGGATTACGATTATTCCCGACCTGGTGCCTATTTTGTCACCATATGTGCTTGGCAGCGGGAATGCATATTCGGTGATGTTGCAAACGGCGAGATGGTCCTGAACGATGTGGGAAGGGTGGTTCAGGCGGAATGGCATCGATTGCCGGGACGGTTTCCGCAGATCGAATTGGATATGTTCGTGATCATGCCGAACCATTTTCATGGGATTATCAATATCGTAGGGGCGCAATTTATTGCGCTCGGAATGTGTGGTCGAGATGTCAAGGGCGCGATGAATCGCGCCCCTACGGTTGGTGAAATGGTGCGCACATTCAAGGCAAGGTGTACCCATGCAATCAACATCCTGCGCAACAACGCCGGTTGCCCGGTCTGGCAGCGCAATTATTACGAACGGGTCATCAGGAATGAAAAAGAATTGTCCCTGGCCCGTGAATATATCGTCAACAACCCGATGAAATGGGACCGTGACCGGGAAAACCCGGTGAATGTCGTGTAGGGGCGAGCCGGTGGCTCGCCCATTACCGCCGGCTCACCCCAAGGAGGATCCATGCTCTTTAGAATTATGCTGCTCTTCATTGCTACGGTAGTTCTGAACTGCCCCGTTATTGCCCTTGCCTACGACTATGACCAGGAGGGGACCAACAAGCTGATGATGCAGCTCATTGCCGATATCGGCGGCCACGACGCCGTTGCCCGAAACAGCGGCAAGACGCTGCGCTGCAGCCATGGCGGTACCCGGAAGATCACCATAACCCGCAATAAGGGGAAAACCGGCTACAGGGGTGAGTACCTGAACTGCAACCAGAACGGCTCCATCCGGGACGGGATCTTCGAGATCGAGCTGCAGGGCAATGAGGTGATCAAGAGCACTGCCCGGCGCTCGAAAAACGGCGAGCTGTTCGATGCGGCCATGGCGGGGGATACGGCCCGGGTGGGAAAACTGATCAAGGCCAAGGCCGATGTCAACTACGCGGAGAGCATCGAGATCAGTCAGGGGGGGACCATTGACCAGTGGACGCCGCTCATGTCGGCGGTGGCGGGGGGAAACCGGGAGCTGGTGGGAATGCTCGTCAAGGCCGGGGCCTGGGTCAACTACATGAACAGCCTGGCGGTTAGCCCCCTCTGGATCGCGGCAAACAGTGGGCAGACGGATACTGTGAAGTACCTGGTGAAGCATGGCGCCCATGTCAACAACTCAAACCACGAGGATGTGACGCCGCTGATGGCGGCGGCCATGAACGGCCATCTCGATGTGGTGAAGTTCCTGGTCGGGGCGAAAGCGAAACTGGACGCGGTTCACAAGGAGGGGGACAGCGCGCTCATGTTCGCCGTGGCCCGCAAGCATACAGACACCGCCCGTTTCCTGATCGATGCCGGTGCCGACGTCAACATCCGGAACGCGTTTGGAGTCACCGCGCTGATCATCTCGGCCGCCGAAGGAAACGAGGATATCGTCAAAAAACTGCTGGAGAAAAAAGCGGATACCGCAGTAAAGACCAATGACGGGAAGACAGCGCTGGATGTGGCGCGGGCCAAGGGATTTACGGCGATTGCGGAGATGCTGGAGAAGGGGCTTTAGGGGGAAGGGGGCGATTGCCGGGAGGGTGACCCGCCTCGGGAAGGGCGACCCACCGGGTCGCCCCTACGGGTTGATGGGGTGATGGGTTGATGGTGTAGGGGCGAGCCGGTGGCTCGCCCTAATACTGCGCCCAAATACCACTGATACCCCGCCCTGGTCTATTTGCGGGGATAAGCCGTGAACATTCTGATCACAGTAGGTTTTTTTCGCAGGGTGCTCGCCAATTCCCTCAGCCCCTCCCGGTCGCAGAAATCCAGGGCCGCGTAAATGGCGCGGGCCGTCTCATTGTTGACAACCTCCGCATATCGGTTTTTCTCCAGCCCCTCGACGGCTTTGGCAAGGGAGGCCGTGGCTGCCTTCTTATCACCAAGAAGCAGATACATCTCGGCGATGAGAAAACGCGTCGGGAACGGGCCGTTCGCCGCTTCATCCTTTTCATACCAGGCAATGGCCTCCCTCACCCGTCCCGTCTGCCGCAGGCAGTGGCCGTACTGGAACAGGCCGTTGGCCATGGAGGGATTGGCGGCGAAGCCGGCCAGGTAGAACTTTTCGGCAACGGCGTAGTTTCCCCTGCTGTAATAGTAGGTGCCGATGTAGGGGAGGAGGGTGCAGTAGCGCTTGTCCCTGGCGCAGCTCTCCCGGGCCGCCCGCAGGGCGCTCTCCGGGTCGTTCCGAAGGGTGTGGGCAAGGGCCTTGTAGGCCTGCAGCGATGCCGCCGGGTACCTGGCCTCCCAGCTCTCGATGAATCTGAGCATCGCCGCCGAATCGGTGCCGCGATAGTCGTTGTCCACCTGCTGGAGAAGGGTTAACAGCTCGGTCGGCTCTTGCTCGATCATTCCCGGCTTTTCAAGGACTGTCCCGATGGTGTCTCCCACCCAGCGCAGGTGCGGCGGCAGAAAATCGCCGTTGACGGAGTAGCTGACAACGGCGTCCCGTATCCGGTACTTCTTGGCATACAGGGCCGTGAACAGCTCGTGGAGTGCCGGCAGGTAACTCTTCTCGTGCACTGTCGAGTAGGGGGGGAAGAAGTCGGTGTCGATGCTCAACAGCAGGGGAGAGCTGATGTCAGGGAGCGATTTGAGGTCGCAGAGCGTCAGGGGAACACCATGGAAGGTGCCGCGAAACTGCCTGCCGTTCAGGGAAAAACTCTGGATTTCCTGGTCGGTGAATCCATATTCCTTCAGAAACCGGCGCATTTTCGAGTCGGGGTCTTCCATTGACAGCACCTCGAAGGGGATGACCCAGTAAACCTCGCGGAAGATGCCCAGGCGTCCGCCCGCATAGATCCAGTTGCCGATATGGTAGAGGCCGTTGTCCCCAAGGCCGGCCGCCCCCCTGAACCGCTGCCAGTCCCTGTTCCGGTGGATGCTGCGCAGGGCGTCGAGCCGGTCTTCAGGTATCCAGCGCATGTCATCGTGGGTGTCGATGTTGATCAGGACGGTGTCGCGAATCCCCTTTTCCGCCCAATGGGCCAGGGCCTCGCAATGGTCTTCCACCATCAGGGGGGATGTGATCGGGTCCCTGCCGAGGACCGGCTGGGAGGAACGGCATCCGGGAAGCTGGGTCAGGGCAAGCAGCTGTAGGGACAGGAGGATGAATTCGCGTCGCGATAGTGCCGGCATGGTCATGGTGTGGCAGGAGCCTTTGGATGGATTTTTGCAGCGTGGTGCTGAACGGAAAATGGTGTGCCCGGCGAACGGTACTTGCCGCCAGCCGCGCTTAAGTGGTACCTTCACATACCATACCAAGAGTTCCGGCGCGATCATGTTTTTCGGAGAGAGTCAGATCTCGCGGCGATAACGCGGATGCCGCCAGGGGAGGTGTAACGCATGAAGATTCCGTTCGCAATGGTCTGTCTGGTGACGGTCTGCCTGTCGGGTTTGTCGATGCATGCATCCGCCGCCGACAGGGGCGTGGTGAACTTGGTCGCGCCCATAATCCCGGAGGCGGCCCTTGACGCCGTCGAGGGGGAGGATGATGAACCGGTCTGCGAAAACGACCTGGTGCTGCAAAAGGACGGGCGATGCTGTCCCGAGGGGACGGACAACACCCTGTGGCCCGATGTGTGTACGCCCGTCGGGACCATCGACCACCAGATATTCAACTCTAATGACGCCACCCGTTATTGTCCCGACTCGGACATGTTCATTGTCAGCGACAATAAGTGGAACTGGTTTTCTTGTGCGGACAGTGATTCCAGCCCTCTCAACACTGGGCCGACGGGGACCGAGTTGAGCACGTTCTGCATGAAGCATGGCTATGGCTATCTGCTCAAGATCAAGCCCTGGGGGACCGTGGGCTGTGTCAAGGTTGGGGAGAGCCAGGGCGACGGCTGCATCGAAGCCGGCACCTGCTCCTTTGACGGAAAGCAACCCTGACGCTTTCTCGTCACAAAAGGTATTCATGGCTACAGTTCTGGTGACGGGAGGCGCCGGCTTCATCGGCTCCCACGTGGTGGACGAGCTTCTCAAGAAGGGGCATCGGGTCGTCGTGCTCGATGACCTGAGCGGCGGCAGCCGGGACAATGTCAACGACGGGGCGACGTTCGTCGAGGGGTCGATCCTCGATCTCCCCCTGCTCGAAGAGCTCTTCGAGGCCCACCGCTTCGAGTACGTGTTCCACCTCGCCGCATACGCCGCCGAGGGGTTGAGCCACTACATCAAGCGCTTCGTCTATTCCAACAACCTGATCGGCTCGGTGAACCTGATCAATCTTGCCGTCATGCATAGCATAAAGTGTTTTGTGTTCAGCTCGTCGATTGCGGTGTACGGCGCCGCCCAGCTCCCCCTGTCCGAAGATATGACGCCGCGGCCGGAGGATACCTACGGCATATCCAAGTACGCGGTGGAGCTGGAGCTGGCCGCCAGCCACCGAATGTTCGGCCTCGACTCCATCGTGTTCCGTCCCCACAACGTCTATGGTGAACGGCAGAATATCGGCGACGCCCACCGCAACGTGGTGGGGATATTCATGAACCAGATCATGCAGGGACGCCCGGTCACCATCTACGGCGACGGCACCCAGACCAGGGCGTTCAGTCATATTTCCGACGTGGCGCCGGTCATGGCGGCCTCCATTGACAATGAGGGGGCATACAACCAGGTTTTCAACATCGGCGCCGACCAGCCGTTCACCATCCTGGAGCTCATGCAGGTCATCGCCCGGGAGATGGGGGCAGCTCCCGAAGCCGTCTTTCTCGAAAAGCGGGACGAGGTGCTCCATGCGGTAAGCAGTCACGGGAAGCTGCGGCGCCATTTCGACGTGCCGGAGCCGTTGCCCCTGGCGGAGGGAATCCGCAGGATGGCCCTCTGGGCGAAAAGTGTCGGCCCCCGCCGGCCCCGCCGGTTCGAGGGGCTGGAGATTACCAAAAACCTCCCTCCGGCCTGGGATTGATCCATGTGGAAACAGCAGACAGTTCAGGTGATTTTTCCGGCCTTCAACGAGGAGGAGGGGATTCGCCGGGCCATCACGGACTTTTACGACACCGGCTTCGTGGACGAGGTCATCGTTGTCGACAACAATTCCACCGACGGCACCAGGGAAGGGATTCTGGCAACGGGGGCGACGTACCTGTTCGAGCAGCAGCCGGGCTACGGCGCGGCCCTGATAAGGGGGCTCCGGGCAGCGACCGCCGACATCATCGTGACCTGCGAGCCCGACGGCACCTTTTCGGCCAGGGACCTGATCAAGCTGCTGATCTACTCCGACGATTATGAGGTGGTGTTCGGTACGCGCACATCCAAGGCGGCCATCTGGTCCGGCGCAAATATGGGCTGGATGTTGAGGATGGGTAACGTTGCCGTGGCAAAGCTGCTGGAATACCTGTTCAACGGCCCCTGCCTGACCGATGTGGGGTGTACCATGAAGCTCATCAGGAGGAACGTGCTGGAGTCATTCGTTCAGCAGCTTTCGGTGACCGGCTCCCACTTCCAGCCCCAGTTCATGATCATGAGCATCCGCGCCTCGCAGAAAGTCATCGAAATCCCGGTGGAATACCTCCCCCGAACCGGGGTTTCGAAGATCACCGGCAAGCTGGGCAAGGCGATACGGCTTGGCATGACGATGATCCTCTTTATTCTGAAAACCCGCGTTCAGACCCTTTTCCAGCGATGACCCAGCCGACTGCACGAAATCAGAAGATCGACTACCTGCTGCTGATCCTCCTGACGGTGGGAATCTACGCCAGGACCCTGGGGCACGAGTTCCAGATGAGCTGGGACGACAACTGGTACATCGTCTACAACGATTCGATCCAGGGGTTCTCGTGGCAGAACCTGAAGACCATTTTCTCCTCCATCTATCAGGCCAATTACGCCCCGCTCCAGATGCTTTCCTACATGCTCGACTACAGCCTGTGGGGACTGGAGCCGGGGGCGTTCGCCCTGACCAACTTCGTCTTCCATGCTCTTAACGGCGTGCTGGTCTACCGGTTGCTATTCAGCCTCCACGGGGAACGGCTCCTGGCGCTGGTTGCGGCCGCCTTCTTCCTGGCCCATCCGCTACAGGTGGAGTCGGTGGCCTGGATTTCCTGCCGCAAGAATGTGCTGTCGCTCCTCTTCTTCCTTCTTTCCTGGGAGGCGTATCGGCGCTACCGGCTGGCCGGACCGGGGCGGGGCCGGTGGGCCTATCCCGCCTCGCTGGCGGCCTTCCTCCTGTCGCTCATGGCAAAGTCCACCACCCTGGTGCTGCCGGTGATCCTCGTGCTGTACGATCTCTGCTTCCCCGAAGCAGGCAGGCGCCTGCGGCTGAAGGACAAGATTCCCTACGCTCTTGCGGCGCTGGTTTTCGCGCTGGTTTCCATGCACGTTCAGACACACGATTTCCAGGGGGGGATCCGCGAGCCATACCACGGCGGAAGCCCCCTGGCCACGTTCTACACCATGCTGCCGGTCTTCTGCCTCTATCTGTGGCGGCTGGTCTGGCCGGCGGGCCTGAGCGCCATCTATGATCCCCCCGTCCATGCCGCGCCGGATGGGGTGGTGCTCGCCGCGGGACTGCTCCTGGCGGCGGTGGCCTGGGGCGGGTATCGCCTGTTCAAGCACGACCGTCGGCTTGGTTTCTGGCTGCTGTTCTTCTGGATCGGGCTCCTTCCCTTTGCCCAGATCGTCCCGATCTATTGGCTGATTACCGATCGCTATGTCAATGTATCCATTATCGGCGCCGCGGCCCTGGCGGGAGCCGGTGCGGTATTCCTCCACTCGCGGCTTGGTGCACGGGGGGCGCCGCTCCTCTACCTGACCGTCACGGTCTGGATTGCCGCACTCTCCGTTGCCTCCTTCCAGCGGATCGGCGTCTGGCGGAATTCCCTCACCCTCTGGAGCGATGCGGTGGCAAAGCTGCCGGATACCCCCCGGATATGGGAGCATTACGCCGAGGCCCTCCTGAGCGCCGGGCAGGCTGATGCATCCCGCCGGGCCTACGAGCATCTCCTGGCTTCCCAGCCGACCAACGTCGCGGCGCTGGCCGGCCTGGGGGATCTCTACACGGCGCAGGGGGAACTGGACAAGGGACTGGTTCTCCTGCACAGGCTGTTGGCGATCAAGCCGGATCATGTGATAGGGTGGGCGAGCCTCGGCACCAACTACCTGAAACGGGGCAACTATGCCGAAGCGGAAAAAGCCTACCGGCGGGCACAGTCCCTGCAAACGGAGGCGTGGCAGGTGATGGTGTTGCTTGGTGATCTGATGAGGATCCAACGGCGCCTTGAGCCGGCCCGCGGCTATTACCTGCAGGTTGAGGCGAGGGGGAAGGGGAATGCCGCAAATTCTTACGGTCTGGCCTGCGTTGAGTCGATGTCAGGGAATGTGGATGCGGGGCTGAAATGGTTGGAAGCAGCATTGCAACGTGGGCATTACGACCCTGATAAGATCTATGGGGATCAGCAGTTGTCAGCTCTGTGGAATGAGCCACGCTTTCACTCCCTGCTGGAACGATACTCCCTCCAGTAGCAGCATGAGGTAACCACTATGATGCTGAGAACGATCTGTTTCTGTCTTTTTCTTACTCTCTCGGCAACGTCCGGCTTTGCCGGGGAGGGCACCGGAACCATAACCGGCAGGTGGATCACCAAAAAGTACGGCCCCATGACCGGCGGGCAGGTGCTGTTGTTCAATACGGCCACTGGTCCTCCCCCCGCGAGCCACAAGTATCTGCGCCTGCCCGACAACGGAACCGCCGTCGACCACGACGGGAAATTCTCGCTGGAGGTTCCCGCCGGCAGGTACTACCTGGTCATGCGCAAGCGAACGGACCCGACCAGTGCCGGCCCCCCCCGGGAGGGGGACCCGCAGTTCTATGCCCGGCTCAAGGACGGAACGCCGAGGGAGTACGTGGTGAAAGCCGGAAAAACCACGAACATCGGCACGATCAAGGAGGCTACCCCCTACCGGCGGGAGAAAGCCGTCCTCAATGACGGCGCGGCCGGGATCGAAGGGACCGTAACCGATGAGCAGGGACAGCCCGTTGCCGGCATCCGGGTATTGGCCTTCGAATCGGCTGAAATGAAGGGGATGCCGCGCTATGCATCGACAGAAACCGGGCCGGACGGAAAGTATGTGCTGGTCGTGACCGGCAAGGGAGGGGGCTACTATCTGAAGGCGCGCACCCGGTATGGCGGCGGCAAGCCGGAAGAGGGCGAACTGATCGGCAGTTACGGCCCATCGGGGGAGCCGGTCCCGGTTGTCGTTGAAAAAGGGAAGGCAGGCAGGGGTATCGATATTCAGGTAAAAGGGTTCAGTTCGGACTCGAGGCGAATGCTGGAGAGAGACGCTGCCGGCCAATGAGCTGCCCCCAGTGGAGTGCCCCTGTCCGTTCCCGGGATTCGTAACGCGTTGGCGTAGGACTACAGGAAAATGGTGGACTGAAAGAGAACCTGCTTGCTATAGTTTCAATGCTAGGAGTGTTCCCTCGACACTAAAGAAGTTGTTGTTTTCCCTCAACTCGTCGATCCATTCGGAGTATTTGAAGTGAGCCGTTTTCAGGGGCAGGCGGAGCGCTTTCGGAGCGGCGATGAATTCTGGCAGTAAATCTGCTTGCATGCTGTGACTTTATCTCGCGGAGGAACCCATTGAGAGACTATTCCCTCGAATCCGATTTCGTCCGGCAGTTGGACCAGGACATCCTCTCCTACGTGGAGAAGGGGCTGGAGCACGATGACGAAGCCGGATTCAACGCCCTGGCGCTGCGCTGTTTCCAGCTCCAGTTCAATACGGTGGAGCCCTACCGCCGCTTCTGCCTTGACAAGGGGAAAGAGCCGGGGAAGGTGGAGCGGTGGGAGGATATCCCGGCGGTACCTTCCATGGCCTTCAAGAAGTTCGTGATGACCTCGTTTCCGGCGGAGCGGGCCGAGCAGCGCTACTTCACCAGCGGCACCACCGACCCCATGAACAAGGGGAAGATCCTCCGGGACCCGGGAGGGGTTGCTCTCATCAACGCCGCCAACGGCCTCCTGACCCGGGAATATCTCTTCCCCGACGTGGACCGGATGCGGATGTTCCTCATGGTCCCGTCGCCGGAGATCGCCCCGGGCATGGGGATGGCGGTGGGGCTCGACGTGGTGCGGCGGATGTTCGGCACCCCCGACAGCCGCTACCTCATCGGCCGCCGGGGTCTCGACCTGGAGTTCCTCCTGTCGGCCATCATGGAGGCGGAGCAGACCGGCGTCCCCATCGTGATTGTCGGCTCCACGGCCGGGTTCGTCTACTTCATGAAGGCCTGCGAGCGGGACGGGGTCCGGTTCCGCCTCCCCTCCGGAAGCCGCCTCTGCGACGGCGGGGGGTATCTGGAGCAGTTCGGCGAGTGCTCCCGGGAGGAGTTCTATATCAAGTCCAAGGAGATCCTCGACGTGGACGAGCACCACTGCGTGAACGTTCTGGGGATGGGAGAGGTGAGCACCAACTTCTTCGACAACGTCCTGAAGGATCACCTGGCCGGACGCCCCCTCCAGCGGGCCAAGGTGATTCCCCCATGGACCCGGACCCAGGTGGTGGACGTGGAAACCCTCAAGCCGGTCCCCGATGGCGACCCGGGGCTTCTGCGCCACTACGACCTCATCAACCGGGGGATGGTGGTGGCGGTCCAGACCGACAACGTGGGGTTCATGACCCCCGGCGGATTCGAGATCATCGGCCGCTGGAAGAAGACCTCCCGGGAGTTGGAGACGGAGGCCATCAAGCAGGCCCACGGCCCCCGGTTCATGACGCCGATTATCGAGTTCCTGTTGAAACGAAACCTCAAGAAGGTGGGAAAGCTCCATGAAAAGATTCTTGGGTCGAAAAAAGAACGCTGAACAGACCGAAGAGAAGATTTCCGATGCCATGCTCGGCACCGGCGAGGCCATGTGTACCTGCGCCGCCCTGGTGGCCGACATGATCGTGGATGCCGGCCAGGAGGGGGCGTCGGTTTCGGCCCTGCTGGAGAAGGTGAAGCGGGAAGACGCAGTGCCACCAGAGCCTTCAGATTCCTGCCCAAAGGAGCGCCCGTGACGGAGAAACTGAAAAAAGCCGCCATCATCCTGAACGGTTTCGCGCACGACTTCGCCGCTGGCATCTGGCTTGCCGCCATTGCCGCCATTGTGCTGATCCACTCCATGCACCAGGGGACGGGGGGCGAGGTGGTGGCCATCCTCAACCGCCTGGAGCATATATTTTTCTGGACAAGCATAGTCTCCATGGTGGTCATCATGGCCACCGGCGCGGGACGCACCTTCACCTATGTGGACAACTGGTACGGCGCCGACGCCGAGCGGGTCCGCCGCCGGATGCTCATCATCAAGCATGTGGTTCTCTTCTCGGCATTTGGCGCCGGCTATCTGGTTGTCTATCCGCAGGTGTTCCACTGACGGAATCCTTCTTCTCCCTATCTGCTCCCGCTCCCTCCTGTTCCGTCATAAGCCGGAGCGTTCCGTGAAGTCGCGGACCGCTCCCCTGGTCATTCAGCAAAAAAAGTTGCGTAGCGCAAGGGATATGTGCGATTGTTAATGCTTCGGCGCAGCGGCCCGTTTTTTGCTGTCAGAAACGCGAAGTTTTAACCTCTACGAGGAGAAGTGAATGAAAATCAAGAGAATAGCCCTGATTACCCCCCCCTATCACTCCGGCGTGGTGGAGTCGGCCGGAACCTGGCTCAATGTAGGATTTGTTTACATTGCCGGCGCTCTCAGGGCGGCGGGGTACGAGGTGGACTACTATGACGCCATGTCCCTGTGGCACAAGTGGCCCGACATCCAGAAGCGGATCGAAGCGTTCCGCCCCGACGTGATCGCCACGACCGCATATACCGCGTCCATCGTCGATGCGGTGAAGTTGCTGAAGTTCGCCAAGGCCATCGATCCCCGCATTGTCACGGTGCTCGGCAATGTCCACGCGGCCTTCTGTTACGACGAGCTTCTCACCCATGATCACGATTCCGTGGACTACATCGTCAGGGGGGAGGGGGAGGAGACGCTCCCCATGCTCTGCCACTGCCTCAATGCCGGCGATGACCCGAAGAAGGTCTTGGGGATCGCCTACTGGCGCGACGGCGGGGTAGTGGTCACCCCCAAGGCCCCTTATATCCACGATCTGGACAATCTCCCCACGGCATGGGATCTGGTGGAGTGGCCCATCTACACCTACCGGGCCAAGAAGGACGCCCGCCTCGCCATTGTCTCCTCGTCCCGTGGCTGCAAGTCCCAGTGCTCTTTCTGCTCCCAGCAGCTCTTCTGGTCCCAGTCGTGGCGGGCCCGGAGCGCCGAGAACTTCGTGGCCGAGCTGGAGATGCTCCACAATGTTCACGGTGTCCAGGTTGCCATGCTTTCCGATGAGCTTCCCACCTTCGACCGCCAGCGGTGGGTGAGAATCCTGGACCTCATGGTGGAGCGTGAGGTGCCGGTGAAGCTCCTCATGGAGACCCGCGTCGACGACATCCTGCGGGATGCCGACATCATGGACAAGTATCGCGAGGGGGGAGTCGAGCACATTTACGTGGGGGTGGAGGCCGGAACCCAGGAGACCCTCGACCTCTTTAAAAAGGACACGAAGGTGGACCAGTCCAAGGCTGCCATCGACCTCATCAACAATGCCGACATCGTTTCGGAAACCTCTTTCGTTCTCGGCATGCCTGAGGACACCCCCGAATCCATCGAGCAGACCATCGAGCTGGCCAAGCACTACAATCCCGACATGGCCTTCTTCCTGGCCATCGCCCCCTGGCCCTACGCCGAGCTCTACCCCGAGCTGGAGCCCTACGTGGCCACAAAGGATTACCGCAAGTACAACCTGGTGGAGCCGGTCATCAAGCCCAAAAACATGACCATGGAGGAGCTGGAGCGCCAGCTGGGCCGGGCGTCCCAGAAGTTCTTCATGCACAAGTTCCAGCACCTGCACGAACTTTCTCCCTGGAAGCAGGAGTTCATGCTTTCGGTCCTCGACCTCCTCATCAACCACTCCTATCTGGCCGGCCAGATGAAGGCCATGCTCAAGGAAGGGAAGGAGATGCCGGCGGAAGTCAAGGCGCTCCTTAAGACGGTAAAAACGCACGGAGCGTTGCATCCGCAGACCGTTGCCCCCATTCCGTAGTCTTTCTTGCCATTCCTCTATGCGGGGCGCAGGGGGGCTCCGGCGAAATGGCGAAACATCTCGGCCATATCGCGGCCAAGGACGCCCCGGCGGGGTGGAAATTGCCAGGCTGGAGGGGCACGGAGCCCCTGATTTGGTGTGGTTGGATCGTTTTAATGGAATTTCTCCCTTTGGCACATGGAATGCTTTCAGAGTTCCGTGGCACGAGACCGGCTTCCCGTCTCAACCCCTTTCGCCGGCATGTCGTACAAATTTTCATCAGATTGTCTCGTCCGGGAATGTCCCCGTTTTTCTTCGAGAAAAGTGAAAGGAGGTAGTAAAGCTTTGAAAAGGTCAAGGATTATTCAGATGGTGCCCCAGTTCCTCATGGTTCTGTGGGCGATGGCCGCACTGCTCCTGGTCGGGCCGGGAACAGTGCCAGAGGCGTCCGCCCTCACCGAGGCGGACTGTAGGAGCTGTCACACCGGCGGAACCTATCCGAACATGGCTGAACAGCACCACGCCGTTGGAACAGCGAAGGGGCTCAGTTGCTACACGGCTGGCTGCCACAATCTGGTCCCCAATGGTTCCGGCGGCTTTGTCATCGAGGTCGTCAGGGACTGCATCCGCTGCCACGGCCAGTACGACCACTCGGGAGCCCACAACATGCTCTCAACCGCCTCGGACTGTGGTCAGTGCCACACCCAACAGCCGGTTGCGGAGCACAAGTCAATCTGTGCCACCTGCCACAACAGCACCAAGCCGGAGGTGATCAACACCATCAATATCGGCAAGGGGCCGAACGGACAACCGGTGAACTGCACCAACTGTCACGGTGCGCTCAACCACGTGCAGCAGCACGATAAGGCATTTCCCGCTACCGAGTGCATCCAGTGCCATGCCCAAGGAGTACTCAACGAGCACCTGAATCGCGGCTCCACCTGTGCCACCTGCCACAACAGCACCAGACCCGAGGTGATCAACGCCATCAACCTCGCCAAGGGGCCCAACGGCCAGCCGGTGAACTGCACCAACTGTCACGGCGCCCTGAACCACGTGCAGCAGCACGACAAGGTATCCACCCCGGTTGACTGCAATTCCTGCCACAACCTCGGGGTTGTCTTCGAGCACACGAAGCGCAGCTCCACCTGCGCCACCTGCCACTCCAGCAGCAACCAGACAGTGATCAACACCATCAACATCGCCAAGGGACCCACCGGCACCCAGGTCTCCTGCGCCAACTGCCACGGCACCGTCAACCACCTCTTGCAGCACGACAAGGCGGTTGCCGACGCCTTCTGCGCCTCGTGCCACACCCTTGGGGTGGTAAACGAGCACCTCTCCCGGGCCCTGACCTGCGGCACCTGCCACAGCAGCACCAACACCACCGTCCAGCAGACCATCGCCACCGGCAAGGCCGGCACGGTCGTCACCTGCACCAACTGCCACGGTTCGGTCAACCACATCCTCCAGCACGACAAGGTGAGCACCCCTGCCGACTGTGCCTCCTGCCACGCGAAGAACGTGGTGAACGAGCACATCGACCGGACCTCCACCTGCGCCACCTGCCACTCCAGCACCAACCAGACGGTGCTCAACACCATCAACATCGCCAAGGGGCCCACCGGGACCCAGGTTTCCTGCGCCAACTGCCACGGCACCGTCAACCACGTGGCCCAGCACGACAAGGCCGCCTCCTCCCCCGAGTGCGCCCAGTGCCACACCAAGACGGTGCTCGACGAGCACTTCAGCCGCGGTTCCACTTGCGCCACCTGCCACTCGAGCTCCCGGCTCGACGTCCAGAACGCCATCACCGCCGGCAAGGCCGGAACCGTCGTCAACTGCGTCACCTGCCACGGCCAGTATAACCACCCCACGGCCCACACCGGCAAAGTGAACGCCCCCTACGCCGATTGCAACGCCTGCCACATCACCAACCTGACCGAACTGCATGCCCGGGAAGGGTTCCAGTGCGCCGCCTGCCACGCCAGCACCAACGCCGCCGTCACCGCCGCCGTCCAGAAGGGTCTCGGTGGCCAGCCGGTGGTCTGCGCCGACTGCCATAACGCCATCGGCGGATTCGGTAACCACGCGGGGCAGCACGACAAGATCAGCCTCATTGATGCCACCGGCTTCATCGCCAAGCATGAGCAGGCCCCCACGCCGGTCCGCTGCGTCGGCTGCCACACCAGCACCAACGCCACGGTAGTCAAAGTGATCAACAACGGCATGGCCGGTATCCAGCAGAGCTGCAACGCCTGCCACAGCGTCGCCGGCAACAACCTGCCCCCCACCGCCAACGCCGGCGCCGATAAAGTTGTCACCGTCAACCAGGCGGTCACCTTCACCGGCAGCGGCACCGACCCCGACGGCACCATCGCGAGCTATGCGTGGACCTTCGGCGACGGCACCACCGGCAGCGGGGCCAGCGTGAGCAAGACCTACACCACCGCCGGCACCTACACCGCCACCCTCACCGTCACCGACAACGCCGGCGCCACCGCCAGCGACACGGCCATCGTCACCGTCCAGGCCGCGCCGACCAGCGGCGCCGTGTTCGCCGACCAGGTTCTGCACATGCAGCGGTTGAGCACCGTCACCTCCTCCGACACCAGCATCACCGACATCACGGCCAAGTTCCGCGACGGCAACACCACCGACCGGTATCTGCTGCAGTCCGGCAGTAGCGGCAGCAACAACGTCATCTCCATGAAGCTCAACCGTGACGCGCTCACGGCCACCAAAGTGACCCTGCGTGTCCATGTCTCCTCCATCAGCTCCTCGCGGACGCTTCGGATCTATCCGTACCAGTCCAACGGGACCTCGGTGAACACCGGCTACTCCGTGAGCTACAACGTGAGCAGCACCGGGTGGAAAGAGATCGACGTCACCTCCATCGCCCAGCGGATGAACGGCTACGGCTGGATGAAATTCCGCGTCACCACCACCTCGAGCACCCTCGACGTCTCCGAGGGCGGCTTCCTGGTCCAGTAAGGGAGGGGTGACATGAACAGAATTCAGCGAACCGAATGGAGGAAAGAAATGAAGCGCATCGCAATCACCTTTGCCGCGCTCCTCGCCATGGTCGCCCCGGCCATGGCGGGGCACTACGCCGCGGTGGGGCAGGGGAGCTGCTCCTACTGCCACAAGACGAACCTGGTCACCCAGCACGGGGGCTTTGCGGCCAACGTCTGCCAGACCTGCCACAGCAGCACGGACCAGAATGTGGTGAACACCATCGCCAGCGGCGTGGCCGGGGGACAGTATGC
Organism: Desulfuromonadales bacterium; assembly: GCA_003712145.1. Taxonomy (GTDB): domain Bacteria; phylum Desulfobacterota; class Desulfuromonadia; order Geobacterales; family Geobacteraceae; genus Geobacter. Next base: position 61,484 of record RHLS01000012.1, on the reverse strand, counting down.
CTGCTCCAACTGTCACGGCTCCCAGTCCCACCTGTCCAAGCACGGCACCTACGTCACCAACTACAGCCAGTACAACGGCGTAGAGCCTAACAGCGCGACGGCGTGGACCTCACCGGCCGGCTACACCGCCGTGCAGCCGGCCGCCAAGGAATACCAGCTCTGCTACAAGTGCCACTCCACCTACGCGTTCACCGCCACCAACGGGGTGAGCGGCATCATCGGCCCGTCGGGCAAGCCCCTCACCGACAAGGCCCGTGAATTCAACCCGGCCAACGCCTCGGCCCACCCGGTACAGGTGTCCCTGAACAACCAGACCGGCTCCGCCACCCCCCGGGCCCTGCGGGCCAACCAGATGTCGGCCGGCTGGCAGGCCGTCGGCACCCAGACCATGAAGTGCAGCAACTGCCACACTCCCGGCTCCACCGGCAAGAGCATGCTGATCACCGGCACCACCTGGCCCGAGCGGCCCGACGGGAGGCTGTGGACCCTTGGTGATGTGCGGAGCAACACCGGCAACTGGCAAACCACCCTGTTCTGCGCCAAGTGCCACCCCCTCAAGGGGAGCGGCGGCGGCGAGAGCGGCTGGTACAACAACGTCCACAGCGAAGGGGATCACGAGAACAACGTGGCCTGCGTCGCCTGCCACGCGGTCAGCCCCCACGGCCTGAACCACGGCCGGTTCATCGGGTATGCGTCGGATCCCGCCCCCTACGCCTACATTGACTCCGCGGGGAGGAAGGCCCAGGTGATGACCAACTTCAGGAAGGCGTCGTCGCCGACCTCCTACGGGGAGGGGAACTGCACCGCCCTCACCAGCGCCTGCGACGAGCACAAGTAGCTGAGTACGCGGCCGGTAGCCTCCATCTGGCTGCCGGCCGCACTTTTTTTGGGCGTCAGATTCCGGTGGCGCCTTTTTTGTTGTTAGCGAAAACTAATGAGTGTGTTGTTGGTGCTCCGCATTCTACCTGAGGAGTGGTTTGCTGGGGTGCTGGTTTTTCCAAGGAGTTGAAGGAGGAGGGATTGTGATGAAAACTGAAAATGGATCCGGACGATGGCTTCTGAAGAGGCTCTTTCTGTTGGCCATGGTCGTATTTGTTTCGATACCACACCCTGATGCCCATGCCCTCGTGGAGAATAATTGCAGGGGGTGTCACAATGATGGGCTGGGGTCAACTGCCGCACGGCATCACTGGCTTATTGAAAGTCAATCCAGGCAGTGTCTTGATTGCCACCAGATGGTCGCTGCAGTGGATGGGACGCTTGCCCCTGTTGTCGTTCGCGATTGCATTGCCTGTCACGGCCAGCTTGTGCACCAGGGAAGGCATCATCAACTGATAGACGAGCAAGGCAAGCAATGTCTTGACTGCCACCAGATGCGTGCTGACGCAGGCGGTGTCTTGACGCCTGTCGTCGTCCGTGACTGCAGCGTCTGTCACGCATCCATGAACCCCAAGACAAACCACAGTAATGCCATGGCGGACGTAAGCTGCGCCCAGTGCCACAATTTGGGTGTGGTGAACGAACACATCAACCGGGGCTCCAACTGCTATACCTGCCACAGCAGCAGCGACGGGACGGTTCAGCAGACGATTCTTGCGGCCAAGGGTGGAGCGGTGGTTACCTGTACTTCCTGCCATGTCGGTTTCGATCACGTCCAGCAGCACGACAAGGCCGTAGCAGCGCCCGACTGTGGCCAGTGCCACAACTTGGGCGTCGTCTACGAGCACATCAACCGCTCTTCCACCTGCAACACCTGCCATGCGAGCACCAGTGCCACGGTGCAGAATACCATCACCCTCGGTCGTGCCGGCACCGTGGTGAACTGCGTGAACTGCCACGGCCAGGTGAACCACCTTGCCCAGCACGACAAGGTAGTCACCGCGCCGGCCTGTACCCAGTGCCATACCCGTGGGGTCGTTCAGGAGCACACGAGCCGTACCTCCACCTGTCTGACCTGCCATGGCAGCAGCAATGCGATGGTACAGCAGACCATTGCCGCCGGCCGCGCCGGGACCCTGGTCGACTGCACCAACTGCCACGGCCAGGTGACCCACCAGAACGCCCACGACGGCAAGGTGGTGGTGCCGTACACCGATTGCAACTCCTGCCACCAGCCGAACCTGGTTGACCTCCATGCCCAGAAGGGCTTCCAGTGCGCCGCCTGCCACGCCAGCAGCAACACGGCGGTAACCGCTGCCGTCCAGAAGGGGCTTGGCGGCCAGACCGTGGTCTGCGCCGACTGCCACAACGCCATCGGCGGGTTCGGCAACCACGCCGGCCAGCACGACAAGGTGACCCTCATCGACACCACCGGCTTCATCGCCAAGCACGAAGGGGCCATGGTCTACTGCTTCACCTGCCACAACAGCACCAGCACCACCTACCAGAAAGTGATCAACGACGGCATGGCCGGCATCCAGCAACCGTGCAACGCCTGCCACAGCGTCAGCGGCGGCACCGGCAACCAGCCGCCGGTAGCCAACGCCGGCGCCGACAAAGTCGTCACCGTCGGGACGGCGGTCGCCTTCTCCGGCGCCGGATCCAGCGACGCCGACGGCACCATCGCTTCTTATGCCTGGAACTTCGGCGACGGCACGAGCGGTTCCGGGGTCAGCGCCACCAAGACCTACACCACCGCCGGCACCTACACCGTCACCCTGACCGTCACCGACAACGGCGGCGCCACCGCCGTCGATACCGCCATCGTCACGGTCCAGGCGGCCCCCACCAGCGGCGCGGTCTTTGCCGACCAGGTGCTCCACATGCAGAGACTCAGCTCCGTCACCTCCTCCGACAGCAGCAGCACCGACGTCACCGCCACCTTCCGTGACGGCAACACCACCGACCGCTACCTGCTGCAGTCCGGCAGCAGCGGCAGCAACTACGTCATCGCCATGAAGCTGAATCGCGACGCCCTGACCACTACCAAGGTAGTCCTTCGGGTGTACGTCTCCTCCATCAGCTCCTCGCGGACCCTGCGGATCTACCCGTACCAGTCCAACGGGACCTCGGTGAACACCGGCTACTCCGTGAGCTACAGCACGGGCACCACGGGGTGGAAAGACATCGACGTCACCTCCATCGCCCAGCGGATGAACGGCTACGGCTGGTTGAAATTCCGCGTCACCACCACCTCGAGCAGCCTCTACGTTGCCGAGGGGGCCTTCCAGGTCCAGTAAGGGAGGTGTACCGTGAACCGAATCCAGCAAACCGAATGGAGGAAAGAAATGAAGCGCATCGTAACCGCAATCGCCGCGCTCCTCGCCATGGCCGCCCCGGCCATGGCGGGGCACTACGCCGCGGTGGGGCAGGGGAGCTGCTCCTACTGCCACAAGACGAACCTGGTCACCCAGCACGGGGGCTTTGCGGCCAACGTCTGCCAGACCTGCCACAGCAGCACGGACCAGAATGTGGTGAACACCATCGCCAGCGGCGTGGCCGGGGGACAGTATGCCTGCTCCAACTGTCACGGCTCCCAGTCCCACCTGTCCAAGCACGGCACCTACGTCACCAACTACAGCCAGTACAACGGCGTAGAGCCTAACAGCGCGACGGCGTGGACCTCACCGGCCGGCTACACCGCCGTGCAGCCGGCCGCCAAGGAATACCAGCTCTGCTACAAGTGCCACTCCACCTACGCGTTCACCGCCACCAACGGCGTGAGCGGCATCATCGGCCCGTCGGGCAAGCCCTTCACCGACAAGGCCCGTGAGTTCAACCCGGCCAACGCCTCTGCCCACCCGGTACAGGTCCCCCTGAACAGCCAGACCGGCTCCGCCGCCCCCCGGGCCCTGCGGGCAAACCAGATGAAGGCTCCCTGGACCGCCGTCGGCACCCAGACCATGAAGTGCAGCGACTGCCACACCCCCGGCTCCACCGGCAAGAGCATGCTGATCACCGGCACCACCTGGCCCACCAGAGCCGACGGGAGGCTGTGGACGCTTGGTGACGTGCGGAGCAACACCGGCAACTGGCAAACCACCCTGTTCTGCGCCAAGTGCCACCCCCTCAAGGGGAGCGGCGGCGGCGAGAGCGGCTGGTACAACAACGTCCACAGCGAAGGGGATCACGAGAACAACGTGGCCTGCGTCGCCTGCCACGCGGTCAGCCCCCACGGCCTGAACCACGGCCGGTTCATCGGGTATGCGTCGGATCCCGCCCCCTACGCCTACATTGACTCCGCGGGGAGGAAGGCCCAGGTGATGACCAACTTCAGGAAGGCGTCGTCGCCGACCTCCTACGGGGAGGGGAACTGCACCGCCCTCACCAGCGCCTGCGACGAGCACAAGTAGCTGAGTACGCGGCCGGTAGCCTCCATCTGGCTGCCGGCCGCAATTAATCCTTTTCACCCCCGCGCCGACTGTTGTAGATTACTCCCATGCTGAAACGGTTCTTCCTCTCGCGCTCCACGATTCTGACCCTGCTTGTTCTGATCCTCGGAGCGGTAGTCGTCGGTTATCTCTTCCCCCAGCGGTTTCTTCTTTCTCCAGCAGGGATGGACAGGTGGGAGCTCGACAATCCCCTGCTTGCTGCCCTGTCGCGCAAGCTGGCACTCGATCACGTTTATACCTCTCCCTGGTTCGCGGTCCTCCTAGCACTTTTCCTGATTTCGCTCCTCTTCTCTTCGTGGGAGCAATTCAGGCTCGCCCTCCGGAGGACGAGGGAAGGGGGAGGCGGGGGCAAGGAATTGGCTCTTTCCTGCTCACCCGCAGGGGCTGAATCGATCGCCAGGAAGTTTGGCTACCTGCGGGTTGGCGCCGATGGGGACGTGGTCCGTCTCGTCAAGCACCCTTGGGGGTATTGGGGCAACTTTCTTCTCCACCTCGGCATCGTCGTGGCGATAGCCGCATCGCTCATCATTCTCCTCTACGAAAGGCGGGCGTCCGTTGAGCTCGTGCCGGGGGAGGTTCATGCGCCGGGCGCTCCCTGGGCCCAGCAGGACTTGGGGCTCCTCGCTGGAAAGTTCGTGCTCCCCGAGGCGGTTCGCCTCGACCGGGTGATTCCGGAGTTCTGGCCGAATGGCCATCTGAAGCAGCTTACGACCGATTTCACGTTCATCGATCAGGCCGGCCGCCAGACTCCGTATTCCATGCACGTTAACAAGACGCTCCGGCACCGGGGGATCAGGATCTTCCAGGGGAAGACCTTTGGCAGGGCCTTCTACGTCGGCTTTCGCGACGGCAAGGGTGGGTGGCAGGGCGATCTCCTCATGGTCGATAACCGCTTTTCCGGGGAGAAGGCCCCTTTCAAGGAGTTCATCCTTCCCTGGGCACCGGCGACGGTCCGGGCAAAGTACTATCCCGCCGCCGACCGGAGGTCGCCCGTGGGGGAAAACCCACTTCTCGTCATGCAGCTGGTAAAGGGAGGGAAGATCATCGATGAGCTTTCCCTCACAACCGGGGCAACGGGGAAATTTGCCGGCCGTGAAGCCACTCTCGTGGAAACGGGGTGGTGGGGCGGGATAATTTTCATCGACACCAGGGGGATGGAAGGGATATTCTTCGCCTTCGTGGTCATCGCCATCGGCGGCGGCCTGAGCTACCTCTGCCCGCCCCGCGAGCTCCGGGTAGTGCGGGACGGTGGGGGGTGCAGGCTTACCTGGCGCGCATCCCGGTTCGCAGAGCTCTACCAGGAGGAATTCGACCGCCTCTGCCATGAGTGCTCCGTGGCCGGAACGGGCGCCGGCGGGAGGCCGTTGCCGGACGGGAGCCACAAAGGGTGAGGTGCTTGCGGCGCTACCGCAAATTCGCAGAGAGGTGACGGGTCACATGGAGAGTTCATTCGCGCATATTACGATCATTCACTGGGTGGCGGTGGTCATTTACGTTATTGCCACCATTTTCAACGTTGCCGGAATAATGTTCCGCAAGGAACGGGCAGTCTCCATCGGATACGCAATTGTTCTGATAGGACTTCTCGTCCACGGCGTCGGCCTCCTCTGGTGGTGGAGGATCGTCGGCCACGGTCCCTACATTGGCAGGTTCGAGGTCCTTTCCTCCCATGCGTGGGCTGTTCTGGCCCTGTTCCTCCTGTCCACGAAATACCTGCCTCGCATCAAGCCTGCGAGCATCCTGGTCTTTCCGGTCACGTTTCTCATGATTGCCGTCGGGCTCTTCATTGAACCCCAGGCGAAGCTGCTACCGCCGACGCTGAGGAGCGTCTGGCTTGTCCTCCATGTCATCTTCTACAAGATATCGCTCTTTACCCTCCTGGTGGCGCTCGCCTTCTCCCTCTTCTTCATCCTGCGGAAGCGGACCGGAATCTCCTGGCTCCAACGGTTACCCGAACAGGAGATCATGGATATCCTGGCATTCCGCTTCGCCGGCTTCAGCTTTACCTTCTGGGGGATTGCCATGGTGGCAGGGAGTATCTGGGCCTACCAGTCCTGGGGACGCTTCTGGGGATGGGATCCGGTGGAGACCTGGTCGCTTATGACCTGGATATCCTTCGGTATTTATCTCCACCTGCGCCGCTTTTTTGGCTGGAACGGCGAGCGGGCTGCTTACCTCTATCTCATCTGTTTCGTTCTGTCAGTCATCTCGCTTCTCTTCACCCCGCTTATCGGCTCGTCGATCCATGCCGAGTATTTCAAGTAAGGGTGCCGCAGGGCAGCAGCTGGCACTCCCCCAGGCGAAAATCGTGAGCGCAGACCCCATCACCATGCCGGCCTTTCATTGCGGCTTTTTTTGTTGACATCGTTTCGTATTCACCAATAGAATTACAAACTTTTGCTAATTTGGAGGGAAACGCATGGCCAAGGTATACAAGGTAGCGGTCCTCCCCGGTGACGGCATCGGCCCCGAGGTTATGGCCGAGGCGCTCCGGGTCCTGGACGCCGTGGAAGCGAAGTACGACGTGACATTCGAGCGGACCCACGCCAACGTGGGGGGCGCCGGCATCGACAAGGAGCGGAAGGCTCTCCCCGAGACCACCGTCAACATCTGCAAGGCGGCGGATGCCATTCTCTTCGGCTCCGTGGGGGGCCCCAAGTGGGAATCGCTTCCTCCCGAAGAGCAGCCCGAGCGGGGCGCGCTCTTGCCGCTCAGAAAGATCTTCGGCCTCTATGCCAATCTCCGTCCGGCCATCATCTTCCCGTCCCTCACCGGCGCCTCCTCCCTCAAGGAAGAAGTCATCGCCGGTGGCTTCAACGTGCTGGTTATCCGCGAGCTGACCGGCGGCATCTACTTCGCCCAGCCCAAGGGGATCGAGGGGGAGGGGCGCGACCGGGTCGGCTTCGACACCATGCGTTACAGCGTTCCCGAGATTGAAAGAATTACCCACGTTGCCTTCCAGGCGGCCCGCAAGCGGGGCAAAAAAGTCTGCTCCATTGACAAGGCCAACGTCCTCTCCTCGTCGGTCCTCTGGCGCGAGGTGGTCACCGGCATTGCCAAGGAATACCCGGACGTGGAACTCTCCCATATGTACGTTGACAACGCCGCCATGCAGCTGGTCCGCTGGCCCAAGCAGTTCGACGTGATCCTCTGTGAGAACATGTTCGGTGACATCCTCTCCGACGAGGCCGCCATGTTGACCGGCTCCTTGGGGATGCTCCCGTCGGCGTCCCTGGCTGAGGGAACTTTCGGCATGTACGAGCCCTCCGGCGGCAGCGCTCCGGACATCGCCGGCCAGGGTATCGCCAACCCCATCGCCCAGATCCTCTCCATGGGGATGATGCTCAAGTTCTCCTTCGGCATGATGGATGCGGCCGATGCCATCGACAACGCCGTGGCGAAGGTCCTCGATCAAGGCTTCCGGACCCGCGACATCTTCCAGGACAAGTCTGGCGAAAAGCTCGTGAACACCAAGGAGATGGGCGACGCCATCATCGCTGCCCTGTAACGTACTCATATTATTCCCAGTAAAGGAGTTCTCCCTATGAAAGTTGGAATCGTCGGTTGGCGCGGCATGGTCGGTTCGGTTCTCCTCCAGCGCATGGTGGAGGAGGGTGATTTCAACATTGGCATCGAGCCGGTCTTCTTCTCCACCTCCCAGGCGGGGCAGCCCGCCCCCATGAATGCGGGAACCCTCAAGAGTGCCGATGACATTGCAGAGCTGAAGAAGCTTGACATCATCATAACCTGCCAGGGTGGCGACTACACCAAGGCGGTTCACCCGGAACTGCGCAGGCAGGGGTGGCAGGGGTACTGGATCGACGCCGCCTCCACCCTCAGGATGGAAGATAACGCGGTCATCATCCTCGACCCGGTGAACCGGGGCGTCATCGACGCGGCCCTGGCCAAGGGGCAGAAGGATTTCATCGGTGGCAACTGCACCGTGAGCCTCATGCTTATGGCTCTGGGGGGACTCTTCCGGGCCGGCCTCGTGGAGTGGCTCTCCACCATGACCTACCAGGCCGCTTCCGGCGCCGGCGCCCCGAACATGCGCGAACTCCTCTCCCAGATGGGGGTTCTCCACGGCTCCGTTGCCGAACTCCTCAATAACCCCACCTCGGCCATCCTCGACATCGACCGGGACGTGACCGAAACCCTGCGCGGTGATGCCATGCCGAGGAAAGAGTTCGGGTTCCCCCTGGCTGGGAACGTGCTTCCCTGGATCGACCGTGAGGTTGAGGACGGCCAGAGCAGGGAGGAGTGGAAGGGATTCGCCGAAACCAACAAGATCCTCGGCACCACGACTCCGATCCCGGTGGACGGCATTTGCGTGCGGGTCGGCGCCATGCGCTGCCACAGTCAGGCCCTCACCATCAAGCTGAACAGGGATCTGCCGCTGGCCGACATCGAAGAGCTGATCAAGAACGATAACCAGTGGGTCAAGCTCGTGCCCAACACAAAGGCCGATACCCTGGCGGGTTTGACTCCCGCAGCGGTGTCCGGGCTCCTCACGGTGCCGATCGGCCGCGTCCGCAAGATGAAGATGGGCCCCCAGTTCGTCCAGGCGTTCACCTGCGGCGACCAGCTCCTCTGGGGCGCCGCCGAGCCCCTGCGTCGCATGCTCCGCGTCCTGATGGAAAAGTGAGGGGTGGCAGCAGAAAGCGAGTGATGCCAAGGCGCCCTATGGGGCGCCTTTCTTTTCATGAGAACCATAAAGCTCATCATTGAATACGATGGCACCGGCTATGCCGGCTGGCAGGTGCAGCCCAACGGTCTTGCGATCCAGCAGGTGATGGAGGAAGCTCTGGCCGTGCTGCTCAAGGAGCCGGTGCGTCTTCACTCGTCGGGACGCACCGACGCCGGCGTCCACGCCCGGGGGATGGTGGCCGCGTTCACGACGTGGAAGTCCCTGCCGCTCCGTGCGTTTTCCGACGGGCTCAACGCCCTTCTTCCTCCCGACATTGCCGTCAGGTCGGCCGAAGAGGCGCCGCCAGGGTTTAATCCGCGCTTTGACGCCACGGAAAAACACTATCGCTATACCATCTATCGCGGCGAGCGCCGCTCTCCGCTACAGCGGCACTACTCGTGGCACATCCGCGGCACCCTCGACCTTGGGGCCATGGAGGGGGCAGCCCGCCACATGGTCGGAGAGCGGGACTTCGCTTCCTTCCGGACCACCGGCTGTGCTGCGCGGACTACTGTCCGGCGCATCGATGCAGTTAATCTCTCGGAAGAGAATGAGCTCCTGTACATCGATGTGCGCGGCTCCGGATTTCTCCGCAACATGGTCCGGATCATGGCCGGCACCCTCGTGGAGGTCGGGCGGGGAAAGCGGACGTCCGAGAGCGTGGCGCTCCTTTTCGCGCGGCCGGGAGAGGTTGCCGCCGGCTCCACTGCTCCGCCGCAGGGGCTCTGCCTCATGGATGTCTTCTATTGAAGGGGAATTTTTTCTTGACAGGGCATTGTCGCCATAGTACCATCCCTCCTTCGCTGAGAAGAGCGTTTACGTACTATTACATCCAGGTTGCGAGGGTTCGATGAAAACGACGAAGGTAGCTAAGACAGAAGAAGTGACCAGGGACTGGTACCTGGTTGATGCCGATAGCAAGGTGCTCGGAAGGATGGCCACCGAGATCGCCAACATCCTCCGCGGCAAGAAAAAGCCGATCTTCACCCCCAGCGTTGACACGGGCGATTTCGTCATCGTCGTCAACGCCGAAAAGGTGCAGCTCACCGGCAACAAGCTCGCCGACAAAGTCTACTACAGCCACTCCGGCTTCCCGGGCGGCCTCAAGGAGATCACGGCTGGCAAGCTCATCGAGAAGAAGCCCGAGGACCTCATCCGCAAGGCGGTCAAGGGGATGCTTCCCAAGAACAAGTTGGCCCGCCACATGCTCAAGAAGCTCAAGATCTATGCGGGCGGCGAGCATCCCCATGAGGCGCAGCAGCCCAAGGCGCTCGACATTTAATCGGATCAGAGAATACACGATCAGGAGATAAGAGAATGGCAGGTATCAGCTACTACGGTACGGGTAAGCGGAAGTCGTCGGTCGCCAGGGTCTGGCTGAAGCCGGGGACCGGTAACATCGTCATCAACAACAAGCCGATTGACGAGTACTTCGGGCGCGAGACCTCGAAGATGGTCGTCAAGCAGCCCCTTGAACTGGTTGAGAAGACCGGCCAGTTTGACATCTTTGTGAATGTCAACGGCGGTGGCGACTCCGGTCAGGCCGGTGCCATCAAGCACGGTATCACCAAGGCTCTCCTTGAAGTGGATGTTGCCCTGCGCGGCACCCTCAAGAAGGCCGGCTTCATCACCCGCGACTCCCGCATCAAGGAGCGTAAGAAATACGGCAAGCGCGCCGCCCGGAGAAGCTGCCAGTTCTCCAAGCGTTAATCGCCACCTGCCTATACGGCTGCACGAGGGGAAAATCCACACGGGTTTTCCCCTTTTGCGTTTCCTCTCTTTGCCGTATACTTCACTTGATGTAATTCCTTTCGACTACAGGAGTCGCCCATGCTGAAAGTCGCTGTCGTTGGGGCAAGCGGATACACCGGAGTCGAGCTGCTCCGGATCCTCCACTGCCACCCCGAAGTCGCCGTCACCTGCATCACCTCCGAGCAAAGCGCCGGCAAGCCGGTCGCTGATATTTTCCCCACGCTCCGGGGGCGGTACGGCCAGATACTTGAGAACCTTGAGCCGGTTCGGGTGGCGGAGAAGGCCGATTTCATCTTCACGGCACTCCCCCACAAGGCGGCTATGGAGGTGGTCCCTACCTTCGTGAAGCTTGGCAGGCGCGTGGTTGATCTCTCCGCCGACTACCGTTTCAGTGACGCCTCCGTCTACGAACGGTGGTACGAGCCCCACATGAACCCGGAGCTCCTGTCCAGGGCTGTGTATGGCCTTCCCGAGGTCAGGCGGGCCAAGATCAAGGGGGCCAAGCTTGTGGGCAATCCCGGCTGCTATCCGACCAGCATCACCTTGGGGCTCATGCCGCTGCTGAAGCAGAAGATGATCGATACGACAACCATCATTGCCGACTCCAAGTCCGGTGTTTCCGGGGCCGGGCGCGGTGCCAAGGTAGAGAACCTCTACTGCGAGGTGAATGACGGTTTCAGTGCCTACGGTGTCGGCGGCGTCCACAGGCATATCCCCGAGATCGAGCAGGAACTGTCGCTTCTTGCAGGAGAAGCCGTTACGATCTCTTTCACCCCACATCTGGTTCCCATGGACCGAGGGATACTGTCCACTGTGTATGCCCGACTCGCCGGCAACACCACTGCCGCCGACCTGGCGAAGATCTTCGCCGACGTCTACGAAGGTGAGCCCTTCGTGCGCGTTCTTCCCGCCGGGAGCTTTCCGTCCACCGCCCATGTCCGCGGGTCCAACTTCTGCGACATCGGTGTGGCCGTTGACAGCCGCACCGGCCGGGTCATTGTTGTTTCCGCCATTGACAACCTCGTCAAGGGTGCGGCCGGACAGGCAGTGCAGAATATGAACATCATGTGTGGCTTCCCGGAAAACCTCGGATTGGAAGGGCTGGCTCTCTTCCCGTGATCGATCGATGCCGTTTCTGCCCATAACATCAGAAGAGGCCCGGCAGCGCGGATGGGACGAGCTCGATGTCGTCTTCGTCACCGGTGACGCCTATGTGGACCACCCGTCCTTTGGCGTGCCGCTTCTGGCTCGCTGGCTGGAGTTCCATGGCTTCCGGGTCGGGATCATCCCCCAGCCTGACTGGCGTTCCCGCGAGCCGTTCATGGCCCTCGGCCGTCCGCGTCTTTTCTTTGCCGTCTCTGCCGGTGCCATGGACACCATGGTTGCCCACTACACACCACTCAAGAAGCTTCGCCATGATGACGCCTATACACCCGGCGGCTGCCACGGTGGCCGACCCAACCGGGCCACCATCGTCTACACCTCCCGGTTGAAGGAGGCATACAAGGACGTGCCGGTGGTCGTTGGTGGCATCGAGGCAAGTCTGCGTCGTTTTGCCCACTACGACTACTGGGAAGACAAGGTTCGTCGCTCCATTCTCTTTGACGCCAAGGCCGACCTCCTTGTCTTCGGCATGGGAGAGCGGCCGCTCCTGGAGCTTGCGCAGCGGCTCCGTGGGGGAGAGGCTTTTTCCCGCATCGACGACATCCGGGGGACAGCCCGTGCCGCCAGGGGGGATGTACCCGCCGGCGCCGTGGAGCTTCCCTCCTTCGAGGAGGTGGTGGAGGACCGTCGTAGTTATGCCGATGCCTTTCGAATCGCATCGGGCGAGATGAATCCGTTCAGTGGTGCAATTCTTGCTCAGCGGCACGGGGACCGCCTCCTAGTCTGCAATCCTCCTTCCGCACCCCTTTCCGAAGCCGAGATGGACGCCGTTTATGCCCTCCCGTTCACTCGGGCGCCCCACCCGTCCTACCGTGAGCTGATCCCCGCCTACGAGCAGATCAAGGCTTCCGTCACTACCCACCGTGGCTGCTTCGGGGGGTGCGCCTTCTGCGCCATCACGCATCACCAGGGGAAGGTGATCCAATCGCGCAGTGAAGCCTCCGTTGTCGCCGAGGTGGAGCGTATGGCGGGAATGAACTGGTTTCGCGGCAGTGTCTCCGATGTGGGGGGGCCGACAGCCAACATGTATGGCCTTCGTTGTGGCAGCCCGGACGCAGGTACCCGCTGCCGGCGTGAAAGCTGTCTCTACCCGTCGCCGTGTCGACACCTGTTTACGTCCGATAAGCGGGCAACGACGCTCCTTAAGAAGGTCCGGGGCGTATCCGGGGTACGCCATGTTTCGGTTTCGTCCGGTATCCGGTATGACCTGCTTGAGCACCAGCCCGGTTACTTTAAGGAACTCGTTGCCCACCACGTGGGAGGGCTTCTCAAGGTGGCTCCTGAACATGCGGTTCAACGGGTCACTGATCTCATGAGAAAACCTGGCAAGGCCGATTTTGAGCGTTTCCTCGCCCGCTTCCGGAGCGAGAGTGAACGTCTCGGCAAAAAGCAGTACCTGATTCCGTACCTCATGTCGGGGCATCCGGGCTGCACTCTTGATCACATGGTGGAACTGGCTCTGTTCCTGCGACACCATAACCTCAGGGTGGAGCAGGTGCAGGACTTTACTCCTACCCCCGGCACGCTTGCCACCTGCATGTACCACACGGGGCTCGATCCCTTTACCGGCCTGGAAGTGTCCGTAGCACGGAGCGACCGCGAAAAGCGGCTCCAGAAATCACTCCTTCTCTGGCATGCGCCCGCTGAACGACGAACCATCATGGAGGCCCTCAAGGCCTGTGGCCGCGAGGATGTGATTGCGACACTTTTCAGCGTGCCTGCGCTGCCAGCGAGGCGCCGGGGTATAATAAAGGGCAAGGGCGGAACACGGCGACCTTGACGATTGGCAGAAATGCTTTTTAATTATCAAGTGTGCGGAATGGGGCGCCGCTGAGCGGCGTCGGTCTCGGGGGGGCATCGATGCTCATCGTCTGCTGTATCAAGCAAGTTCCCGATACGACCCAAGTCCAGATCGATCCGGTTACCAATACCCTCGTCCGGGAAGGGATACCGTTCATCGTCAACCCGTACGACACCCATGCCCTGGAGGAGTGTCTTCGGCTCAAGGATCGCTTCGGGTTGCGGGTGGTTGCCCTTTCCATGGGGCCCCCCAATGCCGAGGCAACCATCCGCAAGGCGGTGTCTCTCGGTGTCGACGAGGCCATCCTTCTGTCGGACAGGGCCTTCGGCGGTGCCGATACCCTCGCCACGAGCAATGTCCTGTCAGCTGCCGTCAGGCGCCTTGCAGAGAAGGATGAAGTCGCACTGGTCGTCTGCGGGAAGCAGACCATTGACGGCGATACCGCCCAGGTTGGGCCCGGCATCGCCACACGGCTCGGCTTCACGCAACTCACCCTTGTGGACAGGGTCGAGGAGATGGACCTTTCGTCGCGGAAGATTCGGGTTCGGCGGAAACTCGAAGGCAGGTACGAGCAGGTTGAGGGACCACTTCCGGCCATGCTCACGGTAGTGCGCGAGATAAATCGCCCACGATACCCCAGTGTACCAATGCGGCTCATGGCTGCGGAGACTCCGGTTACGGTCTGGACTAACGAGGTGGTCGGACTTGATCCTGCCTCCATAGGGCTCAAGGGGTCTCCCACCTGGGTGAGCCGGATCTTCTCGCCCGAGCGTTCTAAAGGTCAGATACTCGGTGACGGTGAAGGTGACCCCAACGGGACGGCCAAGCTTCTCGTTGATACGCTGCGTGGCAAGGATCTTTTCCCGTTCTGATTATGATGCCAGAGGGATTTCCCCATCGCCTCTCAAGGGTGCCCGGAATGTTCGAGTAAAATTAGCTTGACATCAAGACATGGCCTAGTCTATAAAGTGTTTCTTCTTGTGCGAAAAATGCTTGACCATGCCATTAAAAGATTGTATATAGCTTTTTCGCGCTGGCGTAGCTCAACTGGTAGAGCAGCTGACTTGTAATCAGCAGGTTGCGGGTTCAAGTCCTGTCGCCAGCTCCATTTGAATATTCGCATCTTCCCTGGAGGGATTCCCGAGCGGCCAAAGGGAACAGACTGTAAATCTGTCGTCGTACGACTTCGGAGGTTCGAATCCTCCTCCCTCCACCATAAACCTTCAGAAGCAGTGCTAGCAAGCCGTAGTCCAGGAGGCTGCAATGGCCGTCGGTACTGGTGCGGAGTGTATGCGCGGCTTCAAAAAAACTTCAGAGAAGATTGGCGGGAGTAGCTCAGTTGGCTAGAGCATCAGCCTTCCAAGCTGAGGGTCGCGGGTTCGAGTCCCGTTTCCCGCTCCAAACTTCGCATGTGCCCACATAGCTCAGTAGGTAGAGCACTTCCTTGGTAAGGAAGAGGTCACCGGTTCGAATCCGGTTGTGGGCTCCATCTTTTTTTGTGAACCAGTGAGAAGTAGATTCTCAATAACTTGATTGTCCGGGAGGAATCCTACATGGCAAAGGCAAAATTCGAGAGGACGAAACCGCACGTCAACATAGGCACGATCGGTCACGTCGACCACGGCAAGACCACGTTGACCGCCGCCATCACCAAGGTGCTTGCGGCGCAGGGCAAGGCAGAGTTTCGGGCGTTCGACCAGATCGACAACGCGCCGGAAGAGCGCGAGCGTGGTATAACCATCGCCACCGCCCACGTCGAGTACGAAACCGACAAGCGCCACTATGCACACGTGGACTGCCCCGGCCACGCCGACTATGTCAAGAACATGATTACCGGAGCGGCTCAGATGGACGGCGCCATCCTCGTGGTTTCCGCCGCCGACGGCCCGATGCCGCAAACCCGTGAGCACATCCTGCTCGCTCGTCAGGTCGGCGTGCCGTATATCGTCGTTTTTTTGAACAAGGCCGACATGGTCGACGACCCCGAACTCCTGGAGCTGGTAGAGCTCGAGATTCGCGAGCTGCTTTCCTCCTACGACTTCCCGGGCGATGACATCCCCATCATCAAGGGTTCCGCCCTCAAGGCCCTCGAGGGCGACAAGGGTGAGTTGGGCGAGCAGGCCATCTTCCAGCTCATGGAAGCCGTGGACAGCTACATCCCCGAGCCCGAGCGCGCCATCGACAAGCCGTTCCTGATGCCCGTCGAAGACGTCTTCTCCATCTCCGGCCGCGGCACCGTCGCCACCGGCCGCGTAGAGCGTGGTATCGTCAAGGTTGGCGAGGAAATCGAGATCGTCGGCATCAAGAACACGGTCAAGACCACCGTCACCGGTGTGGAAATGTTCCGCAAGCTTCTCGACGAAGGTCGCGCCGGTGACAACATTGGTGCCCTTCTGCGCGGTGTGAAGCGTGAAGACATCGAGCGTGGCCAGGTGCTTGCCAAGCCGGGCAGCATCACCCCGCACACCAAGTTCAAGGCCGAGGCATACATTCTGACCAAGGAAGAAGGCGGCCGTCATACTCCGTTCTTCAATGGCTACCGTCCGCAGTTCTACTTCCGGACCACGGACGTGACCGGCGTGGTTGACCTTCCGGCCGGGACCGAGATGGTCATGCCTGGTGACAACGTCGCAGTGACCGTCAACCTGATCACACCGATCGCCATGGACGAAGGACTTCGGTTTGCCATCCGCGAAGGCGGCAGGACTGTGGGCGCTGGTGTCGTCAGCTCCATCATCGAATAGAAGCTTCCATGAATCTACGCGGGCAGGCCATAGGCCTGCCCGCATTCATTACAGTAAAGGGCTACGCACATGAGAGACATCATCACTCTCGCCTGCACCGAGTGCAAGCAAAGAAACTATACGACGACCAAGAACAAGAAGAATACCCCTCAGAAGCTTGAGTTCAGCAAGTACTGCCGTTTCTGCCGTACTCATACCGCTCACAAGGAAACCAAGTAACCACGGGCACGGGTCGAGAAACAGCGGTGTGCTCCGCTGTTTCCTTGCATGCAGGCCAGTAGCTCTAACGGCTAGAGCACCGGTCTCCAAAACCGGGTGTTGGGGGTTCGAATCCCTCCTGGCCTGCCATTCTTCTACCATTCGTGGGGCACTTACGTGATCACCAAGACCAAAGAGTTTATCACCGAAGTAAAGGCCGAGCTGGGCAAGGTTACGTGGCCTACCCGCAAGGAGGCCATCTCGACGACGTGGGTCGTGGTGGCGATCGTGTTCATAATTTCCGTCTATCTCGGTGCCTGTGACGTGATTCTGGCGAAGCTGATGCGCCTCATCCTTGGCTAAAGGACACTGACTATCATGACGAAGAAGTGGTACGGAGTACATACGTATTCCGGATTCGAAAATAAAGTGCGACTGTCTTTGCTCGAGCGGATCAAGAACCTTGGACTCGAGGAGCAGTTTGGCGAAGTTCTGATACCTTCCGAAACAGTCGTGGAGCTCAAAAAAGGGGAGAAGAAGACATCTTCCCGAAAATTTTTCCCCGGCTACATCCTCGTCAACATGGAGTTGAATGACGATACTTGGCATGTGGTCAAGGAAACCTCCAAGGTGACGGGTTTCGTGGGGGGGAATAACCCCTTTGCTATTCCCGACGAGGAGGTTGCAAAGATTACCCGCCGGATGGAAGAGGGAGCAGAGAAACCGCGTCCCAAGGTGCAGTTTGAAGTGGGAGAGACTGTCAGGGTGGTGGACGGGCCGTTTCTCAATTTCGCCGGTGTGGTGGAGGATGTTAAGCCTGACAAGGGTAAGTTGCGAGTCATGGTCAGCATCTTCGGCCGGGCTACACCGGTGGAGCTTGAGTTTATGCAGGTTGAAAAGCAGTAGGTTTATTCCTGCTGCCTGATATACGGTAATTCTTTCTCGGACGAGAAATACAAGGAGCAAGCAATGGCCAAGAAAATTACGGGTTATATAAAATTGCAGATCCCGGCCGCTAAGGCGAATCCGTCGCCCCCTATCGGTCCTGCCTTGGGTCAGCACGGTGTCAATATCATGGAGTTCTGCAAGGCATTCAACGCCAAGACCCAGGCTGACGAGGGAACCATCATTCCGGTAGTCATCACCGTCTACGCAGACCGTTCGTTTACCTTCATAACGAAGATCCCCCCCATGCCTATTCTGATAAAGAAGATGCTTGGGATTGAAAGTGGCTCCAGCACGCCGAACAAGAACAAGGTTGGCAAGTTGACCAAGGAGCAGGTGAAAGAGATTGCCATGAAAAAGATGCCCGACATGAATGCAGCGTCGGTTGAGGCCGCCATGAAAACGGTCGAAGGGACAGCCCGTAGCATGGGCGTTGATATTGTCTGAGAGAGAAAGGGTGAAATAAGATGCCTAAGACTGCGAAAAAACACAGTGAGGCACTGGCCAAGATTGATCGGAGCCGGACATATGCCGTCGCGGAGGGTATAGAGAGCGTCAAGGGTGCATCCTATGCCAAGTTTGACGAAACTGTCGAGGTTGCCGTAAGGCTGGGAGTTGACCCTCGCCATGCTGACCAGATGGTACGGGGTGCCGTGGTGCTGCCGAACGGCCTCGGCAAGGACGTCCGCGTTCTTGTCTTCGCCAAGGGAGAGAAGGAGAAGGAGGCCCGTGATGCGGGCGCCGACCATGTGGGAGCCGAGGATCTTGTCGCCAAGATTCAGGAGGGGTGGTTCGATTTCGATACCGCCATTGCTACTCCCGACATGATGGGCGTTGTCGGCAAGATAGGCAAGCTTCTCGGTCCCCGCGGCCTCATGCCGAACCCGAAGGTGGGCACGGTCACCTTTGATGTGGGTCGGGCCGTGAAGGAATCCAAAGCCGGCAAGGTTGAGTTCCGTGTAGAGAAGGCTGGGATTATCCACGCACCGGTTGGCAAGGTGTCGTTTGATGCGGAAAAGCTCAAGGAAAACCTGCTTGCCCTTGTGGAAGCGTTGGTCAAGGCAAAGCCTTCCGCTGCGAAGGGGACGTATATCAAGAAAATCAGTATCTCATCCACCATGGGGCCTGGTCTCAATCTTGACATATCTGACGTCCAAGCCAAGCTTGTTTAGAATTAGCATATAAGGCCAAAGTCAAAGACAGCAGGTGCCTGGACAAAGGTGTCCAGGCTTAATCGCCGAGCAGCCTGCCGAGACTTGTGGTAGTCGCATAGTAAGGGTACTATCCCCGCACTTTCTGACTTTGGCTGGGGCCCCGGCCCTCATACCAAACAGAAAGGAGGAAGGCGCTTGAATAAAGAAACCAAGCAACAACAGGTAGCGGAACTGCACGATAAGCTGAAGCGGGCAAAGGCTGTTTTTCTGGCCGATTTCCGCGGCATGAATGTCGAGCAGGCAACCATGCTGAGAAATGAGCTGCGGACTGCGGCCGTAGAGTACAAGGTTGTCAAGAACACTCTGCTGGAACTGGCGTCCCGAGAGACTGACAAGGAGTCTCTTTCAGCGCATTACGCCGGCCCTACAGCCGTGGCGTTGAGCTATGACGACCCCGTTGCGGCTGCCAAGGTGCTCTCAAAGTTTGCAAAAACTCAGCCGAATACCTTCAAGCTCAAGGCTGGCGTGCTTACCGGTAAGGCAATTACCGTTGCAGACATCCAGTCTTTGGCAGACCTCCCGAGCCGCGAAGTTCTTCTCGCCAAGCTGCTCGGCACGATCAACGCTCCGGTGGCCAACTTCGTCGGCGTTCTTGCCGCTGTGCCGGGCAGCTTTGTCCGTGCACTCAACGCCATCAAGCTCCAAAAAGAAGGAAACTGATACAAAGCAGCATTACACAGTTGCTTTGAATGAATCTCGATACACGACATTACCCTACGGAGGAATAGACAAATGGCAGATATTACCAAGGCCGATGTAATTAGCTTTATTGAGAACATGACGGTTCTCGAGCTGTCGGAGCTCGTGAAGGAGCTTGAAGACAAGTTCGGCGTTTCCGCCGCCGCTCCGGTTGCCGTTGCTGCTGCAGCTCCTGCTGCTGCGGCTGAAGCCGCCGAAGAGAAGACCGAGTTTGACGTCATCCTTAAGGCTGCAGGCGCTAACAAGATCGGCGTCATCAAGGTCGTTCGCGCTCTCACCAGCCTTGGTCTCAAGGAAGCGAAAGATCTCGTCGACGGTGCTCCCAAAGCGGTTAAGACTGGTGTTTCAAAGGAAGAAGCCGAGGACGCCAAGAAGCAACTCGTTGAGTCCGGCGCTGAAGTCGAGATCAAGTAAGACGCAGCCCAGTGCTTCAGCATGTCAGCCAAGGTCGCCACGCGCGGCCTTGGCTCTTCTATTTTCGTTCTGAAGCTGTATCGGCCCGATTAGCGGACGGTCCGTCAAAAGTCGCTTAAATCCAAGGGGTTGAAGGTCGCACGGGCGTTCACCAAAGGAGAACATGATGGCTTATTCAATTGCGAATAACCAGCTGCTACGCAAGAATTTCGCTAAGATCAAGAAAATCATTGATATACCCAACCTGATTGATATTCAGAAGAATTCCTATAAGAGATTTTTACAGTTAGATACCCCCCCTGAAGCACGTAAAAACAGCGGACTTGAAGCGGTCTTCAGAAGTGTTTTTCCGATCAAGGACTTCAGTGAAACCGCCTCGCTGGAATACGTTTCGTATACCCTGGGCGCCCCCAAGTACGACGTTGAGGAGTGCCATCAGCGCGGGATGACCTTTGCGGCTCCCATGAAAGTAAAGGTTCGTCTCGTTGTTTGGGACGTTAACAAGGAAACTGGCGTCCGTTCCATTCGGGACATCAAGGAGCAGGAGGTCTACTTCGGCGAGATCCCGCTCATGACTGAAAACGGTACGTTCATCATAAACGGCACTGAGCGGGTTATTGTAAGTCAGCTCCATCGCTCACCCGGCGTGTTTTACGATCACGATAAGGGAAAGACCCACTCCAGCGGAAAAGTCCTCTATTCTGCAAGGGTCATCCCCTATCGTGGTTCATGGCTTGACTTCGAGTTCGACCACAAGGACATTCTCTATGTCCGGATCGATCGTCGGCGAAAGATGCCGGCCACCGTCCTCCTCAAGGCCCTTGGCTACAGCGCAGAGGAGCTTCTGAATTTCTTCTACCGCAGTGAAGAAATCGTCATTGAAGGCGAGGGCATGTGGAAGAAGGCGGATCCGGAGCTTCTTGCAAGTCAGAAGGCTTCCGTTGATATCGTTGACCCCAAGACCGGCGAGGTGATTGTCAAGGGGAATCGCAAGTTCACCAAGGCCGCCATCCGGAAGATGGGCGAGCATGGCATAACCCGGATTCCGATCTCGGCCGATGAAGCGGTGGGCAAATACGCTTCGGCAGATATCGTCGACCCATCAACGGGCGAAGTGATCGTAGAGTGTAACGACGAGATAACTCAATCGAAGTTTGACGAGATACGGGGCCGTGGCATTTCCTCGTTTACGGTACTCTTCATCGACAATCTTCACGTGACGTCGTCTCTGCGCGACACGTTGCTCATCGATAAGATCAGTGCCACCGACGACGCGCTGATCGAGATCTACCGCCGGCTTCGCCCCGGCGATCCGCCTACCCTCAAGAGTGCTACGGCCCTCTTTGAGAATCTCTTCTTCAATGCCGAGCGGTATGACCTTTCGGCAGTGGGGCGGCTCAAGCTCAATTTCAAGCTTGGCCTTCAGGTTCCCCTTGATTGCCAGGTTCTTACCAAGGATGACATCCTTGAGGTGGTGCGCTATCTCATTGACCTGAAAAACGGAAAAGGAACCATTGATGATATCGATCACCTGGGCAACCGCCGGGTGCGCGCCGTAGGTGAACTTCTTGAGAACCAGTACCGTATCGGCCTTGTCCGGATGGAGCGGGCGATCAAGGAGCGGATGAGTCTCCAGGAAGTGGAGAACCTGATGCCCCATGACCTGATCAACTCCAAGCCGGTATCCGCGGTGGTGAAGGAGTTTTTCGGTTCGTCCCAGCTCTCCCAGTTCATGGACCAGACGAATCCTCTTTCCGAGGTGACCCACAAGCGGCGTCTCTCGGCTCTCGGGCCGGGGGGACTTACCCGCGAGCGGGCCGGCTTCGAGGTCCGCGACGTCCATCCGACACACTACGGTCGTGTCTGCCCCATTGAGACTCCAGAAGGTCCGAACATCGGTCTGATCGCCTCGCTCTCGACATATGCGCGGATTAACGAGCACGGTTTTGTCGAGACACCTTACCGGATCGTGAAGGAAGGCAAGGTTACCGCCGAGGTTAAGTTCTTCTCCGCTCTCGAGGAGGAAGGACATGCCATCGCCCAGGCCAACGCTCTGATGGATGCGGAAGGACGCTTCGCGGATGATTACGTCTCGGCGCGCCGTTCGGGCGAGTTCGTTCTTGTCCACCGCGACGAGGTGGAGCTCATGGACGTGGCTCCGATGCAGCTTGTCTCTGTTGCGGCCTCACTGATCCCGTTCCTTGAGAATGACGATGCCAACCGGGCTCTGATGGGTTCCAACATGCAGCGCCAGGCCGTGCCGCTTCTTCGTGCCGACTCACCGCTTGTGGGAACCGGCATGGAGCGCGTGGTTGCAAAGGACTCTGGCGTCTCGGTTGTGGCTCGCCATACCGGTATTGTCGAGTCCGTGGACGCCTCCCGCATCGTTGTCAAGATTGACGAGGAAGAGTACGACGAGACGGGAACCGGTGTAGATATCTACAACCTGATCAAGTTTGCGCGCTCCAACCAGAACACATGCATCAACCAGCGACCAGTGGTCAAGGTGGGCGATCACGTGAAGCGTGGCGATGTGATTGCCGATGGCCCGTCCACCGACATGGGCGAGCTTGCTCTCGGCCAGAACGTTGTTGTTGCCTTCATGCCCTGGGGCGGCTACAACTTCGAGGACTCGATTCTCGTGTCCGAGAAGCTTGTCAAGGACGACCGCTACACCTCGATTCACATCGAGGAGTTCGAGTGCGTTGCCCGTGACACCAAGCTCGGCAAGGAAGAGATCACGTCCGATATTCCTAATCTCGGTGAGGAGGCCCTGAAGGATCTCGACGAGTCTGGCATCATCCGGATAGGTGCCGAGGTGAAGCCCGGAGACATCCTTGTCGGCAAGATCACCCCGAAGGGTGAGACGCAACTCTCGCCGGAAGAGAAGCTCCTTCGGGCCATCTTCGGTGAGAAGGCCGGCGATGTCCGCGATACCTCCCTGCGTGTTCCGCCGGGGGTAGAGGGGACCGTCATCGGGGCCAAGGTATTCTCCCGCAAGGGGAATGACAAGGACTCCCGTACCGAGATGATCGAGCGGATGGAGGAGGACAAGCTCCGCAAGGACGAGCAGGACGAGATCCGGATTATCCGTGATTCGGCTGTTGGCAAGCTCAAGAAACTTCTTGTCGGGAAATCTGCCGCCGTGAAGGTGGAGGACCGCCACGGGCGGACTGTCATCGCCAAGGGTTCGGATATCACTGAGGAAGCTCTTGTCTCCGTGCCCCTCGATCGCTGGGATGAGATATCGGTTGCCGGTGAGGAGGGGGTTGACGAGAAGGTTGCGGCTGTCCTCTCCACGCTCCAGCAGCAGATCGACATTATCAAGTACGTATTCGACGACAAGGTTCAGAAACTCAAGCGTGGAGATGACTTGCCGCCGGGTGTCATCAAGATGGTCAAGGTTTACATTGCCATCAAGCGGAAGCTTCAAGTCGGTGACAAGATGGCCGGTCGCCACGGGAACAAGGGTGTTGTGTCCCGGATTCTTCCCGAAGAGGATATGCCGTACATGGAAGACGGTCGGCCGGTCGAGATTGTTTTGAACCCCCTTGGTGTTCCCTCTCGTATGAACGTCGGACAGATCCTCGAGACCCATCTCGGGTGGGCCGCCAAAGGGATTGGCTGGAAGATCGAGGAGATGCTGGAGAAGAACTCTCCGGCCAAGCAGTTCAAGACCTATCTGAAGGATGTTTACGGCAACCCCGATATGAACAGATTCATCGATACCCTCGATGAAGAGGAATTGATGAACGTGTCCAAGCGTCTCCAGCGTGGGGTGCCGATGGCCTCTCCCGTTTTTGAGGGGGCCTCGGAGGAGCAGATCAGAAGCATGCTCGACAAGGCGGGATTCGACCAGACTGCCCAGGTCACTCTCTTCGACGGCAAGACTGGTGACCCCTTCAAGCATAAGGTAACGGTTGGCGTAATGTATGTCCTGAAGCTTCACCATTTGGTCGATGACAAGATCCACGCCCGTTCTATTGGTCCCTATAGTCTTGTTACCCAGCAGCCCCTTGGCGGTAAGGCCCAGTTCGGTGGCCAGCGTCTCGGGGAGATGGAAGTCTGGGCCATGGAGGCGTACGGTGCGTCCTATGCGCTCCAGGAGTTCCTGACCGTCAAGTCCGATGACGTTGCAGGCCGGACGAGGATGTACGAGGCGATTGTGAAAGGTAAGCACACCCTGGAGCCGGGCCTTCCCGAATCGTTCAACGTTCTCATCAAGGAGTTGCAGTCCCTCTGTCTCGATGTCGAGCTCCTTGAAGGTGACGAGGACTAGGGCGTGGCAAGCCATCGCTACACAGCAACCAACTCCTAAACAGAGGAGGAACATACATTGGAAGATTTTTTCAGCTTTTTCGATAAACCGAAGGACCCGCTTCACTTCTCGGCCATCCGTATCTCCGTCTCCTCTCCCGAGAAGATCCGGGAGCGCTCCTTTGGTGAGGTAAAGAAACCCGAGACCATCAACTACCGGACGTTCAAGCCGGAGCGTGACGGCCTGTTCTGCGCAAAGATCTTTGGACCGACCAAAGACTATGAGTGCAACTGCGGCAAGTACAAGCGGATGAAGCACCGTGGCATTGTCTGCGAGAAGTGCGGAGTAGAGGTGATCCCTTCCAAGGTGCGCCGTGAGCGTCTGGGCCACATCGACCTGGCTACGCCGGTTGCGCACATCTGGTTTCTGAAGTCCCTTCCGTCGCGGATTGGCAACCTGCTCGACATCACCCTCAAGGACCTCGAGAAGGTTCTGTACTTCGAGGCGTATGTCATCATAGACCCGAAGGAAACCGGTCTTACCGCAGGGGAGGTTCTCAGCGAGGACCGCTACCAGAAGGCGCGCGAGGAGTACGGTGAGCGTTTCGAGGCCGGCATGGGTGCGGCCGCCATTCGCGAGTGCCTCAAGGCCATTGATCTCGACCAACAGGCGGAGTTTCTCCGTCAGGAGATGGTCGAGGCCACCAGCGAAGCTAAGCGGAAGAAGACAGCCAAACGCCTCAAGGTGGTGGAGGCCTTCAAGGAGTCGGGGAACCGTCCCGAATGGATGATCCTTGAGTGCATTCCGGTGCTCCCGCCGGAGCTTCGTCCCCTCGTTCCCCTTGATGGTGGCCGTTTCGCCACATCGGACCTGAACGATCTCTATCGCCGGGTCATCAACCGAAATAACCGGCTCAAGCGTCTCATGGAACTGCAGGCTCCGGAGGTCATCATCCGCAACGAGAAGCGGATGCTGCAGGAAGCAGTCGACGCCCTCTTTGACAACGGCCGTCGCGGCCGCGCCATAGCCGGCCCCAACAAGCGCCCCCTCAAGTCACTGTCTGACATGCTCAAGGGCAAGTCGGGCCGTTTCCGTCAGAATCTCCTCGGTAAGCGGGTCGACTACTCTGGCCGTTCCGTCATTGTCGTGGGTCCGGAACTCAGACTCCACCAGTGCGGTCTGCCGAAGAAGATGGCGCTCGAACTCTTTAAGCCGTTCATCTATAACAAGCTGGAGGAACGCGGATTCGTCACCACCATAAAGAGCGCCAAGAAGATGGTGGAGAAGGAGCGTCCCGAAGTGTGGGACGTTCTGGAGGAGGTTATCAAGGAGCACCCGGTGATGTTGAACCGTGCTCCGACGCTGCACCGTCTCGGCATCCAGGCCTTCGAGCCGGTCCTTATCGAAGGCAAGGCGATCCAGCTGCATCCGCTTGTGTGTACCGCCTTCAACGCTGACTTCGACGGTGACCAGATGGCAGTTCACCTGCCGCTCTCCATCGAGAGCCAGGTGGAGGCGCGGGTCCTCATGATGAGTACCAACAACATCCTGTCGCCCGCCCACGGCAAGCCGATCATTGTACCCTCTCAGGATATGGTTCTCGGCATCTATTACATGACCCGTGAGCGTCCTTTCGCCAAAGGTGAAGATAAGATATTCGCCTCTCCCGAAGAGGTGCGCATTGCCTTTGATGCCGGCGAGCTCGACCTCCAGGCACGAATCAAGGTCCGGATGAAGAATATCCGTTCCGATGAAGAGTCCACGGAGATCATAGAGACTACAACCGGTCGTATCCTTCTTCGCGAGATCCTCCCGGATGTCGTTCCCTTCTCAGCCATCAACAAGGTAATGAGTAAGAAAGAGCTCACCAACCTGATCGATGTCTGCTACCGACTTGCCGGCAACAAGGAGACGGTCATCTTGGCCGACCGGCTCAAGGAGACAGGTTTCCGCTACTCAACCCTTGCAGGCATCTCCATCTGCATGAACGACATGGTTATTCCCGAAGGGAAGCCTGCCATCATCGAGAGGGCCACGGAAGAGGTCAAGGAGATACAGAACCAGTACACCGAAGGTCTCATCACCGACGGCGAGCGCTATAACAAGGTCATCGACATCTGGGCAAAGGCCACCGAAGAGATTGCCAAGGAGATGCTTGACAACCTTTCCAAGGACATCATGGTTTCCCCAGATGGCAAGGAGGTGAAGGTCCCCTCTTTCAACGCCATCCACATGATGGCTGATTCGGGCGCCCGGGGCTCGGCCCAGCAGATCCGTCAGCTTGCCGGGATGCGGGGCCTTATGGCAAAACCGTCCGGCGAGATTATCGAGACTCCGATTACCGCAAACTTCCGCGAGGGTCTCAACGTTCTCCAGTACTTCATCTCGACTCACGGGGCCCGGAAGGGTCTGGCCGATACGGCCCTCAAGACAGCGAACTCCGGTTATCTCACCCGTCGACTCGTGGATGTTGCCCAAGACGCCATCATCACGGAACCGGATTGCGGAACCCTCGACGGCCTCACGGTGTCTTCCCTCACCGAGGGTGGCGAGGTCATTGAGCACATCGGAGACCGGATACTTGGCCGCGTTGCTCTCGATGACATTCTTGATCCTGTGACCGGTGACGTTCTCGTTCCGGCGAATCACGACATCGACGAGACTCTTGTGAAGCGGATAGAGGATTCAGGCCTTGAGCGAGTAAAGATCCGCTCAGTTCTTACCTGCCAGAGTCGGCGCGGCATCTGCGCCAAGTGCTACGGCCGTGACCTAGCCCGAGGGCACATGGTAAACATGGGCGAAGCGGTTGGCGTTATTGCTGCCCAGTCCATCGGCGAACCTGGTACGCAGCTTACCATGCGTACGTTCCACATCGGTGGTACTGCATCGCGGCACGCGGAGCAAACCTCTCTTGAGTCGCGCACTGAAGGTCGTGTTAAGTTCATCAACATCAATAGTGTTGTCAACGTTGACGGCCACCACATCGTCATGAACCGCAACGGTGAACTTGCCATTGTAGACGAGACGGGACGCGAACGTGAGAAGTACGGCATTGTCTACGGGGCCAAGATTCGCGTAGCTCCCGACCACGTTGTCAAACCAGGTGATACGCTTGCCGAGTGGGATCCCTACACGATGCCAATACTCACCGAGTTCTCCGGTCGGATTAAGTTCGGTGATATTGTTGAAGGTGTCACCATGGAGGAGCAACTCGACGAGGTAACTGGCCTTTCCCGGAAGGTTATCGTCGAGTCCCGTGATGCGGACAAGCGTCCGCGTATCGCCATCAAGGATTCTGATGCTGGGGCTGGGAGCACGATCGGGCGCTACTTCCTTCCCGTTGGGGCCAATATCTCCGTCCATGAAGATTCATTCGTCAATGCTGGCGATGTCATTGCGAAGATCCCCCGCGAAACCACCAAGACAAAGGATATTACAGGTGGTCTTCCCCGGGTTGCGGAACTGTTCGAGGCACGCAAGCCCAAGGACTTTGCCGTCATCTCCGAAATTGATGGTATCGTCACCTTCGGCAAGGATGCAAAAGGTAAGAGAAAGGTTATTGTTACGCCTGAAATCGGAGAGCCAAAGGAGTATCTCATCCCAAAGGGCAAGCACATCAGTGTGCATGAGAATGATTATGTGCGCGCCGGTGAAGCCCTTATGGATGGCTCCTCCAACCCTCACGACATTCTTCGCGTTCTTGGCTTGAAGGAGTTGGCCAAGTACTTGGTGGACGAGGTCCAGGAGGTTTATCGGCTCCAAGGTGTCAAGATTAACGACAAGCATATCGAAGTCATCGTTCGTCAGATGCTTCGCCGGGTTCGGATCAAGGACGTTGGAGAAACCACGTTCCTCATTGACGACCAGCTTGAGCGGTGGGCGTTTGAGGAAGAAAACGAGCGGGCGCTCGTCAAAGGTGGCCGTCCGGCCATCGCGGAGCCGCTGCTCCTTGGTATTACCAAGGCGTCGCTTTCCACTGAATCATTCATCTCGGCGGCTTCCTTCCAGGAGACAACCAAGGTGCTGACGCAGGCCGCCATCGAGGGCAAAGTGGATCAACTTCGTGGTCTCAAGGAAAACGTCATCATGGGGCGTCTTATTCCGGCAGGTACGGGGCTGTCCCGCTACCGGAACCTTAAGCTTGTTGTCGAGCAGTCGGAGTTGCCTGAACAGGTCAAGTCTGTACCTGTTGAGGCCGACATCGATGACGAGGATTACGACGACGTTGGTGAAGAGTAGTATAGGACAGGTTGTGTAACTCTCTTTAAAAAAAATGAAAAAGATATTGACAAGGGTGATGCCACCTGCTAACTTTGTCGCTTCCGCAGGGAGGACACCCCTGGAGAAGCAGTAATCGGGAGAACGAGAGTATGCCTACAATTAACCAGTTGATTCGTATTGGCAGGAAAAGCAAAAAGGATAAGTCTACTGCGCCTGCCCTTAAGTCCTGTCCGCAGAAAAGGGGGGTGTGTACGAGGGTTTATACTACGACCCCGAAGAAGCCGAACTCCGCGCTTCGAAAGGTTGCTAGGGTTCGTCTTACGAACGGGGTAGAGGTGACCTCTTATATTCCGGGGGTTGGGCATAATCTTCAGGAGCACTCAGTTGTTCTTATTCGTGGTGGGAGGGTAAAGGACCTTCCTGGTGTCCGCTATCACATCGTGCGTGGTACGCTTGACTCTGTAGGTGTGAAGGGGCGGATGCAGGGTCGGTCCAAGTATGGCGCGAAGAGGCCCAAGTAAACGACTCAGGTGAGAGGGTGTTATGCCGAGAAGAAGAGAAGTAGCGAAAAGAGTTATTCTGCCTGATCCGAAGTTTAATGACCGGGTTGTTGCCAAGCTGGTTAATGTCATTATGAAAGATGGCAAGAAGAGTACCGCAGAGCGGGCGCTCTATGGGGCGCTTGAAGTTGTTTCGCAGAAAACTGGCGAGGAGTCGGTAAAGGTCCTGAAGAAGTGCCTTGATAATATTAAGCCGATGCTTGAAGTTAAGTCTCGTCGGGTTGGTGGCTCTACGTATCAGGTGCCGGTTGAGGTGCGCGCTGATCGTCGGGTTTCTCTTGCGATGCGCTGGCTGATCAAGTATGCCAATGATCGGTCTGAGAAGACGGTCACTGACAAGCTTGCTGGTGAGATTCTTGATGCGTATAACAACCGCGGTGCGGCTGTGAAGAAGCGTGAAGATACGCACCGCATGGCTGAGGCTAACCGGGCCTTTGCGCATTACCGTTGGTAGTTTATATAGGTTTGTCTGGGTAACTGGAGGAATTTGTGGCACGACTTGTATCCCTTGCAAAAACCCGCAATATCGGGATTATGGCGCATATTGACGCTGGAAAGACAACGACGACTGAGCGGATTCTTTATTATACCGGTGTGTCGCACAAGATTGGCGAAGTCCACGAGGGAACCGCCACCATGGACTGGATGGCTCAGGAGCAAGAGCGTGGCATTACTATTACGTCTGCTGCGACTACCTGCTTCTGGGATGATCATCGGGTCAATATCATTGACACTCCTGGGCATGTTGATTTCACGATAGAAGTTGAGCGCTCGTTGCGTGTGCTTGATGGTGCGGTTGCGGTTTTCTGCTCGGTGGGCGGCGTCGAGCCTCAGTCTGAGACTGTGTGGCGTCAGGCCGACAAGTATCGTGTCCCGCGAATTGCCTTTATTAACAAGATGGACAGGGTTGGTGCTGATTTCTTTCGTGGCGTATCGATGATTCGAGACCGCCTCAAGGCTAATCCCGTGCCTATTCAGCTCCCGGTTGGGGCAGAGGATTCCTATAGGGGTGTCATTGATCTTGTTGAGATGAAGGCTATCATCTGGGATGATGAGTCTTTGGGTGCCAAGTATCATGTTGAAGATGTTCCCGCGGATCTTGCAGAGCTTGCGCAAGAGTACCGCGAAAAGATGATAGAGGAGATATCTTCGCATGACGATGCACTCATGGAGAAGTATCTCGCTGGTGAGGAGTTGTCTGTTGAAGAGGTCCGGGAGGCGATTCGAAAGGCAACCATCGACATTCAGATATGTCCTGTGATTTGTGGTTCCGCATTTAAGAATAAGGGCGTGCAGAATCTTCTTGACTCGGTAATCGCCTACCTTCCATCGCCGATCGATATTCCCGCGATAAAGGGCGTTGATGCTGATTCGGGTGCTGAGATTGAGCGCAAGGCGTCTGATGATGAGCCGTTCGCTGCGTTGGCTTTTAAAATCATGACTGACCCGTTCGTCGGGCAACTCTGTTTCTTTCGAGTTTATTCCGGTGTTCTCAACTCTGGCTCTTATGTGTATAACTCCACTAAAGAGAAGAAAGAGAGGATCGGTCGACTTCTCAAGATGCACGCAAATAAGCGTGAAGAAATAAAAGAAGTGTATGCCGGTGACATCGCTGCGGCGGTGGGGCTTAAGTATACGACTACCGGTGATACGCTCTGTCCTGAGGACGCTCCGGTAATACTCGAGTCCATTGAGTTTCCTGAGCCGGTCATCGCGATTGCAATCGAGCCCAAGACCAAGGCTGATCAGGAAAAGCTTGGTATTAGCCTTCAGAAGCTTGCCAGTGAGGATCCTTCTTTCCGCGTTAAGACCGATGAGGAGACGGGTCAGACTATTATTTCGGGTATGGGCGAGCTTCATCTCGAAATTATTGTCGACCGCCTCATGCGCGAGTTCAAGGTAGAGGCAAATGTAGGCAAGCCCCAGGTGGCATACCGCGAAACCGTGACCAAGAAGGTAAAGGTTGAGGGTAAGTTTGTCCGTCAGTCCGGTGGCCGCGGTCAGTATGGTCACGTCTGGATTGAAATGGAGCCCCAGGAGCCTGGAAAGGGATATGAGTTTGTCGATGCCATCAAGGGTGGCGTTGTGCCGAGAGAATATATTCCGGCAGTCGACAAGGGTATTCAGGAGGCTATGGACACAGGCGTGCTTGCAGGCTTCCCGTGCGTAGACTTCAAGGTATCTCTCGTTGATGGTTCCTATCACGAAGTTGACTCTTCGGAGATGGCCTTTAAGATTGCAGGATCCATGGCCTTCAAAGAGGCTTCAGCAAAAGCCGGACCGGTTCTCCTTGAGCCGATCATGTCGGTTGAGGTGGTTGTCCCCGAAGAGTACATGGGTGATGTCATTGGTGACCTGAACTCTCGTCGTGGGCGTATCATGGGGATGGAAAGCCGTGCAGGAGCACAGGTGGTGGGCGCAATGGTGCCACTCGCTCAGATGTTCGGTTATGCTACCGATCTTCGTTCAGCTACGCAGGGGCGTGCAACATACACCATGACTTTTGATCATTATGAGCAGGTGCCAAAATCGGTATCTGAAGAGATTGTCGCTAAAGTAAAAGGGTAATTTAATTACCATAGAGGGAGGAATCCTACATGGCAAAGGCAAAATTCGAGAGGACGAAACCGCACGTCAACATAGGCACGATCGGTCACGTCGACCACGGCAAGACCACGTTGACCGCCGCCATCACCAAGGTGCTTGCGGCGCAGGGCAAGGCAGAGTTTCGGGCGTTCGACCAGATCGACAACGCGCCGGAAGAGCGCGAGCGTGGTATAACCATCGCCACCGCCCACGTCGAGTACGAAACCGACAAGCGCCACTATGCACACGTGGACTGCCCCGGCCACGCCGACTATGTCAAGAACATGATTACCGGAGCGGCTCAGATGGACGGCGCCATCCTCGTGGTTTCCGCCGCCGACGGCCCGATGCCGCAAACCCGTGAGCACATCCTGCTCGCTCGTCAGGTCGGCGTGCCGTATATCGTCGTTTTTTTGAACAAGGCCGACATGGTCGACGACCCCGAACTCCTGGAGCTGGTAGAGCTCGAGATTCGCGAGCTGCTTTCCTCCTACGACTTCCCGGGCGATGACATCCCCATCATCAAGGGTTCCGCCCTCAAGGCCCTCGAGGGCGACAAGGGTGAGTTGGGCGAGCAGGCCATCTTCCAGCTCATGGAAGCCGTGGACAGCTACATCCCCGAGCCCGAGCGCGCCATCGACAAGCCGTTCCTGATGCCCGTCGAAGACGTCTTCTCCATCTCCGGCCGCGGCACCGTCGCCACCGGCCGCGTAGAGCGTGGTATCGTCAAGGTTGGCGAGGAAATCGAGATCGTCGGCATCAAGAACACGGTCAAGACCACCGTCACCGGTGTGGAAATGTTCCGCAAGCTTCTCGACGAAGGTCGCGCCGGTGACAACATTGGTGCCCTTCTGCGCGGTGTGAAGCGTGAAGACATCGAGCGTGGCCAGGTGCTTGCCAAGCCGGGC
Source organism: Desulfuromonadales bacterium (assembly GCA_003712145.1). Taxonomy (GTDB): domain Bacteria; phylum Desulfobacterota; class Desulfuromonadia; order Geobacterales; family Geobacteraceae; genus Geobacter. The sequence continues at coordinate 29,002 of RHLS01000012.1, read as the reverse complement.
AGCATCACCCCGCACACCAAGTTCAAGGCCGAGGCATACATTCTGACCAAGGAAGAAGGCGGCCGTCATACTCCGTTCTTCAATGGCTACCGTCCGCAGTTCTACTTCCGGACCACGGACGTGACCGGCGTGGTTGACCTTCCGGCCGGGACCGAGATGGTCATGCCTGGTGACAACGTCGCAGTGACCGTCAACCTGATCACACCGATCGCCATGGACGAAGGACTTCGGTTTGCCATCCGCGAAGGCGGCAGGACTGTGGGCGCTGGTGTCGTCAGCTCCATCATCGAATAACGCAGGTACGAGGAAGAGATGCCAAGTCAAAAGATAAGAATCCGCCTTAAAGCCTTTGATCATAAGTTGCTTGATCAATCGGTCAGTGAGATCGTAGATACAGCCAAGAGAACCGGAGCGAGGGTGGCTGGACCGATCCCGCTTCCGACCATCATCAACAAATACTGTGTCCTTCGAGGACCGCACGTTGACAAAAAGTCGCGTGAACAGTTCGAGATTCGCACTCACAAGCGGCTTATCGATATACTCGACCCGACTCAGCAAACAGTTGATGCTCTCATGAAGCTCGACCTTTCTGCGGGTGTAGATGTAGAAATCAAGCTTTAATGCAAATGTAAGGATAGGGATTCAGCCATGAAGAAGGGATTGATTGCAAAAAAACTGGGGATGAGCCAGATATTTGCCGAAGATGGCAGGCGTATTCCGGTAACTGTTGTTGAAGCCGGGCCTTGCGTGGTCTTGCAGAAGAAGACCATTGAAAAGGATGGCTACAATGCCATCCAGGTTGGTTTTCTCGCTAAAGATGCCAGTAAGGCCACTAGGGCGTTGATTGGTCACTGCAAGTCAGCTGGGCAAGGAGCATTTACTTGTCTACGCGAATTCAGGATCGATGAGATCGACCAGTACAGCGTAGGAGATGTTATCAAAGCCGACATATTCGAGCCTGGTGATTATATCGATGTGACGGGCACAAGCATTGGTAAGGGTTTCCAGGGGGTTGTTAAGCGCTGGGGATTCAGGGGTGGGCGCTCGTCTCACGGATCCACCTTTCACAGGGCTCCTGGCTCCATAGGGTGCTCTGCTTATCCTTCGCGTGTCTTTAAGAACAAGAAGATGCCTGGTCAGCTTGGCAATGAACGTGTAACTGTGCAGCGACTTCAGGTGGTAAGAATTGATGTTGCTGAGAATCTCCTGCTCATTAAAGGTGCTATTCCGGGCGCTAATAATGGAATTGTGTATGTGAAGGACAGTGTCAAGGCACGCTAGACTTGTAGTCTGTGGAGAAAGCAATGGCGACAATCGACGTTTACGATATTAAAAAGAACAAGGTGGGTGAGATGGAGCTTAGCGACGTCGTATTTAACGGCGAAGTGAAGGAGTATCTCATTCATGAGGCGGTAAAAGTTCAGCTGGCAAACCGGCGTGCTGGTACCGTGGCAGTCAAAAATCGCTCGGCTGTTTCAGGCGGTGGTAAGAAGCCATACCGTCAGAAAGGTACAGGTCAGGCGCGCCAAGGTTGTATCCGTGCACCCCACTATGTTGGCGGTGGTGTGGCGTTCGGCCCTCAGCCCAAGGTTTACAGCCTGTCCATGAATAAAAAGGCCCGTAAGGCCGCTGTCCGCTCCGCTCTCTCTATGCTGTATAAGGAGAACAAGCTGTCGGTTTTGGATGTAATCGAGTTGCCGTCCATTTCCACTAAGAGTTTTGCCGGAGTCCTCAGTGTATTTGATATTGCAAAGACTCTTGTAATCATAGACGCACCTAACAGCAATCTTGAGCTATCCGCACGTAACATCAAGGGTGTGAAAGTTGTCAAAGTTGAGCATCTCAGCGTGTATGACATCATTAAGTATAACAATATCATTTTCACCCAGTCGGCCGTTCGTTCGGTCGAAGGAGCGTTGCAGTCATGAACATATATGACGTAATCAAGAAACCTCTCATTACGGAGAAGACTACCTTGGAGAAGGAGTCCAAGAATGTTGTCTCTTTTGTGGTAAGCCGAGACGCAAACAAGATTGAAATTAAGGATGCTGTAGAAAAGCTCTTTAAGGTTGCGGTCGCCGACGTAAACACGGTCAATATGGCCGGAAAGATTAAGCGGGTCGGTCGTCATCAAGGCAGGCGTTCTAGTTGGAAAAAGGCGTATGTGACCCTTAAAGAGGGAAGCGCCGTTGATTTCTTCGAGATATAACTCTCTTAAGTAGTGGAGTGAGAATTCATGGCTATCAAAACGTATAAACCGACATCGGCAGGCCGCCGGCACCAGACATGCTCAACCTTTGAGGAAGTGACTGCAACGAGGCCTGAAAAGTCTCTAGTTATAACCCTCAAGAAGACTGGTGGACGCAACAGTTTTGGCCGTATCACGTCGCGGCATATTGGCGGCGGGCATAAGAAAAAGTATAGGATAATTGACTTCCGTCGGAATAAAGTGGAGATTCCTGCTAGGGTTGCAAGTGTTGAGTACGATCCAAACAGGAGTGCTCGTATTGCACTTCTCAACTATATCGATGGTGAGAAGCGATATATCCTTGCCCCCCTCGGCCTCAAGGTTGGCGATACAATCGTCGCAAGTTCGAGTGCGGATATTAAGCCTGGCAATGCGTTGCCGCTTCGCGCAATACCGCTTGGTACGATCATTCATAATATCGAACTCAAAATCGGCAAGGGTGGGCAACTTGCTCGCAGTGCAGGTACTTTTGCCCAGCTCATGGCTAAAGAAGGAAAGTACGCGCAGGTCAAACTTCCTTCGGGTGAGGTCCGCATGGTCCTTCTGGACTGTATGGCCACTGTAGGCCAAGTAGGAAACATAGATCATGAGAACGTTTCAATTGGCAAGGCTGGCCGTTCACGCTGGCTGGGGCGTCGACCCAAGGTTCGGGGTGTTGCTATGAACCCGGTTGACCATCCGCATGGTGGTGGTGAGGGTCGCACATCTGGCGGACGCCATCCGGTTACACCATGGGGTATTCCCACCAAGGGATATAAGACGCGCAAGAATAAGACATCTTCACGGTTTATAGTCAAGCCGCGCTCGAAATAATACAACTGGTTAAAGGATAGAATCATGGCACGTTCGATCAAAAAAGGTCCCTTTGTTGACGATCATATTGCGAAAAAAGTGGCTGCTGAGGGACCCGGCTCAAAGAAGGTGATCAAGACTTGGTCGCGGCGGTCAACTATAACTCCAGATTTTATTGGACTTACATTTGCTGTGCATAACGGCAAGAAGTTTATTCCTGTTTTTGTTACTGAGAATATGGTAGGCCACAAGCTTGGTGAGTTTGCACCTACGCGGACCTTTTATGGCCATGCAGCCGATAAGAAGAGCAAGCTGAAGAAGAAGTAACCGTCAAAGGAGCTTATAGAATGGAAGCACGAGCAAAATTGTCATTTGCCCGCCTTTCGCCTCGGAAGACGCGACTCGTCGTGGATATGGTAAGGGGCAAGGGTATTCAGGACGCTCTAACGATACTCCGTTTTTCTCCCCAGCCTTCAGCGAAGCTTGTCACTAAGTTGCTTCAATCTGCAGTGGCGAATGCTGAGCAAAAGGGAGCATCGGATGTTGATCGACTCTTTGTAAAAATTATTAGTGTGGATGCAGGTCCTGTGCTTAAGCGATTTACTCCGCGTGCAATGGGACGTGCCAGCAAGATCAGGAAGCCAACCAGCCATATAACGGTGGTTTTGGCGGATAAGTAATTAGGATGGAGGTGGTGTCTTGGGTCAGAAAGTAAATCCGATTGGATTCAGGCTTGGTGTCATAAAAACGTGGGACTCCCGGTGGTATGCTGAGGCTGACTATGCCAAGCTACTTCATGAGGATATCAAGCTCAGAAATTTCCTTAAGAAGCGCCTATATAATTCAGGTGTTTCAAAGATTGAGATCGAGCGAGCAGCAAATAAAGCTAAGATCAATATCTTTACAGCGCGTCCTGGTTTGATTATCGGAAAAAAGGGCGCAGAAGTTGAGACTCTTAAGAAAGAGCTTGCCAAGCTGACTGACAAGGAAGTCTACCTCAACATCCAAGAAGTTCGTAAACCTGAGTTGGATGCTCAACTTGTGGCTGAGAATGTCGCGCTTCAGCTAGAGAGACGCGTTGCGTTTCGTCGAGCCATGAAGAAGAGTGTAACCTCTGCGCTGAAGTTCGGGGCCAAAGGTATTCGGATAACGTGCTCTGGCCGCCTTGGCGGAGCTGAAATGTCTCGCACCGAGTGGTACCGCGAGGGACGTGTTCCTCTCCATACGTTGAGAGCAGATATTGACTATGGCTTTGCCGAGGCCAAGACTACTTATGGGATCATTGGGGTCAAGGTCCTCATCTTCAAAGGTGAAGTTCTCCCCGGTCAAAAATAGAAACAGGAGTTTTTCCCAATGTTGATGCCTAAGAAAGTTAAGCATAGAAAACAAATGAAAGGACGCATGAAGGGTGCCGCGCAACGTGGCGCATCCTTGTCCTTTGGCGAGTTCGGTCTGCAGGCAACAGAATGTGGATGGCTTGATTCACGGCAGATTGAAGCTGCGCGTATTGCTATGACTCGCTATATCAAGAGGGGTGGAAAAATATGGATCCGTATTTTTCCCGATAAGCCGCTTACCTCAAAGCCAGCTGAAACACGTATGGGAAAAGGGAAAGGCTCTCCTGATTCCTGGGTTTGTGTCATCAAGCCCGGCAGGGTGCTTTATGAAATGGAAGGAGTAACCGAGGAGATAGCGCGAGAGGCATTTCGCCTTGCTGCACATAAGCTTCCAATCGGTACCAAATTCATTTCTAGGAAGGAAGGTTATGAAAGCTAGTGACCTTAAGAGTATGTCTAATGACGAACTGACGATTAAGAGCAATGAACTTACGCAGGAGTTGTTTAACCTGAAGTTCCAGCTCCACACCGGGAGGCTCGAGAATACCTCGAGAATTCCCTTGGTAAAGAAAGATATCGCCAGGATTAAAACAATCCTCTGTGAAAGAAGGGGCTAGAGAGAGGAAGCTATGAGTCAGCGCGGGAACAGAAAAACCCAGGTTGGGGTAGTGGTGAGCGACAAGATGGACAAAACCGTTGTCGTGAGGGTTTCACACCTTGTAAAGCACCCCGTGTACAATAAGTACATTAAGCGCAGCGTTAAATATAAAGCTCATGATGAAGAGAACAGCTGCAAGGCCGGTGACAGGGTGCTCATCGTGGAAACTCGCCCCCTGAGTAAGGACAAGCGCTGGAAGATCCGCCAGATAATCGAAAGATTCGAGTAACCGGGAGTTAGCCATGATTCAGATGCAGACCATATTGGATGTTGCGGATAATTCCGGAGCTAAGAAGCTTTTTTGCATAAAGGTGCTCGGTGGCTCTAAGAGAAAGTACGCCGGAATAGGTGACGTCATTGTTGCGTCCGTGCGTGAGGCCATACCGAACTCAAAAGTTAAAAAAGGCGATGTTGTCAAGGCGGTGATCGTGCGTACGGCCAAGGAGGTAGGTCGTCCTGATGGTTCCTATATCCGGTTTGACGATAATTCGGCGGTAGTCATCAATAACCAGAAGGAGCCCGTCGGAACGCGTATCTTCGGCCCGGTTGCAAGGGAGTTACGGGCGAGGAAGTTTATGAAGATAATCTCGCTTGCACCCGAGGTTCTGTAATACATTCCGAGGAGAAACACAATGCTTGACAAAAAGTATCATGTCAAAAAGGGCGACACCGTATCGGTGATAACCGGTAAAGATAAGAGCAAGAGTGGTAAGGTTTTACGTGTACTTCCTAAAAAGGATGGCGTCCTGGTGGAAGGTCTGAATATCGTCAAGCGGCACACGCGTGCACGTGGAAACGAACCGGGTGGGATTGTTGAAAAAGAGGCTCCACTCCACATATCCAATGTGATGCTTTATTGCGATAAGTGTAAAAAGCCCGTTCGTTCCAAGATGAATATGCTTGAGAATGGCGGCAAAGCCCGTGTTTGTGTTAAATGCGGCGAGTCGTTTGATAAATAGGAACGGAGGAGCAGATGGCAAGGCTTAAAGAGCTTTACGATAATAATATCGTTCCCCAGCTGACGAAGGACTTCAGCTATAAGAACATCATGCAGGTGCCGAAGATCCAGAAGATTGTAGTCAACATGGGGCTTGGCGAGGCTATTCAGAATGTCAAAATTCTTGATTCTGCCGTTGAAGAGCTTGCTATCATAACTGGCCAGAAAGCGGTTATCACCAAGGCCAAGAAGTCGATAGCCGGCTTTAAGCTTCGTCAAGGAATGCCGATAGGTTGCTGTGTGACCCTTCGCAAAGACAAGATGTATGAATTCCTTGACCGACTTATAAATGTTGCTCTCCCTCGAGTACGCGATTTCAAGGGCGTTTCGGGTAAGGGTTTTGACGGTCGCGGCAACTATTCTCTTGGTGTCAAAGAGCAGCTTATTTTCCCTGAGATCAATTACGATAAGATTGATAAGATCAAGGGGCTCAACATAACCATCGTCACGACCGCGAACACCGACGAAGAAAGTAAGGCATTGCTCAAGCAACTCGGGATGCCTTTCAGGAACTAATTAGAGTGGAGGATTGCAGTGGCTAAGACATCGATGATCATAAAGGCGCAAAGAGGGAGCAAGTTCAAGGTTCGCGAGTATAATCGCTGTCCTCTCTGCGGAAGACCGCGGGCATATTATCGTAAATTCGACATGTGCAGGATTTGTCTCCGAAAACTTGCCTCCGCAGGTCAAATTCCTGGTGTGATCAAGTCGAGTTGGTAAACAGAAAAGCACCGTGCTAAGAAAAGAGGACTAGTTCAATGTCGATGACTGACCCTATCGCCGATATGCTCACCAGAATCAGAAACGCTAACATGGCGAAACTTCAGAAAGTGGACATCCCATCGTCAAATCTCAAGGTGAATTTGGCTAATGTTCTTAAATCTGAAGGTTTTGTAAAGAATTACAAGGTAATTGCGGACAATAAACAAGGTGTTCTACGCGTTTATCTCAAGTACATTGATGATAAGGATTCTGTAATCAGTGAGATTAAGCGTGTGAGCAAGCCCGGCGGAAGAGTCTACGTAAGCAGTGATAAAATTCCCAGTGTAAAGAATGGAATGGGAATTGCCGTACTTTCGACATCCAAAGGTATCATCACTGATAAGGTTGCCCGTGAGGCCGGAGTTGGTGGTGAAGTAATTTGCACTGTTTGGTAATATAAGGAAGCAAGGAGCATACAGGCCATGTCCAGGATCGGCAAACGACCTATTGAAATACCGAGTGGTGTAAAAGTTGATTTTTCCAGCCCGATTCTCAAAGTTGAGGGTCCCAAGGGGGCTCTGAGCCGTGAGATAATGACCGGCGTCACCCTTGAGATAACCGACACTACGATTCTTGTCTCGAGGGCCGATGATGGTCTCAAATCGCGATCTGCACATGGATTGACTCGGACGTTGATCAGTAATATGGTGGACGGCGTGACCAAGGGGTTCGAGCGAGTTCTCGAGATCAGTGGGGTTGGTTACCGCGCTGAGGCAAAGGGTGATGTGCTGAATCTCAGCCTTGGCTATTCTCATCCGATCAATTTTCCCCTGCCCCGAGGGATAGCTGTTGAGGTTGACAAGATGACCAAGGTTCTTGTTAAGGGAATCGATAAGGAGCTTGTCGGTCAGACTGCTGCAAAAATCAGGTCTTTCCGAGGCCCTGAGCCGTATAAGGGTAAGGGAATCAAGTACGCTGACGAGAAGATACTGAGAAAAGCCGGTAAGACCGGTAAAAAATAGTCTTAAGGAGAAGTAAATTGAGTCCTCTCGCTTCAAAGAAAGTGGCTCACCTCAAGCGCAAAACGAGAGTGAGGAAGAAGATCAGGGGTACGACTGAGCGTCCGAGGCTTAACGTGTTTAGGAGCGCCCGGCACATTTACGCTCAGATCATTGATGATTCCACAGGTGTGACCATTGTATCTGCTTCTACTGTCGAGGGAGATATCGATGAGTCTCTGAAATATACCGGTAATGTGGAAGCCGCCAAACAGGTTGGCGCTCTTATCGCCAAAAAAGCGATCGAGAAAAATGTCTCGACCGTCGTGTTTGATCGTAACGGTTTCCTGTATCACGGCAGGGTAAAGGCGCTTGCTGACTCGGCGCGTGAGAACGGCCTGTCCTTCTAAAGGAAACCATAAGGAGGCATGAACTTGCAGAAGATAAATCCTAATGAACTGAACCTTACGGACAAAGTGGTTCATATTAGTCGTGTTGCCAAAGTAGTAAAAGGCGGCAGACGTTTTAGTTTCTCTGCTCTCGTTGTTGTTGGCGATGGCAGTGGAGTCGTTGGCTATGGTCTTGGCAAGGCTAACGAGGTCCCGGAAGCTATACGAAAGGGTGTTGAGCAGGCCAAAAAAAATCTGATAAGGGTGCCAATTGTTGCGGGTAGCACCATCCCCTATGAGATACTTGGCCATTTCGGAGCAGGGCGAGTATTAATCAAGCCTGCATCTGCCGGTACAGGCGTTATTGCTGGGGGGGCAGCTCGCGCTGTTTTCGAGGCTGCGGGGTTGCACAACGTGCTTTCGAAGTGTCTTGGATCCAACAATCCTCACAACGTAGTAAAGGCTGCGGTAAATGGTCTTGCACAGCTACGGAGCCCTCAAGAGATTATGGCACGTCGTGGGATGGTAGATTAGAAAATTGCAGAGCAGGGAGGGCAGTATGTCTGCTGAAATTCGCATTACCTTGGTGAGAAGCCATATTGGCGCGTCTGCGAAGCAGAAGTCAGTGCTTGGTGGTCTTGGCCTTACGAAGATGAACAAGAGCGTCGTTTTGAATAGTTCGCCGGAAGTCATGGGGATGATCAATAAGGTCTCCCACATGATAAAGATCGAGAAGTAATTTCCCTAGGGGTGTGTGATGGAACTGAACAGTCTTAAGCCGGCAATCGGTGCGACCAAAAATAAGAAGCGAATCGGGCGTGGTACAGGATCTGGCCATGGAAAAACAGCCACCAAGGGCCACAAGGGACAGAAAGCACGCAGCGGCGGTAGTATCAAGGCCGGTTTTGAGGGTGGGCAGATGCCTATGCAGCGTCGTCTCCCGAAAAGAGGATTCACTCCTCTTACTCGTAAGGAGTTTGCGATTGTCAATGTCGGTCAACTGGAGGCCTTTGAAAACGGGGGCATAATTGATGTCGAGGCTCTTACCAAAGCTGGACTGATTGGTGAGATTAAGGATGGGCTCAAGGTGCTAGCTGACGGTGAGTTAACCCGTTCCCTGACGATCAAGGCTCATAAATTTAGCGCAAAAGCGAAAGAAAAGATTGAGGCGGCAGGTGGTACTGCCGAGGAGATTGCGCTTTGATTGAGGCGTTTCAGAACATTTTCAGGATTCCTGAGCTCAAGAAGCGTGTACTGTTCTCCCTAGGTATGCTCGCAGTCTACAGAATAGGCTGTCACATCCCAACACCAGGGATTGACAGTAAAGCTCTTGCGCATTTCTTCGCTCAAGCCCGTGGTACGCTCCTCGGGCTTTTCGACATGTTTTCGGGTGGTGCGCTAGAGAAGTTGACTGTCTTCGCGCTCGGCATTATGCCATACATCTCTTCGTCTATCATCTTCCAACTCCTTACAGTTGTGGTGCCTGCAATAGAGAAACTTTCCAAGGAAGGTGAGTCGGGGCGAAAGAAAATCATACAGTACACTCGCTATGGGACAATAGTTCTGAGCGTCGTACAAGGTTTGGGGATCAGTATCGGTCTTGAGAGCATGCGAGGCCCTGCGGGAGAACTCGTGGTTCCTAACCCTGGATGGGGATTCAGGGTGATGACCGTGATAACGCTGACTGCTGGTACCGCCTTTATTATGTGGCTTGGTGAGCAGATGTCTGAGAGGGGGATCGGTAACGGCATATCTTTGATTATTTTTGCAGGCATTGTCGCGCGTATCCCTGTTGCACTAGGAAACACCGTTAAGCTTATTAGGACTGGAGAGCTATCTCTTTTGGTCATATTGCTTATTGCTGCGCTCATGTTTTTCGTTATCGCGGCAATCGTGTTTGTCGAAAGAGGTCAGCGTAGGCTGCCGATACACTACGCAAAGCGCGTTGTCGGGTTGAAGACGTACGGGGGTCAAACCTCGCATTTGCCGTTAAAGGTAAACATGGCAGGTGTTATCCCGCCGATTTTTGCTTCATCGATTATTATGTTTCCTGCGACGATTGCTAATTTCATTAATGTGCCTTGGGTACAGAAGGCAGCACAGAGTCTTACACCAGGGCATTTGACGTATGACGTATTTTTCGTTGCGTTCATTGTCTTTTTCTGCTATTTCTACACGGCTGTCTCTTTTAACCCGGTAGATGTGGCGGAAAATGTTAAAAAGCACGGTGGTTATATCCCGGGCGTTCGTCCTGGGAAAGAGACTTCGGAGTATCTAGATCGGGTTCTGACTAAGCTGACCTTTGCCGGGGCGATATATATATCGGCAGTTTGTGTGTTACCTTCTGTGCTGATAGGTAAATTCAATTTGCCTTTTTATTTCGGAGGTACTGCTCTTCTGATTGCAGTTGGTGTAGGCATGGATACTGCGGCTCAGATTGAGTCTCACCTAATCACTCGTAGTTATGAAGGTTTTATGAAGGGTGTGCGGGTCAGAGGTCGAAAGTAGTCATTCTTACATTGGTGAAATTTTAATGGATCTGGTATTTCTTGGCCCTCCAGGTGCGGGGAAGGGTACACAAGCGAATTTGATTGCAAAGCGTTATGGCATTCCTCAGGTGTCTACCGGTGAGATGCTGCGTGCCGCAGTTAAGGCTCAGACGCCGATGGGCGTTTTGGCTAAGCAGTACATGGATAGCGGGGCATTGGTGCCTGATGAGGTGGTTGTTGGGATTGTGGGTGAGAGGCTTGCGTTGGATGATTGCCGCGCTGGGTTTATTCTCGATGGATTTCCTCGAACCGTTGCCCAAGCTGATGCGTTAAAGGGGATTCTTGGAGGGCTTGGGCGTTCCATCAGGCATGTGATATCGTTTGAGGTTGATGCGAATCTATTGCTTGAAAGGATAACTGGCCGAAGGGTTTGTAGGTTGTGCGGTCGTGCTCACCATCTCGTTTTCGATCCACCTCGTGAGGTCGGTGTTTGTGACGAGTGTGGGGGGGAGTTGTATCAGCGTGATGATGACCAGGCGGAGACAATGCGCCGGAGGCTTGATGTTTACGATGAGCAGACGGCGCCTCTAAAAAGATATTATTTGGAAGAGCAGCTCCTTAGAAGGGTAGATGCTTTAGGCCAGATAGGAGATGTTCAACAATCGATAGTCAGTATTCTGGAGAGCCTGCAAGGGTGATTGTTCTAAAGACGCCCTCTGAAATAGAACGGATGCGTTCCGCCAGCAGGATTGTCGCCGAAATTCTTGAAGTGCTGCGCTCCGAGGTTAAGCCTGGAGTTGCAACCATTGAGCTGGATAAGAGGGCGGAAGCTGAAGCTAAAAAGCGAAAAGCCCGTCCGGCGTTTAAGGGATATAGTGGTTTTCCCTACTCGCTTTGTTGCTCGCTGAATGATCAGGTTGTCCACGGTATGCCAAGTACGAGGGTTCTTGTCGAGGGTGATATTGTCAGCCTCGATTTCGGCGTCGTATATGATGGTTATTATGGAGATGCCGCAATAACGGTGCCGGTGTCAACTGTGAGTCCTCAAGCCGAAAGGCTTATGCGAGTTACCGAGGAGTCACTGTACAGGGCCATAGGTTCAGCCTCATCCAGTAACCGACTTTCTGATATTTCTCATGCGGTTCAATCGTATGTTGAGCAGTGTGGTTATTCTGTTGTTAGAGAGTTTGTGGGTCACGGTATAGGCAAGATGCTCCATGAGAGTCCACAAGTGCCTAATTTCGGAGAGCCGGGCAGGGGGGTCAAGCTAAAACCTGGGATGGTTCTCGCAATAGAACCAATGATCAACGAAAAGGGCCACGACGTAAAGGTGCTCAGTGACGGTTGGACTGCAGTTACCTGTGATGGCGGACTTTCGGCTCATTTTGAGCATACGGTTGCGATAACGGATCATGGTCCTGAAATACTCAGCAAGCTATAGATTGTGGGAAAGGAACGGTAATGAAAGTACGGGCATCGGTGAAGAAGATTTGCGACAAGTGTAAGATCGTTAAGCGCAAGGGAGTAGTTCGTGTTATTTGCGAAATTCCCAAGCATTCCCAACGTCAAGGATAAGAGACCTTAGAGGAGGACCGGCATTGGCACGCATTGCAGGCATAGACCTACCAAGAAATAAACGTATTGAGATCGCGCTAACCTATATATATGGGATTGGCCGGACAACTGCCCAACGTATCCTGATCGAGACAGGGGTGAGTTCCGACGCTAGGACAGATAACCTAACCGAGGCAGAGGTAGCGAAGATCAGAGAATACATTGATAAAACAGTGAAGGTCGAAGGTGATCTCCGCCGTGATATTTCAATGAACATTAAGAGGCTCATGGATCTGGGTTGTTATCGAGGCCTCCGTCACCGCAAGGGGCTTCCTGTAAATGGTCAGCGGACCAAGACCAATGCCCGAACGCGGAAAGGTCCTGCCAGGACTGTTGCAGGCAAGAAGAAATAGAACATAGAGGTCTGGAGGAATAATGGCAAGCCCGGCAAAAAAAGTCGTCAAGAAGAAAAAGGAAAAGAAGAATATTTCCACAGGCGTTGCCCATATACAGGCAACGTTCAACAATACTATCATAACCATTACTGACCCCGTTGGTAACGTTGTGGCTTGGTCTACAGCAGGCAGTAAGGGTTTCAAGGGCTCACGCAAGAGCACTCCCTTTGCAGCGCAGGTTGCAGCAGAGGAGTGTGCGCGAAAGGCTCAGGAACATGGTATGAGAAGCCTCGAAGTTTATGTGAAGGGTCCCGGCTCTGGCCGTGAGTCTGCTCTCCGCGCATTGCAGGCTGCAGGTTTTCATGTGAATTTTATCCGTGACGTAACGCCTATCCCCCACAACGGATGTCGCCCCCCCAAACGTAGAAGAGTATAACTTCAAGTTCAGTCGAGTAAGTTCAGTAAAGGAGGTCAGCGTTGGCTAGATATACAGGTCCTTCCTGCAGGCTCTGCAGGAGGGAAAATATGGAACTGTTTCTGAAGGGTGAGCGTTGCTATACCGACAAGTGTGCCATAAAACGTCGGAATTACCCTCCCGGTCAGCATGGTCAGGGGAGACCAAAGGTGTCCAACTATGGCGTGCAGCTTCGTGAGAAGCAGAAAGTGCGCCGTATATACGGGATACTTGAAAAACAGTTTCGCGGTTATTTCACTGAGGCTGACAGGATGAAGGGAGTAACAGGCGAGAATCTTTTATCTCTCTTGGAGCGTCGTCTTGACAATGTCGTCTATAGGCTTGGCTTTGCTTCATCGCGGACCGAAGCTCGAATCCTGGTTCGCCATAATCACTTTATGGTTAATGGCAGGAAGGCAAATATCCCCTCCATTCAACTTAGGACAGGTGATGTCGTTGAGCTTAAGGAGAAAAGTCGGAAGATTTCCTGTTTTAATGAATCCCTCGATGCGGTTGTGCGCCGGGGCCTCCCCCAGTGGCTTGAACTCGATAAGGATAATTACAAAGGCGTCTTAAAGATGCTTCCTGCGAGGGAAGATATTACGATGCCGATTCAGGAGCAACTTATCGTCGAGCTTTACTCTAAGTAGCACGCGAACTGACCCGTAAGGGAGGATATGCATGTATAGAAACTGGCGCGACCTGATTAGTCCGAAAAAACTTCAGGTTGAGAGTGAATCGCTAACCAATACATATGGTAAATTTTTCGCCGAGCCATTTGAACGTGGTTTTGGTACGACGCTTGGCAATTCTCTGCGGAGGGTTCTTCTTTCATCCCTTCAGGGGGCAGCTATAACTTCCGTTAGGACTAAGGGAGTGCTTCACGAGTTTTCTTCCATTCCCGGTGTGACCGAGGATGTTACCAATATCATTCTCAATCTTAAGGGCATTAGCCTTAAGATGCATGGCAATGAGACTCGAACAATAAGGATTATTCACAAAGGCGAGGGTGTAGTTAAGGCAAGGGATATTATCACTGATGCCAATGTGGAGATTCTCAACCCTGATCATCATATTGCCACCTGCTCCAAGGACGCAAACCTGGAAATGGACATGGTGGTAAGGATAGGCAAGGGGTACGTGCCGGCTGATCGCAATCGAGATGAGAAGGCTCCTGTGGGAACGATACCGATTGATGCCATCTTCTCGCCGATCAAAAAGGTCAATTTCACTGTCTCCAATGCTCGTGTCGGGCAGATGACAGACTATGACAAGCTGACTCTTGAGGTGTGGTCCAATGGCAGCATCGTGCCGGAGGATGCAGTCGCTTTTGCCGCTAAGATTCTTAAGGAGCAGTTGTCCATCTTTATCAACTTTGATGAGGAGATTGAGCCGACAGCCGAGATTGAAAGTGAAGAGGAGCGGGAGAAGATTAACGAGAATCTTTACCGTACCGTCGAAGAATTAGAACTTTCGGTCCGTTCAGCCAATTGTCTCAAGAATGCTGGGATAAAGCTTATTGGCGAACTGGTTTCACGCTCCGAGGCGGAGATGCTCAAGACCCAGAATTTCGGCCGTAAGTCCCTGAATGAGATAAAGGACATTCTTGCCGATATGGGGCTCACTCTCGGAATGAGAATTGATGGTTTTCCAGATCCGGAAGTCATGCGAAGGCTGCGTGGCGATCGGAAGGACGAAGAATAATCGAAACGTTTCGTGCAGAAAGGATCGTAGATCATGCGTCACAATAAAGCTGGAAGAAGACTGGGAAGAACGACGAGCCACCGAATTGCCATGTTTCGTAACATGGTGACATCCTTTCTTGAGCATGAGCGGATTACTACAACCGATGCCAAGGCTAAGGAGCTCAGATCTATCGCAGAGAAAATGATTACGCTTGGCAAGCGCGGCGATTTGCACGCCATGCGTCAAGCTGCCTCTTTCATCAGGGACAAAAAGGTTGTTACCAAGCTTTTTTCTACAATTGCTCCTCGATACAAAGAGCGTGAGGGTGGATACACTCGTATTGTCAAGCTTGGCATCCGGCCGGGTGACAATGCACCACTGTCGGTGATCGAGCTTGTCGAGGAGGAGTTCCAGAAAAAGCAGAAAAAGTCAAAGCCCGAAAATACAGTTGCTGTGGCTGTTGCAGCGACTGCAGTCGCTGCAGCGGAGGTGGCATCAAATGATGTGGAGCAGTTGGGCGCAACCGACAGCGCTCTCCATACTGCTGTTGCGGATGCTGCTGAGACATGCGAGGGTAAGGCTGATTGATGGACGTTTGACATGCACATTGCGGTGTTACGAAAGGCAAGGGAAACCTTGCCTTTTTTTATTTTGGTTCTTCCGCAGAATTAGTGGGTAGCTTATCCCGGCTCAGGACCTGAAACGGCATTGAGGCACTGAAAATAGAGCATCCCGTTCCAACCTCTGGCATGATGGACGTCGACCAAGACTAACCCACAAATTTTGCTGAAGAGCCAAAAACATCAGGCGGGGCGACGGCAACGGTCACGGGTGCAGTGCTCGCGGCAGTGGTCGAAGATATGGAGATGGTTCTGCTCTTTCCTGAACAGAGGCGCTTCGTTCCGGAACCTTCCGCCCAGAACGGTTTCAACGCCGCCATCCCGGCCGGTGAAACGGAAGGGGATCCCCCGCTCCTCGGCCTGGTTCCGCAGACTCCGGACCCATTGGTGCTCCGCCGGATCAGAGTCGATATTCCCAAAGCCGCAGACGACCAGTCGATGCCATTGCATAACGGTACAGTTATGCATCGGCAGGTGAGGAATAAGCTTTAGTTTCCAGCTACACAGTTGCATTTAGTCCAAAAACCAGTAAACTCTCGCACTAGTGAGCGTATACGGGGTTACACCCACAACGGAGTATCGCACGATGACCAACGGCACCATGACCTTTGCAATCGTTGCGTTGGGCTTCGCCCTCGCGGCCTGCGCTACGGCTGTCCCTCCGCGGCCCTCCCTTGCCTATGAAGATCTCGCCACAGCCACGTTCCGGACGGCCTTCGCCGCCAGCGGCGTGGCGACGCTTTCACGCGGCATCTACCGGGAGCGCCCCGTACCCGAAGCAGCTACGGAAACGATAATCCGGCTTGACCTGCCCCTGGCCACGGGAGACCTGAACAGCGACGGAGACCCCGACGCGGTCGTGGTCCTCATATCCGACCCCGGTGGCAGCGGCACCTTTTACGAACTGGCGGCCGTCGTGAACGACCAGGGAAAACCCCGGCACATCGCCTCCACCCTCCTGGGCGACCGGGTCAGAGTCGTTTCCCTCTCCATCCATTCCGGCGTGATCAGGGCCACGCTCCTTACCCATGACCCCGGTGACCCGGCCTTATGCTCCCGGAAGGAGGATGCGAGGAGCTACCGGCTGGATGGTGACCGCCTCGTTCAGGTCTGGGGGGCAACGCTGTGAGCCTTGGCACTGTCATCTTTTCCCACGGCAAGGAAAGCGGACCGCAGGGAACAAAGATAACCGCTCTATCCCACGTGGCCCGGGAACAGGGCTTCCATGTCGAAAGTGTCGACTACACAGACATCTCCAACCCTGACGCGCGGGCGCAGCGGCTCGTCGAGCGCTCCGCCGGCAAAGCCCGGCCGCTGGTCCTCGTCGGCTCAAGCATGGGTGGCTACGTGGCCACCGTGGCCTCCCCGGTACTCAGACCGGCTGGTCTCTTCCTCATGGCTCCAGCCTTTTACCTTCCCGGCTACGCCAACCAGGAGCCGGTGTCCGGTGCCCGGCAGGCAATGATCGTTCACGGGCTGAACGATGAAGTTGTCCCCGCAGCCGTCTCAGTCCGCTTTACCCGGTGTAACCGGGCGTCGCTCTTCCTCGTGGACGGCGATCACGCCCTCACAGGGCAACTCTCTTTTCTCGAAGAACTCTTCGGCCTGTTCCTGGAACGGCTGGCCGGCACGCCGTAATCCGCCAGCTGTCAGGGGTGGTGCTGAATGAGTTCAGCACCACTGCCGCCACTTACGGCAACCTCCTCACTTCTTGATGCAGTTGCGGACCGTCTCGACCAGTTTGAGCTGGTAGCGCTCGCCACTCTTAACCACCTGTACGATGTGGTACGGCTGGGTTATAACCTGAGTGGTTATGCAGCCGAAACCGGGCCGGGTAATGTGGGCTGTCACCCACACGACCCGGTCGGCCTCGGCCACGTCCCGGATTTCGATGTCATGGCCGCCAGTGGGGCGAACCTGGTCAGTGACAACGAGCAGGTCGAACCTCTCGAAATCGACAACGGGGAGGGGCGGGACCGGCGTCCTGCCGCTGTGGAGCTTGCCCCAGAAGGGGGCAAACTCATGCTCCGCCCTGAAAAAGGCAAGCCTGGGCCCCTCATCCCCTTCAGATTCGCCTGAAGGGGAGCGTGCTCCCTTCTCTATGGTGGTGAAGGGAACCGGCAGCGCCGCTGCTCCAGCGACGGCCCCTCCCGCAATGCCCCCTATCCAGACGAACACCATCGCCGACAAAATCTTTCGGATCATCGCGTACCTCCTGTACGTAACACTGTCGGGATTATACCGCCTTGTGCGATTTCTGCAATTCGCGGAGCCCCCCTTGATAGTCCGTTTGTAGACAGGAAACCTCACCAGACAGAGTCGTGGGGCCGCCAGAAGGAAACCCAGCAAATATACCCACCATTCTTTACATCGGCGGCATTTTGGTTTAACTTGTTATGCCTATTTCGGGGATGGAGCGTTCAGTGCAGACGGTACGGTTATTTTTCGAAAAACTCGGCAGCATGACGATCCTGGTGATCCGCGAGATGGGGCGGATGCTGATCTTCATTCTCTATGCCCTCTACATCGCCGTGCGCGACCCCGGCAAGCCGATTCACCTCTTCAAGCAAATCCACTTCATCGGCGCCAAGTCCCTCTTCGTCATCTGCCTTACGGCCTCCTTTACCGGCATGGTGCTGGGTCTCCAGGGCTATTACACCCTCGCGAAATTCGGCTCCGAGGGGATGCTGGGGGCCGTTGTGGCCCTCTCCCTCATCCGTGAACTGGGACCGGTCCTGGCAGCCCTCATGGTGACCGGCCGAGCCGGCAGCGCCATAACCGCCGAGATCGGCATAAAGAAAATAACCGAACAGATCGACGCCCTCAAGACCATGGCCCTCGAGCCGTTCAAGTATCTCATATCTCCCAAGGTCATCGCCGCCCTCATAGCCCTGCCTCTGCTCTGCGCCATCTTCGACGTGGTAGGGATCTTCGGAGGCTACGTTGTTGGAGTCAAGCTCCTGGGGGTAAACCCCGGCGCCTACTTCTCGGAGATGGAACGGAGCGTCGAGTGGAAAGACGTCTGGTCCGGCTTCATCAAATCGGTTTCCTTCGGCTGCATCATCTCGTGGGTCTGCTGCTTCAAGGGTTACTACGCCGGCCACGGTGCCGAAGGGGTGTCGCGGGCCACCACCGAGGCAGTAGTGATGTCGTCGGTGCTGGTTCTTGTGTGGGACTATTTCCTGACATCGGTCATGCTGTAACTATCCTATGATCAAACTCGTAGATATAGAAAAATCGTTCGACAGCCAGGTTGTCCTTAACCGTCTCAGTCTGGAGATTCCGACCGGAAAGATCACTGCCGTCATCGGGCCGAGCGGCGAGGGGAAGAGTGTTCTCCTCAAGCACATGATCGGCCTCATGAAGCCCGATCGGGGGAAGGTCTACATAGACGGGGACGACATCACCGTCATGCGGCGGTGGGAGTTGAACCATGTGCGGGAGAAGTTCGGCATGCTCTTTCAGAACGCCGCCCTCTTCGACTCCATGACCGTCTTCGAGAACGTCGCCTTCCCCCTCGAAGAGAAAACGCGACTTTCCCGGGTCGAGATCCGCGACAAGGTCCACGACGCGCTGGAGCATGTCGGCCTCAAATCTGTGGACAAGAAATACCCCGATGAGCTTTCCGGCGGCATGAAGAAGCGGGTGGGACTGGCACGGGCGCTACTCCTGAACCCCCGGATCATCCTGTTTGACGAACCGACCACCGGCCTTGACCCGATCATCTGCCGGGCCATCCACCAGCTCATCAAGGACACCCACACGCAGTTCGGTTTCACGGCGGTTATTGTCTCCCACGAGATCCCGGAGATCTTCGACATCTCAGACAACGTCGCCATGCTCTACAAGGGACAGATCATCGAGATGGGAACTCCGGACGAGATTCAGCGGTCGGAGCACCCCGTGGTGCGCCAATTTATCACTGGCAGCCTCGAAGGACCAATCCACTTCATCTGAACCAGAAGGTGTGTGCATGAACAGACTTACGGTAGAACTCATCGTTGGCGTCTTCGTCTTCATTGGCATCCTCTGCCTCTCCTGGCTCTCCGTCAAGCTCGGCAAGATGGAACTGGTGGGGGGAAACCACTACGAAGTCTATGCCGACTTTGACT
Organism: Desulfuromonadales bacterium; assembly: GCA_003712145.1. Lineage (GTDB taxonomy): Bacteria > Desulfobacterota > Desulfuromonadia > Geobacterales > Geobacteraceae > Geobacter. Next base: position 9,571 of record RHLS01000012.1, on the reverse strand, counting down.
CGGTGTCGGGCCTCAAGAAAGGTGCCAAGGTAGAGATCGCCGGAGTCGAGATCGGACGGGTCGACCGGATTGACCTTGAGCCCAAGAGCGACCAGGCGCGGGTTTACCTCCGAATCAGACATGAGGTAAAACTGCAGGATGACGTTATCGCCGCAGTTCGCACCAGCGGCATCATCGGCGATAAATTCATCAAGCTGAAGCCCGGCGGATCCGATAAACCGATCAGCGACAAGGGGAGGATCAGGGAGACCGAATCCGCCGTAGACCTGGAAGAACTTCTGGCCAAGTATATCCACGGGAAGGTAGAGTAACATTGCACGGAGGGAATCGCCCATGAAAACGCTGCAACGATTTCTGCTGGCCGGCTGTATCACAATGCTCTCGCTGACGACTGCGTCAGGTGCTGAGGAGAGCGTGAAACAGATCCTTAGCCTGAGCGACTGTATCCGGAACGCCCTTACCGTCGCACCCGAACTGGGCGAGTCCCAGGCAGACATCGATCTCATGACATCAAAACTCTCCGAAGCCAAGGCCTACCGGTATCCCCAGATCGAGTTCCTGGGGCTCATCGGCCCGGCTCCCCAGGCGCGTGGCAATCAGGTCTACTCCCCCGACGGCGTCAACGACACCCAGCGCCTGACCTGGTTCCAGCGGGGAGACGCAACCCTCATCCAGCCCCTCTACACCTTCGGCAAGATCAGCGAGAACATGAAGGCTGCCTCCCACGGCATCGAGGTTGACCGGGCAAAAAAGGAGCAACGACGCAACGAAGTGGCCCTCCAGGTCAAGGAGTACTACTACGGCCTCCTCCTCGCCCGCGAGCTCAAGGAAGTTGTTCTGGAGGTCCAGGAAAACCTGGACAAGGCCCGTAAAAAGGCCCGGGAACTTCTCGACAAAGGATCCCCCAACGTGGAAGAGCTCGATATCTACAAACTCGACGCCTTCAACGGTGAAGTAGGCAAGTACCTTGAAGAAGCCAAAAAAGGAGAATCCCTTGCACTGTCAGCCCTGAAGACCAGGGTCGGCCTGCCAACAGACGCCCAGATCGACATTGCCACCGAGCGGCTCACCCCTGACGAGTCGTCAGCCTCTGACCTCTCCTTCTACCTCAACGAGTCAAGGGCCAAACGTCCCGAGTACCGGCAGATCAGGGAAGGACTCCAGGCTCGCCAGGCTCTTGTCGATGCTGCCAAGGCAGCCTACTGGCCCGACCTCTTCGTAGCTGGCTACCTTTCCGGGGCTCACGCCGACAAGCGGACAAGGATCGACAACCCCTTCATCCGCGACGATTTCAACCATTTCTGGGGCGGCGTAGCCCTTGGCCTCAAGTGGAAACTCGATTTCGGCATCACCGGCGCCAAGGTGTCTGGCGAGCAGGCCCAGTACAACAGGCTCCTGAGCACCAAGACCTACGCCGAGGCCAACATCCCCCTCCAGATCAAGAAAGCACACCTGGAGCTCATAGAGGCCGAGAAGAGCATCAGCTCTACCAAGGAAGCCTACACCAACTCCAAAAAGTGGATAGTCGCCGCATTGGCCAACTTCGATTTCGGCATCGGCCCGGCCAAGGAAGTATTTGAGGGACTTCAAAACTACGCCCGCATGCGGGGTGGCTTCTTCCAATCCATCTACAACCAGAAGATAGCGAAAGCTAATCTGGAATACGCCATCGGCGAAATGCCGCTCGAAAAGAAATAGGGGGAACACGTGTTCACGAAATGGTTGATACTGCCCGCACTCTTCATCTCCCTCGCGACTGGCACTGCTGCCAGGGCGCAGGGGACTCCCACCGAAACCGTCAAGCAGACCGTCGACGAGGTCGTCAGGATCGTCTCAGACAAGGAGATGAAGAAGCCTCTGAACGACAAGAAACGACGCCTTGCACTGAAAAAAACTATCGGCTCCGTCTTCGACCACGCCGAGATGGCACAACGCTCCATGGGGCGCCACTGGCGTGACCGGAGTCCAGCGGAGAAAAAGGAGTTCATCGACCTGTTCGAGACACTCCTGGAAAACTCCTATGCCAGTAAAATCGAGTCCTACAACCAGGAAAAGATTGTCTACCAGAAAGAAACCATCGATGGAGAGTTCGCCGAGGTAAAGTCAAAGGTAATCACCCCAAAACGCGACGAATACTCTCTCGACTACCGCCTGATGAACAAGGGGGGAAATTGGAAAGCCTACGACGTGGTGATCGAAGGGGTTAGCCTTATTTCCAACTATCGGACCCAGTTCAACAAGATAATCACAAGTCAGGGCGGGTACACAGAACTGGTGAAGAAGCTCCGGTCTAAGAGCGATGAATTGAAGACTCCGTAAATCGTCTCCACGTGCACTCTCAAGATGCAAAGCGGGCCGTCCTGATTGGGACGGCCCATTTTGCATCTCCAGGCAACTCAACTAACTGCTCCTCCCAAGAACGCCCTCGCTGCGACTTCCAGCACCATCAAAGAAAACTCTCAAGATATTCCCCGCCAAGCCGATGTGTAAAGGAGAAGAAAACCGACATCAACACGTAGTGCCTCATAAAACCATCGGGAGGTCAGATGAATATCAGCGGCGCTAGCAACGTAGTTTCAGCAGAGCGTGCAGCGGAAAGCTCAGTTCTTATGGCACGAAAAGTCCTTACCGTTCAGCGCTTGGAAGGCATGGCAGCACTCTCTCTTATCCAGCAAGCACACGTTCCCGCCAGTAAAACTGATGGGTCCCTGCTGGACATTTACGCATGACAAATCCAAAGCTACCAGTGATTATAATGCACCCTGGAAGGATCAAAGCGGCGTGAAATGCCGCATTGTTCTGCAGGGTACCCGAGAGGGATCAGCGAAATTGGAATTATCGACTCAGGGAGTCCCAGCAGCCGCTGCATGCCGGATATCCTCTCCTCAAGCGGGTGGATACAGAGCCTTACCGCTCCCAGACCGTGGGACTGAACAGCTATCAGAAGGTGTTCGCTCACGGCTGCACAGGCCCTGAACCACTCATCGCGTTTAGCAGCACCATAAGCTTCGCTACATATTAAAATTGCCACCGGAGCATCAGCCACCCTCTGGGCAGAAGTATGAAACGTAGGGATCTCCTCCAAAAGAGACCGATCGTCGATCACCACATATTGGAGAGGAGGACAATCCCATCGCCCTTGCTGCGCCATCGCCGACCTGATAAACGACCGAATGAGATGCCCTGAAACCGGTCGATGAGAAAAGCAGAGCGTACTTTTCAACGTATGATACGCTTCCATATGACCCCCTCGCACCCTTTCCAAGCTCCTGCATACGTTCGAACTGCGCACCATGTACCCGACCTAACATGGGGGAAACCTTCTACAACCAGAATCTTTACTGTCCGACATTATTGTTAGCGTACTCTTATTATACCTTCAGATTATATTCTGTAAAGCTTCGAGGATACTGCGGACATTCAGCCGATACTCAAGCCCGAAAAAGTAGAGCCTGTCTGGCGCGTATCTCCTAACGCCTCATTCGAGCCCTGTTCAGCCTCTCCGACAATCACCAAAAAATTTTTACGCTCCCGCTGCAGTTGAAAAAAGCCCGCTCATGCGGGCTTTTTCATGCGGGTTGTTGCGTTTCGCTGCCCGTTGCGTACAATGCCACGGAAAACGTAATGACGAAGTACAGGAAACAGTCTATGAACGAGTTGAAGGAGTGGGGGTGGAGTCACTGGTTTGCCGAAGCGGCCGCCGGCGAGCTCCCGGGACATGGAGCGGTAGCGCGGGTGACGGCGGAGTTGCGGGGTGAGTATCGGGTCCGGTCGGCGGGGGGAGACGCAACGGCGCTCCTGACGCCCCGGCTCCGGAAAGAGGCGCTTGACCGTCTCGACCGCCCAGCCGTCGGGGACTGGGTCGCCATCGAGCCGGTGGAGGGGGGGGGAGAGGTTATGGTCGTCGGCATCCTGCCGCGCAGGACGCTCCTTGTTCGCCGCGGTGCCGGCCGGGCGGGGGAGGTGCAGCCCATTGCCGCCAACGTGGACCTGGTCTTCATCGTCATGGGGCTCGACGGCAACTACAACCCGCGGCGCCTGGAGCGCTTCCTGGCGGGAGTGCGGGAGAGCGGCGCCGAGCCGGTGGTCATCCTCAGCAAGTGCGACCTCTGTCCCGACATCACGCCGTTGCTGCAGGAGGCCGTGGCCCTGGCCCAGGATGGCCGGGTCCTCGCCGTCAGCTCCCTGGAGGATGAAGGGGTTGCGGCCGTGCGGGGGCTGCTGGCGCCGGGGGTAACCGCCTGCTTCGTCGGTTCCTCCGGGGTCGGCAAATCGACCCTGGTGAATCGGCTGGCCGGCGGCGAGGTGATGGCCACCGGCGCTGTGCGGGAGCGGGACGCCAAGGGGCGGCACACCACGACCCACCGGCAGATGATTCTCCTCCCCGGCGGCGGCATCGTCATCGATACCCCCGGCATGCGGGAGTTCGGGCTCTGGCAGGCGGGGGAGGGGATCGACGCAGCCTTTCCGGACATCGCCGGTCTGGCCGTCGGGTGCCGCTTCCACGACTGCAGCCACGCCCACGAGCCCGGCTGTGCCGTCCGTGCGGCCCTGGCCTCGGGAGAGATCGACCCGGCCCGCTACGCAAGCTACCTGAAGCTCCGGAAAGAGGAGGAAGACGCCGTCCCCCGTGACGCTGCCGCGTTCCAGCAGGAGCGCAGGGCGAAGCAGCGGCGGATCGCCAAGGAGTTAAAGGTGGTTCTGAGAAAGAAAGGGAAGAAGTGAGCGGGCCGGAGAATATTCGCGACCTGTTGAGGAATAGTGTGCAGTCGGGAGGGGGGCGGCACGGGGCGAGATGTGAAAGGTGAGCAATTTCGGCGAACTGCAGTCTGGTACGTGTTGTGAAAAGGAAAAGATAACAACACACCCCACAAAGGAGACTCACCATGAAAAAGCTTATCGTAGCAGCACTGACCCTGACCCTCTGCTCCTCCATGCCGGCTCTGGCCGTTGAACATGGCGCCGCCCACAAGCAGATGGATGAGAAATGCGCAAAAGAGTGCGAGATGCTGCTGAGGAACTGCTCCCAGGAGGCCGACAGCCTCCAGCAGAAGATCGCCCGCCTCAAGGGGGAGATCAGCAAAGGAACGAAAGTCTATACCATCGATGAGTTGAAGAAGCTCGAAATGAAGCTGAAGGAAGCAAACCTGATCATGAAGGATCTGATGGAGAACCGGTAGGACCTTGGGGGGCTGCCGTACGGGCTGGAGCCGGTCGGTAGCCCTCGGTCACTCAGGTGTTGTCGTCCGGCCTCCTGTTCAGTCGCTGAACCCGCCGGCAAAGTCGATGGCGCAGAGGGTTTCGAAAACGGGGTGGGGGCCGCAGGTGATGCCGACGGTGCCATAGGTCGGATCAAAGATATTGGTGCGGTGCCCCCGGTTGGGCACGCCGTCGTCGATGATGAGCTGCATCACCACGCCGCGGGCCTCGTTCGGGCCGTAGCTGATGTTCTCTCCGATTGTCCTCTCCCATCTGCCGTGGCGCTCGATGCGCGCTTTCATGCCGGTTTTCCCCTCCCCATGACCCGTTGTACCCGTCTTCCCCTGCTCAACGGCCAGATCGGCCGCCGCCCGGCTGAGTGCGTCGGACCAGGCTAGGGGTCGGAGCGGCTTCTGGCGCAGGAGGTGGCGGATCGCCTCGTCCACGGCGGCGGCCCCTTCCTTTGTGACGAAGCGCGTCCGGGAGCCTGGCGGGATGTAGTATCTGCCTGAGATGTGGGCGCGGTAGGCGCGCAGGTACTCCGCGTAGTTCCGGGGATTGGCGCGGGCCGCGTTCAGTTCGGCGCGCACGGCCCGGGCCAGATCCCCCTCCGCTGCCGCCTGGAGCGGGAGTGGGAGGAGAAGGACGACGACGGCGAGCATCAGCAGGATTCGTCGCATCGCGTTCCCCTACTCGACCACCACCGCCGTGCCGCTGGCCGAGACCATCAGCATCCCGTTCCCCTGGCCGAGGACCTCGTAGTCCAGGTCGACCCCCACCACCGCCGTGGCCCCCAGTTCCTGGGCCCGTTCCTCCAGTTCCCGCAGGGCGATGTCGCGGGCCTTCTGCAGTTCCCGCTCATAGGTGGCAGACCGTCCGCCGACCATGTCGCGGATGTTGGCGAAGAGATCCTTGAACAGGTTGGCGCCAAGGATTGCCTCGCCGGTGACGATGCCGCAGTAGCGGACGATCTGCTTACCCTCGATGCCTGGTGTCGTCGTGATGATCATGGGGTTTCCTCCTTCGAGTGGTGATGTCCCGTGTAGCTTACCCGCTCTCGCCGAACAAATCAAATGGGTCAGCAGTGTCGCTGCTAATCGATGCGCGGCGTTGCACCCGCTGTGGTAAGAGTGCAAGAAGTTGTTCTCAAGATTTTAGCTGATTATCTCTGATCTTCCGCCACCAAGGTCATCCCCCTCCCTTGACGGGAGGGGGCAAGGGGGTGGGTGATATTTCAACCGGCTGAATATATGGCTCTTTCACCCCCACCCTGACCCTCCCCCGTCAAGGGGGAGGGAATGTTTGGCGAGGATAGCGGAAGATCAGAGATAATCAGAAGATTTTATTAAGGTTCGCCGAACCGGCGAGAACGGCGAGCGCCTCAGGGCGCGGGATTACGGCAACGCGGCGAGCATCAAGCGGACGCTGCGGTGGCTCGACAAATGTGGGGGGGAGGGGGTCAGGGGCGTCTCCTCAGCCGCCACAGGGCCGTAACGGCTCCGGCAACGCCGAAGAGGACCAAGGTGGAGGGCTCGGGGGTCGGATAGATCTGGGCCGTCCCGGTTCCGGCCAGGGTCCAGGGGGAGTCGTGCGGCGGGAGCAGCCCCTCCGGGTTGATGCCGAGATCGATGGAGAAAACCATCGGTGTTGCGATACCCCGTTCCAGTTCGTCGGGGTTGAGGATGGGGGCCAGGGTGTGTCCCGTGGCGTTGGTCAGCACGTCCAGGCCGGCGAATGCCTGTCCGATGATGGCTCCAGCCATGAGGTCGGCAAGGGTGACGGTGGGGTTGGCATGGCTGTAAAAATACCCCGTGCCGATCCCCGCGGAGAGAAAGGGATTCCCGTCGGTAGCCCGGGCTACGCCGTTGGCGAGGGACCCCCCCGTCGTGTAGCCGGTGGCGCCGATCCCCTGGTCGAGCCAGAGGGCCAGTATCTCGCCCGGCGCCAGGATTGCGGCAAGGTCGATGGTGCTTGAACCTTTGGTAAAGAGCCCCCTGTCCGGGTTGCCGAATTCCACGTGGGCCAGGGGCGATGTGGGGACGACCGGATCGTAGGCAAATCCCCCCTCCACGGGATAGGGCGGGACGCTCACCACCTTATGGGCATAGATTCCGGTCAGCTGCGACCCGGCGCCGGAGGTAAAAAGTGTTTCCCCCCCCGCCACGATCCGGCTGACGGAGATTATGCCGATGAGGTGGTCCCCCGGAGCCAGGGCCACTCCCCCCTTCTGGGCCCCGCCGGGGCCGAAGATGCTCTCCGCATAACTGAATTCAAGGGTGTTCATCACGTGGGGCCGAAAGAATGTAGCCGATGCCGGCAATGCCGCCCCTGCCAACAACCCAGCCATGACTGCCAATGATACTACTCCCTGCTTCCTCACTTTGTATGTCCTCCCTGACATTGGGTAGTCCGCCTCCCACCGGGTGGTTACCTGAAGTTTCGAGTAATCCCGAACGGTTAGAGTCTGGAGGAGCTTTGTATCATGAAATTATATTAAATGAAAGAGTTTGGTGGGGCACCACAGGATTTGTTACTTCATCAATAGCAGGCTCAGGGCCATGACCATCATCCCCGACACGAGCCCCAGGAGGCTGTCGTGCCCCTTGCCGTAGGCCTTGCTGGTGGGGAGGAGCTCGTCCAGGCTGATGTAGACCATGATGCCGGCCACGCCGCCGAACATGAGCCCCATGACCTGGGACGGGATGACGCCCCCCTCGCCCCCGAGGAAGAGGCGGAGCGCCAGGTATGCCACCCCGGCCCCCACGGGCTCGGCCATGCCACTCAGGAACGAGTACGCGAACGCCTTCCGCCGGTCGCCGGTGGCGTAGTAGATGGGTACGGAGACGCTGATCCCCTCGGGGATGTTGTGCAGCGCCACGGCCACGGCGATGGCGGCCCCGAGGTGGGGATCATGGAGCGCCGCCAGGAAGGTGGCGAGCCCCTCGGGAAAGTTGTGGATGGCGATGGCCAGGGCCGTGAAGAGCCCCATCCGCACCAGCCTGCTCCGGTCGATCCGGTGGTCGTGCATGCCGGCGCCCGGTGGTCGAGCGAGACGGTCGAAGGCCGGCCAGGCGGCGGACGCATCGTGGAGGGGGGCTGTTTCCTCCTCCGAGTGGGTCTCGTGGGGGTTCTTCGCCGCCGGAATCAGGGTGTCGATCAGGCCGATGAGGGCCATCCCGCCGAAAAACGAACCCGTGTTGATCCAGTGCCCCCACTTTTCTCCCCAGGCGGCCGCCAGGGCGTCGAACCCCTTCGGCAGAATCTCCATGAACGACACGTACAGCATCACCCCCGCCGAAAAGCCCGTGGAGACCGACAGGAAGCGGTAGTTGGTCCGTTTGGCGAAAAAGGCGATGGCACTGCCGGCCCCCGTCGCCAGGCCGGCGAAGAGGGTCAGTCCCAGTGCATACCAGACATTGTCCATGGCGCGTTACTCGCCGGCGGGGACCGGGGGGGGGAGCGCCACCTCGGCCTCCCGCTCCCGGTCATGGCTGTGGTCCCGGGCCATGAGCATGTAGATGGAGGGGACCACGAAGAGGGTGAAGAGGGTGCCGACGAACATCCCCCCCACGAGGACGAGGCCGATTGAGTTCCGGGCGGCGGCCCCGGCGCCGGAGACCAGCGTGAGCGGAAAGTGGCCGGCGATGGTGGCGGCGCTGGTCATGAGGATCGGCCGCAGCCGCGTCATGGCCGCCTGGCGAACGGCGTCCAGCTTGGGGAGCCCCCGGAGCTGGAGCTTGTTGGCGAACTCCACGATCAGGATGCCGTTTTTCGACACGAGCCCCACCAGGGTCACGAGCCCCACCTGGGAGTAGATGTTGAGGGTGGTGGTCCACCCCTTGGTCCAGAAGGGGGTGTTCGGGTCGGGCATCTTCAGGAAGGTGAAGATGAGGGCTCCAAAGATCGCCAGCGGCACCGAGCCGGCCAGGATAACGAAGGGGTCCCGGAAGCTGTTGAACTGGGCCGCCAGCACCAGGAAGATGAGGACGATGGCCAGGGCGAAGGCCGGGAGGAACCTGTTCCCCTCGGTGCGGAGCTGCCGCGACTCGCCGGTGTAGTCCAGGACATACCCCTTGGGGAGGATCTTCGCCGCCTCCCCCTCCAGGAACCGGAGCGCCTCGTCCAGGGGGCGCATGGCCACGCCGCTGATCTTCACGGCGTTCAGCTGCTGGAAGCGGTTGAGGGAGCGGGGAACCACCGTCTCCCGCAGGGTGGCGACGGTGGAGAGGGGGATGAGCTTTCCTTCGGGGCCGGTGACGTAGACATCCTGCAACTGGTCGGGGTTCAGGCGGCCCACCCGCACGATCTGGGGAATCACCTTGTAGCTTCGCCCCGCGATGTCGAAGCGGTTCACGAAGTTGCCCCCCACCAT
>RHLS01000011.1 GCA_003712145.1 Desulfuromonadales bacterium | reverse complement strand
GCCTGCTCGGCACAAGGGCCGCCTTCACTTGCAAGTCCTTAACCGGACACTGCTGAAATTTTTTCTAAATGGATGAAAATATGCACGGCATAATCGGAATTGTTGACAGATCCACGACTAATGTGTCAATAGCGCGTAACCTAGAAAAAATGCTACATGGGCTCTCTTCCGTTCATTCCTCGAACATAGAGAAGCTTTATACATTTGGGGCTGCGTTTGCCATTGTCAAAACGGATGGATGTTCATCCAAGGGCTTGGTGGCTGAAAACGAAGATGTTGTTATTGCCTTCTGGGGACAACTCTACGACAAGAAACATCTGCTGACTAAAGCCGGGCAAGACTCCAAGAGTTTTGAAACCGAGTCGATTGGAAAGGCGTTGTTGAAGATCTATTCGAATGAAGGAATAAGAGGTATTTCCAATTTAAATGGGAGATGTGTTGTCGCCCTATTGGATAAAAAAAATAGCAAGTTGGAACTGATATCCGATAAAAATGGTTTTTGTAAAATATATTATTGGACACATGGAGATAAAATAATCTTTGCCTCGCAAGCCAAGGCAATCATTAGGCATGAAGATTATTATGTCGAGTCTGACGAAGAGGCTATTGCCGATTTCATGATGCTTGGTTACAGCCTGAGTGAAAAAACCCTTTTCAAGAATATAAAGCTGCTACCGTACGGCTCGATACTTACCTGTAATAATAAGAAAGTAAAAATCGATAAATATTGGGATTATTCTTTTGGAAATGAAAGGACTTCGTCCAGGGCAATTAACTACTACGTTGATGAATACTTTCGGGTTTTGAAAAAAGTCATGATCAGGCAAGTGGCCGGGAAAAGGAATATTGCTCTCCCGATCAGCGGAGGGCTTGATTCTAGAACCATGGCTGGCATGTTGGATGCTATACAATTTAATGGGAATGTGAGCACTTTTTCCTATGGAAAGGGAAATTGTTTCGATGTTGTCTACGGAAGCCGAATTGCTAACAAACTCGGGTATTCTCACAAACATATTCCAGTAGAAGGGGCATACCTAAAAGATAATGCCAAGCGTTTTGTCTGGTTAACTGAAGGGACGGTTAACTGTCTTAATTCTCACATGTTACTACCACATGAATTAATCGTGAATGAAAACAGTGATGCAGTTATTACCGGTTTTTTAGGTGATACGGTGGGTGGAGAGCCAATTGCAGGTGTAAAGCCTTATCAACAAAATTTGGACGAACAAGTATTCTTGAGGACAATATTTGAATTGCAAATTGACATAATGACTGAGAACGACATTTCTGTATATTTTAAGCCTCACATATTCAATAAGCTCAAAGGTAAAACTTTTGAAACTTTTAGTACAAATTATTGGGAAGCTCCTTCCGATATAAGATATTTTAAGGGAATATATGCTGAATTAGTCGGAAGACAGAGAAGATATACAACGTTTAATATTTATGCTTTTGAGGATCTCACTGAGGTGCTGTCACCTTTTGCCGATGCCGAATTTGTCGAATTTGCTCTTCAGATTCCAGAAGAATTCGCAATTACCCGCCAAGTCCAGAAGGAAATGATCGTTAAATACCTACCGAAAGTTGCTTCGGTTGCATGGAACAAGACGAGGATGCCTCTTAATGCCTCGCCAATGCGACAAGGATTCCAGTGGCGATGGGAGAAAATATTGAAGAATTCTCTTGTCAAGTCGACAATAGGTAGAAGATATTTAACTCTTGACGACAATTATCTAAATGCCAATGAAGCTATAAGGACTTCTTCCCGAGAGTTCGTAAATGGGTCCATCAGGAACAATCCTTATCTCGCGGAATATTTTAATATGGACATTGTTCATCGTATGCTGGATGAGCATATGAACGGAACGAAGAATGAATATGGGAAGATTACTGCTTTATTAACGTTGTCACTATGGCATGAATTATTTCTTGAAGGGAAACAGTATGAGTAGGAATTCCCTAAAAAATAAAGCGTCTGTTTTCTTGTGTTGGCCAAAGGCAAAATTATTCTCAATATTAGTGAATATTTTTGCATTAATAATAATCCTTGCGGTTGTGCATAGAAGTTATTGCGGTGAGAGAGCGGAAAAGGATTCGGCAGGGAGGGAATGGGAGCTTCTGGACTGGAGGGATGACAAGCGCCCCTATCCAAAAAATTTAATAGATCGTGAGAAGTTGTATCTGAAGAAATGGGGTGAAAATTGGTTCGGTGTTCGTAGTGGCCGTCGTATCCACTCTTCCGGCAACTGGCAATGGGAAGTGACTACTGTCGTACCGGTGGATATCGCTTCTAAAATTGCTTCCAAAAGTTTGCATAGCGGCAAGCGGAGAGTATGGGGTGACCGTTTCTGGGGGATGTGTTTCGTATGGGGCCCAGGAGGCGGCAAAATCGCTGATATCTATGCCTTAGCGGATTACGGAGTGTATCATTACGATCCTGAATCAGGGCAAAGTTGTTTTATTGGTAACCCCTTGGAAGGTGGTGCGAAAGACGGTGATTCTGATCAGGCCCGCCTGCAACCTGGAGCCGCTGTATCACTCGACTCTGTCACCGGCAGGCTTTATTTCATTCAGGGTAGGTCATGGCGATATGTTGAGAAGTTGCTTCCCTATGAGTGTATAGCGACAAAGCAAATCTGCTATCTCCCCGCTGTACTCGATTGGCGTGAGTTGTACCGTAATGTGAAAAGCCCTTTCGGCGGTAGTCTCAAACCGCTCATGTTGGATGGAAAACGACGCTCCTCCATTTTTGTCGTAAGGACCAACCAGTCCCTGAAAACCCTCTATCTACCTGGGGCGGGCGCTGGGAAGCGTCCACTGGTTACGCCTGACGGGAAAGGAGTTTACTTTTCCAGGGAGGGAGCTTCAGGTAGGAATTGGGATATGCAGACACTGTATGACAAGGTTGCCCTCTTTGACATTGAGACAGGAGCAATGATTCGGAAAAATAATCTTTCTGGTGAAGTGCCCCTTAACAGCCGCCATGACGGACCTGGCTCCCATGGGGGCAACTGCCTGGGGTATGATGGCAGGATTTACACTTGTCAGCATGGCGGTTGTGGAGGAGGACCAGGTCGAATGTTTTCCATTGATACGGAGAGCGGCAATGTAACAATGCTTTACAGTAGCATCGAAGATGGAAAGCCGTGGAGCAAGCGGAAAAGCCCTCTAATAGATGGCCCTGCCGACGCAAAGTCGCTTGATTTTACGTCGACCCTCTGGCAGGTCCAGTGTCCGCGGACAGGGGCTATCGTAAATGGTGGATGGGATAATACGGGTATTCGCCGCTACCATGATGGCTTTGTAACTTCGATCGTCAATGGGGATGAACAGTACAAAGTTCCCCCCCGTCCTGGGTGGAAGACTCCTCCTCTTTTTTACCATGGCAACAGTAGTCCGTCGGTTGCTCCCAACGGCGACCTCTATATTGCCGACGACAACGCCGGTTTTCCCCGGATAATCCGCATCTACCGCACCGATTGGCCTAAGGAGCAGCCGGTTAACGGGTATGCGGAGAAATTTATCTCGAAGGGGAAGATGGAAATACTGATGCTTGAGTACGCCAGGAATTACATCGATCACTACGCGGAAAACAGCCGTATGCTGGAACACTGAGGGACATGCCATGAATATTCTGATTGTTGGCCACGATACGTTCGAGAACAAAGGATGCCAGGCCTTGATTTATTCGACCACCCGGATGCTCAAGGACACGTTTCCTGATGCGCGATTCAAGGTGTTTTCCTGGGACCCTGAGTATGATGCTCCGCGATTCAACCAGCCGGACATCCCCTGTGAGTTCATCCGCCACAAGTTCAACACGAACGAATTCTCATCGCGTAACCGTTTATGGCTCTTCCTGAATGGCACCCTGAAGATACGTACCGACAAGGGTTTGTACGCCCCACAGTACTTCTACGATGCCCTGTCATGGGCCGATCTGGTGGTGGTCAGTGGCGGCGATATCCTGGCTGACTACGGTGAGGCGGCGGTGAAGCACTACTTCTTCCCCATCGCGGTTGCCTGTGCCATGGGTAAGCCCGTTTATGTCTTCGCCCAATCCATCTCCCGGTACAAGGACCAGGATCTTCAGCGTTTCTGCATGGCGTACCTGGACAAGACAGCGCTGATAACGGTACGGGAGCGCCTGTCCTATGAATACATGAAAGAGCTGGGGGTGAAGGCACCCTGTTACCAGACCGCCGACCCCGCATTTACCCTGAAACCCTGCACATCTGAAAGGGTGCGCGAGATCAACGCGCAGGAAGGGATTCCGCAAAGAGCAAAGCCGCTGATCGGGGTCTCCGTGAGCAAGACCGTGACTCGCTGGGGCGAGGGGAGCCATGAGAAATTCGTGCAGGCCATGGCTGAGGCTATTGACCGCCTGGCTGCCGAGCATCCCGAGGGGCGCTTTGTCTTTGTTCCCCATGTGACCTACCGCAATGACCCGGAAAATGATGACAGGGTAATCGGGAGGGAAATCCACAGGCGTTTGGGTCGCAAGGACCGGGTAAACCTGATTGAGGGTGACTATACCTGCGAGGAATGCAAAGGGATCATCGGCGAGTGCGACCTGTTTGTCGGTGCCCGTACCCATGCGACCATAGCTTCTTCATCCCAACTGGTGCCGACTATTGCCCTGGCTTACAGTACCAAGGCCTTCGGCATTATGGAGGGGGTGTTGGATCAAGAGCGGTGTGTGCTTGATGTGCGAGAATTGACCAGCGACCGGCTTGTCTCCATGGTGAATGTTCTTCTCTCCCAGAAGGAACAGGTGGTTGCCGTCATGGCTGAACGCGTCAATGAAATCAGGAAGACATCACTACGCAACGGCGAACTGGCAAAAGGGCTCTTCGCGTGATTCGTGTGCCGATCCTGATGTATCACGCGGTGGATGATGATCCCGCCGCCGCCTGTGTCAGACCCAGCCGTTTTGAAGAACAGATGGCGTATCTTTCAAAGGCGGGATACGTGTCAGTGGATCTGGATGCTGTTCACGATTACCTGAGTCAGGGGGCGACGCTTCCTCAAAAACCGATAGTGATCACCTTTGACGACGGTTATCGCGACAATGTCGAGATTGCGTACCCAATCCTGAAAAAATATGGGATGTGCGCGACCATTTATCTTGCCACCGGGCATCTGGGCTACAGCAACCGCTGGAACGCGGGCGATGGGGTGGCTCAACGCCCCCTCCTGACCTGGGAAGAGGTATGCTCTGCTGCTGGTAATCCAATCCTCTCGTTTCAGGCCCATACCTGCTCACACCCCAAACTTACCCGTATCCCTCCCGATCAGGTGCGGGAAGAGCTGGGGAGAAGCAAGCAGATGATTGAGGAGCGGCTCGGAAGGGAGTGCCATCATTTTGCCTACCCTTACGGGGATTATGATGACACCGTACGGGATGCCGCTGAGGAGGCAGGGTTTCTGACAGCCTGCACAACGCGGTGGGGACATAACCGGCCTGGTGACGACCTCTTCTCGCTCTATCGCATTGGCGTGCGCAACGGCGATTCTCTGCGGGATTTCAAACGCATTCTGGGGGAACCTCCCCCCTTGTGGAAGTACTACTGGCTTCGCCTGAGGGCGAAGGTTGCCGGGAAACCGGACGGAGATGGAAAGTCGGCATGGTGATCGATCCACTGTCACAACGGCTGCTGAACGGTGCAGGGCTGACTCCTGCGTCCCAGGGGCGGGGACCGGTAGTCCTGATGTACCACTCCATCACTTCGGGCGACAGTGCACCCGATTCCCGCTGGGCTGTTTCCGAAAAAAGCTTCCGCGAACAGCTCCGTCTTCTTAAGTCTGAAGGGTGGCACACCGTCTGTGTGCACGATCTCGAACAGCGAAAGGCTCTGACTCCCAAGAGTGTTGTCATTACCTTTGACGACGGGTTTGCCGATAATTATGAGAATGGCCTTGCGCATCTTCTCACGATTGGTTTTAAAGCTACATGGTTCGTGGTGAGCGGTGATGTGGGGGGCGTTTCGCGCTGGCGGGACAATGATGCACCGCAACGGCCAATGCTCAATGGCACGCAGCTCAGAGAGATGGCCGCCGCCGGCATGGAAATAGGGGCCCATACCCGGACCCACGCCCGGCTCATCGAACTGGATCAGTCGACTATCGACGACGAGGTCCGTGGTTCGCGCCAGGATCTCGAAGATATGCTTGGCCATCCGGTAACAAGCTTTGCCTATCCGTACGGGCGCTTCAACGAAGCTTCGATCGAAGCGGTCAGGAGGGCCGGTTTCAGGGTGGCCTGCACGACGCGAACAGGATGGCTCGGGAGCGAGCCTGATCCCCTGCGGGTGCGGCGGGTGGCAGTCTTTGCCAATGACGACCTTTCGACCTTCGCACGCAAGATTGTTTTTGCCGATACCAACGTGAGCTGGTCCAGGATGGCTCGCTATGTGACCTCCCGCATCACGAGCAGGCTGGTCGGAGGTTAAGCGGATGGCAGCGCCTGTTGCCAGAATCTCCGTGGTTATGCCGTGTCACAATGCCGCTTCTCACCTGCTGCGGGGAGTAGCCAGCGTTCTGGAGCAGACCTACGGCTCGGTTGAACTCATTGTCATCAATGACGGGTCAACGGATAACAGCCTGGATATTCTGGGGGGCATCCGGGATAACCGGCTTAAGATCATCAACCAACCGAATCGGGGCGTTTCAGCGGCTCGGAACAGGGGGATCGCTGAGGCGACCGGTGACTATGTGGCGTTTCTCGATACCGACGATGCCTGGCGTACCGACTGTCTGGAAAAGCTTCACGAAGCGCTTCGGTCCGTACCCGATGCGGCGGTGGCCTACTGCGGCTGGCAGAACGTGGGACTTGCCGGCGGGAGGGGGGAACCCTACATACCTTCCGACTACGAAGGGGCTGACAAGGTGACGAAGCTGCTCCGGGGGTGCCCGTGGCCGATCCATGCGGCCCTGACCCGTACGGTGCTGCTGAGGGAGGTCGGTGGCTTCGACGAGACGATGTCCCACGCCGAAGACTACAAGCTGTGGCTTTCCCTGGCTGGCCGCAGCCGGATTGTCCGGGTGCCGGAGGTGCTTGCCTTCTACCATTTTCACGGAGGAGCGCAGGCCACAAAAAATCGGGAGCGTTCCGCCCTCGCCGAGTGGCGGGTCAAGGGTGACTTCCTCGGGAGCAACGATGAGATGAGGCGCAGTCTTGATGGCAGGGCAGTGCGGCAGCTGACGGATGGCATGCTCCTGAAGCGGGGCTTTGAGTGTTACTGGGATCGTGATCTGGCAAGTGCCCGCGGAATCTTCCGGAAGGTTATGAGAACCGGGTACGGAACCGTGAGCGACTGGAAATACATGCTCCCATCCGTTCTCCCTATTGCACTTCACCGCGCCTTCATATCCCTTTTCGAGGGAGATAAAAGGACGGCAGCATGACGATGGTCACCGTTGCCATATGCACCTACAACAGGGCCGGCAATCTTCCTGCACTGATCCGAGAGTTGCGGGCCCAGGAGTCTCCCATCCCCTTCGGGATTCTGGTCGTCAACAACAACAGTACGGATGGCACGGAACACGTGCTTGCCGACCTGGCCACCGAAGAAGGGGCTCCGCTCCGCTTTGTCACCGAGAAGAACCAGGGGATCGTCCAAGCGCGTAACCGTGCCATCGAAGAGTCGCTGAGCAGCACGTATCTGGCGTTTATCGATGACGATGAGCTCCCCGCGCAGGGATGGCTCAGGGCTGCCGTGGATTCATTGGAGCGGGAGGAGGCCGAGTGCGTGGGAGGCGAGATACGGGTGAAGCTGCCTGACTCCCGGAGGCCAGCCTGGTTGGCCGACGAGATACTCCCCTTTCTGGGAGAGGTGAAGAACGGTCCGCACCCTTTCTGGATTGTGGATCGGACGACGCCGGTCTGGAGTGGCAATATTGCTTATCGGACCTCTCTGTTCCAGGAAGGACTCCGGTTCGACCGGCGGTACAACCGGGAGGGGCATGTTGTCGGGGGAGGGGAAGATGCCAAGATGTTTCAGGTGCTTCTGGCGCAAGAGGCTCGTATCCGCTACCGTCCCGACATGGTGATTGACCATCTCGTCGAGGATTGGCGCCTGCGGCGAGGCTATTTCCTGAGGCTCCACTATGCGGCCGGCTGGAAAAAGGGGCGATGGGATGCTGCTTCATATGAGCGAACCGTGTGTGGCGTGCCTCCGTTCATGGTCAGGCAGGCCCTGCAGCTTTTGCTGCAAGCGGTGCCAAAGCTGATTTTTTCGAGGCCGGATGCCCTCAGGCAAGCGATGAACGGCGTCCATGGCATCGGGATGGCGCTCGGCACGTTCCGACGCTGGCTCGGTGGCGCTGGCACCAATAGAGTTATTTCTCCCCAGTAAACAGGAAGGTTCGATGGTCGTTTCGGTCCTCATAAGTACCCGCAACAGGGAAGAGCGGCTTCTGCCCCTTTTCGACGCCCTTGCCCGCCTTGAGATTCCAGCTGGCATGGAGTGGGAGCTTCTCGTCATCGACAACGGTAGTACCGATCGCACCGGGGAGATGCTTCGACTAGAGAAGGACAAGGGAAGGCTTCCCCTCGTCTGTCTGGAGGAGCCGCTTCCTGGCAAGTCGCGTGCTCTCAATCTCGCCATTAAACGGGCCCGTGGTGAGCTTGTCGTTTTGACGGATGATGATGTGGAGCCTTCAGTTGGCTGGCTCAAGGCCTACTACGAGGCGGCGGTCGCTCGCCCGGACATCGATGGGTTTGCCGGCAAGGTCCTTCCCCTCTGGGAGGGTGACATACCCCAATGGCTTCATACAGAGGGGGAGTTTGCCTGGCCGCGGGGGATCATCAACTGTCGGGATTTCGGTAACGAGGAGCATCTGCTTACTGCTAGTGTCATTCCCGGCGGAGTGAATACGGCGCTCCGCAGAAGCGTGATGGAAACAATGGGAGAGTTCAGGACCGACCTCGGCCCCGGCACTATGGTTCCCTATGCGGAAGATACCGAATATATGAAGCGACTGTATAGCCTGGGCGGGACATATCTGTACCTCCCAGACGCACTGATACTTCACCGGAACGCAACGGAACGGATGACCCGCTCCTATGCTGCGAAGTGGATGTATGATGCGGCACGATGTCAGATTATCGCCTTCAAGGCTGCCAGTAATGCGCCGAAGATTTTCGGGATTCCCCGCTATCTTTTCAATCAGGCTGTCAGGCGCTTGCTGTCCTGGTGGGTCGAGCCGAGGACTCTGCACCGGTTCAAGAAAAAACTGCATCTCTCGCAGACCCTTGGAGAAATTGAGGGTTATCGTTTTCTGGAGAGACATCGTGTCAATAGCCACGATACGAAGAGCGGTTCAGCGCGTTTGACTTGCAAGGATAGTGCTCCATGACGGGGACGCGGAGCGATATGCTCCATTCCTGCCGACTGGAATTTCTGACTGCGGATGACCTGCCGGAGTGCGTCGCTCTTGTGGCAGAGACATTCTCTTTGCAGCCGGAGACAGTTGCCGATTGGTTCGAGAAGAGGGTTAACGGGAATCCGTGGCAACCAGCGCTCAAGGGTTGCGGCGTTGCCTTCAGGAAAGAGCGAGAGTTGGTCGCCTTCAGAGCGATGTTTGCCCAGCCCTGGTGGTTCATGGGACAGGACACGGTTGTCGCATTCGCGGCCCATACCTGTGCCAAAAAGGAATTCCGAGGCCAGGGGCTTGGCGCGGAACTGATCCGAAGAAGCAGAGACTGCGCGAAGGTAACGGGATCGACCACGGCTGGGGTGGCTACGCAGCCTATCTATGCCGCCAACAATTTTACTGTGGTTGGCGAGGATAACGATTTTTATCGCTGTCGGGTTTCATACCGGAAGTCTCTTGAGAAAAGAACTGGTGGTTTTCTTGGCAGTGCGGGGGCAGTGATGGATTTTGTTCTGCTGCCAGGAACCAGGTACGGGGGGGCAAAAAACTTTTCCTTCTCGCTCATCCAGCAATGCGACGAGCGGTTCGACGAACTCTGGGATCGGTCGAGAGGAGGATACGCTTCGTGTCTCGCCCGCACGAGCACGTACCTGAACTGGCGGTTGTTCGACTATCCCACCTGTCCTCTGTCGATGGGGGCAGTGTTCGATGGGAGTCAGCGTCTTCGGGCCTACGGGGTCTGGCATGTTGTCACCTTTGACCAGCATGTGAGGATGGCGGTTTTGCGGGACCTCTTCGCGCCGGTTGATGACAGGGCAGCTATCATGGGGCTCGTGTGTCATCTGCTGGCCTATTGGAGAAAAGAGGGGATAACCTGGGCGAGTTTCGAGGTCGCCCATCCCGGCATTACTTCCCTGTTTCGCGAAGCCGGTTTCACGCACACTCCCTCCATCGGCAGCAGATACTATGTACATGATCCGGCAGGAATGGAAGACGTGGTTGTGAGGGGATGGCTCAGGAGCGGACTTGATGGCGATTACTTCGACTTGAGCGATTCGCATATCGTGCGACAGTCGGCTCAGCAGGGCCGACATGGCTAGCCCCCTGGTCAGTGTTATAATTCCCGCTTGGAATGCGGAAAAGTTCATTGCCGAAACCCTTGAGAGTGTCTTTGCGCAGACATGGCGTGACCTTGAAGTGATCGTTGTTGATGACGGTTCCCGAGACGGAACCGCTGAGGTGGTCAAAACCTTTTGGGAAGGGAAGGCAGGGGGATCGATAGAACTGAAATTGATCTGTCAGCAGAACGGTGGACCGTCCAAGGCGAGAAATGCCGGGATTCGTGCAGCCAAGGGCGACTACCTCGCTTTTCTTGATGCCGATGATGTGTGGTTGCCGGAGACCGTGGAGCATCTGGTTGCTTTTGTTGATACCCATCCCGACGTCTCAATGGTTTTTGGGGATGCCGGCTCCTTCGACGCTAACGGGGTTCGTTTCGACTCGTTCTTCGAAAAGCATGGCTGTCCGGTTACAGATGAGAGGAATATTGTTAGTAATGCTTTTGAAAAGCTGCTTGAGAGTAATTTCATCCTGACCGGCGCTCTTCTGCTTCGCAGGGAATGTATCGATCGTGTGGGGTATTTTGACGATAACTTAGGGTACGGTGAAGACTATGACCTCTGGGTCCGGATTACCTTGTTTCATAAAATTGGATGCATCAATGATCGTTTGATGATGAGGCGGATGCACGGCTCAAATCTTTCCAAGCAAGAAAGCAATTTTTACGACGCAAAAATAGGCTTTCTCAACAAGCTCGGCAAACGTTATGGTCGCGAGATAAGGGAGCTAAACATTGATTTGAATCGACATGTTTTGAACACTATGAAAACCAAGGCATATTTGTTGTATCTCAGAAAAGAGTATGTTGCCTATGTGAAAGCTTTGTGGAGTTTTGCAGTATCCTACTTGAAAAATTGCCTGCTCAAAGCTGGAAGCGCCGGCTGAAGGGACGCTCGTATGGCCGATATTTTACGGATAGTAAGAGAACTAGCTAATCCTTTGGAATTTATCAGGATTGTGGTCAAGAACACCCGCATTCTCTACTGGACAGGGTATCTGACGTCAAAGGGTGTTCAGGTGGGGAAGAACATCTCGCTGAAGGGAAAACCCCAGATCCTGAAGTTTAAGGGGGCTATTCGGATTGGCGACAACGTGACCATTCGCTCCGGCGATTACGGCTACCATTCCTCGATCTATGCTCCTACAAGGCTCATGACCGATACCACCGAGCATGCACTGATAGAGATTGGGGACAATACGAGAATTAATGGCGCCTCCATCCATGCGGCAGAGCGGATCACGATCGGGAGAGACTGTCTCATTGCCGCCAATGTGACTATCGTAGACAGTGATGGACACGGGCTGCGACCCGATGAGCGGCATTTGGTAAACCCTGTGTCGCGGCCGGTGATTATCGAGGATAACGTCTGGATCGGGCTTAACAGTATCATTCTTAAAGGTGTGAGAATCGGAGCAAATTCCGTTATCGGGGCAGGAAGCGTGGTCTCCAGGGATGTCCCCCCTAATTGTGTGGCCTCGGGGAATCCAGCGCAGGTTGTCAAAACGTTTGATTTATAGTTGGGAACGGTGTCGAGCATGATGGAAAACACGCAAAGAGATGATGCTATTACGTTGTCCGCCGTCGGGGATCTGGCGCTTCATGCCCAATACGACGAGATGATCGCGGATCAAGCGCCAGATTATTTCTTTTCGGAAGTTGCGCCGATATTGAGGCGTTCGGATGTGTCGTTTGGTAACCTCGAGTCGGTCCTCAGCACAATGGGGTCACCCAACCCGGCCAAACGTCTCTGTTTAAGAGGAAACCTCGTATTTGCCCGCGGATTGAGCGATGCCGGTTTTACGGTTTTGTCCCTTGCTAACAATCACAGTTTTGATTTTGGCACGGCAGCTTTCCAGGACATGTGTTCTCTTCTAGAAAGAAACGGTATTCAGTGGGTGGGTGGCGGCATGAATCTGGCGGAGGCCAGAAAGCCTCTTGTTGTGGAGTGCAAAGGGATCAAGCTCCTTTTTCTTGCCTACTCGGCTGCGGATACCAATGGGTATAACGAGGCTGACGACGATAGGCCGGGTGTTGCTCCGTTTGATCCGGCGCTTGTCATTGAAGATGTTACTTTGAACAGGGATCTGGCTGACTGCATTATTGTGTCTCTCCATTGGGGGGAGGAGTTCAGCCACTATCCAAACCCCGATCAGCGTACTTGGGCTCGTCAGATTATTGATGCCGGGGCGAGCATTGTGCTTGGACACCATAGTCACGTGCTTCAGGGGATCGAACGATATAAAGAGGGGGTTATCGCGTATAACTTGGGAAGTCTGATGATGTCGGGGCCTTCCGGTGACTACCGCTATGAACTTCAGGATAACAACCGGGAATCGGTTATTCTGACTTTTACCATCACGAAAGAGGGGGTAGCGGATGTGGCGATAACCACCACGTGGCTTGATTCGGGACTGAAATCGACCATTTGTGCGGGTGAAAAGCATCGTGAACTCATGAATAAGCTGGATATCTTATCCAAGAAGGTTGCTTCCCCGGATTACCCCGAACTTTGGCGAGAAATGGTCATAAAGGATCAGTTTAAGAGCCCGTTGAAGGAGTGGCTTGCTCGAGGGAATTTCCTGCGAAGGATCGGAAACCTGCGGCCAAGCGACATCAGAAGGCCGTTCGACTTTGTGTCCTCATATCTAAAAATGCGCTTCAAAAAGCTCTGAGACCTTTATGACTTTTGTCCTCAATATTTCAAACGATGCTTGCGTCCCCCTGAGCAGTGGCCTGTTGCAGGTGGTCGCAGACCATACGTTGCAGCGATCTCCCGCTCATGTGGTTACTGGTCGCTGTTTCACTGCAGCCATGACGGGTGGCGGGGAGATCAGAAGCTATCCGGATGGGATAACCATTATTATTGTCGGACGGCCACGCTTCCGCTCTGCGGAACACGAAGGGAACCCGCCCGCTGATGGGATCCACGCTCTCTATTCTGTTGCCGCTGAGCGTCTGGTCGAAGCTCTCTCCGGTGAATTCGGTATTGTCGTGGTCGATGAAAACAAGCGAATCGCGATAGCATTCCGCGATCGCCTTGGTTTTTATCCCTTGTTTTACCGGACAACCGCCAACGGTCTCTGGATAAGCAACTCGCTCAAACCGATTCTGGCCTCCGGGGAAGTTGTTACACTTGATCACCAGGCAGTGTACAGATATCTCTTTCTCAAGGCATTCGAGAGTCCCGATACACCTGTCAGGGAAATCCGCTCAATCGAGCCCGGTTGTTTTCTCCGCAGCGAGGACGGTCGAGTGGACTTTAAGCGGTACTGGGACATCCCCATAGCTACAGGTGCGAAGAATGCCTCTGGAGAGACGCAATGTAAGGAGGAGTTGTCAGAGCTGCTGGGAACAGTGATGAGAGAAGAGTTAATGGGACCATCTTCCATCAACGGGCTTCTTCTGAGCGGCGGCATTGATTCCAGTATTTTGGCAGCTCTTTCCGCTCGATATGGGGCTCAAGAGCAAGAAACAATTGCGTTTAATATCACGTTTTCGGAACGATGGAAGCCGCTTGACGAAAGTCCATATGCTGAAAAAGCTGCACAAATGGCCTCTCTGCCCCTCCATAAGGTTGATTTCAGTCTCGATAACCTACTCCGGGTGCTCCCTTCTCTGTTATGGAATAACACTCTGCCAACCGCCAACAGCGGGTTCAAGTTGAGTCTGATTGCCGAGAGGGGGGCAAGGCATCAGATTGGAACGTATATGCTTGGCGAGGGGGCAGACACCCTTCTGGATTATTCCTGGAAGTGGAAATACTTCAATCGTCTATACAAGACCGCGTCCATAACGGGTTTGCTCCCGGAAAAGGCCAAGCGGCTTCTTCTCCGTACCGGAGAGAAGTTTCTCTATGTCCTGGAAAAGAATCTTGTCGGGAAAGACAATCCTACAGAAATCCTGAGAAGTTACCTGGCCTGCCTGCTTGGATACTGGAGGTGGAAAGGGGCGGCCATCAGGGCTGATGAGTTGTCGAGATTGTTTTGTGAGCGTTACCGTCCGACGGTGGGTGGCGAACTGATCAGCACTGTTTTCGCGGGATACTACAAAAGGGTTGATGCCGACGAGTTGGCAGAAAAGTTTATCTATTCATCCCTCAAATCATATACTCCCAACCAGCAGCTCATGAATTACCAGACCATCTGCAACTATTATGGTGCTGACATGGTATGTCCCTATCTCGACGAGAGGGTGATCGAGTATTGTTTAAAGCTGCCGGTTCAGATGCGGGCGGGGAAAAAGATACTAAAGTCGATCGCGGAAAAATGCGTGCCGCAGGACATTATCACCAGAGAAAAGCGCGTCTTCCTCATGCCAATGGAAGCGTGGCTGAAAGATGCGCTCAGGCCACTGGTAGAGACCGTGTTTTCAGAGAAGGTCATCGAGCACCGCGGTCTTTTTGACGTTCGAGAAATGACACTGCTGAAGGATCAGTTTTATGCCGGAACATTTCCAAGCTGGTCTGACATCTGGTCCTTCGTTGTCTTGGAGGCCTGGTTCAGGATCAATCTGGATTCCAGCTTTCCTCGGCTGCCTGAAAGCATTCTCGACATATTCCCGGAAGTGGCAGGGACGGGCCTGAACAAGGCCGCCTGTGTGGACTGAGCATGAAGATTCTGATGTTTTCTTCCTATTTCCCGCCGCAATACAGCGGAGCTGCCAAACAGGCGATTTCGCTGGCCAGGTATTTGCGTGGACTGGGGCATAGTATCGAATTCGTCACGGTCCGCTGGCCAGGGCTTGAGAAAAACGACAGTTATGAGGGATTCCCGGTATTTCGTGTCGAAACGGGGAAGGGGCAAAAGCACAAGGAGTTGAGACTCTGGTGGAATCTTCTCCGGTATGTCATGAAAAGGCGTAAGGACTTCGATATCTTGCACAGTCATGGCGCCTATTACACCAACAGCATCGTTGGGCCCCTGGCGAAGATTGCGGGGTTGAAGAGCCTGGTCAAGGCGAGTTTAGCGGTCAATGACCTCCATGGTCTTCGGCAGTCTCTCTCTGGACATATTCATTATGCTTTCCTCGGGATGGTCGATGCCTACGTAGCGATCAGCCGGGATCTTGAACATGAGTTTATTGATGCCTGCCTTCCGCGGGATAAGGTTCATTATCTTCCCAATGGTGTAGATACTGATAGGTTTCATCCCCTGGCTACGGAAGCGAAGGCGAAGCTTCGGCAACGGCTGGGTTTGCCTCTGGACCGTGCGCTCGTCCTGACCATCGGCGTTTTTGATCAGCGAAAGAATATCGGATGGCTGATGGAGGAATGGGTTCGCAACAGATCATTTGGAACGGGAGCTCTGCTCCTTGCCATCGGTCCTCAGAGCCGGGAAGATACAGACGGAACTTTTTTCGCTGCTTTGCAGCGGTTGACGGACGAAAATTCTGAAACTCTAAGCATTCTTGGTCATGTGGACGAGATCGAACTCTATTATCGGGCTGCAGACCTGTTTATTTTACCCTCTTATAGTGAAGGGATGCCTAACGTGATACTCGAGGCAATGGCATCAGGACTTCCGTGCGTTGCAACGCGGGTTAGTGGTGTTACCGATTTGGTGCAAGAGGCAGAAACCGGCTACACGTTCACCCCGGGAGATGCTCAAAGCTTAAAGGAGGCTCTCTTGATGACCCTTAATGATGTTGCCGGTTGTATGGGGCAACGGGCGCGCACGCTGGCAGAAGAGAAATATTCTATTGAAGCTTTGGCAGAAAGGTATGATGAACTGTATCGCACATTGATGGTTAAAGAGAAGTTCTGTCAAAAAACCACTATCGAGTCCACTCACAATCATGCGTGATATTGTAGTTCTTCTCATTACTGTCGGCAGTGCGTTTTTCGGGTTTATGCGACCTTGGATGGGGGTTCTGGCCTTGGCGATGTTTGCCTACCTGAATCCGCATCGTTATGCGTGGGGATTCTCGCGGGATCTGCCCGTCTTTATGATGATTTTTGGTGCAACCGCTCTTGGAATGATACTGAACAACAAGGATCGGGAGCCTTTTCCTTGGACTCGTGAAACCAAACTTTTTTTGCTGCTGCTTCTGTGGTTCACCCTTACCACCTTCTGGGAGCCTGACTTCCCTGGGCCTGCGAAGGAGCAATGGATCAAGGTAATGAAGATCTATGTGGGGATTTTCCCCACGTTTTGGCTTATTAATTCACGCGAAAGACTTCGATGGCTCGTTATTACTATTGCTCTCTCCTTCGGTTTGGTGGGGTTGAAAGGCGGGATTTTCGCCTTGGCAAAGGGATTCCAGCATAGGGTCTGGGGGCCCGATAATACCTTCTATGGTGGTAACAATGAGATTGCCCTTGCCCTTAACATGACGCTACCCTTGATTCTGCTCTCTGCCAAGGAGGTGGAGAACAGAAAAGCCAAACTTTTTTTCTATGCTGTTTTTTTCTTCTCGGTATGTTCCATAATCAGTTCCTGGTCCAGGGGGGGCTTGCTTTCGCTCTGTGCTGTATTGGGCGCACTGGTCCTTCTGGGGAGGCGAAAGTGGCTGTCAATTCCCATTCTTGCCATCGCACTCATGGTTGCTGTGCCTAACCTGCCAGAAGAGTGGTTTGGGAGAATGAAGACGATTGAAACCTATGAAGACGATGCGTCTGCGCAGAATCGGCTCACCGTATGGCGGTACGGTTTTGAAAAAGCACTGCAGCATCCTCTGAATGGAGGAGGATTCCAGACGTTTCGCGATGCGCTAACCGGCCCGCACAGTGCCTATTTCGGGATAATGGGGGAACATGGTTTTCTCGCGTTTGGCATGTGGCTTTCTCTTCTTTTTGGGACCATGGTTGCTCTGGGGAGGTTACGCATCAAGGCGTTTGTCTACGATAACATCTCATGGGTGCAGCACTATGCGCGGGCCATTCAGATTTCTTTGCTCGGCTATGCGGTGGGTGGGGCTTTCTTGGAAGTGGGGTACTGGGATTATTTCTATCATCTCGTTGTTCTCTGCGTTCTGCTGAAAGTAATCATACGTAAGGAGATCCAGCAATCCGCAGATATGCAAGCGATCTAATGGGCGTGGGATGTGAGGCGAACTGCGTAAACACTTATGACCTGGGGATGATTGAGATGTGTGAAAGTGGGTATGGGCAGGTAAAGAAATAGTGAAAATCAAGATTTTGCATGTTCTCCATTCACTTCAGGTAGGCGGACTTGAAAATGGAGTGGTAAATCTTATCAACCGTCTCGACCTTGGACGGTTCGAGCACGCCATCTGTTGCGTTTCAACGTCTGGTCCCATGGCCGAGCGTCTCACTAATCCCGTGCGGATTGTGGAACTTGGTAAGGGGGCAGGTCGCGATTACCTGCTCCCTCTGAAGCTGGCGCGGGTAATCAGGGACATCGCCCCGGATATTGTTCATACTCGCAATTGGGGGACAATCGACGGGGTTGTCGCTGCCCGGCTTGCCGGGATCAACAGAATCATTCATGGTGAGCACGGGAGAGAGGCCACGGATCCTGGTGGTGCAAATGCTCGCCGAAAGAGGGCGCGCAAGCTTCTTGCCCCCTTGGTTTCACGGTTCGTTACCGTTTCTGACGATTTACAGCGCTGGCTTGTCTCCGATGTTGGTATTCCAGGGCACAAGGTGCAGCGGATCATCAACGGGGTTGACACGGTGCGATTCAATCCTGCAGAGGATCGTAGGCGTGTCCGGGAGGCTTTGGGTGTGGGCTCTGACCTCTTCGTTGTTGGAACGGTGGGGCGACTCGATCCGGTGAAGGATCAGCAAACTCTCCTTCGGGCGTTCGCAGCAATGGACGTTCCGTTGGCGGGCAGGGGCTCAAACCCACCTTGCGAACTGTTCGTGGTCGGTTCAGGCCCCGAAGAGAAAGCACTCCGCACCGTGGCAGGAGAACTTGGTATTGCCTACAGAGTCAGGTTCCTTGGGGAACGGGCTGATATTCCCGACCTGATGAGGGCAATGGACATTTTTGTGCTGCCATCTATTGCTGAGGGAATCTCAAATACGATTCTTGAAGCTATGGCGAGCGGTCTGCCGGTTGTGGCGTCACGGATCGGTGGAAATCCGGAGCTTGTGGACGATATGAAGTGCGGAGCCTTGTTTACTCCTGGAGATAGCCGACAGATTGCTCACCTGCTTTCCAGCTACTACCGGGACAGTGGGATGAGGGTTTCCCACGGTTTTCGAGGGAGGGAGCGTGTCGAAGAGATGTTTTCTCTGGCGCGAATGGTGTACGAATACGGCGAGTTGTACACGACAGTTTACAGGCGGGTGAGATGAGACTCCGCACGTTCATGACACTATGGCTGCTCTTCATCGCCCGCGGAACATGTCTGTCCGCAGTCCATCCTGTTGATATCAATGTTGAGGTGTTCCAAACACTCAGGGAGGGTGTGAAGGGCGTCGATTTCGATAATGACATTGTTCGTGTCGGCCTTCCTTTTCCTCAGGGAGTGGTGCGTAACGTGAAGGGAAGACCTGCCCTTTCCGCTGAAGGTAAGGAATTCCAAGGGAGAGTCCTGGAGCAATGGTCCGATGGTTCGGTTAAGTGGGCGCTTATTGAATTCCTTGCTTCAGTAGGAAAGGGGAAGAGCGAAACAGTTAGGGTTATTGAGGGGGCAGGAGCCAGCTCCGGAAGGGATCTTGCCTCGGAGAAGGCCGGGACGGTCACCGTTGATACCGGTCCAATGCAGATTGAGATTGGAAAGAAGGGATTTTCTATTTTTGATAGGGTTGTCGTTAACAGCAAAGAACTCGTGAAGAGAGGAGCGTCACGGGGTATCGTGTTGATGGATGGCACAGGTAAGGAGTTTCTTGCCTCCCAGTGTAGCGACACCCGAATCGCTATCGAGGAGAATGGGCCAATCGAGTCAATTGTACGGATAGACGGTGGTCATTGTATTGGCAGCGAGAGGCTTCTTGACTACACGATGCGTCTTTATTTTTGCAAGGGGCAGAGTCGGGTGAAGGCCCAGTATACGCTCCGGAACGCCAGCAAAAAGAATCCCAGGCATGTGTTCATCAAGTCTTTGAACATGGAAACAGCTCTCAATATTGGTGAAGGTAAGAAAGCGATCGTTGCTACCCACAAAGGAGAAAAGGAATTTGACCTTAAGAAGGGTAGCATAGGTTTCTATCAAGCTGTCTCCGACTTTCCCTGGCTCAGCGACGGAGACAGCTTTTATTATCATGGTCCCGTCGAACCGGATTATGCCAGGGAGAAGCAGCGAGGTTACAGTCAGGAGGGGTACTGGCTGAAACAGGATGGAAAGGCCGTCGAAGATGGGAAGAGAAACCAGGTTGTCGATCTTGGTTTCATTGATGTGTCTGATTCTGCGAGTTTTGGGATGACGGCAGGAATCCGTTACCTCGCAGGACAGTGGCCCAAGGCCCTAAAAGCCGATGGAACTGGTAAGACAACAGTTTCACTCTGGCCGGAGGAGAACGGGAAGGGATACTGGATACGCTACGGGAGCCATACCACTTTCGAAGTGATGTTTTTCTTCCACGACAAGCGTTCCCCGGTACCTGATCTGGAGATGAAGCGATTCCAGTATCCGCTGATGGGGCGGGCGCCAATTTCCTGGTACAACCGGAACGTCGAGGGTATTTATCCTTTGTACCACTTTATAAGCTTTAGCGACGAAAAGCGGTTGGCGGATAAACTGGGGACACCGTATGCCGTCGGGTGGAGGAAGCCTAAGTTCAAAATTTGGCGTTACCATTACTGGGGACATGGTGCTTTTCTCAATCAACATGATTTTGCTCGGATCGCCCTGGTGAATGCTCTGCGGGACGATAGAAGTTTAGGGAGCGCGGGAGAGTCTTACCTTGCTGCCGAAGCAGCATTCAATTACTATGCCGATTGGTCGGTATATCATTCCGATGACTATGATTACAGTAAGACACAGTTCGATCCAAAGGAGCATAGAGGCGAGGCGGACCTGTCAAAAGTGATTTTTGAATGGGAACATCAGCATTGGTACGGAATGCCTCTGTACTACTATATGACCGGCGATGAACGGGTGCGGGATGCAGTCGAAGACTGGGGAGAGTATGTCAAGAAGGGTTCAAGCCCGTTGAGGCTCAACCATATGAGGGTCTATGGAACCGGCATGTTCAGTCTTGCGGCTATGTATGACTTTACTCACGATAACGAGTATATGAAGCTCGCAGACATGAATTTCCAACGTCTCCTCAATGCACCGTTCAACAAAAGCAATCCGTACACCAATATATTCATTGACTGGGATAGAGGCTTTGTTGCAGGTGGTTCCGGAAGTGGCTGGGAGGACAATAATCCTGGGGTCAAGGCCGATTTGATGCTCGGTTCAATCTTGTACGACGGCCTGCTTAATTACTATCAGCATATGAAGAGCGGGAATCCGAACCAGGATAAATGTCGATTGCTCTTAATGAAAATCTCTGATTTCATGCTCAGGGAGGCTTACTTCGAGGGAACAAAGGGTAAATCAGAGAAATGGGCATTTTGGATTCCATATATCTTGAATCTGAATGACCGGGAAAAATCTCGTCATAGTTATAAGCTCATCGGTCAGGCCACGTTCTGGACCGTCTTCCCCTATGAAGCAACCGGCAAGGAAATCTGGCTCGAGCAGATGAAGAAGATGATGAAGATGGCTCTCTGGGATGAATCGGGAGTATGGGGAAGCTACGGGTACATCGATCATCCGGGGTTCCAAGCGATCGGATACCACCTTCTCAGAAACTTTTACCCGGATCTCCACCGGTGAGGAACTTATGACGACACGCCGCACTATCGCTGTCGCATCTGGAATCTACGGATTTCTCATACTCTACGGTTCCCTCTATCCCTTTACCGGATGGCGCCTGCCAGACGAAGAGTCTATAGCGCTCCTGACTGATTTGACTGCTCGGCACGTCTCCCGCTCCGATGCTGTGACCAACCTGCTGGCCTATATGCCACTTGGTTTTTTGGTAACCGTTTTTTTCGCCCGCAAGGGCAATGGTACTGTTGTCGTGGTGGCGACTACAGTCATAGGGTGTCTTCTGAGCGCCTCTGTCGAGGTAATACAACTTTTCTTGCCAAGCAGAGTTGCATCGTCTATCGATTTCGTCTTGAACGGGGGTGGGACATTCGTCGGAGGCTGTGCCGCCTGGTGGTGGAGAGGAAACTCGTCCATCATGGAACGAATGCGTGAGGCTCGCCATCTCTGGTTCTTTCCTGGCAGAACGGTCAACGTCTCTCTTGCTGTGCCGGTGGCGTGGGCTCTTTCACAGCTCGCACCGTTCGTTCCATCCTTGGATGTGGGGAACCTCAGATTCGGCTTGAAGCCCCTGTGGCAAACGCTGCACGGCCTGAAACCCTTTAGCCCGCACGAGACATTGGTCTATGCCTGCTCCATCGCGGGGCTCGGGGTAATTGTCTTGCTGTCTGCAAAGGATACATGGCGTGGCATGGCCGGTTTCGCCATCTTCGTCGCAACGGTGCTTGTGCTCAAGGTCCCGATTGTCGGCCGCCAGCTTTCACTGGAGGCGGCCATTGGTTGCGTGGTAGCGTTTCTCCTTATTCCTCTTGTCGTGTTTTTACCTCGGAGGGGGATGGCTGCTGCAGCTGCTGCCCTTGTTCTTGTCGCATATGTGGTTGGAGAGCTACGTCCCACTGTCAATCCGGCTGACGTGCTCCACGTCTTTAACTGGATACCTTTCCGTCCCCAGATGGCAAGCCTGATGGGGCTTGCGAGCATCCTGGAGAGCATATGGCCCTTCTTCGGGCTTGCCTCTCTTCTGCTGTTGGCCAGGATAAAAGCTCTCAGTGCCGTTGTATCTGGGGTGGGACTGTTTATACTTATCCTCACTTTTTGCATGGAGTGGGAGCAGCAATACATTCCGGGGCGGTATCCCGACATTACCCAACTCCTCATTGCCCTTGCAGGTTGGGCCGTGCCGTTTGTCTACGCATGGCCCTCAAGCGAGCAAAGAAATTGACGGTCACCAGAGAGTAATGAAATGAAGATCCTTCACGTTCTTGACCACTATAAACCCCACTTCAGTGGGTATGTTTTTCGCACTGCATCGATCCTTAAGAACCAACTGGATTTAGGCCTGGACCCGGTGCTCGTGACCTCGCCCAAGCACGGCTTGGCGGAGTGCTCCTTGGAAGATATTGACGGAATGCGGGTTTATCGGACGGCGGAGACGGAGTTTGGAGCGATACCGTTTTTTCGTGAGCGGCGTCTTATGGCTGCGCTGGGGAGGCGGATCGCGGAGGCAGTCAAGGCGGAGCGGCCTGATGTGATTCATGCCCACTCGCCGAGCCTGAACGGGATGCCTGCGTTGAAGGAGGCGCGGCGGTACGGGATACCCATGGTATACGAGGTGAGGGCCTTCTGGGAGGATGCGGCGGTGGACCACGGCACCTTTGCCGAGGGATCGCTGAAATATCGGGTGAGTCGGCATCTGGAGACGGAGGTATTTCGAAAGGCCGACGCACTTTTCACCATCTGCGAGGGACTCAGGGGGGACATGGTTGGCCGGGGAATTTCTGCGGAGAAGATCACCATAATCCCTAATTGCGTAGATGCTGATGTCTTCGCGCCGCTCACTCGCGACGCTGAGTTGGCAGAGATGCTTGGCACGGTGGGGCAGCGGGTCTTCGGCTTTATCGGTTCATTCTACAACTATGAGGGGTTGGAACTTCTGCTGGAGAGTTTTGCGAAGGCCCTCAGTGCAGGGATGGAGGCCCGTCTGCTCCTGGTGGGGGGCGGCCCCGAGTTCGAGGCGGTGAAGCGCAGAACCGAAGAGCTTGGACTCGTTGGGCCGGTCATCATCACCGGCAAGGTTCCCCATGAGGAGGTGAACCGCTACTACTCGCTCATTGACGTGCTCGTGTACCCCAGGCTGAGCATGCGCCTCACGGAGCTGGTGACCCCCTTGAAGCCCCTGGAGGCAATGGCCATGGGGAAGGTGGTGGCGGGAAGCGACGTGGGGGGAATCAAGGAGCTGGTCACCCACGGGCACGACGGGTTTCTCTTCCGGGCCGGGGATCGGGATGCCCTGGCGGCGCAGTTGAGGGAATTGGCCGACGGCGGGCGGGATTTGTCTGTCATATCCGCGAATGCGATGAAAACGGTGCGGGATAAACACGACTGGCGGAAGGCGGTGGAGCGGTATCTGCCGGTATATGAGAGATTATGTGCGGAATAGCCGGAATCATTGACATTAATTCAGCCCCGGAGCGGGGCCTCATTGAGCGGATGAACCGTATCATGCAGCATCGGGGGCCGGACGGAGAGGGGTACTACCTGGACGGGCCGGTGGCGTTGGGGCACCGGCGCCTCTCCATCATTGACCTGTCGGGGGGGAAGCAGCCGCTCTCCAATGAGGACGGGACGGTCTGGATCACCTTCAACGGCGAGGTCTACAACTTCCAGGAACTGCGGAACGAGCTGATTGAAAAGGGACACCGCTTTGCCAGCCGCAGTGATACGGAAACCATTGTCCACGCCTGGGAGGAGTACGGCGAGAAGTGTGTGGAGCGGTTCCGGGGGATGTTTGCCTTCGCGGTGTGGGATCAGCGCAGGCAAAAGCTTTTCGCCGCCCGGGACCGGCTCGGCAAGAAGCCTTTCTATTACTGGTGCGACGGAAAGCGTTTCCTGTTCGCGTCGGAGATCAAGGCGATCCTCCAGGACGAGCGGGTGCAGCGGGAGCTTGACCCGGCCGCCCTGGCCGATTACCTGACCTACCACTACATCCCGTTTCCCGGGACCATCTTCAAGGGGATCAGAAAGCTGGAGCCGGGGCACGGGCTTTCGGTCGGCCTGGAGGAGTCGGATCACCTCTCGGTCGATACTCGAAAATACTGGGACATAACCTATGCCCCCGACGATTCCCTCACCGAGGCCCAGTGGTGCGAGGCGCTGCGGGAGAAGCTGCGGGAGGCGGTGCGGATCAGACTTATCTCCGAGGTCCCCCTGGGGGCATTCCTGTCGGGGGGGATCGATTCGAGCACGGTAGTGGCCCTCATGAGCCAGGTGCAGGATGCGCCGGTCAAGACCTTCTCCATCGGTTTCAAAGAGGAGGATTTCAGTGAACTGGTCTACGCCCGCCAGATTGCGGAACGGTTTGGCTGCGAGCACCACGAGTTCGTGGTGGAGCCGGACGCCATCGAGGTGCTGCCGAAGCTGGCATGGGAGTTCGACGAGCCCTTTGCCGATTCCTCCGCCGTTCCTACCTACTACGTGTCGAAGCTGGCTCGCGAGCATGTGACGGTCATCCTCTCGGGGGATGGCGGCGACGAGACCTTTGCGGGCTACCGGCGCTACGGCTGGGCCCAGGATATGTGTCGACACGACTGGCTCCCTGCTCCCCTCAAGAAGACGCTCTTCGGGTTGCCGGGCAGGCTTCTCCCTGACGGGGTGAAAGGGAAGGGGGCGCTTCTTCACCTCTCTAAGGACCCTTTCGAGCGTTATGCGGGGCTCAATACCTTTGGCGAGCCGCCGTACTTGGACCGGGTGCTCTCCCCTGATATGCGCTCTGCCATCGGCCGGGAGCTACCGGACTTTTCAGCCATGAAACGGTTTTACGACGACAAGGCTGCGGCCGACTACCTGACCCGCATCCAGTACGTGGACACCAAGGTCTACCTGGCCGAGGACATCCTGACCAAAGTGGATCGGGCCAGCATGTTCTGCAGCCTGGAAACCCGGGCTCCGCTCCTGGACCACGAGGTTGTGGAACTGGCGGCGAGGATGCCGTCGTCGTTCAAGCTCCATAACGGCGAAACCAAGTATATTCTCAAGAAAGCCATGGAGGGGATTCTCCCCGACAATATCCTCTACCGCCGGAAGATGGGTTTCGGCGTGCCGCTGGTCCACTGGTTCAAGAAGGATCTGACCGAGTATGCCTATGACCTGCTTCTGTCGCGGGAAGCACGGGAACGGGGGATATTTAACCCGGCCGAGGTGGAGACGCTTCTCGCTTCTCATCAGAAGAGCGGACGGGACCTGTCGGCGCGGATCTGGGCGCTGCTTTTCTTTGAGCAGTGGTGCAGGAATTGGCTGTAACTTATGAAGATACTGGTTGTGACCTCAGTATTCCCCAACAGCGAACAGCCGACGCTGGGGGTGTTCGTCCGGGAGCGGATGTTTCGGGTGGCCCGTCAGTGCAAGTTGATGGTGGTGGCGCCGGTGCCGTGGTTTCCGTTCATCGGGCTCCTCAAGCCGGGGTACCGTCCTCTGGTGCCGTTCTGCGAGGTGCAGGACGGGATCGAGGTGCTGCATCCGCTTTTTTTCAATGTGCCGGGAATCTTCAAATGTCTGGACGGTTTTTTTTTCTTCCTGTCGGCATTGGCAACCGTTGCGAGGGTGCGGCGGGATTTCCGTTTCGACGTGATCGACGCCCACTTCGCCTATCCCGACGGCCTCGGGGCGGTGCTCCTGGGGAAGGTTTTCGGGGTGCCGGTGACGATTACGCTGCGGGGGACGATCCGCAAGCTTTCCCGCTACCTCCTGAGGAGGGTTCAGATCAGATACGCCCTGGGTTCTGCCGCGAGGGTGTTCACGGTGTGCGACGACCTGAAGCGGGCGGCGACCGATCTGGGTATTTCGCCCGATCATGTGGAGGTGGTGCCCAATGGCGTTGATCTCGCCAAGTTCAGGAGGGTGGACCAGGGATCTGCGCGGAGCGAGCTGGGACTGCCGGCGGGAGGCCCGATTATCATCTCCGTGGGGGGGCTTGTGGAGCGCAAGGGGTTCCACCGGGTCATCGAGGTTCTGCCCGCCCTGCGGCGGCAATTTCCCGGACTCATTTACGTGGTGGTCGGAGGCCCGTCGGTTGAGGGGAATTACGAGCCGGAACTGAGGCGAATGGTCGACGAGCTGGAACTGCACGATGCGGTGGTCTTTGCGGGACCTCAACAGCATGACCGCCTCCATCTCTGGCTGAGTGCCGCCGATCTGTTCTGCCTTGCCACGAGCAACGAGGGGTGGGCCAATGTCTTCCTGGAAGCCATGGCCTGCGGGCTGCCGGTGGTGACGACACTGGTCGGGGGGAATGAGGAGGTAATTCCCTCCGAGGAGTATGGCCTCCTGGTCGGTTTCGGCTCGCCCGGGGAGCTCCATGATGCCCTGGCTAGGGCCCTGAAGCGTAACTGGGACCGTGACCGGATCATTGCCTATGCCCGGGAAAATACCTGGGACCGGCGGGTGGTCCAGCTGATGAAGGCTTTCGGAGAGGTGGGCGTCCATGGGATGGATAACGGTTAGAACAGGATTGTACCGGCTTCTGCCGGGGCTCACGTCGCAGCCGCGGGTCCGGGTGTCCGAGACCGTGGCCCGGCTGCAGGCCGGGGCGCGGCTGTGCGATATCGGAGCCGGAGGGCGGAAGATTACCCCGGAGACCTTCACTATCGACGGGTTTGTGACTGATACGACGAATCTTGTCTGTGATATCCACGAGATTCCGCTCCCGGATAGTTCCTTCGACGTCATCTTTTGCACTGGAACGCTGGAACACGTGAGGAATCCGCACAAGGTCATGGCTGAAATCCACAGGCTCCTTTCTGACGGAGGTCTTGTCCATATCGAGGCTCCCTTTCTGCAGGGGTACCACGCCGACCCCACCGATTACTGGCGCTGGACCCTGGAGGGATTGCGCCTGTTCTGCACCGACGCCGGCTTTGAGGAGGTGGAGGCCGGATGCCACATGGGGCCGACCAGCACCCTGAACTGGATTGTCAACGAGTACCTCGTATGCCTGTTCAGCAACGGGATTGTCGGTAACGTGGCGGCGCTCTGTGCCCGGGTTGCCGGCGCTCCGTTCCTTGTCCTTGACAGATTGCTGGTGAAGCGATCCCAGTCCCTGAGAATCGCCTCGGGGATCTACTTCGTGGGGAGGAAGGTTCAGTCATGAAACCGATAATCCGCAATGTCCTGTTTCCGATGCACGAGCGCCTCAAGCACCACACAACCGTCGAGCAGCACCGGGAACTGGAGCGGGTCCAATGGCTCGCGCCGAATGAGATTCGAAAGATTCAGCGGGAAAAGCTCGGTCGGTTTCTCGAGACTGTGGCCCGTACGGTTCCCTATTTCAGGGATATCCCGACGAGTCCCGAGCAGTTTTCTGCGATTCCCTTTACGACCAAGGCGATCATCCGCGCCAATACCGATGCCTTCAAGGCGACCGGCGCCCAGCGGCTTACCCGGTTCAATACGGGGGGGTCGTCGGGGGAGCCGCTCATCTTCTTTCTGGGAAAACAGCGAATCAGCGCCGACGTGGCGGCAAAGCTGCGAGCTACCCGCTGGTGGGGGGTGGATATCGGCGACCGGGAGGCGGTGATCTGGGGAGCTCCGGTGGAGCTCTCCAAGCAGGACCGGATCAGGGAGTTCCGTGACTGGCTCTTCCAGACCAAACTCCTCTCGGCCTTTGATATGACCGATGAAACCATGACGGCCTATCTCGATTTCCTCAGGGAGTACCGGCCAAAGCAGGTCTTCGGGTATCCAAGTTCCATTTCACTTCTGTGTGATGTGGCGAAGCGGAAGAGCATCCGCCTTGACGATCTGGGGGTGCAGGTCGTCTTTTGCACGGCCGAGCGGCTCTACGACCACCAGCGGCAGACCATTGCGGGGGCCTTCGGGGCGCCGGTGGCCAACGGTTACGGCTCCCGCGACGGTGGGTTCATTGCCCACGAGTGCCCGGAGGGACGTCTCCATGTGACGGATGAGAATATACTCCTGGAGATCATCGATGGGGAGGGGAACCCTCTGCCGGTGGGAGAAGTTGGGGAAATGGTGGTGACGCATCTGGAATCCCACGAGTTTCCCTTCCTCCGCTACCGTACTGGCGATGTGGGAGCCCTGTCCGATGAACGATGCCCCTGCGGCAGGGGACTCAGGGTTCTCAATTCGGTGGAGGGGCGAACTACCGATTTCATAGTCACCCCCAGCCGGAAAGTTCTCCACGGTCTCGCACTCATTTACAAGGTGCGGGATACGACTGGAGTAGAAGCGTTCAGGATCGTCCAGGAAAATTACGACCGGATCACGCTCTCCCTCGTGGTGAACGGGGAGTTTACCCCCCACTGCGAGGATAATATCCGGATGGACTGGAACCGGCGGCTCGATAACGAGGTGGCGGTCCGGATCGAGTATGTGGAGCGGATACCCCCGGAGAAGTCAGGAAAATTCAGATACGTAGTATCAAAGGTGACAGCATGATTGAGTGGCGGCGACAAATTATCTCTATTTCAGTTTTTTTGGCGGCGTTCGGGCTTCTGTACGCAAGCGCCATTCAGGGAATGGTACTCGATTGGTACCATGACGAGAACTACTCCCACGGGTTTCTGATTCCTCTGATTTCGGGGTACTTGGTCTGGCAGCGGCTCGACGAGCTCAAGGAGGTGGAGTACAGGCCTAATGCACTGGGATTCGCAGTGGCACTGCTGGGGATCGCCCTCTTTCTCTTCGGCATGCTTGCCGGCGAGTCGTTCACCATGCGGTTCTCGATGCTCGCTGTCCTGGGCGGGGCGATCCTTTACGGATATGGTGTCGGGCTTATGAAGGCGGTGGCGTTTCCCTTCGCCTATCTCCTCTACATGATACCGCTTCCCTATATCCTCTACGACTCAATTGCCTTTCCCCTCAAGCTCATGGTGTCAAAGTACTCCGTGGCGTTCCTGAAAATGATTGGTATTCCGGTCATGCGGGATGGTAACGTGATCAACTTGGTGAGTACGACGCTCGAAGTGGCCGACGCCTGCAGCGGTATCCGCTCCATCGTGTCACTACTGGCCCTGGCGACGGCGCTGGCCTACTTCTCCCATCAGGGGTGGATGAAGCGGACGATCCTTATTTTTTCGGCACTTCCCATTGCAATTTTCGCCAATGGAGTGCGGGTTATCGGGACTGGTATCCTGGCGAACCGTTATGGTGCCGCAGCGGCCCAAGGCTTTTTTCACGAGTTTGCCGGGCTTGTTATTTTCGGAGTGGCTATGGCGCTCCTGCTCGTCACCTCGTTTATCCTTGGCAAAATCGGAGGTCGCGGCCATGAATAAGCGCCTTG
Organism: Desulfuromonadales bacterium; assembly: GCA_003712145.1. GTDB lineage: Bacteria > Desulfobacterota > Desulfuromonadia > Geobacterales > Geobacteraceae > Geobacter. The sequence goes on along the minus strand of RHLS01000011.1, from coordinate 66,083 downwards.
TCACCCTTTCTCTCATACTGGTTGCCGTTGCGGCAATCATAGGCTTCGTGCCACTCCAGCGGGAAGTACCACTAAAAAAGCCGTTTTCTGCTTTTCCCCTCCAGGTTCAGGGTTGGGTCGGTAAGGATTTCGGTTTCGATGAGGTAATCCTCGATAAACTGAAGGTGAGTGAATATCTTTCCCGGGAGTATGTGAAACCTCCTCACCGAGTCGGAATGTACGTCGGCTATTATACGTCCCAGCGGGAGGGTGCCCAGATCCATTCGCCCAAGCACTGCCTGCCAGGTGGCGGCTGGTTGATTGTTTCCGAGCAGAGGCGGAGCGCCGAGCTCACCGGCTTCGGAAAGGTAGATTATGTCGAGTCGGTGTACCAAAAGGGCGGGGAAAAGGAGGTTATTGTCTACTGGTACCAGATGAAGGATTCCACCGTGACTGGCGACTACGGGCTGAAGCTGCGGATGATTCTCAACTCCCTCCGCTACCAGAGAAACGACGGTGCGTTTATAAGATTATCTGCACCGGTGCAGGGGACCGATCAGGAGACCGTCGCTACTCTCAGGAACTTCATGCAGGAGGTAATGCCGCTGCTCAAGGAGCACTTGCCGGACTGATCACTTCCCGTCCTTTATCCCCTTGACGAAGTCCTTGATGATCGAAAGCGGGATGTTCACCGCCGGAGTCCGGTGGTTCAGGGGGGCGAGCTTTGTCCTGTTGCCGTAAGGGTCCACGAGCTCTGCACTGAGGGTGAAGTCCGTGTCGGGGGCGAGGTCCTTGAGGGTGACCTGCGGACGCCGCGAATACAGTGCGGAAATAGCGACGTTTTCCTTCCCCCCTGGGTCCCGCGCCACGACCCGCAATAGTGCCACTTCGGGGTCATCGGGAGAAAAAGCCAGCTCGGCCTGTGCTTCGATGACAGACTTTTGACGGTCAGCTGAAGAGGACACAGACAGTTCCCGGGATGCCCGTGGCGGAGTCCGATCTATGGCAGTGCGGCTAAGATCCGGGTGGAAGAGGGGGTCACCAATGAGCGATGTGGACCAGTTCACGTACCAAGTGGCGCGGAGAAAGCACTCTCCGAGGTCGCGTCCTCTGAAGAGATAGCGGGTGAGAATGGCGTTGTCCCAGAAAGTTAAGTTGGTTATGTGGGGGCCGCCATCATAGGCCGGAGCGCCGGCCGCCGTGACGGTGACTCCCTGCCGCAGGTACTGCCAGAGGGGGGCAGACGACATGTTCCAGCCATTGTGACTCACAACCTGCCGCCCCATGCCGCCGGGGTAGAAGCCGCTGGTTTTCCAATCGGCCCCGCTGCTTGAGCAGGGGCCATCGGGGTCAGCCGAAGGCCGCGCAAGGAAAGGGAGGCCTTTGTCATAGCTGGAGAAAGGAATGAATCCGAGGGCAGAAAGCTCTTTGTCGCCCCAGAGATTTTCGGTTTCGGTCTTGGCGAGCCGAATGGCGAGGTCGCCAAGGGAGTTTTGTCCTCGCGCGTCTAAATCCGCACGTACCCTACAGTCGATCTCCGGACGCAGGTACTTGGTCGAGTATACGGCGTAATCAATGAGTCGCTTTGCTTCTTCGACGCTTGAGCCATCGATTCGTGTAACACCGTATGTGAAGAAGCGGTGGTCAGTCTGTAGCCGTTGCTGGGCCAGAGGAGGGATGTTAACGAAGGTAGGGTTCTTTTTTTCACCCGGATGAGTTAAGTAGGTGTCGGGATGTATGTATGGGTTCCATTTGATCCCCCCGAGTTGGTTACGGTAACCAGTGGTTATAATGTGGTTTATGACTCCCATTTCTGAATCGGGACCTTCGACCATGTAAAAGCGCATAATCGGCGATTTTAGAGCCTTCCAGCTGTAGTAAATGGTCTGGAGACGTTGCTCCAGGGAGGTGAGGGAACCGTGATTGCCGCGTCTTGCCGTGGCGCCGTGGTCGATGCCGAAGATACCGTTGGCTGCGTAGGGCATGCCGTGAACTACGACGATATAGAGGATATAGTCTTTGAGGAGAGTGCCGTCGGGGAGAGCGTTCTTCTGATCCTCCAGAAAGCGCTGCACCGGAGCCAGTACATCTTCTTCGACAACGTTGTCGTCGGGAACACCGTCGGGACCGGTTTGGGAGAAGGCGAAGTCTCGAGCATCCCAGTAGCGGAGAGAAAGATCCCTGATTGTTTTTCCTTTGTAGTTTTTCAGCCTCAGTGAGATGGTCACCGTCCCGGGGAAGATCTTCGTGGCATCGAGCAGGATGCTGCGACCCTTCCCCTGCTCCAGAGGAGGGTAGGTCGGTTCAGCCCCCATGACCGCAGGGATGCCTCTCATCGTGAAGCATGTCATGAGGGGGGTGACGATTCGCTCCTCTCCGGTGACCTCTGAGCGGCAGGTAATGGAGAGAGAGTTCCAGTCGGCATTGTGATCGGCCACATGGATTTCTACCTTGCGTGAATCACGAAGCCAATCGAGGCTAGAAGGATTTGGTCCCTTGCCTTTGAAGACGATGCCGTTACGATTGTCGGTGCTCACTTCCCTGATTACCCAATCGTTGAGGTGTTTTTTCCCCTGATGGCGACAGCTTAGACCGAGGAGGTAGGGCTTTTTCCCGGTAGTTGGGTCGGTATGCATGGCCGCATAGTACTCCGCTATATCTCGGGAGTCCTGATCTGCCGAGGTTCCCTCGCTCCGGTTTTTCCATTCGGCGTTATAGATCACGAGAACTCTGTCCGGTGTCGCGGCGTACGGCTCTAATTTCCCGGAGGCGCTGATGGAAGCAGCGGCAATTGTGGCAAGTGAGACAGCCGTAAGAAACATTCTGGCGGCATATGCAAAGCGCATGAACGAATTCCTCCTGAGTTGGTGAACAGATTAAAGTATACCAGAGTATGTTTGTCGGAGCAGTTTACAGTTCAGATTCATTTTTTGTGTCGATATTCTTTACATGTATGGTGCTGTCTGGTAAAGATATGGTCGTAGATTGTGGCCTGTCTGAGATGGCCGCTTGGTGAATAACTAACAAGGAGCAAGCATGAATTCTATCGATATCACGGTTTCCGTCGTTGGCCTTGGATACGTAGGGCTTCCGGTTGCGGTGGCCTTTGGAAAAGTCAGGAAAACGGTCGGCTTTGACATTAACCCGGTTCGCATCAGTGAGTTGAAGAAGGGGCACGACCGCACCGGCGAAGTTGATGCGGATGAGCTCAAGGCTGCCGACATTCTTTTCACCGACTCTATCGAGGAACTGAAACAGGCCGACTTTCACATCGTTGCCGTGCCGACGCCGGTGGACGATGCCAATCAGCCCGACCTCACCCTCATGCTGAAGGCTTCGGAAACGGTGGGGAAGGCCCTCAAGAAGGGCGACATCGTCGTGTACGAGTCGACGGTTTATCCCGGCGTGACCGAGGATGAGTGCGTCCCGGTGCTGGAGCGGGTTTCGGGTCTGAGCTGCGGGGTTGACTTTAAGGTCGGCTATAGCCCGGAGCGGATCAACCCTGGTGACAAGGAGCACACCTTCACCAAAATCAAGAAGGTGGTGGCGGGTCAGGACGCGGCGACCCTGGAGACCGTCGCCCGGGTCTATGAATCGGTGGTGACGGCCGGCGTCCACCGTGCCGCGAGCATCAAGGTGGCCGAGGCAGCGAAGGTCATCGAGAATACCCAGCGTGACCTGAACATCGCCCTCATGAACGAGCTGGCCCTCATCTTCGACCGGCTCGGCATCGACACCAACGACGTGCTCGAGGCTGCCGGAACCAAGTGGAATTTCCTCAAGTTCAGGCCGGGGCTCGTGGGGGGGCACTGCATCGGGGTTGATCCCTACTATCTTACCCACAAGGCTGAGAAGATCGGCTACATCCCCCAGGTGATCCTGGCGGGCCGGCGGATAAACGACGGGATGGGGAAGTACATCGCCCAGCAGGCGGTGAAGGAGATGATCCATGCGGGGCATTGTGTCCGGGGTTGTACGGTTACGGTCCTTGGGCTCACCTTCAAGGAGGACTGCCCCGATCTTCGCAACTCGAAGGTGATCGACATCATCCGAGAGCTCGTCGACTACGGTGTAGAGGTGCAGGTCCATGATCCCCTGGCTGATCCGGAGGAGGCGGTCCACGAGTACGGTGTGCGGCTTGTTCCCTTCAAAGAGTTGAAACCTGCCGCGGCCGTGGTGGCGGCAGTGGCCCACCGGGAATACCGGGAACTCTCTGTTGAAGGACTGATGGGACTTCTCGGTTACGGTCCGGTGCTTGTGGATGTGAAGGGGATCTATGATCCCGCCGCGGTGCGTGCCGCTGGTCTCCGGCTCTGGAGGCTGTGAGTTGGGAAGGGAAAAACAATTGTAGTCGATCACCTGACGGACTCGCTCTGTACAAATGATATGCTGTGGAGGTGCAGCATGCGACTTTCCAAGAATGAGCTGGCTGCTTTGGAAGTCTTCCAGCGGGAATTACGTACCAAATTCGGCTTGATCGATATGCGGCTTTTCGGTTCCAAAGCCCGGGGGGATGCGACCGAAGATTCTGATGTTGATGTTATGGTGGAACTTGAGCAGTTCACGCCAGCCATCGAGTCGGGGATAGATGATCTTATTTTTTCACTGAACCTTGCCTATGACACGTTCATCTCGGCAACGATCTTCAGTCGTGATGAGCTGCAAAACGGCCCCCTTTCCGAATCGCCTTTGTACAAGGCAGTTGAGCGTGAAGGAGTGCGGTTGTGACCGCCCGAGAGAAACAGATTGAGCTTGCCCGTTACCGTCTTTGCCAGGCGCGGGAAACGCTTGAGGAAGCCGTCTATCTCCTGGCAGGAGACAAAAGTCCCCGATCTGTCATCAATCGCGCTTACTACAGCATGTTTTATGCGATATTGGCTCTCCTGGTATTTGAACCGTTTTCTTCATCCAAGCACAGTGGGGTTATATCGTACTTCAACAAACGTTTCATAAAGGAAGGTGTGCTTCCTGAAAGACTCGGCCGCTCGGTGAATAAGGCCTTCGAGTTGAGGCAACGGGGGGACTACAGGGAATATGCCGAGTTGACCAGAGGGCAGGTTGAGCCGTTTATCGGGGAGACCGAGGAATTTCTGACGGGAATCCAGTGTTATCTGGACGAACATGTCTTCAGGCATCCTGAATGATACAGATCGTCATCTCATCACTTGCCCTGCTTCTGGCGGCTATCTATGGCGTTACAACCCTCTGGCGGAGCGGCCGCACCCTTGCCGCCTACATCTCTGTGGTGGCCATTGCCGTATCGGCGGTGATCGAGTTTTTCGATCTGGCGGCTGTGGCGGGGTACGGGGAACCGCTTGACTGGAAGCGCTACAGCCTCATAGCCGAGGGGCTACTGCCGGTAGTATGGCTCCTCTTCAGCCTCACTCACGCGCGGGACCTGGGGGGGCGTTTCGCCACCGTCGCCCAGAGACTCCTACTGGCGGCGAGCCTTGCGTTTCCCTGCGCGGTGCTGGTCATGCCGAGGGCCGCTTTCTTCTATTCTCCTGACTTTTCTGATGACCGGGTTCTCTTTCTCTCCAATACCGGCTATCTCTTTTACGGCGGGCTCCTTGTCTACCTGGTGATCTCCCTGATCAACATGGAGGCGACCTTCGGGAATGCGTCCCTCTCGTCCCGGTGGAAGATAAAGTTTGATTTCATTGGCGCGGGAAGCTTTCTGGCCGTGCTGATTTTCTACTACAGCCAGGGTCTCCTCTACCGGACCATCAACCTGAACCTGATGCCGCTGCGCTCGCTGGTTCTTATTCTGGCCCTCGGGATGATGCTCTATTCCCAGCTTGTCCGGGGGAACGGCGTCAGGATAGCGGTGTCCCGTAACATGGCCTACAAGTCGGTGGTCCTGTTCGCCGTTGGGCTCTACCTTGTGGCCTTGGGGCTCATGGGGGAGGGGCTTCGATACTTCGGCGAGGGACACCAGAAGACACTGGCCCTTGGGCTGGCGTTTGTCGTGGGGATCTGTCTCCTGATGGTACTATTGTCGGAGACGGCAAAGCGCAAGATCAAGGTCTTTCTCCACAAGAACTTCTACCAGAGCAAGTACGATTATCGGACCCAGTGGCTTCAGTTCACCGATCGTCTGGCCTCGGCCCGACAGGGGGATGACCTGATGGCGGCGATTCTTGCAGGTTACTGCGAGATATTTGCCATGGGTTGTGGAGGGCTTTTCGTCCGCAACGAAGACCACAACGATTTCCGGTGGGCGGCAGGCCACAGCCTTCCTCCCACGACCTTTGTTCTGGCTCCGGGAGACTCAGTCGTTACCCCCATGGTCGAGCGGAGTTGGGTTGTCAATCTGAAGGAGGACAGACCACTTCTCAGTCTCGACCAGGCTTCCTATTTCGCCGACAACGGCATTCAGTTTCTGGTGCCCCTCTACAGCTCGAAAGAGTTGGAGGCCGTGCTGCTCCTTGGCAGGGCCATGAATTACAACGAGCAGTATCTGTACGAGGATTACGACCTGATGAAGACCCTGGGGCGCCAGGCGGCCTCGGCACTCATGAATTACCGCCTTTCCGAGCAGCTGGCCCGTTCGCGGGAGCTTGAGATCATGGGGCGGGTTTCCGCTTTCATCATCCACGATCTCAAGAACCTGGTCTACACCCTTTCGCTCACTGTCGACAACGGACGGGACTATATTGCCGATCCCGAGTTCCAGGAGGACATGCTTGACACCCTCTCCAATACCGTTAACAGGATGAAGGTGCTCATCTCTCGGCTTAAGAACCTTACGGAGCCGCAATCACTGAATCGCGAGCCGGTAAATCTTCGGAAGCTTGCCACCGAGACGGTGGCGATGGTGTCGGGGAGCAGCGCCGTCTCGCTTGCCGGCGCCGACGTCACCACCACCGTGGACCGGGAAGAGCTGCAGAAGGTTATCATGAATCTGATCGTCAACGCCCTTGAGGCGACCGAGGGGAAGGGACCGGTTACGGTGGAGGTTGGCACCGGGAGCGAGCCCTACATCCGCGTCAGCGACGGCGGATGCGGCATTCCTGAGGAATTTCTTCGCACCCAGCTCTTCTCCCCCTTTAAAACGACCAAGAAGAAGGGGCTCGGTATAGGGCTTTACCAGTGTCGGCAGATCGTGGAGGCCCACGGTGGCAGGATCGAGGTGGAGAGCGCTGTCGGGCAGGGGGCGGTCTTCACCGTCTGGCTCCCGTGCGTCGAGTAAATGACGCAGACGACTCTTTCCCTGTTCTTTCGCTGACTCGCGATGTCGTAATTCTTCTCTTTTACGGGGTTCATTAATGGAAAAGCTTCTCATAGTGGATGATAACGAAGACATCCGCCGCCAGCTCAGGTGGGGGATCGGCAAGGAGTATACGCTGCTGCTTGCGGCAGACGGGGCCGAGGCCCTGGAGCTGTTCCGCAAGCAACGTCCCCAGGTCGTCACCCTCGACCTGGGGTTGCCTCCCCACGAGGACAGCTCAGAGGAGGGGTTCCGCTGTCTCGGGGAGATGCTCCGCATCGCCCCTGACGTCAAGGTGATTGTCATCACCGGCAACGAGGGACGCGAAAATGCTGTCAGGGCGGTCCAGATGGGGGCATACGACTTCTATCAGAAGCCGATTGACCTGAATGAGCTGAAGGTCATCATCAAGCGTGCTTTCCATCTTCAGACCCTGGAGGATGAGAACCGTCGTCTTCAAAACGCCCTTGAGGGGCGTGAAGGGGAGATGAAGGGGATCCTTGGCCAGTGTTCCGAGATGCAGCAGGTTTTTTCCACCATCAGGAAGGTGGCGGCTTCAGACATCTCAGTGCTGGTTTTTGGCGAGAGCGGTACCGGCAAAGAACTGGTTGCACGGGCCATCCACACCATGAGTCTCAGGAAGGACGGCCCCTTTATCCCGATCAACTGTGGGGCCATACCGGAGAACCTGTTGGAGGCCGAGCTCTTCGGACACGAGAAGGGGGCATTCACCGGCGCGTTGGCGCGGGTGCAGGGAAAGGTCGAGTACGCCCACAAGGGAACTCTTTTCCTTGATGAGATCGGGGAACTCCCCCTGAATCTCCAGGTCAAGCTGTTGCGGTTTCTCCAGGAAAAGGTAATCCAGCGGGTCGGCGGCCGGGAGGACATCGCCATTGATGCCCGGATCATCGCTGCCACCAACGTGGATATCCTCAGGGCCATGGAGGAGGGGAAGTTCAGGGAGGACCTCTACTACCGAATCGGTGTGGTCGCTATCACCCTGCCGCCCCTGCGGAGCCGGGGGGATGACATCATGCTGCTTGCGAACCTCTTCCTGAAGCGCTTCTCCAATGAGTTCAAGAGAAAGATTAAAGGGTATAGTGCAACTGCCCGTGATTATATGGAGGCGTACGATTGGCCGGGTAACGTGCGGGAGTTGGAGAACAAGGTGCAGCGGGCGGTTCTCATGTCGTCGACATCGGTCATCGAGCCCGATGATCTTGGTTTTTCCGGGCGCCCGGTATCACGGAAAGCATCATCCGCCGAGAGTTCCACCCTCCGCGAGGCACGGGAGCGTGTCGAGCAGGAGATGATCAGGGCGGCAATTGCAAGCAGCAAGGGAAATATTGCCAAGGCTTCAGAGGAGCTGGGGATCAGTAGGCCGACCATGTATGACCTGATGAGGAAGCACGGGATCAATGCGTAAGCGGGACTGTTTCTTCGAGCGCTTTTACCACGTTGGGATCGTAGAATGTTCCCGACAGCTTCTTGATTTCGGCCAGGGCATCCGCTGCCTCGATCCGCGGTCGGTACGGCCTTTCCGATGTCATGGCGCAGTATGCGTCAACCACCGCCAGAACCCGTGAGATAAGGGGGATCCCATCCCCCGCGAGCCCATCCGGGTAGCCGCTTCCGTCGTAGCGCTCGTGATGGTGCAGTATTCCCCGCTTTACCTCTTCCGAGAATTCGAACGAATTAAGCAGCCCGACAGTCGTATAGGGGTGGATCTTGAGGGTGCTCTGCTCCGAAGGCAGCAGTTTTTCCTTCTTGTTGAGGATGCTCTCTTCCATAAGCACAAGCCCCAGGTCATAGAGCATGGATGCGTAGAGGGCCGACCGGCGCTCATCGTCACTCACGCCAAGCTTCTCGACTATGGCAAGTGCCAGATCGGGAAGGATGGAGTCACGTTTGTGATACTTTTTCTCGGCGCTGATGAGGCTGTCGAAGGACGCCATGAACTGCCGGAATTCGTCCTCCCGGTTTTCTTCGGCGTAGAGGCGTTCCATGAAATAGGAAACCCGATCGCTGAGAGCCTGTGCCACATCGAAGTCACGACTGGTGAACGGTGATGCGGAGCGCTTGTTGTTCAGGTTCAGGACCCCGACCACCTTGTCGTTGATCCTCAGGGGGAGCGAGATGAGGGATTTGTTGTTGTACTGGGATACGCTCTTGCGGCCGAAACGGGGATCACTCTCGATGTCTTCGACGAACAGAGGCTTTCCCTCCATGGCAACCCAGCCGGCGATCCGGTCTCCCATCCGTACCCTGGTCTGTTTGATCATCTGGTCGTCTAGTCCCTTGGCCCCCTTGATCATGAGGTCGCCGGTAAGCTCGTCGCAGAGCATCACGGAGCAGATGTTCAGGTCAAGGACCTCGGCGATAAAGTCCAGGAACATTTCGAGGGTGGAATTAATGACGGCATCCACCTTCTGACGCGTGCTTTTTGGAATTGCGAGGCGGACAGTGAGCCCCTCGGGGTCGTTTTCCGCCACCAGATCCCAGCGATGAAGGTCAACCACTTTGCGGGCCAGGTAGAGCTTGAGCTTTTCGTCGGGGAAGTCGGTCTGGAAGAGGTGATTGGAGCTGAAGAGGTACGGGGTGATGCTTTCCGGAAGTCTGCGGGGGAGCCTGATTCCCACATGAACCTCATCGTTTTCCCGCGTGGTGATGGTGAGCGTATCCCCTTGCTCCAGGAAATATGAGAGTCCATCGATAATATTGAGGAAAAACTGGACAACCCGGACACGGTCGCCGACGATGTCCGAGAGCCCTTCACCCATTTCCACTGTCAGTCTGATGTCTTTGCGCGCCAGGAGTGTCTTGATGCTCTTGGACTCGCTGACCTCGTTCAGGACATCCCGCAGACTTACCACGGTCTTGTTTACCATCATCGTTTCGTCCTCGAAACGGAGGAAATCGAGCTGGTTCTCGACGATGGTGGTGAGCTTGTCGGCCTCGCCTGAAATGATCTCGTAAAACTCCTGCTGCTCCCGGCGTGAGAGTCGTTCCGACTGTTGAAGATAGTAGACGGACCCCTTGATTGAGTTGAGAGGGGTGCGCAGTTCGTGGGAAACGCGGGTGATGAACTCGGTCTTTACGACGTCGCTTTCGATCAGCGTCCGGTTGATCCCCTCCAGTTCCGCCGCCTTGAACCGAAGCTGGCTGACGAGCATCGCATTTTCAAGGGCGATGGCCGCCTGATTGGCAATGGTCTTGATGAGGGAGAATTCGTCGGCGTTGAAGGGGGCGCCGTCCAGCTTGTCATTGATGTTGAGGACGCCAAGGAGTCTTTTCTTGCTGATGATGGGACAGGAAACGAAGGACCTTGTCTTGTAACGGTCCCGGGTCAGTCCGCTCAGGCTGGGTTCGGTGGCGATATCCTTCACGAGCACGGGGGTTCGGTTTCGGGCGACGATGCCGGCTACTCCCTCGCCGATTTTTGCCCGGTAGGTTCTGTGGAGGTCGAGGTCAATGCCGCGCCCGGCAAGGATGTAGAGCTCGTCACGTTCGTTGACGAGCATGAGGGAACCCTTCTCTGCCTTGGTGTAGTTGATGGCGAGATCGAGCATCAGGTTGGCGATTGCGCTCGGATTGTCCGTGACCACCAGGGCGTCGGAGATTTCCTGGAGTATTTTGAATTTTTTCTCGAAAAGGTGCTGGTTGTCAGAAACGGTGGTCATGTCGTTACTCACCCTGTGCAGTCGTTGCCGCGGGAAGTACCGGTAAAATTTGGTTGTGGCCAAAGTAGATTGAAGCAATATAAATGCCGCGGCGAAGATAGAAAATTTGTTTATAATTCAAGCGATTTGAAGTGGCGTGTGCGGGTGGAGTGGTTGAAGTGTAAAATATGACAGAAGATACGCGGGAAAAGTGTCGACTTATTTTACAAAAGAGTTACGGCTTTGATTTACGCTCCAGTTCCACGTCCAGGCTCTTCAGTTTTTCGAAGTTGAGCCGCAGTTCCTTGTTCTCTCTGGTGAGGGAAAGGTTCTGATCCTTGAGGCTCTTGAGTTGGCGGCGCAACTCACTGGTGGCCTGGAGGCGCTGGTGCGCACTGGCAAGAAAGTCAGTTACCGCAGAGGCCTGGGAGGACCAGCTGGCGGACGGGTATTCTTTCTGGAGCCGCTCCAGGAGCTTCAGGGAACGGGTGGGGTCACCGCGCTCCGCATCGTTAGGAAGGGAAAGGAGCGCCAGCCGGAAGAGTGCCTCGTCGGTAACGCCGGTAACGCCGGGGGCAGTCACAATCGATTCGAGAAGGGGAGAGGCTCTTTCAGTATCGCCCTTTCCCAGGAGCTTCACCGCCTGAAGGAGTTTTTCTTCCTGAGCGGTCCGTTGCCTCACGTTCTCCACGGACTTCTGAAGGGAGGCGCAGCCGGCAAGGCTGGCCAGGATTAGCAGTATGGCAGGAACGTGGAATTTCATCGTTTCGTTTTTCGCCGGTTTATCAGGTAGGTACTTCCCGGCGCCTTTTTCAGGAGGTCTTTGATGTCGGCCGCGGACTGGGCTATTTCTACGGCGGAGGCGAATTCCCCCATGCGGCCGATGACGACTGCAATGGAGATGCTCATGATGGGGAAGGTTCGGGAGACTCCGTAGCGGTCAACCCCCTCGATGGCGCCTTTTGCAAGGTCTTCCGCCGAGTAGTGATCCCTGATGAACGAGTCGAAGCGGGTAATGACCGCCTCGCACAGGGGGGCTCCCAAGTCTGCGGAAACAACCATGACAAAGTCATCTCCACCTACATGACCGACGAATGCGTCACCGCCCGCCACCTGTCTGACGGTGTCGTCGATCAACTCGCCAGTCAATTTTATCACCTCGCTGGCTTTTATGTAACCGTAGTGGTCGTTGAACGCCTTGAAATTGTCCAGGTCGGCATAGCAGACGGCGAAGGGGTCGCCGGACTGGAGGCGCTTGTTCAGCACCCGTTCGATGGCGATGTTGCCGGGCAGCCGTGTGAGCGGGCTGGCATCCAGGCTTATTTGCTCCAGTTCCTTCAGTTTTTTCCCCATGCGGGAAAAATCCACGGCCAGCGCGCCGATTTCATCGCCAATGGGGATTCCGGGATCGTACTCGAAGTCCCCTTCGGCGATCCGATGCATCCCTTTCTTGAGTTTCCTGATGGAGGTGGAGATGGTGTGGATGGTGAACGCTGCGATGGATAGGGCGAGGATGAAGCCCGAAAATGCCAGGATGAGGGTGAATTGTACGGTTTCCGTTTCACGGCGGTCGGCATCATCAAGTTTTTCCTTTAGGACTTGGTGCCGGGACGATGAAAGGTCTTCAATCGTCTTGACGACCCTGTCAGCCTCTTTCTTGGCCGGAAACGATTCCTTGCCGCCGGCGTCGAAGGCACGATCGATCTCCTTGCGGTAGGTCTCGTAACTCGCCACGACCGCACGAAAACTTCCGTTGTTGTCTCTCTTGCCTATCTCGCCGAGAATAGTCCGGAACTCGGCCTGACGCTGGCTAAAGAGTTCCCGGAACTCGGGACTCTTCAAAAAGAGGTATTTTGCCGCGTAACGTTCCTGTGCAAGCATTGACTCACGGAGCTTGTTGGCGGAACTAATGATGAACAGGTCATTTCGCGCAATCTCCTTGGCGGTTCGATTAAGGGAATAGATCCCCATAACCGCGTAAACGAGCGCTATGGTGGTCAGGAAGAGCATCGCTGCATAGCTTACGATGAGCTTCTGAACAAGGGTGAATCGTGTGCGGGGAATTTTCTGCTCCATTGGTTCCATTTATATGAAAGGTTTATATAAAATTGCCATTCTAGTCCAGCAGGTGTCTCAAGTCAACAAGGGGTGTTGAGGGCGCTGCCGCCCGCCCTCTTTGCGGTTGCGGGGCCTGGCTTCCTGTGCTATATAAGGCTGAATTTATAAGGTGGAGATATCCATGATAGGCTTGGACAGGATTATCGAGAATGCACTCATGGAAGATATCCATACCGGCGACATCACGACCCTGGCGGTTGTTCCGGAGCGGCGTGCGGCTCGTGCCCGCCTTGTCGCCAAGGAGTCGATGGTTCTGGCTGGCATAGATGTGGCCGCGCGGGTCTTCACGTTCCTGGACTCCTCGGTTTGCGTCACGGCTCGGTACGCAGACGGTGCGCGGCTTTCGGCCGGCGATATCATCGCGGAAATGGCCGGTGATTCGGCGTCTCTGCTCCAGGGGGAGCGGGTAGCGCTCAACCTCCTCCAACGGATGTGCGGTACCGCAACCCTGACGGCGAAGTACGTGGAAGCCGTGACAGGCACGAAGGCCCGCATTGTCGATACCCGCAAGACAACTCCGGGGCTCAGGGTCCTTGAAAAATATGCCGTTCGGGTGGGAGGCGGGATCAATCACCGGACTGGACTCTATGACGGGGTTCTCATCAAGGAGAATCACATTGCCGCTGCAGGCGGCATCACCGAGGCCATCAGTCGAGCCCGTTGCTATATCCCCCACACCATGAAGGTCGAGGTGGAGACCGAGACCCTTGCCGAGGTGGCCGAGGCCCTTTCCGCCGGCGCCGACATAATCATGCTCGACAATATGGACCTTGCCTCCATGCGCGAGGCGGTCGCTCTGATCGGTGGGAAGGCCCTGGTTGAAGCATCCGGTGGCGTCAACCTGGAAACGGTCCAGGGGATCGCCGGGACGGGGGTCGATATCATCTCCGTGGGCGCACTGACCCACTCGGCCCGGGCCATGGATATCTCGATGCTTCTGGAGGCTGCGTGATTGGAGAGCAGCCACGCCCCTCCGGGAATGGCACCCGGGACATCGACCGGAAGATACTCGAACTCTTCCGGGATCGTGAGGGGGGGGTGGTATCCGGTGAGGCACTGAGCCGGCTCCTCAATGTATCGCGCACTGCTGTCTGGAAACACATAAAGACCCTCAAGACCCTTGGTTACGACATTGAAGCTGTTCCCTCCCAGGGGTACCGTCTGGTGTCTTCTCCAGACATTCTCATACCCGCCGACATATCCGCCGGTCTTGCCACCGCAATCATCGGCAGCTCCATAATCTGCTTTCGGGAAACCGAATCCACCAATATCATAGCCTCCCGGCTTGCCGAGGAGGGGGCTTCCGAGGGGACCGTGGTCATTGCCGATTCCCAGACCCGCGGCAAGGGACGGCTGGGACGCCAGTGGGAGTCTCCTCCCGGCGTGAACCTTTACTGCTCGGTCATCCTGCGCCCGCCCATCCTGCCGTTTCATGCCCCCCAGCTCACCTTCCTCTCGGCGGTGGCGGTGGCTGAGGCCATCGAAAAGACCACCGGCCTGTCTCCGGCCATCAAGTGGCCCAACGACGTGCTGGTAAACGGCTGCAAGGTTGCCGGAATGCTCAACGAGATGAGTGCCGAAACCGAGCGGGTGGAGCACCTGATTCTGGGCATCGGAGTCAACATCAACATGATGCGGGACCAATTCCCCGCTGACCTTCGTTACCCCGCTACCTCCCTGGCCATTGAGGCGGGGCGGGAGATAGAGCGAATTCCTTTCATCAGGGCATTGCTCGAGTCCCTCGATTCCCTCTACCGGAGTTATTGTGCGGAGGGGTATGGCCCGCTGCGCGAGGCGTGGCTCGCCCTAAGTGCGGTTATGGGGCGGGTGGTGAGTGTCAGCGGCCAGGGGGAGGGACTTGTCGGTACCGTCGAAGGGATCGACGAAAACGGTGCGCTTCTGCTCAGGTGTGCCGACGGTCGAACTGAGCGCGTTCTGGCTGGGGATGTAACAATGGTAGGTAATGGGTTATAGGTATTGGGTGAGCCTTGAAGAGCCCAATTGTTTTAGGCTGTCGCCTCTCGCCTTTATTCCGGAGGAATTCTTGCTTCTCGTCATTGACGTTGGTAATACGAACATAGTTCTAGGTATTTACGACGGTGAGCGTCTTGTGAGGGACTGGCGCATCTCCACCGACAAGGCCAGGACGACTGACGAGTACGGCATCCTTGTTCATGAGCTGTTCCGTATGGCGGGCCTTGGCTTCGGCGATGTTCACGCAATTATCATCTCTTCAGTGGTTCCAACCCTGACCGGTGTCCTGGAGCGGCTTTCCCAGAGCTACTTCGGCTACCGGCCTTACGTCGTCGGCCCCGGCATCAAGACCGGCATGCCGATCCAGTACGACAATCCCCGCGAGGTGGGGGCCGACCGGATTGTCAACGCAGTTGCCGGTTTCGAGCGGTACAAAACCGCGCTCATAATCGTCGATTTCGGCACCGCTACTACCTTCGACTATGTGAACAGGAAAGGGGAGTACTGCGGTGGTGCCATCGCACCAGGTCTCATGATATCCATGGAAGCACTTTTTCAAAGGGCGAGCAAGCTTCCCCGGGTCGAGATCGCCAAACCGCCGGCAGTCATCGCCCGCAACACGGTCAATTCCATGCAGGCCGGCATCGTTTTTGGGTACGTTGGACTCGTTGACGAAATCGTCGGCCGAATGAAGACGGAGAGCAAGGATTCACCGCGGGTCATTGCGACGGGTGGCCTTGCCGGACTCATTGCCCCCGAATCGAAGACGATTGATGCAGTTGAGGAATACCTCACGCTGGAGGGCTTGCGGATACTGTACGAGCGGAACAGAGAGTGAGAGAGGGAGGGAGCAGGTAGGTACGAGAGCGGGGAATCCAGGTCGACGATGACCTATACCTTATCATCACGGGAGGATGTATGGGCAAGTATGATACCGCGAAGCTGAGAAACCTCGGAATCGTCGCCCACGGCGGCGCAGGCAAGACGTCTCTGACCGAGGCAATCCTGTACACGTCGGGGATGATCGATCGCCTGGGCCGCGTCGATGACGGCACCTCCACCATGGATTTCGAGCCCGAGGAGATCAAGCGCAAGATCACGATCACCTCATCCCTCGATCACTGCGAGTGGAACGGCTACTCGTTGCACATCGTCGATACTCCCGGTTATGGAAACTTCATCGCCGACACCCGTTCCTGCATGCGTGCCCTGGGGGGATGTGTCGTGATCCTCTCGGCCATTTCAGGTGTCAAGGTCCAGACCGAGGAGGTCTGGGAGTGGGCCAACGAATTCGAACTTCCCCGGATCGCCTTTGTCAACAAGATGGATCGTGAATATGCCAACTTCCTCAGGGCCATCGACGACATGGAGTCGTCCCTCAAGGCCCGGGGGGTTGCGGTTCAAATGCCGCTGGGCGCAGCCGAGACCTTCGAAGGAGTCATCGACCTGATCTCGATGAAGGCCTTCCGCTATGCCAAGGACGGGTCCGGGAAGTTCACTGAGGAGGCTATCCCGGCCGAGTACCTCGATGAAGCGCGGCGCCTGCGCGATATCCTTGTGGAAACCGCGGCCGAAGCGTACGACGGCCTCACGGAGAAGTACCTGGAGACCGGTGAACTTACCGAGGAGGAGATTCTCGACGGTCTGCGGGTCGGGACGCTCCGCTACACCTTCACCCCCGTTTTTTGTGGTTCGGCCACCCTGAACATCGGCGTGCACCAGTTGCTGGATGCCATCTGTGCCTGCCTGCCATCGCCACTCGACCGGGGTGCCGTGGTCGGCACCAATCCCAAGACCGGAGAGATGGCGGCGCGCAGGCCCGACGAGTCCGAACCCTTCTCGGCACTGGTCTTTAAGACCACCTCCGACCCCTATACCGGCAAAATCACCATTTTCCGGGTCTATTCGGGCACCCTCAATTCCGACTCCACCATCTATAATCCGGTCCGCGACTGTGAGGAGCGCATCGGCCAGATCTACGAACTGGAAGGAAAGAAGCAGAAGGCGATCAAGCAGGCGGTTGCCGGAGATATCGTGGCGGTGGCAAAGCTGAAGGAGACCCTCACCGGCGACACTCTCTGCGACAAGGACAAGCCCATCGTCTATGAACCGGCCAAGCTGCTCCAACCGGTCATTTCCTACGCCATCCAGCCGAAGACCAAGAACGACGAGGACAAGATCCACGGTGCTCTCCACCGTCTCATGGAGGAAGACCAGACCATCCAGGCCCGCAGGGACGAGAAAACCCGGGAACTGATCCTCTCCGGCATGGGGCAGGTTCACCTGGAAGTGACCATCGAGAAGCTGAAGCGCAAGTTCGGTGTCGATGTGGAGATGAAAACCCAGAAAGTGCCGTACCTGGAGACCTTCAAGGCCCAGGTCAAGGCCCAGGGGAAATACAAGAAGCAATCCGGTGGCCGCGGCCAGTACGGCGACTGCTGGGTGGAATTTGCTCCCCAGTCCCGTGGCGAGGGGTTTGTCTTTGAGGACAAGATCGTTGGGGGGGTCATCCCCCGTCAGTACATACCCGCCGTTGAGAAGGGGATCTTCGAGGCATCCCAGGACGGTTTCCTGGCAGGCTACCCCATGGTGGATTTCAAGGCCGCGGTCTATGATGGCTCGTTCCACACGGTGGACTCCTCGGAGATGGCCTTCAAGGTTGCCGGTTCCCTCGCGTTCAAGAAGGCGATGGAGAGTGCCAAAGTGGTGCTGCTTGAGCCGATGATGAACCTGAAGGTAACAGTTCCCGAGGAAACCATGGGTGACGTCATCGGTGACCTCAACTCCCGCCGTGGCAAGGTTGTGGGGGTGGAGCCCAAGGCCAACTCCCAGATCATCCGCTCGGTTGTTCCTATGGCCGAGGTTCTCACCTATGCCAACGACCTGAAGTCCATGACCAGTGATCGGGGTCTGTTCACCATGGAGTTCTCGCATTACGAAGAAGTCCCGAGCCATCTGGCCCAGAAGGTCATCGCAGAGTCGGCCAAGGCGAACGAAAAGAATAACCACTGATGCATGTGGAGGAGGAACAGTAGAGATGAACATCGAGTTTGATCAGGAACCTTCAGAGCAAAAGCCCAAGGGGGGGGGGAGCAATTCGCGGCTCCTTCTCCTGGTGCTCCTTCTCCTTGTGGCGGTATTCGGTTATCTCTTCTATTTCACCGACCTTATCCGCCCCCGTGGGGAGGCACAGGCGCCTGTGCCGGCACCCCAGCCTTCCCAAGTGAAGCAGCCGATCCCGCCCCGTCCGGCCGAGCAGGCTGTCGAGGGGGCGAAGGAGGAACCTGCCAAGGCGTCAGCAGTCGCACCGGCCGCGCCAGCCAAGGGAGAACCGGCAAAACCCGCCGAAGAGAAAAAGACGCCTGAGAAGTCTAAGGCCGAGCCGGCCAAACCGGAGCCCTCTGTTGCGAAGAAGGAGCTACCCAAGGCCGCTGAGCCAGCCAAGGCCCCGGCCGGCAAGGATGAGCCGAAGACTGCCAAGGCGCCTGCCGCTGAAAAACCGAAGGCAGTTGTACCGCAGCAAGGCGCAAAGGAGGCCAAAAAGCCTTCTTCTGCTCCCGAAAAGTCTGTCGCCCCATCCAAGGATGAAGCAAAGAAGGAGCCAGTGAAAAAAGCTGTCGCTGCGGCGTCATCTGCCACGGCCAAGCCGCAGAAATCAGTGCAAGCCAAGAAAACTGCTGCTGCGGAAAAAACCGCAGCCGGCAAGTCTGCGGGAAACTACACCCTCAGGATCGGCGAGTACGTGGTGCCGAACACCATGGAGAAGGACAAGGAGAAGATTCGCGAGGCGGGGCTTACGCCGGTGGTGAAGCAGGGAGCCAAGAAGAAGGAACCCATGGTCCGCCTCTTTTTCGTTGAATCCGCCAGTAAAGAGAGCGCGGCCAAGGAGCTCCAGAAACTCCGCGATGCCACCGTTGAGGGCTTTGTCCTTAATGAGGGAGGCAAGTACCGTGTCTACGCCGGTTCATATTACATGCAGGATCGGGCAACCAAGGAGCAGGAGCGCCTCGCAGGGCTCGGGTTCAAGCTTACCCTCAGGAAGACGTCCGTTTCGGTGCCGACGCTGATTCTGAATGCGGGCAAGTATGCCAGCCGCGAGGAGGCTCTCAAGGATGCGGCGCGGCTGAAGAAGAAAGGCCTCTCTGCAAAGGTTGTCGAGAACGGAAAGTAGGGAGAGCCATTCTGAAAGTCTCACTGAGGATATCATCCCGAGCTGCTGGACTCCTTGCCAAGGGGACGCCGCGGGAAGAGAAGCTCAGCGTTGTGACGGGGAGGGACGATCTCTCCCCCGTGGATTTGGCAACGGTTCTTTTTTTTCTTGCCCATGATCAGGATGAGGGGGTGCGAGAAGGTGCCCGTCGTCGCCTGATGGATCTTCCCGGGCCTGTTCTTCGTGAGGTGGCCTCGGCGCGTCATGTTCATCCGAAGGTTCTGGACGCCCTTGCCCGGCTTCATTACCTAAAGGGAGAGATTGCGGTCCTTCTAGCCTCGCACCCCGACTGTGATCATGCAACCAGGGTGTTTCTGGCCGACGCGGGGATTGCTGTTCCACCAGTCAGGCACCCTGTGTCTGAGCCTCCGTCGCGACAAGCCGACGAGGACCCGGAGGAGGAATTCTCCGGGGAGGATCAACCGGTCGATGAGGAAAGTGAGGCGTTCAAGAGCAAGTACCAGCTTTCACAGACCATGGGGGTGGCGGAAAAGATCAAGATAGCCCAGACCGGTGACAAGGAGTGGCGGACAATCCTGATCAAGGATTCCAACAAGCTTGTATCAGGCACGGTCATCAGGAATCCCCGGGTAACCGAAGCGGAAGTCCTATCCATTGCCAAGTCGTCAATCCAGAATGATGATATCCTCCGTGTCATCTGTGCCAATAAGGAATGGGTCAAGAACTACCAGATCCGCAAGGCCCTGGTGGAGAACCACAAGACGCCTCTTCCCAACGCTCTCCGTTACCTGTCCACATTGACCGAAAAGGATTTGGCTCACTTGGCCAAAAGCAAGAATATCTCCTCGGTTCTTTCGACCCAGGCGAGAAAACTGCTCATGAGCAAAAAGAAACACTGAACCGCTCCACCTCATGCTTCAATCTACATACAGAGAGAGTATTCATGGCACTCTTCAACCGAACCAAGCGAGAAATCAACGCCAAGATCGTCTACTTCGGTCCTTCCTTCGCCGGCAAGACGACCTCACTCCAGTTTATCCACCGCAAGCTCAAGCCCGACCATCGTGGTGCCATCAAAACCATGGGGGGGCAGAAGGATCGGATGCTCTTCTTCGACTTCATGCCACCTGAACTGGGTGAGGTGAACGGATTCCGCGTTCGTTTCCATCTCTACACGGTGCAGGGAGAAGTGACGAGCCCCTCTACCTGGAAGACGGTACTCAAGGGGGCGGACGGCGTGGTGTTTGTTGCCGATGCTTCTGGAGAGCGGGTTTCGGCAGCCGGCGAGAACTTGCAGCGCCTTCGCGAGTATCTTCAGTCCTATGGACAGGAATTCCAGGATGTGCCAATTGTCCTGCAGTGTTCAAAGAGCGACCTCCCTGGCGCCCTCACGCCCGAAGAGATGGCGAAACATCTCGATGCGGCAGGTATGGCGGCTGTCAGGGCCTCGGCCAAGACGGGCGAGGGGGTGCTGCAGGCCCTTTCATCGGTGGTCAAGCAGGTGCTTAAAAGGCTCCGGGAGCAAGAGCCCGAGGAGGAAACGCTTGATGGTCAGGAGGACGCAGGCACTGTGGCGCCGTCCGTGTCCCTGGATCAGACAGAAGAGCAAGAAGGGGCTGTGCCGGCGGTCAGTGCCGACACTCTGGCATCTCCAGTTGCCGGTGCGATTGCAGCCCCGGTCGGAACCGTCGGCGAACCGGATCTTGCCATCGCCGGACCGGCCGAGATGACTCCTGATGGTCGATGCTGCGTTCCCCTGGCCATCCGTTGTGGCGAACGCGAGCGACGCTATGTCCTGACTGTGTTCCTGACAGCGGAGGACCATCACGACAACTGAGGTCACGTTGTATTCGATCATGACTGTAGCGGGGGGCACCTGTCGGCCTGAAGGTCCACGTTTCCCCATCGGTCTTGAGCGCGAGGTTCACGGTCAATCAACTCTTGCTGGCTTACCCTGTAATTCCTGACCCAAGTCGTGCGAACCATTGAATACTGTCGTCCGCACCGGTGGCCGGCGGGATACGTCCGGGCTTCCATGGCTCACCGTATCTTCGGAACAAACATCGGCACCGATTCCCTGTAACGCCGATAAGCTGCGCCATGCTCCTTCTCCAGTCGATTTTCTTCCACATGGGCACCCACAACGAAATATAGGGCAGAAAAGGCCATCAGCAGCAGCCATTTGAGAGTCATTACGGGATTGAGGACGAAGAAAACTATCGATAGGGAGTAAAGGGGGTGCCTCACGCGCCCATAGCAGCCAGTCGTGACCAGATGACGGTCAGGTGGTTCACCGCGCATCTGTCTCAGGCCGATGAGATCACCGATTCCCGTCTGCGCTGCGCACCTGGCAAGCATGATGAGGGAAATGAGTTGCAGGAAATGGAACAGAAGGCTCCAGGCGCCGGGCATCAGGTATATCATCGGCGACAGGGGCCAGGCTACCATCACCCAGCCGAAGGTCACGATGGCGACCAGATTATAGAACAGACGGTAGAATCGAAAGATAGCGGGAGAGTTGAGGGCAACCCACTGCTGTAGGGTGGGGAGTGCCAGGATCGAGTGTCCCAAGGCAAAGACGACGAGGCGGATCATGAAATCCATAAGCGGTGTCACGAAAGCTCCTGTTACTTGAAGTACGCGAAACGGCGTTATTCCTCAATGCTACCACACGAAATACCCCCTTGTATACGTCGGCTCCGCCATGCTAGTATTGGGCACTCTTTCTGACCCGGAGGGAAGATGGCAATAATTACGATTTCAAGAGAAATGGGCACTGGTGCCTACCTGATTGCCCGCGAAGTGGCGAAGCGGCTGAAGCACACCCTTGTCGATGGCGTGAAGATTGCCGAGATGGCTCCCCGGTACGGACTAGACCGGGAAATTCTCAAGAGGGTTGACGAGAAGCCGCCGGTCTACATCACCGCAGAAGACCGCCTCCATGCCGCGCACCTCAATACCATCGAGATTATCATCCTTGAGTACGTCAAGAACGGGAATGTTATCCTGTATGGCAGGGGCGCCCAGGATCTTCTCTCTGATGTGGAAAATATCCTGCGCCTGCGCTTCATCGCACCCTTCGAGGACCGGGTCGAGAGCTACTCCGAAAGGGAGTGGATTGACCCCGATCTTGCGCGGGAGCTTATCCGGAAGAGCGACCACCAGCGGGGCGGCTTCATTCACTTTTACTTTAACCGCAACTGGAATGATTCTCTCGGCTATGACATGATCTTCAATACCTCCCGCATGTCACACAGTGCCATTGTCGAGAGTATAATGGCTGCAGCCAAGGATCCCCGACTGAAAAACGGCGAGGAGAAAACACGGGAAATCGTCGATGACATCATTCTCGCGAAGAAGGTCGAGACGGCCCTCCTGAGGTCGAGCGCCATACAGAACCTTCACTTCAAGATCGGCGTCCAGGGGGACGAGGTGGTGCTCAAGGGGCACGTTTACTCGGAGGCTGAGAGGGGCGACGCTCTGCGAATTGCCTCGGCTGTTGAAGGTGTAAGGAGTGTCGGGGATGGTCTTCAGGTTGTTTCCTATAAAGCATACAAGGAGTAACGGGCATCCGTTTTCAACGTACGATGTCACGAAAAAAGGACCCTTCCAGAAGGGTCCTTTTTTGTTGATTATGGTGGAGGTAATTCTTTCTGTTCGGACTCCTCCGATGAAGGGCTGACGAGCCGGATGCTGAACTGCCTGATAAGGCGTTCGATCTGCCTCAGTTTATCCTCGTACTCCTGGAGATAGTAGCTCCGCTTGTCGCTCTCGTAAAAGGTTACGCCGTCACGCAGCATGGATATCCTGATACGAGCCACTTCGCGCATCATTTCGAGGACTTCCCGTGCGTCAGCCATACATGGTTCCTTCAGGGGTTGTTTTCGGGGAGGGGGTGCTTTCGCGATGCCGCCAGGTTTTTCACCGCTTCGGCCAGCCGGTGGGACACGGCGAGTCCTCCCCGTCCTGTGCCGATCTCCACGTCATCCTCAAATCCGTGAAAGTCGGAGCCGCCGGTCACGAGGAGTCCGTTTTCGGTGGCGAGGGATTCGAGGAAGAGCATGTCGTCCTTGTAGCACATGTTGTTGAACACTTCAAGGCCATCCAGTCCCAGTGCTGCCAGCTCAGCAAGGATACGGCGCAGTTTTCGACGGTCGTCGGTAACGGTCGTGGGGTGGGCCAGAACGGCGACGCCTCCCACCCTCCTGATTTGTGCAATTGCCTCGGCTGCAGGGATGTAGAGTTTCGGGACGTCGCACGGGATGAGGTAGCGCCTGAAAGCGTCCTCCATGTCGCGGGCGTAACCCCGTTCCACAAGAACCCGCCCGATATGGGGCCTGCCGACTGCGCCGTCGGCCAGGTCGAGTACGGCGTCAAAGGCTATGGGTTCTTTGTGGGCGTGGATGAGGCGTCGATTAATCTTCTCGACAATAGCTCTGCCGCGACTGTCCCGCACAGCCCGGAACTCGGCCAACATCGCTACCAGTTCCGGATCCCGGTGGTCGATGCAGTAACCAAGGATGTGAACATCGTGATACCGTCCGTATTCGACCGAAAGTTCCACGGCGGGCAATACGTCGATCCCGAGGCGCAGGCCGGCTGCAAGGGCTTCGTCGATCCCCGTCACTGCATCGTGATCAGCGATGGCTATGGCGGCAAGCCCCCGTTCGGCTGCCATCCGGACGAGAACTGTCGGAGAGAGGACGCCGTCGGAATGCAAGGAGTGGACATGGAGATCGACTGTCTTCATGGAGCGTGGAGCCTTTCATGTCGGTGAGCAGTGGATAATCTGTGAGAATCAACTTAACCACGCATCCTTATTCATTGCAAGAGGAAGAACGCTATTGCAGTAGTTACTCGTTGCCACTCTGCGCTGCTTCCGGTAGAATGCCCCGCTACGGCGAACGGCCGATACTGCGTTCCGACGAGGGAGACATCAATGGCAAAAGATAAGGGGATAGCCCTCGCGGTAGTTGCGATGGGACTTTATATAGTCGGCGGAGTGCTGACCTTCGGCGGCCTCTACCTCATAGGTTTCATGGCAGGAAGCGATCTTCTGGGGTGGGGGGATGGTCGAAGCATCGGTTATCTCTTTCTCTGCGTGGGACTGTCGCTTTCGATCCTGGGAGTCATGCTGATGCGAATATTCAGGAACCGGGGCCTTTCGTGAATGATGGCGATATCCACCGGGTCATGGGGCTACTTGCGGAGGCGGTAAAGGCTTGGCCCAGCCCAGCGGTTACCATCGTCTCCCAGTGGGATGGTGATCCTTTCAAGGTTCTCGTCTCCTGTATCCTGTCGCTACGCACCCAGGACCGGACCACAGGGCCCGCGTCCGAGCGGCTCTTCGCTCTGGCAGCCACCCCGAAAGCAATGCTTCGCCTGACGCCTGAGATGATCGAGAAGGCCATTTACCCCGTGGGTTTCTACCGGAACAAGGCGGCCCAGATTCTCGCCATCAGCCGCACTCTAGTTGAAGATCACGGGGGGAAGGTTCCTGATGATGTTGAAGCGCTCCTGGCATTCAAGGGGGTTGGCCGGAAGACAGCGAACCTCGTAGTGACCCTCGGCTTCGGCAAGCCGGGTATTTGTGTCGATACCCACGTCCATCGAATCTGTAATCGCTGGGGGTATGTGAAGACCAGGACGCCGGAGAAGACGGAGTTTGCCCTTAGAGATAAACTTCCCGTTGAGTACTGGCTTGTCATCAATGACGAGCTCGTCACCTATGGGCAGAATATCTGCACACCGCTTTCCCCCCGATGTTCGATCTGCACCCTGGCCGTTTTCTGTGACCGTCTGGGGGTTGACCGATCCCGTTAAGATATGGTGATTTTTTTCACATCTGCTATTGTTTCCACAGGCAAGTGGTTGTAGTATTACTAGCATCCGTGACATTGTCATTTCATAAATCAGGAGGCGTACTATGTTGAGGAATATCGGATTCTTGGGTTTGGGGACGGTGGGCAGGCACATGGCCGCCAACCTCCTCAAGGGGAGCTACAACCTCACGGTCTACGATTCGGAGCCTGATGTGGTGGCGGATCTGGTCAAGATGGGGGCGGCCAGCGCGGAAACGCCGCGGGAAGCGGCCAAGGGCAGGGATCTTGTCCTTTACATTCGGCCTGAAAAGGAGCGGTTGCGGCCGGATATCTACGGACCCGATGGTATCTTTGCGGGGATTGATCCGGGGACGATACTGGTAGACATGGGGACCCACTCCCTCGAAAGCACCAAAGAGATGGCAGACGAGGCAGAGAAACACAGGGTGCTGTTTCTTGATGCTCCGGTATGGGGAACCAAGGAACATGCAGCCAATGGCCTTCTGACCATTCTTGCCGGCGGTGACCCCTCGCTGGTTGGCAGATGCCGGGAGCTCTTCTCCTTCTTCGGCCTGAACGTGATTCATGTTGGTGCAATCGGCGATGCCACGCGGATGAAGTTCGTGGTCAATCTGGTTCAGGCAGAGCTGATGGAGGCCCTGGCCGAGGCCATCGTCTTCGGCGAGAAACTCGGGTTCAGTGTCGACAAGATTCTTGAGGTACTTGATTCCGGCGGAGTGGCATCGCCGCTCTTCCACTCCAAGGGGCGAACCATCGCCCGTGGCGATTTTACCCGGAACCTGGCTCTCAAATATGTTCATGAGCAATTGGAACTGGTTCTTGAGAAGGCCCAGAAGCTGGGTCTGGATCTCCCGGCTGCAAAGGTGGCCTGTTTGAACTATGAGCAGGGGGTCAAGGATGGACGGGGAGAAGAGGATTTCTCGTCGGTGGTCAAGGTCCTGAGAAAGTAGCAGCAGTTTTGACGTAAAGGGGATGGTTGAGAGGGGCGTCCACTCAGGTGGACGCCCCTCCTTTATTTCGAGGAGGATGGTTCCGGCTCTGTCTGGCCGTTGGTCGTTCAAGGTCGTTTCGTTCGGTACGGGCATCAACGATACGAGCCACATTCTCGATATGGGGGGTTTGGGGGAACATGTCCACGGGTTGGATTTCCTGGGTGCGATAGCCGAGGGCCGCAAGGATGTCGAGGTCCCGGGCCAGGGTTGCGGGGGAGCAGGAGACATAGATCATCCTGGCCGGCCCCGAAGCGGCCGCAGTTTCCAGGACCTTGCGGTCGCAACCTTTCCGGGGCGGATTGAAGACGATCAGATCCGGCTTTGTTCCGTCATCAACCAGTTCTTCAAGCAGTTCCGCAGCATCGCCGGCCTCGAAGGTGCAGTTGCGAACACGGTTCAGGCGGGCATTGCGCTCTGCATCGGCCACGGCGGCATCCACATACTCAATGCCGTGAACCTCCTTCGTCTGAGTCGCAAGAAAGAGGGATATCCCTCCAATGCCGCAGTACAGATCAACCACGGTCTCCTTGCCAGTAAGGGCGCTCCACTCACGGACTTTCCCGTAGATGATGCGGGCGGCGCTGCTGTTCACCTGGAAAAATGAGCGTGGAGAGATGGAGAAACGGACCCCGTCAAGCTCCTCAGTGATGGTCTGGTCTTTGGTCAGGAAATGGTCCTGCTGGCCGAGAATGACATTCCCTTCCGAAGAGTTCACGTTCTGGACCGCCACGTCCAGTTCCGGTACCGCCTGTTTCACATACTTTGCCAGGTGGTGAATCTCGTTGTAACTGCGCTGGGCCGTAACGAAGACGACCATGGCCCTGCCGGAGTGCTCGGACACCCGCACCACCAGGTAGCGGAGGATGCCGGTTTCGGTGCGGGGATTGTAGACCGGCACCTTTCCTTTGCGGATCCCGTCCTTGACGGCAGCCACGATCCGATTGATGAGGGGATGGTGAAGGGGGCAGGCGCTGATGTCGACCACGTTGTGGCTGTTGCGCCGGTAGATCCCGATGACCGGTGCCCTGAAGGTTCCCGACACCACCAGCTTGGCGGAGTTTCGGTACTCCAGGGGGCGTGGCGATGGGATCGCTGCGTGTATGGGAACGGAGCGAAGCGATGGGTAGGCTCGAATCTCCTTTTCGACGAGGGAGTGCTTCAGGGAAAGCTGGGCCCCGTACTCCATGGAGACGAGGGGGCAGTTGGTGCAGGCGGAGTTCGTGCACGAGGGTGACGCCGTGCGGGTCGGGGAGGGGGAAAGGATGGTGACGGTTTCCCCGAACATGGTCCGCGGGCCGTTGTGCGTCACCCGGAGACTGACCGTCTCGCCGGGAAGGGCTCCCGTTACGAGGACCTTCTTCCCTTCGTGGGATGTCGTTCCGAATCCTTCGTCGTCTAATCCGGTAATGGTGAGGGTAAGCATCTGACCGGTGGCGACCCGGTCTTTTTTCGTTTCTCTCGGTTTCTTGAATTTCGTAGTCATTGCCTTATTAACGATGAGTAGCTCTTCCTTGTCAAGAAACTTAACTCAAAAGATGGCAGTTGCCTGAATTCAGACTGTAGTCGAGTTACTGTAGCATGAACGTCTTGTATTCCAGCGTATCCAGGTCCCGGTCCAGCAGGAACATGCCGCACATGATCGTGATGCACAGGGAGCCGGCAAAGCCGTATCCGTAGAAGTAGGGGCCGAGGTTGATGGATATGATTGACAGAATAAGGTTCAGGGCGGCGAACAGTGCCGTCAGGAACAGGGCGCGCCCCCGCCGGTCGAGATAGAAATAGATATTGATTATCCCCAGCAGAACCACTTGCAGGCCGGTTGAAACGATGTCGATGTTGAGCAGAGGCACATAGGCCAGCGAGATTCCTGCCATGGAGAGCAAGGTGGGTCCAAAAAGGAATATGACGATGGTGGCGATGGACTGGATCTTGATTATGTCGTAGATTCCTTCCCGCGCCATCTGCACCATTTCGTTCTTCATCGACTGTATGGTAGTCAGTGACCCCCCTTCGCGAACCGCGTCATAGAATCGGTCATAATACTCTACGAAATCGGTCTCCATCCGCACCAGGAACACGGCCATGCCGGGCAGTATCGAGAGGTAAGCCAGGAATATCGGAAAATCATAAATTTCTGAAGCATTCAGAGGGCCAATCACTTTGCTGCCGGTATAGGGATGAAACCAGAAAACGAATTTGTCGGCCCATATTGCCACGTTGTAGAAGAATCCGGTCAACATCAGGGAGTGATGCACGCGCCGCTTGCGCAGAAAATCAAACTCCACGAAGGTGCGAGAGGGGTAGTTGCGGAAGATTACAAAGAGCATCCCCTTGAGAAGCACGAACTGTCCGGTCAGGAAGGCCAGCAGCAGTCCTTCCAGCTTCCATGCCCGCAGGAAGAACGCAAGAAACAGAGCGGTGCCGTAGCCGGCGGCGAAATTGAACAGTATTGCCTTGTAGGCTTTGAGGCCTGAGAGAAGAATGGCGGCCATCCAGACGCAGGAGACGGTGACGAAGGTGGTGGCGAAGAGAAGGCGATAGATCAGCGATGTTTCGGGAAACAGCACTATGGCGAGGGGGAACGAAACCATTCCCCCCACCGTGGTCACAATGAGCAGCAGACCGTTCAGGTTAGGAAGCAGTCTGAAGTGTTCCTTCTCGAAGATTCTGTCGGCCGAATAGCGGGTGAAGGCCAGTTGGAACAATCCGGTATAGATCAGGGAGAGGGCGATCAGGTAGGTGATGGATGTCTGGAACTGCGACACCAGAACCGGCGGAATGACAACCGGCAGCGAGATGATACCGATCAACATCACTGCAAAGATGGAGAGCACCCAGGGGCCGGAGCTGATAATCCCGGCATAGCCGTAGGCCTGAAGCAGCGAAAAGTAGGTGTCGCGTTTGAGCAGCTTGCGCAGTTCGAAGCCGATGCCTGCCATCAATCCATTCCTTGCTGGTACATGTGCCGGTACCTGTCGAACATCTGTTGCTGGGTATAATAACGCTCGACCCTTGTAATGGCCGCCTGGCTCGCACAATTCCAGCGGACGGGGTCCTCCAGGAGCCGCAGTGCCTCCTGGGCAAGATCATGGGGGTTGTTGATGGATACCACCCCTCCGGCCGATCCGATGGCTTCATCCTCCTGGCCGTGGCCAGTGATCAGCTGGCGGCAGGCGCCGACATCAGTTGCCACGACCGGTATGCCGGCGGCAAACGCCTCCAGAATGACCAGAGGCAACCCCTCGCTGACCGAGCTGAGTATCATGACACCGGTATCCGGGAAAATTTCCATGGGATTTCTGAACCCCATGAAGCTGAGATTCGAGTCAATCTGGAGACTTTCTGCCAGAGCACGACACTCAGCGGCATAGTCAGGATTTTCGTCCTCAGGTCCGATGATCCACCCCTGCACCTCCGGCAGGCTGTTGGCAACCAGGCGGAGAGCCCGGATGAACGTCTTGATATCCTTGATCGGAACCACTCGCCCCAGCAGGGTCAGTACCGGAGGAGGGGTTTCAGGGCGCCGTTCCCGTAACGTTGCAAACTGGGCGATGTTGATGCCGTTGGGTACCACCATGGTGCGTTCATGGGGAGCACCGTCACCTATCTCCTGCTCCCTGGCCCCTTCGTACAGCGCTACGATACGGTCTGCCGCTCCGTAGCAGAAGCGCCCGATGGTTTCAAAAAATCGTATCCACAGGTCGCGGTAATAGCTTACCTCCGTGGGGTCTTTCTGGAGGGCGTTGCGGTTGTCCTGAATCCAGTCGCTTTTGAAGATATCGATGCGCCGTTCCTTGGTGTAAATCCCGTGTTCGCTCAGAATCAGAGGCCGCCCGCTGCTGTAGTGAAGCAGTGAGCCCAGGAAACCGGCATAGCCGGTAGACACGGTATGATATACCCGTGCCGGTATGAGTCGCTTTGCAATGGAGGCCAGCAGCCAGATGGGGGTATGCATGTTGCGGACTGTCCAGAAATAGTCGACGAAGGATGGATCACTGCAGCGCTCCTGATAGAGATCGCAGATCAGCTTCCAGGACTTTTCCGAGTAGAGGAACTGCTCGAAGTTCGCACCGTTGGTGGCGTCGAGATAGAAGTTTGGCGTTTTCAGGGCACTGTCAAGGGTGGTCGGGTCTCCGTGGAGAAACCACCCGTGAATACGTCGGACGGTTTCGAAAGCAGCGTCGTTGCCCACCATGGGGTGTATGGCGGGCATAGCAAGCTCGTCGTGGAGATAATGACACTCAAGGTGGACCAGGTTTGGCGGCAGATCGTACTTAAGACCGTTGTAATCAGCACGGCTGCTGCCGATGAACAATGCGCCGAATCGGTATTCCGGAAACGCGAGAATGATCTGGTAGACCCAACTGGATACCCCGCCGCTGACGTAGGGGAAGGTCCCTTCCAGAAGCAGCATGATGTCTACGCTATCTGATTTCGGGAAACTGTCCATAGGATTATCCCATCCAGAACTGCGCCACTGGCCCTATCCCGGGCTTGTGGCGCAGTAGCGGATTCAGCTCGAAAGAGCTTTTCATTGTGACGAAATCCCTGCGGAGGAAAGCCAGTTCAGCAAGGTAGGGAACTACCCGGTCATGGTGGGCACCGCTGTTCCTGGCGGCGTTGATCGCTTTCTCGGCTTCCTCCAGATTTCCCCTCCACAGGTGCAGGCGTCCCAGCAGGATCAGCAGGTTTGGATCGTTGGCGTCTTGATCCAGAGCCTGATTGGCATAGCTGAGGGATTGCGCGATATAGAATTCTGCCAGCTCTTTCTGGGCAAGATCATTGAAAATGAGTTCCCAGTACGAAAAGGCCAGCTTGCGGCAGTGCTGAAGGCGCTCGTCACTGCTCGAGGCATTTTTCAGTTCGGTCAGCGACTGTGAGATGTTCTTGCTGATGATCTTCTCGCGATGGTCTGCCAGGTTGAAGGCCAGGAGGCGGATCTCGTCATCATTATCGCTGGTGGCAAGGTTCAGCAACCGGCTGGCATTTCGACCGCTGCCGGATCCGACGGCCAGCAGGGCCTTCAGGCGGGTGGCCCGGGGGAGCGATTCTGTCCGAAGTCGCGACCAGGCTCCTCCTTCCCCCATACCCATAGCCGGCTCACCTGACTCCTCCATGAAGGGTGTCATCGGAACGCTGTAGAATTCGGGTCTGGTCTTGAAATGGAGAAAGAAGCGGAAATAGACAAGTGTGCCCAGCATCCCTAAGCATCCGAATACAGGAATGAAAAAGGCGAAGCTGAAGAACAGTGCCAGACTGCCCCATTTTTTTGTGTCTGCTTGCCTCGGCAGGGACAAACTGAGCAAGAGCGCAAGGCATGCTGCTGCGATCAGATGAGAGGCAAGGAACAGGAGCAGACGTGTCCAGAAGGGCTGCTGGGTGAAAAGCGCATGAATGGCGGTATATTCGCAAAGCCCCCCCAGGAGCAGCAGTATGATCCGGCTCATCGCTCATCCTCCAGCAGGTCAAGAAGCTGGGGAAGGGGATCCTCGGCTGCCACAATTGTAGAGCGCATGGTAATCCCTTCCTGCCCGATAGTTTTGCCAAACTGCCGCCTCAGAATCTCGTTCAGGCGCGATTGGAACCCTTCGATGGAAGCCGCCCCTGAAAAGGGCATCAGGGTGACGAGCTGCGTCCCCCATTCCAAACTGCGCCGCCATGAGTGGTCCAACCCGCGCTGTTGCCGCTCCAGGGTTCTGCATATCTCATCAAGGCGAGGAGAGGCCATGACTGTTATTGAAACCAGGGCGCTGCTTACATCAAGGTCTCGCTTCAGACGAACTATCTTGATCAGTTCAGCAGCAAAATTGGGGGGACAGTCCGGAAAGCGGCGCAGTATGTCGCTGGCCCTTTCGACGGATTCTGACTGATCGGAGGCATAGGCCAGCAAAACGCCCAAAATCTGCAGTGTTTCGCGATGAAGGGAGAGAAATGGCATTTCAGTGACGAGCAGCAGTCCGCGCAGTCTGCCTGAGCTGGTGCGCATCGGTGCAACCACCAGATACGAAGTCTGCTCCCTCTGATCTGGGCTGGATGTGTCCACGCTCCAGACAGCTGACGAGATTGCTGCCGGAGACGCCGTCTGCCCTTCCACGATATACCGGTTGATTGCCTGGTAGGCTGCATTGCCTGACTCAATGGCCGAGCGGAGTAGCAGGTCGTCTTTGTCGAGCTGTGCACCTTTTCCGCATTGAGCAAGGGGCTCAACCATTATCTCTTCGTCACCATCTGCCGGATAGAAGGCGGCGCTTTCAAGGCTGCAGTAATGCATCAGGATCGAGAGGAGGGCTGTGCCTGTTTCGCTGTTTAAACTTCCGCCATGCTTTGCCAGCAGATTGCGAAGGTCAATCATGGCATCCCGCAGTGTGACCGGACGGCTGATCAGGTTCTGCTCCAGACGGTCATGGGAAAGACGGACCATGAAGTAGGCGCGTGACAGCTGCTCGAATCGTTCGCCCGTATGGCTGCTCAACTGGTCGGCATGCCTCAGGCGCTGGCTCCAGACCTCGCTGAACTGGCCTGTTATCAGGGTCATCAGCAGGCCACCGAGCACGTAGTTGGTGGGGAAATCGCCAACGGGAAAACCGAGACGGGGCATGACCAGAAGCGCCAGGCAGATCCCCCCCGTCGAGACGAGTCCCGGGGCGATGCCGTAGCGCAGGGCGACGAGCAGGGGACCTAACCAGACCCATGGGAATTGGGCGTGCACGAATAACGGGTCGTTGCTGTTGAGGAGAACCCCCACCGTTATCACGATGGCGGTGATAACAAAGGTCTCCAGCCATCGGTTCAGCTTCAAGGTGATGTCTGTGTTGAATGCCATGGTCTGTACTCAGTTGTTACTTGCTGTTGGTTACGGCCGCACTTTTGAGGTCTCCGATGAGGCTGTCGAGAACCTGCTGGGCAACGGCACTGACCGCATCACGGCTCCAACCGCTCTTCCCGGCAACGCCACTCCAGACCACCTTCTCCTCGGGGAGTTCAATAACCTGCAGGGTGAAGCCGGCCACCGGCTCGCCGTCAAGGCCCACCTTGTAGCGCCACTCATTGACCGTTCCGGCAATGGCGTAGCGGACTTTCTTCTGTTTGGCCGCTTCCAGGGCCGCTTTCTGCTTCAGTTCACCCCGGTCGAGACCGAGATGGTCGTCACCCCTGGCTGCTTCCGTCACCGTGCGCTCGAGCTTCTGAACGCCGTAGGTGTGGAGCAGCGCGGCAGTCACTGCTTCGGCCCGCTCGGCCGCATAGGGCGTTTCGGTGTTGTTGATGAAGGGCAGAAGAGCCCAGCTCTCAGTGAAGGCGACTGTGCCTCCCCCCTGCCTCAGGGTAACACAGCCGGACAGCAGCAGACCGACCAGCAAAATCAGAGATATTCTTTTCATAATGCCTCCCTTACTTACAGTTTTGAACAGGTTGCGTTTGAGCAGGTCCATACGACGACGTTTGCTTCTTCATTCCCCTTGCTGTCGAAGGCCCGCAGGAGAAGATAGTAGGTGGTTCCGCCCTGCACGCCGGTGAGTGTGAGGGAACTCTTGTAGGGGTAAACGTTCTGCAGCGCCAGGCCAGGGTCAGCGTTCTGCCAGACCAGATTGTATCCCGTTCCCACAGAAGGTGTGAGAACCGTTCTGGTTGCATTGGCCAGTGGCTGGGGGAGCGTGAAGTTGAAGGGGTTGGTCTGGTAATAGAGCGCGTAGCTGACACGGTTCATGTCCAGGGCCACATCCCAGGAAACGGTGGCCGTATCGCCGCTCAGGTCGATCTTCTGGATTCCGGATCGCACATCGGGCGCGCTGGTCGGGTAATCGTTATAGTGGACATTGAAGACGCTGTTCCAGGCCGGCGCTGTTGTGTCGTTCATGTTTTCGTTGTTCTTGACAAACGAGTTCACCAGATCGACGTTGGCGTTGGTGATGTAGTGCCTGAAACCGACCGAATGGGACTCCAGAATATCCTGCATCAGGATGTTGTAACCGGTGTTTGAAGTCCCCAGCAGGGTCTGCACATCGATGCCCGGTTTCGCTCCCCCGAATCCGTTGCCATAACCGAGGGAGAGCATCTTGAAACCGTCCGGACGATTGGCCTCGGCCATGATCTTGGGCATGGAATTGTACTTGTTGTCCGGGAAATAGGGGGAAACGGAGGTCTGTTCATCGTTGTCGAGGTAATAACTCTCGAAAAAGCCTAGATCGATCACCCCTCGTGCCGAGACCTGGTAATGGGGTTCGCGGGGGTCGAAGAAGAAAAGACCGCGGTTCTGAAGGATGATCTTGTTGGGGAAATCGGTTCTCAGTTTTCCCATGAAATCCGAGAATCCCTTTGCGGTCCACTCCGAGCTGGAATGGTTCGTGTCCGGGCAGTTGGTGTACTTGTTGGGCGCAGCCGTATCGATGGTGTCCAGAAAGACGCCGTCGCATCCCAGTCCACGGCCGTAGCTTTCGGTCAGCAGTTCACGCAGGCCGGGCGGGGTGTGGCTGTTCACATTCATCAGCATGTCCTTCACGGTGCTGTACCAGAGCGGGTCTCCGGCGTTGACGAAGCGGGTCAGAAAGTAGCCGTTCTGGTCGGGTACGTTGACCGGGTCACCGGGACAGCGTATGGCATTGTCATTGACGTAGTAGGATGCGAATCCGCCGTTGGTCGGTGTCCCCTTCGGATCCAGGCCGACCAGGGAACGGCCGCTGGGGCCGGGACCCCGCGGATCGATCGACGGGCCGCTTCCGTCACCCGTGAAGCGCGGATCATTTCGCATCTGGGCGTCGGTGAGCTGGAAGGTACGTGAGTCTTCACCGATGGATATGTAGCAGAGCACCACCGGGTTGTCGCTGGGGTCATTGGGGTCAACCCCCTGTTTGATCCACATGATATGGTCCCTGGTGAGGTCGCCGTTGTACGGATGGACGATGACCAGGGGATAGGTCTTGAGCGTATCGATATCCGCCTTGGTGAGGGCGCCGTAGGTGATGGCGTAGGAATCGGCCTCGGCCGCCTTGTTGCGCACGTTCAGGAGCAGGTTGGGATCCGGGCCCGTAAAGGGCTGGATCTGGGTGCTGCCACCGGTCTGGTTGCCGCTCTTGACCGGCGAGGAGCCGTCCCTGCTGCCGCCGCTGCATCCGGCGACGAATGCCAGCGCCAGGATAAGGGCCAGACGGGCCAGTGCACCCGGCTGTCCTCCTGAAACTCTTTTGCTGTTACAATGATGGCTTGTCATTTCTCGACCCTATCTGAAATAGTAACGGTAGTTCAGGTCAAAGCGGCTGTTGACATCGCTTGTTCCAAATGATCCGCTTTCCTGGGTAAAGGCCCCTTCCAGTTTGTCCAGTCCCACTATCGGCCCCACCACGCCGACTCTATAGTTGAACCCGGCGCCGCTGTTGCTGTTCCAGCTGACGTCAAGGGCTCCGAACGGGCGCCAGTTGCGAGTGTAGTAGTCTCGAGCCTCCTCCCCAACCAGGATTCCCACCCCGACCAGGGCAAATGATTCCGGCACAAAATAGTCGGAACCGCTGGTCGCTCTCTGCTGTGCAGGGATCAGCAGGGCGGTTCTGTCAACGGGATCGGGACCGCGATTGAAATTGTGGTAGCCACTGAAGAGACGCAGCGTGGTATCGGGGCCGGTAAAGAGGATGCGGTGGGTCAGCTCTGCCTCGATGGAGCCGCCGTCACCCAGCCGGTTCCACTGCTGGTCGCGCAGGATACTTCCGCTGATTCGCAGCAGCAGCGTGTCGCGCGGCGTTAGCCCGTGCTGCAGACCCAGGCGGAGTTCGTCTTTCATGCCGCCGATTTTGAGGCCGACGCTTTCATCGCTTTCCGCACCGCTCAGCAGGGCCATATCCAGTGTTGTGCTGCTGGTGAGTCTCCAGTTCCCCAGCAGGCCGGCCTGGGGATGGGTGTACAGGGCATCGCGGACACCGGCGTAAATCTCGGCGCTCCCTCCGGTGTGACGCATGGTGGCACCCATACGTGCCGTCCGGATGCTGGCAGGGTAGATGCCGATCACATCCTGCTCCTGGTGGCGGATATCAGTGTTGCCTGCCTCAAGTTTCAGTGAAAACCTCGGCGTCATGGCGGTTGTCACGGAGAGCAGCTGCTCCAGGAAACCCACCCCCTCGCGGTCCATCAGCGAGAGGCGATAGCGGAGGCCGCCGCTGCGGCTGCCGAACAGATCACGTACCTGATTGTCCAGCAGATAGTCGCGGTCATTGACCTGAAACCGGTCAAAGGCGATGGTTTCGGCCAGCGGGGTCTGGCCGGTTCGCACAGCTGCTTCAATGGCATCACGGTAAGGGAGCCTCTCCAGATCCTCCTGAAGGAGGCGGGCCATGGCCGGCCGGTCATTGTTTTCCATGGCCAGGGTAAGTTCGACCCAGCGCGGCCGCCTGGTCATGCGGGCATACTCGCGCCAGAACCACAGCCTGGCCAGGTCGGTGCGCTGGCTGCTCAGCGCCCAGGCTGCCACCAGTTCGCGACTGACATCGTCCTGGCGACCGCTGATAATCTCCCTCATCAGGTTGTCGACGCCGTCTCCCG
Organism: Desulfuromonadales bacterium; assembly: GCA_003712145.1. Lineage (GTDB taxonomy): Bacteria > Desulfobacterota > Desulfuromonadia > Geobacterales > Geobacteraceae > Geobacter. The sequence continues at coordinate 29,613 of RHLS01000011.1, read as the reverse complement.
GTTTCAGCAGCATCGCCACGCGGTTATATTCCCTGATCAGTGCCTGCCTGTCTCCGCCATTGCCGGCCGGTGCGGACTTCATCCTTGTGCGGGAAAGGTGAAGTGCATTGAGGCGCTCAATGAAAGCAGCCTCCTGCCAGCCGGCCTGCTCAAGGGTGTCTGCATAGGACGCAAGCCACGCGGGGTCGTTGCGCTTGTGGATGTATCTGGCCTGGAAGTAGGGGAGAGCCTTGTGGTACTCACCGAGATAGGCAAGTGCAGCCCCGAACGGTTCATGGAGTGAGGGCATCTTGTTCTCGCGCCCTTTCCACGCGACGAGCAGTTCCCGCAACTCCTTTCGCCGGTCAAGGTCAAGCAACAGCCAGACGTATCCGGCTGCCAGCTCACCATCGGCGGGTGCCCGCCTGAGGGCTTCACGGTAGCATCGGATGCTTTCATCCGTTGAACCCGCTCCGCGATGAACCTGGGAAACCAGGCTCCAGAAATAGGCATCCTGCTCCTGCGGTTTCAGCTTCCCTTCGCGCTCCTGCTGGTTCAGCATGTCGGCCATGGCCCGGTAGTCCTTCATGGCAATGCCCAGCTCCAGGGCTGATCTGAGAAAGTCGGGCAGCCTGAAGCGGTGCCAGCCATCCATCGAGAGGCGGTAGGCGGCTTGTGGGTCTGTATCCCTGCTGAGCAGGATCAGGCGCTGGTAGTCTTCTTCCCGCGGCTTGCCGCTCTCCAGCATTTTCCGCGAAGCCAGTTCGACGGCCGGCATGTCCTGGTGCGCCCAGGCAAGCTCGCCGAAGCTTTGCCAGTAGGCCGTGGCTGAGGTCGGGATGCTCTGTTTTCCGCTCCCAAGAATGGTGTAGGCACCCCTGATGTCGCCGGTCCCGAAGGTGAGCGCTGCAGCCTTGAGAATACCTTCTTCGGTCATACCGAACGTATTCATCTGTTCCATCAGTGCTTCAACGGCCTGCTGCGGTTGCCCGACAGCTTCGTACAATCTGGCAAGGTGCCCCAATACCTCTTTCCGGTAAGGACCACCGCGGTGACGCTCGAGCAGGTCTATGGCTCTCTCGGGCTCTCCCAGCGCCTCGCATGCTGAAACGTACTCGCCAAGGGTGTCCCGGTTTTCAATAGGGCCACGTTGTTCGAGCAACTGCTTGAGATGTCGGTTGTGACCCGTGGCTCTCGCGAGGCGCAGAGCATTCCCGGTGGCATCCTCCTGTCCCACTGAGTTCAGGTACATCCAGTGTTCAAGAGCTTCCGGCGCATGGCCCGACCATTCACCGCTCTGGGCAGCCCTGCGGCGCCAGTTGATGTCTTTGGGGTGTTCGGCTACAGCCTTTTCAGCCAGAAGGAAGGCCTCGCGGGGGTTGCTGTTCGCCAGAAAGACATCATATCCGAGGTTGTAAAGCTCGGCATTGAAGGGGGCAGAGGGGCCCACAGGCGGTATGCCCTGGTCGCCGTGGCACAGGGATGGCGCACCCGACTGTGCGACTGCCATAACAACGGCTGCAGTCATGACGATCATATTCTTCATGAAGGATCCGCCGGTCTGTGGTTCGGCGCCATGCCGAGCGCCTTTCTGAGGAAAAACTGGGCCCGCTCCGGCTGGTTGGCGGCCAGACTGACTCTTGTCAGGAATATGAGGGTTGACCTGTCACCGGACAGGCCATCCAGATGCTGTTCTCCAGCCCTGAGGGCCTCAAGGGGAAGATTGCCGGCCTGGAGCGTGCGCACACCCCTCATGAACAGCTCCCTGCGCTGCTTCACTGTGGCGGCTTTGTGCATGGTGCTGAAGCAGATTGTCGCTGCCGCCCGGTAGTCGCGCCGGGCGAGGGCCAGGGAGAATGGATCCTGTTGGGGCTGACCGGCTGCTCTGGCAGCGGCTTCCTGAGCTGAGATCTGCTTCTGGTATCTTCCCCAGGCATCAAGGTCACCAGCAGTGCGGGCATCTGCCGCCAGCTGTTGCAGTCGCCAGAGCGGAGGATTGGTGCCGGCCAGTTCCGTGGCAGCAGACCGCACCTGTGGTTTCAGTCTCTGCCAGCTAGGGGTCCCGCTGCCTGCATCGAGGAACAGGTTCTGCAGAGCGCTGTAGCGCAGCTCTGCCACCGTGCGCTCCTGGTCGGCTGAAAGACCGGATGGAAGCTGCTTGAGGGTATCCAGGACCCCTTGGTCATTGCCTGACCTGAGCAGTGATTCTGAGACCTTGATGCGCAAGCTGGCGTCATTGGGACGTACCCTTAGAATTGCCTCGCGGTAGCGGATGGTAGCGGCATCCTCCTTGCCATCCAGGCGCTTCAGCAGGCCACGCTCGGGGAAAAGCAGCGCAAGCACTGCCACAAAGGCGCAGAAGATCCCGACCACCGTCACCGGCTTTGAAAAACGTGCACGTTCCGGAGACGGCGGGTTATTTACACGTGACTGCCAGGGCATGGTTTCCTTCCGCGAAGTTTACAATTGTGTCGCCCTTGACTGAGTAAAGGGTGGCGGCACCTGCATCTATGGTGCAGCCGCCGGTTCCGGTCAGATTGACCGTGAACGCCGTGTGTCCCGTGAGGGAAATCCGCATGTTTTTGCCGCTGCGGGTGAAGTCGGTCAGCCTGGCTGCGGCGGATTCCAGAGATACTGCCGTTGGTGGCGTAACGGCAAGCCTTACCCTGGCTTCCCCTCCCGGTCCCATGTGCAGGTAGCGGTTGTCACCCAGGTCGCTGTATCCCGCAAGGTTACTTCGTTCATCCAGAAGCGGAAAGCCGGCACGGGCGGGAATGCGCAGCTGTCGAAGGCTCCCGCCGTTGTGCACCAGCCACTCGTCGCCACTTCGGGCAATGACGGTTCGGTTGAAGTCGAGCACTTTTTCGACGTATTCGGAGGTGAAGATGCCGAACAGGCGCTGGCCCATGGCCCAGTCGTATGCCTGGCGCAGGGCGGTGAGGGAGGCTTCCTTGCTGGCCGAATAGAAGTGGTAGTAGATGTTGACCGGCTTGAGGCGGCGCGGTGATTCGGTCAGGCTGAATGTCTCCGTGATCCGCCGGTAACCGTAAAAATTGCTGCTCCAGAGATTGGTGTAGACATTTTCATTCTGGTTGGGGGCAAAGACCTGGAACCACTTGCCACGGCGAATTCCCAGAGGGGCAACCTCCGTGAGGGTGCGGTTCGAGTTGGTAATAATGGTGCTGCCGCCGTTTATGTTGAGAAGTCCGTTTTCATAGGTCAGGCGCACGGCATCTTCGTTGGGCAGGCAGTTGCCTGTCCACAGGAACATGCGCGCTTTCTTGCCGGACGGCATCAGACGTTCATTGATGTACTGTGTGGAGCCGGCGATTTCTGATTCGAGATTGAACTTGTAGCCGGGGACATTCACTGTGTGCCATATTTCCGCTTCGTTTCCTGTTTCCTCCTGGTCCGGCTTCCATCGGAACGGGTGCGAAAAGGAGTGGCTGGCGCCCTCTACCCATGGCAGTGCCAGTATGCCGCGGGCAATCTCTTCATGCCGGGCCGATTTCTGCGGGTAGAGTCCGTCGGGAGCCAGGGTACTGGTTATGAGCGAAACCGTCGTCGGGATGCGGTAGCGTTCCAGGATGGTTCTGCGCAGCTCCTCGGAGGCAAGTTTTCCTCCCGGCCATTCGGCCTGGCTTTCGAAGCCGTCGCCGTCCACATGGGTCAGCAGCAGGCGCACCCCGTTTTCAGTGGTTGTGTCCGGCACCGGCATGACTGGAAGCTTCAGCGCCTCGCTGAAAAAACGGAAAGGGTCAATAACCCAGGCGGACTGACTTTCCATCAGCTGGGTGACAACGTAGGGGCCGGAGACATATCCGCCCCAGGGGGTGACGGCCACGGCATCGCTGGTGACCCCGTTGGCCGTGGACAGCTGCATCAGCACCCGGCCCTTTTTCGCCCTCACCGGCAGATAGGCATCGATGCGCGGCAGCGGCTGCTGCTCAAAGCCGACCATGTCATCCTGTGCAACAACCCTTGCAGGCGGTACAAGGTGCGTGAACGGTTCCGTTGCGAGTCCCAGAGAGCTTGCCAGGTCGCTGTCGAGGCTGATGCCGAATCGCTCCAGAAAAACCAGCGGCAGACCTTGGGCAACACACTTCAGAACCCACTGCTTGAGACCCTGCTTTTCTCCTGAACTGGTGGAGTAGGGCCATATGACAGCCCCTGCGTAGCGACCTCTCAGGATCCCCTCCGGCAGCGGTTCTCTCATGTCATGCATCTCGACGGTGTAGCCGAGGTAGTTGAGCGGCATGACCACATAGCGTTGCATGTTGGTGAAGTAGAGATCGCCTCCGGCACCTTCTCCGCCATCGTACAGACCGAGTACCGTCCGCGGCATGACCTCCACGTTCCCTATTCCCAGTCCTGACAGGTCCTTGTCGGTTACCCAGGGGGTAAAACCGAGGGACTTGATTTTGTCGGCAGTCTCCCTCATCAGGGTACGGTTCCCGGGATCGACGTAGTCAATGGCAATCACGGGTACACCGGTTCCCCTGATATGGTTGAGGCGGGTTGTCAGCCATGACCGGTCACTTGCGTCAACGGTTCCATACTTCCCGGTGGCAGGATCAAAGTTCTGGAACAGGGATTCGGCTGCTACGGCATAGACCAGATCTTTGACACGGTCGAAAATCTCGAATCCGCGATTCAGAATAAGACGTGCTTCGGGGTGACGCTTCCGAACGTCACGGATTGCCGCCACCAGCCCGTCCTCCATGGGAGGAAAGGCCTCAGCGGGGACTGCACTTCGGTAGGAGTCGAGGGTATCCAGGAAAAAACCGCGATAACCGGCCTGCCAAAGCGGTTCAACTACCTGATCCAGGAAGAATCGTCGCCACTCTTCGCTGGAAACATTCACGATTTTTGTCTTCCATGCCCGATTCTCGCCAATCATCCATCTGTCTGGCATCTGCTTTGTGTAGGAGCGGGCCGGATCTGCTTCGCCGACGCTGACATAGGCAAAAAGTTCACTCTGCCCGCGACCATAATCGGCCGGCGTGAGACCGCTGTCCGGATCAATGACCACACTATCGAATGCATGCAGTTCGTTGATGGGATGCTGCTTCCCATAGTACAGGGCCACGCTCAGGGGACGAGTCTCTCCTCTGGCAGCGACAGGCAGCAGCAGTATCATGATCAGCAGCAACAAATGACGATATTGCATTACCAGGATTAAATTCATGGTTTGAGTCATGTGTTCGTGGCTCAACTTTCGTGCATGGTTCACATGGTATCCTTGAGTTCTTATCGGACACCCTGTATGTAACTTTATGTTTTTTTATGGGCAACCCCTTCTGGTTGGTGTTGAAGCCCCTTCGCGACACCCCCCATAATTGACTTTCACTGGCCGATCTGCTAGATATGTACGGCCTTTACGAGCCTGGAGACCTCCCATTCCCCATGGAAAATTTCTTTATCAAACTCTCGATCATGCTGGTTCCGGCCCTGATGGCCATCACCTGTCACGAGGTCTCCCACGGCTTCGTGGCAGACCGTCTAGGCGACCGGACAGCACGCTCCATGGGGCGGCTCACTCTCAACCCCCTAAAACACCTGGATATTTTCGGGACAATCATGGTCTTCATTGTTGGCATAGGCTGGGCGAAACCGGTGCCGGTCAATTTCAACAATCTGCGCAACCCGAAGCGGGACATGATCTGGGTGGCAGGTGCAGGCCCTGTGACCAACTTCACCCTTGCAGTGATCTCGGCTCTCGTTATGCGTGGCCTGGCGACCATTGGCGAGGGGCTTCACGATTCATCGTCTGTGCAGTTGTTTCTCGATCCTCTGATCCTGATGACTGCATTCTCGCTTTACGTGAACCTGCTGCTCTGTATTTTCAATCTGATACCGCTTCCACCCCTTGACGGTGGAAGGGTGGCGGTGGGACTGCTGCCATACCGACAGGCTGAACTTCTTTCCCGGGTGGAGCCGTTCGGCATGATCATCATCATAGTGCTGGTTTTTTTCACTAACCTGTTCAGCCGGGTGATTTCGCCAATTCTCGATTTTGCCATCAACATCCTTGCCGGACCCCACAGGCGGTTAGTGTATAGCGTGACTGATTTTCTCATGAGATGATACGATAGGATGATAAGGAGTTTACAGGATGAGTGACAAACGCATAGTCAGCGGCATGAGGCCAACGGGCAAGCTCCACCTGGGCCACTTTCACGGAGTCCTCGCCAACTGGCGGGAGCTTCAGGAGGAGTACGAGTGCTTCTTTTTTGCCGCAGACTGGCACTCCCTCACCACCGAATACGACAACACCTCCGGCATCCGGGAGAGTACCCGGGAGATGGTCCTCGACTGGCTTGCCTTTGGGGTTGACCCGTCAAAATGCACAGTCTTTCTTCAGAGCCAGGTTCCCCAGCATGCGGAGCTGAACCTGATCCTCTCCATGATCACGCCAGTCTCTTGGCTGGAGCGCAACCCCACCTACAAGGAGATGCAGGAAAACCTTGAGGCCAAGGATCTCTCCACCTTCGGCTTCCTCGGGTATCCGGTGCTCATGGCGTCCGACATCATCGTCTACAAGGCGACCCGTGTTCCCGTGGGGCACGACCAGCTCCCCCATCTGGAGATAACCCGCGAGATCGCTCGGCGTTTCAACTTCCTCTACCGGCCGGTTTTCCCAGAGCCGACGGCGCTGCTGACCGAAACCCCCAAGGTGCCGGGCATTGATGGCCGCAAGATGAGCAAATCCTACGGCAACGCCATCTTTCTCTCCGAGACTGCCGATGAAACCCGCAAGAAGATCATGGCCATGGTGACCGACACCCAGCGGGTCCGCCGCAGTGACCCGGGCGAGCCGGACCGTTGTGTCGCCTTCAATCTCCACCGGCTCTACGTCCCCGACGACGAGCGCAACACCATTGTCGAAGCCTGCCGTGGCGCCCAGATCGGCTGTGTGGACTGCAAGAAGATCCTCGCCAATCATGTCGTCGATACCCTCGCTCCGTTCCGTGCCCGGCGTGAGGAACTGGCGGCGCAGCCGGGACTGGTGGACGGCATCCTTGCCGAAGGTAAGGCTCGGGCCGCCGCCGAGGCCGCAAGAACCATGGCCGAGGTACGCGACGCCATCCAGCTATGAGCGGCGACAGTCTCCCCCTCTATGGCGGGGGCGAGGCCTCCTCCGCCTACACGGTAAGACTGGAGGTCTTCGAAGGGCCTCTCGACCTCTTGCTCCATCTCATCAGGAAAAATGAGGTGGACATCTATGATATTCCGCTCTCCATCATCACGCGGGAGTACCTGGAGTACATCCGGCTGATGAAGGAACTCAACCTGGAGATCGCCGGCGAGTTTATCGTCATGGCCTCCACCCTCATCCAGATCAAATCGAAGATGCTTCTTCCTCCCACGCCCGACGAGGAGTCCGCCGAGGAGGACGAGAAGGACCCCCGGGCCGAGCTCGTCCGCAGGCTTCTGGAATACCAGACCTACAAGGATGCGGGGGTCACTTTGGCGGAGCAGGAGATGCTCGGCAGGGAGACCTTTGCCCGTTCCTTTCCCTCTCCCGAGCTGGCAGATATGCAGCCCGAGGAGGAGCCGATGGAGGTGGAGCTCTTCGAGCTGATCGAGGCGTTCCGGGCGGTGCTCGACCGGGTCTCCGAGGAGAGCTTCCATGAAGTGGGAGCCGAATCGATCACCATCGCCGAGCGTATCAACGAGATCCTCTCCCTGCTGGAGGGCAAGGAATCGCTGCTGTTTGACGACCTTTTCCCTGGTGAATTGACCCGCGACATGGTCATAGCCACCTTCCTGGCTGTGCTGGAACTCTGCAAGCTGAAGATGGTCAGGATCGTTCAGGCAAACCGTCACGGCATCATCTGGATCAGCCCCGCGGTCCTTGATGGGGAGGATGGACTGTCTGCGGAGGAACTCGCCAATGACGAACCTTAAATCGATTGTCGAAAGCCTGCTGTTTGTCGCCGATACTCCGGTGGCCCTGGACCGGCTCTGCACTCTTTTGGAGGAATTCGACCGGGGAGCCGTGCGCGACGCCCTGACCGAACTTCTGGATGACTACGGCCGCGAGGGAAGGGGGGTGACCCTCGTCGAGGTGGCCGGAGGGTATCAATTCCGCACCCCTGCGGAAAATGCCGACTATCTGCGCCGTCTCACCAGGGTCCGTCCCGCCAAGTTCAGCCAGTCAGCACTGGAGACACTCGCCATCATCGCGTACCGCCAGCCGGTGACCCGGGCCGAAATCGAGTATCTGCGCGGGGTCGACTCCGGAGGGGTTTTGAAGACCCTTCTGGAAAAGAAGCTTCTCAGGATTCTCGGGAAGAAGGATATACCGGGAAAGCCGCTCATCTACGGCACCACGCGGGAGTTTCTGGAACTCTTCAGCCTCAAGGACCTCAAGAGCCTGCCCAGCCTCAAGGAGATCCGTGATCTCTCCGAGACGGTCCAGTACGAACAACAGGATGAGCTCCCTCTGGGACCTTCGGAGGTCGTGGCCCGTTCTGAAGAAGTGTTGTGACCACTGCGCTACGTGATAGTTACCCTTTGACTTTATTCTGGCGGGTTGTGTGCTATAGTTAATAAAAAAATACTAGTGATGTGACGACCTCGTCGCGAGAGGAGGGGATCATGGTTCGTCAACCTGCGGTTGCCGGGCAGTTCTACATTGACGATCCGCAACGTTTGCGGGGAGAGCTTGAGCGATTGGTTCCCGTATCTGCTGCAAAACGGCGAGTAAGGGGAATCGTGGCGCCTCACGCCGGGTACATCTACTCGGGAAGCGTAGCCGGAACGGTCTACGGTGGCATCGAGATCCCTCAGACCGTTGTCATCCTTGGTCCCAACCATCACGGCTTCGGCGCTTCGGTTGCACTGTATCCCGACGGAGAATGGCTCACACCCCTTGGCGCAGTGACGGTTGATGCCGCGCTGGCGTCTCTGGTGCGTGAGCATGTTCCGTCCGCGGAGACCGATACCTCAGCTCACCGGTTCGAGCACTCCCTTGAAGTACAGGTGCCGTTTCTCCAGCATCTCCGGAGCGATGTCCGCATCGTGCCCCTCTGTCTCGGCTTTGGCGACTTCGAACGGTGCCGGCTTCTGGGGGAGGGCTTGGCGCGGGCCATAAGGGATTTCGGGGGGGACGTTCTGATCGTGGCAAGCTCGGACATGACCCACTACGAATCGGCCGAGGCCGCTCGCAAGAAGGATGATCAGGCCATCGCCGAGGTTCTGGCCATGAATCCCGAGGGGCTGCTGCGGGTCTGCCGGCAGAAGGGCATAACCATGTGCGGGGTGGTTCCTGCTACGGTGATGCTCATTGCGGCAAAAGAGCTGGGCGCGACCAAGGCGGAGCTTGTCAGTTACCGAACGAGCGGCGATGTGACGGGGGATAACCGGCAAGTGGTGGCCTACGCGGCCATTGCGGTGTATTAACTGTTCAGGCCGGGTTACTCTTCTTTGGATATTCTGACAACCTGCAGTACGCCGGGCATCTTCTCCACGTCGGCGGTTTCGATGCTGTCGGTGTCGCCAATAACGCCGATGATGGTCCGGTTGGCACCGGTTGACTGGTGAATGTCGAAATTACGATTGATCAGATATTCCTTTATCTGAACGAGCGCTTCTTCTCCGGCGCTTTTTTTCATGATGATGAGCATTGCCGCTACTCCTTGGTCGTGGTTTCGTCCCGGTGGGTCATGATTCGTTCCAGGCGCCGCGATTCATCGATAACCCGCTCGAAAAGCCGCACAATGGCTCCGTCGTCCAGGGGACCAGGGTTCTCCGCCTGCATCCTCTCGAAGATCAGTTTCTCCCTTTTCGGATCATAGACCGGCAACCCGCGTTGCTTCTTGATCATGCCGATCTCAAGTGCCAGCCCGGCCCTGCGGTTGAAAATCCTCAAGAGTTCACTGTCGAGGCGGTCGATTTCCTGTCTGATGTCATCGATGGTCATGGTTGCCTCAGAAGCTCCTCTTGATGTAGGTGTCCCGTTTCCAATGCACATCGTCCCGTTCGGGGTAATCGATGGTGCAGTGGAGTCCACGTGATTCCTTTCGCTGCAGGGCGCACTTGACGATCAGCTCCGCCACGGTGGCGATGTTGCGCAGTTCGATCAGGTCCGAGGTGACGGTAAAGTTCCAGTAGTAGTCCTCGATCTCTTCCTGGATCAGGCGGATGCGTCGCAGCGCCCGATCCAGCCGCTTGTCGGAACGGACGATCCCCACATAATTCCACATGAATCGCCGGATTTCGTCCCAGTTCTGGGAGACCACCACCATCTCGTCGCTGTCGGTGGCGGTACTTGCATCCCACTCAGGTATGGTGGGGAATGTGAAATGGTTCTCCGCCAGTTCTTCCACGGCACGTCGGTATGCCCGACTCGCGTAAACCGCAGCCTCCAGGAGCGAGTTGCTCGCCAGGCGGTTTGCGCCGTGGAGCCCCGTGAAAGCCGCTTCGCCAATGGCGTAGAGGCGTCTCACGTCGGTCTCCCCGTTCAGGTCCACGGCAATCCCTCCGCAGAGGTAGTGAGCCGCAGGTACAACCGGAAGGGGATCCTTCGTCATGTCGAGGCCGAATTCCATGCACGTCTGGTAGATGTTGGGAAAGCGGCTGCGAACATACTCCGGGTCCTTGTGGGTGATGTCAAGGTAGACGCTGTCGTCGCCGTGGGTCTTCATTTCGTTGTCAATGGCACGGGCCACGATGTCCCGCGGCGCCAGATCCTTGAGCTTGTGGTACTTCTCCATGAAGGCGGTGCCGTCGCGTCGCCGCAGGATTGCCCCTTCGCCTCGGACCGCCTCGGAGATCAGGAACGATTTGGCGTGCGGGTGGTAGAGGGTCGTGGGGTGAAACTGCATGAATTCCATGTTGGCGATGGTGGCGCCAGCCCGGTAGGCCATGGCGACGCCGTCGCCGGTGGCCACGTCCGGATTGCAGGTGTACAGATAGACCTTGCCGGCTCCCCCGGTTGCCAGGAGCGTGATCTTGGCGGTGACGGTCTTGACCACGTTGCCGGCGATGTCGAGCACGTGGGCGCCAAGGCAGCGATCGGGCTTGAGTCGTTTTCGGGTGATCTTTGCCTCGGTGATCAGATCGATGGCAATGTGGTGCTCGTATATCTTGATGTTGGGATTTTGACGCGCTGCTGCCACCAGAGCCCGCTCGATCTCCCTGCCGGTCACGTCGTCGGCGTGGAGAATGCGCCGCTGGCTGTGTCCTCCCTCGCGGGTGAGGTCGTAGGTGCCCCCGCTCTGGGTGAACTGGACTCCCCATTCGATGAGGTTGCGGATGACCTCCGGTCCTTCCTCCACAACCATCCGAACCACGTCCTCGTGGCAGATGCCGGCGCCGGCGACGAGGGTGTCCTCCACGTGGGAGTCGAAGGTGTCGTCCTGGGAGAAGACCGATGCGATCCCTCCTTGGGCGTAATTGGTGGCGGATTCGGTCACTTCGCGTTTGGTGACGATGGCGACGGTGCCGTGCTGCGCCGCCTGGAGCGCGAAGGATAGTCCCGCGATCCCGCTGCCGATAACGAGAAAATCGCTCTCGATTTTCATGGTCTGCTCCTCGGTAGTTTGGGGAATTGATAGTGTAAACGGATTAAAGTTTGCCGATTATTCTCCCGCACTGACCCTTTGTCAAGGTATTTCAGGGCGGTAAAAGGCCGGATTCCGTGGGGGTTGCATTGCAATTCGACTTGGTCTATATTTTGTATGCCTTTCGGCAGGGTCGCCAAGTTTCTTCTGTGCCTGGAGGAGAAATGCCGAAGCTTGTTGTATGTCTGGCCGTTGTAATGGTTTTCCTGGTCGGGGACGGTATTGCTCCCGCAATGGCCGATATCTACCGGTACGAGGATGACGAAGGGGTTGTCCATTTCACAGATGCTCCCACCGACACGCGTTTCAAGGTGTTCATGCGGGACATCCGGAAAGACAGAAAACTCCGGACCACCTTCAGGCTTGGCAATTCAGTCCGCGATCCGGCCGAGTTCGAACCGATTATTGACCAGTGCGCCCTTGAGTTCGGTGTCGACAAGTCCCTTGTTAAGGCCGTAATCCATGCCGAGTCGGGGTATAATCCCAACGCCGTTTCTCGCAAGGGGGCAAGCGGTCTGATGCAGCTTATGCCTCAAACTGCCCGTGACCTTAAGGTGGCAAATTCCTTCGACCCGCGGGACAATATCCGGGGCGGGGTGCGCTATCTCCGTTTTCTCCTGGATACCTTCAAGGGTGACGTGACCCTGGCGCTTGCCGCCTATAACGCCGGTCTCACCAGGGTTGCCCAGCATGGCGGTGTTCCTCCCTATCAGGAAACCCGCACCTACATCGACCGGGTACTCAGCTACAAGAAGTCCTACCAGGCCACCAATTAAGGGTTCCATTTCTCCATGACCGACGCACGCTCCCAGACCATCTGGAATCTGCCGAATATCCTCACCCTTCTCAGGATTGCCCTGATTCCGGTGATAGCGGTACTTCTCATTTCTCCGTCAAAGGAAGCCGGCTTCTGGGCCGCGGCAGTCTTTGCCGTCGCTTCGGTAACCGACTGGCTCGACGGCTATCTTGCCCGGCGGATGGGGATCGTCACGGTCTTCGGGAAGTTTCTTGACCCCATTGCCGACAAACTCATGGTTATGGCTGCCCTCATAATGATCCTTCCGTTTAACCGGGTGCCGGCCTGGATGGTGCTGGTGATCCTTGGCCGCGAGATAATCATCACCGGCTTGCGGGGAATCGCCTCCAGCGAGGGGATCGTCATCTCGGCGAGTGATCTGGGAAAGTTCAAGACCATCTTCCAGATAGTGGCGATCCTGGGGCTTCTCCTTCACTTTGATTACCACTGGTTTTTCGGGATCGATCACCCCTTCCTGTACGTCAACATGCACAACGTGGGGATGTTCTACCTTTGGATCGCCACGGTCATCACGATCTGGTCCGGTGTTGACTACCTGGTCAAATTCATGAAGATCATCGCCCGCTAATGGATACACGCAGTGGCAGCCAATTGTACCCTTACTTTGCCTCGATAGGTACCGGTTCGCAGACGTTGTCTGCGAAGTTTGCCTCGGCGCCACACATAAAACAGCTTACCGTCGGGGCTGTGGAAAGATGTCGTACCTCATCCATAAGTCCTTTGCTCTTGAGGACACAGAGGTGCCCCTGATGCTTTTCTCCACAGCTGCATGTTGTTTGGATAGCCATGAACAGGTCTCCTTCAGGAAAATTGATGAGTTGTGCGGCTGATGACCACACGTTCGATTGTCCCTGCAAGAAAGCGGCCTGTCAATAGCCTTCCGTGCTGCCCCTGTGAACATTTTCACATTGACAGGCACGGGGAAAACGGGTATAAACCAAAGTCCATTCTCGATGAGGCATTCATAACGGCGGCGTCGCCAAGTGGTAAGGCAAAGGTCTGCAAAACCTTTATTCACCGGTTCAAATCCGGTCGCCGCCTCCATCAATCAAAAAGCTGACCACCTGGTCGGCTTTTTTATTATCACCTGCCTGATCCCGTTAGGCTTTCGCGGCTTTTGGGTTTTGCAAAAACCCTGAATTCCTGCTAAGATACCACCTCTTCGAATCCTTCGATCCACAAGGTTTTGTCCATGTCCGAACTTACCCCCATGATGCGCCAATACTTGGAGATCAAGGCCGACCACCCGGACTCGATCCTCTTTTTCAGGCTGGGCGATTTCTACGAGATGTTTCTCGACGATGCCGTCAAGGCTTCGCGCATCCTCGATATAACTCTTACTTCCCGCGGCAAGGGAGGGGATGGCGCCGACGTTCCCCTCTGCGGGATTCCCTATCATTCTGCAGCTCCCTACATAGCCAGGCTGATCGAGGCCGGCGAGAAGGTGGCCATCTGCGAGCAGGTGGAGGACCCCAAGACCACCAAGGGGATCGTGAAGCGTGAGGTGGTCAAGGTCGTCACTCCCGGTCTTGTGGTGGAGGCGGAGAGTCTCTCGCCCAAGGAGAACAACTATCTTCTCTCCCTGTTTTGTGACGGCGGGAAGCAGTGGGGGGTTGCCTACCTGGATCTCTCCACCGGTGATTTCCGTGTTACCGAGACGACGGGTGAGGATGCGGTCTGGGGTGAGGTGGCCTGCGTCGACCCGCGTGAGATCCTTATTCCTGCCTCTTTCCGCGAAAACGGCCGGGGTGGAGATCGTCCCGATCTGGCCGCTGGTCGGACGATCACCTTTGTGGATGACTGGGTATATGACCGTGATTATGCCGAGCGCCTCATCCGCAGTCATTTCGGGGTGGCATCGCCCGAAGCCCTCGGTTGCGGTGACCTCGCCCAGGGACTCCAGGCGGTTGCCGCTGTCCTGCACTACCTTCAGGAGACCCAGAAGGGGCGGGTGGATCACATCCGGGAGCTCCGCGTCTACCGGACGCAAGAATACCTGCTTCTCGATGAGGCAACCCGTCGCAATCTCGAGTTGACGGCAACCCTCTCGGAAGGTAAGCGACGTGGATCACTTCTGGGGCTATTGGATCGAACCGTTACTGCCATGGGGGGGAGAAAGCTCAGGCAGTGGATAAACTATCCACTTTTATCTATAGAAAAAATAATGGAACGTCAGGTCGCTGTTGGTGAGCTTGTGGGTGATCCTGGCCTCCGTGCCGCGGTGCGCGAGGCGCTTGACGGTGTCTACGATCTGGAGCGACTGAACGGCAGGATAAGTCTGGCGAGTTCCGGGGCCAAGGATCTGGTGGCCCTCAGGGCGTCGCTGCTGAGGATTCCCTCGCTTCTTGACCTTCTCGGCAGGGTGGAGTCCGGGCTTCTGCGGGATCTGCGCGCGGGAGTCGACCCGTTGGAGGAAATGGCGGAACTCATCTGTAGGGGTATTGTCGAGGACCCGCCGTTCGTGCTGCGCGATGGCGGGATTATCGCTGACGGTTATCACGCCGAACTTGACGAGCTGCGCGCCATCAGTCGTGAGGGAAAGGGGTTCATCGCACGCCTGGAGGCCAAGGAGAAGGCCCGGACCGGCATTGCGTCCCTCAAGATTCGCTATAACAAGGTCTTCGGCTACTACATTGAAGTGACAAAAACCAATCTCTCGGCCATTCCCGAGGACTATATCCGACGCCAGACCCTGGCGAACGCCGAGCGTTTTATTACCCCTGAGCTCAAGGAGTACGAGGAGAAGGTTCTTGGAGCCGAGGAGCGGATTGTGGAGCTGGAGTATTCGCTCTTCCAGGATATCAGGCAGCGAGTGGCGGCCCAGGGTGAGCGAATTTCCCGAACCGCCGACCGTTTGGCGAGTATCGACGTCCTGGCGGCCCTGGCCGAGGTGGCCCACGAGCGGGGTTACTGTCGCCCGGTAGTGGATGACAGTGACACGCTAGCCATCACCGATGGGCGGCATCCGGTGGTGGAGGCCCTTAACGCCTCGGAGCGGTTCGTTCCCAACGATGTCTTTCTCGACAACGGTGAGCATCAGGTTGCCATTATCACTGGCCCCAACATGGCCGGCAAGTCGACCTTCATGCGCCAGGTGGCCCTCATCGTCCTCATGGCTCAGATGGGGAGCTTTATCCCCGCGGCCGAGGCCCGGATCGGCCTTGTGGACCGGATATTCACCCGGGTGGGGGCATCCGACAATCTTGCCCGTGGGCAGTCAACGTTCATGGTGGAGATGATGGAGACCGCCGCCATACTCCGCAACGCGACACCGCGAAGTTTCATCGTTCTTGACGAGATCGGCCGCGGAACGTCCACCTTCGACGGGGTTTCCATTGCCTGGGCCGTGGCGGAGTACCTGCACGACACGGAGAGGTGTGCGGCAAAGACACTCTTTGCCACCCACTATCATGAACTGACCGAGCTGTCGGTGACCCGCGGCAGAATCAAGAACTACAACGTGGCGGTCAAGGAGTGGAATGATCAGGTCATCTTCCTCCGCAAGATCGTGGAGGGTGGTGCGTCACATTCCTATGGCATTCAGGTGGCCCGGCTTGCAGGACTTCCCGCGGAGGTGATCGAGCGGGCCAGGGAGATCCTCCATAACCTTGAAAAAGGTGAGTTTACGGAGGGGGGGGTGCCAAGGATCGCCAAGGGGAAGCGGGGAGTATCCCCGAAGGTTTCACCCCAGCTTTCTCTCTTTGATCAGGGGGAGGATCTCCTGCGTGCGAGGCTGACTGGATTGAATATTGCTGCGCTTACCCCCCTTGAGGCGCTCAATATTCTTGATGAACTAAAAAGGATGGTCTGACGTGATAAAGGACTGCGGTTTCAGATTGGTTCTGCTTGTCTCTGCCATGCTTGCACTGGTCCTTATGGCGCAACCTGTCGCGGCTGCGGCGAAGACCGCAAAGAAGACCACGAAAGCAGGCGCGACGGCGAAAAGGGAGTCGAAACGCCCGGCTGAGGGGAATGAAGGGCAGGTGGCCGGTGCGCGTGGCGCGGTTAACGATATCAGGTACTGGTCCAACCCTGACTACAGCCGTGTTGCCATAACCGTTGACCGTGAGGTGCGATACGAGGCCCACCAGATCAAGCAGAATGTGAGTGACCCCTATCCCTCTCGCATCTATCTGGACCTCATGGGCGCCCGGTTGAGTCCTGGCGTGCGGGATCTCCCCATTGGTGACGGTTTCCTGAAAACCGCCCGTGTGGCCCAGTACAAGCCGGATGTGGTCCGGGTCGTTCTTGACGTTGAAAGGATCAGGGACTATAAGGTGTTTCCGCTTTCGGACCCCTTCCGGATCATTGTCGACGTAAAGGGCGAGCGTCCACTGGAGTTTGCGAAGCTCACCGAGCAGATTCATGGAGCAGCCAGCGCTGCCGAGGCAAGGCCCCCCGAGGATATAGAGGCGAAACCTCTGCCAAAGGAGGATAAACCCAAGCCCCCCGTAGTCTTCAAGCCAGGAAAGATCAGGCGGATCGTGGTTGACCCGGGACATGGCGGACACGATCCGGGGGCGGTGGGCGCCAGCGGCACCCAGGAAAAGGAGATTGTCCTTTCTATTGGCCTCAAGCTGGCGGAAAAGATCCGTGAGAAGCTGGGTGTCGACGTGGTCTTGACACGCTCCACGGACGTTTTCATCCCTCTGGAGGAGCGTACGGCAATTGCCAACAAGGTGAACGCCGACCTTTTCGTTTCGGTACATGCCAATGCCTCCCTGAACCGCACGGCATCGGGAATCGAGACCTATTACCTGAATCTTGCCAAGACCGAGAAGGCTGCCCAGTTGGCGGCCCGGGAGAACGGCACATCCCTGGAGAAGGTGAGTCTCCTCCAGGCTATTCTTTTTGACCTCATGGCCAACTACAAGCTGAACGATTCGGCCCATCTGGCCGAGGAAGTTCAGAAGGCGCTCTACAAGAAGATCCATAGCTCATACCCCACCACGAAGAACCTGGGGGTGAAGCAGGGGCCGTTCTATGTGCTGGTGGGGGCCACCATGCCGAGCATTCTGGTGGAGGTCGCGTTCCTCAGTAACGAGGCCGAGGAAGCACGGCTGCGGGATCCGGTTTACCAGGATCGAGCCGCGGAAGGCATCCTTGAGGGTATCAAAGGATATATAGGCAGTCTCAAGAAGGACAAGTCCGAGAAGGAATGACGTAATCCGCGAGGGACCATGGAATTTGACATAGACCGCTACTTTCCCGACACGTCCCAGGAAACCGGTGACGCCGGGCGCGCTTCATTTGAGGAGAAACGCCCCCTGTACCTTGCAGCCAGCAAGCACTTCCTGCACCACTACCGGGAGGAGATCAAGGCGAAGCACCGGTCCGGCGCACCGGGGGAAGTCGTTGTCCGTGACATCACCGCAATGGCCGACACCCTGATCCGCAAGCTCTTCCGCAGCATCACCAAGGACGTGGGGCATGCGGGGCGCGGCAGGGAGCATCTGACCCTCATGGCGATCGGCGGCTACGGAAGGGGGGAGCTCAATCCCTATTCGGACATCGACCTGATGTTCCTCTACAGTGGTAAAGATCAGGCACGGGTCGAAGACATTGCACAGAAGCTCCTCTATTTTCTCTGGGACATGCGGCTCGATGTGGGATACTCGGTTCGCAATCTCCAGGACTGCGTCGAGATGGCAGCCTCTGACCTGACGGTGCGGACTGCTCTTCTCGATGCCCGTGTTCTTGCGGGCAGTCGCATCCTGTTCAAAGAGTTTGAGAAGGTGATGCTCACCCAGATCCTCTCCAAGCGAAGCGACTCCTTCATCAAGGAGAAAGTGGCGGAACTGAGGAAGCGTCGTGAAAAATACGGATCGTCGGTCTACCTGCTCGAACCCAACGTCAAGGAGAGCGAAGGGGGACTTCGGGATCTCCACACTGCCCTTTGGGTGGCAAAGATCAAATACAAGATTTCTGACCCCCGGGAGTTGATCGTCAAGGGGGTCCTAACCGAAGAGGAGCTGCTGGCCTATAATGAGGCGCTTTCCTATCTCTGGCGGATCAGAAACGAACTCCATTTTGAGGCCGGCCGCAAGAACGATCAGCTTACCTTTGACGCCCAGTCCAGCCTTGCCCGTTTTTTCGGCTATCAAGACAGCGGCAGGACCCTTGCGGTGGAAGAGTTCATGCGGGACTACTACCTCCACGCAACGAGGGTTGAACATCTCTCGTCCTCCCTTATCTCGACCTGTGCCCGACGGGAGGAAGGTGCCCTGAAGATCATCGGCTACTTCATCCGGCGGCATGTGGGAGAGGGCTTCTACATCATCAAGGGCGAACTGGTGATTCCCGACGAGACGATGATGGAAAAGGAGCCGGCCCGGCTCATGAAGATCTTCGAGTATGCCCAGAAGCACGGCGTTGCCATCAGCGTGAACGTGAAGTCGCTGATCCGCAGGAGCTTGCACCTCGTGAACGACAAGTTCAGACGGAACAAGGAGGTCAACCAGTCTTTTTTCGCCATCCTCCGGAGCGACAAGGGTGCCTCCGAGACCCTCCAGCTCATGCACCACCTGGAGTTCCTGAACCGTTTCATCCCCGAGTTCGGTCACATCTACTGCAAGGTCCAGCACGACCTCTACCACATCTATACCGTTGACACCCATTCGCTCTTTGCCGTGGATGAGATCGAGAAGCTGCTGAGGGGGGACCATGCCAAGGACCTTCCGCTTCTCACCCAGATCGCCCGCGAGGTGGACAAGCGGGAACTGCTGATACTCGGTGTCCTTTTTCACGATATCGGCAAGGGGGAAGGGGGAGGACATGCCGACAAGGGCGCCGACATGATCCCCACCATCGCGCGGCGCATGGGGCTCTGCAAGGAGGACAGCGAGCGGCTCGAGTTCATGGTGCGAAGCCACCTTCTCATGGCCCATATCGCCCAGCGGCGTGATCTCCACGACGACAAGATGATTATCCAGTTCGCCCGCCAGATGGAGAAGAGCGAGAACCTGAAGATGCTCTACCTCCTTACGTACGCTGACATTAAGGCCGTGGGCACCGACGTCTGGACTGAATGGAAGGCGATGCTTCTCCAGGAGTTGTACGAGAAGAGCTTCAACGTGCTCGAGCGAGGTGACTTCCGGCTGGAAGCCCGGAGCGACCGGGTTAAAAAGGTTAAGCGGAAGGTGCTGGAGCTGATCGGCGAAGAATTCCCTGTGGCCGCCGTGAAGGAGGAGTTGAAGGCTATGACCACCCGGAACCTTCTCTCCAACCCGTCGCAGGTCATCGCAGCCCACGTTAAGTTGCTTCTTGCCCTTGAGCACGAGAAGATCATTACGAGGGTCGACCATGAGGTCGAGGGCGGGTACTCTAACTTCACCATCTGCACCCTGGATGTGCCTGGTCTTTTTTCCATGATCACGGGAGTCATGGCGGCCAACGGAATCAACATTCTCGGCGCCCAGATCCACACGAGCTCCAACGGCAAGGCGCTGGACATCCTTCAGGTCAATTCGCCGCAGGGGTTCGTCATCACCGACGAGAGCCGCTGGAAGCGGTTGGATGAGGATATCCGGCAGGTGCTGACCGGCAAGGTCCAGGTGGCGGCGCTGGTGGCAAAGCGGCAGCGTCCGACGCTTCTCACCGAGCGGGCCAAGCCCCGTTTCCCATCCAAGGTTGAAATCGACAACGAAGTGTCGTCGGACTATACGGTCATCGATATCATAACCCACGACAAGGTGGGGCTCCTCTACCGGATCACCAGCGCCCTTACGGATTTGGGGCTCTACATTGGCGTTTCAAAGATCTCCACCAAGGTTGATCAGGTCGCCGACGTTTTTTATGTAAAGGATATTTTCGGCCACAAGATAACGAACTCAGACCGACTGGAAGAGATCCGGGAGCGACTTCGCCGCGCGGTGGAGGAGTGAGTCGGCCGTGAACCAGTTCCTGGATCTTTTCCTGAATTACCTGGTTGTGGAGAGAGGGCTGGCCCGCAATTCCATTGATTCCTATAGCCGCGATATGGCAGAGTATCTGAATTTCCTCGACGGGCGGGGCTTGAGTGAGCCGAAGGCGATCAGACCGCTGGATGTGGCTGATTTTCTTGCCCACCTGAAAGGGAGGGGGCTCGCCCCCCGGAGTCGCGCCCGGGCACTCTCCGCCGTTCGGATGTTCCATCGGTTTCTTCTTGTGGAGGGGTATGTCGACGCAAACCCGACCGCCATCATCGAGGCGCCCAGGACGCTGGCAAAGCTTCCTCAGATTTTGACCGGACGTGAGGTGGAGGCGCTTCTGGCCGCGCCGGCCGGTGACGGGGCCCGGGAGGTCCGGGACCGGGCCATGCTGGAGCTGCTCTACGCCACTGGGTTGAGGGTCTCCGAACTCGTGACTCTCGCGGTGCGCGATGTCAATGTGAATGCCGGTTATCTCATGGCCTTTGGCAAGGGCGGGAAAGAGCGACTTGTTCCTGCGGGCGATGCAGCCTGCGCCGCGGTTGCGCGCTACCTCTCCGAGGTTCGGCCGGTCATGGACCGCGGGGAAGATAATCCATACCTTTTCCTCACAAGGCTTGGTGACCGGATGACGCGACAGGCCTTCTGGAATATAATCAAAAAAAGGGCGATTGAGGGAGGGATCAGGAAGAGCATATCTCCTCACACCCTTCGACATTCATTTGCGACCCATCTGCTGGAAAACGGGGCCGATCTCCGAAGCGTTCAGGCCATGCTCGGGCATGCGGACCTCTCAACAACCCAGATTTACACCCACGTCACCCGCGAGCGGCTGAAGCGGATTCACGAAGAATTTCACCCCCGGGGATGACGGTGGTTATCAATCTATTGAATACTCAGGGCGAAAGGAACTGATCAATGAAGTACATTGTGCTGCTCGGCGACGGTATGTCGGACGAGCCCATGAAGGAACTTGACGGAAAAACGCCGCTGCAGGCAGCCAGAACCCCGAATATGGATGCCATGGCACGGAGGGGAAGAATCGGACTTGCACGGACGGTTCCCAAGGGGCTTCCGCCGGGAAGCGACGTGGCAAACCTCTCGGTCTTCGGCTACGATCCGCGCACCTGCTATACGGGCCGTTCACCTCTGGAGGCCGCCAGCATGGGAGTGGCACTCGGCCCCGAAGACGTGGCGTTCCGGGTGAACCTCGTCAATCTGACCCCGACGCAGGGCACCCTCGTGATGAATGACTACTCGGCCGGCCACATAACCACCGAGGAGGGACGGGAGCTTATCGAAGCGATTCAGCGGGAGACAGGTGACGACGAGTTTCACTTTTATCCCGGCGTCGGCTACCGGCACCTGATGGTCTGGAGAAACGGAAAGAGCGGAATGACTGCCACCCCTCCCCACGACATATCGGGCAAGAGTATTCTGGATTCCTTGCCTCAAGGGGAGGGGGCCGACAAGCTCATTGAACTTATGAACTCGTCGCAGCTTCTCCTCAACAATCACCCACAGTACCGCAGGCGGCTGGATGCAGGCAAGGTTCCCGCCAATTCGATCTGGCTTTGGGGACACGGCAAGGCCCCCCGGATGGATTCGTTCCGGAATAAGTTCGGACTTACCGGCGCGGTCATCTCTGCGGTGGATCTCATCTACGGCATCGGCATTTACGCTGGCCTTGACGTGATCCGGGTTCCGGGTGCAACCGGTTACCTAGACACCAACTACGAGGGGAAGGTGCGGGCAGCCCTTGATGCATTGGAAACCCGGGACTACGTCTATCTCCACGTCGAGGCACCCGACGAGGCTTCCCACTCGGGGAACCTTGCCCACAAGCTCCAGGCCATCGAGGACTTCGACGCCAGGGTTGTCGGGCCTGTCATGGAGGGGATGAAGCGTTTCGGTGCCTATCGTATTCTTTGTACTCCCGATCATCCAACGCCGCTGCGACTCAAGACCCATACGGACGAGCCGGTTCCGTTCATTCTCTACGAAGGCGCAGAGACGGAGAACGCTGCTGTGGCGGGCTATGACGAGGAGTCAGCCCGGATGTCGGGACTCATTCTTGACGAAGGGTTCAGGCTCATGGATCTGCTGCGGGGAGAATGAGAGGCGAGAGCGGAGAGAAACGGCACAGGGCCGGGCTCTGTGTCCCGCCCCGTGCCTGACCCTTACCACCTGCGGAAAACGGGCCCCAAGGGGCGCTGCCAGTAGGGGCCGGGCCAATGGCCGTAGTAGTAGGGGTCGTAATAGTAATAAGGTGAGGGCGTCGGATAGGGGTAGCCCTTTTCAGCATCATAACTCTTCCAGACATGCACCTCCTTGATGGCAATGATGGGGTACGTGTAATCAAGCTCGTCGAGAGGCATGGTCTTCTTCCCCGTGACTTCGCCCACGAGGGTGACAAGCCTGCCTGGTTTGAAGATCATACTGTCGAGAAATGTCTCTGTCGTGGCAAGGAATCGCCCCTGCGAGCGGAACGTGTCCTCGGGCATGCCGCTTTGGTCAATTTTCACCTCCATTATTTCCAGCTGTCCACCTTCTTTCGTGTTCTTGACCCCGGCGATAACCCCACCGAGAAGGACATATTTGCCCTGGTAGGAGACGGGATTTTCCCTGAGCCCGGAAAAGGTTACGGAGGGGTCGACCATGCGGCGAGCTTCATCGCTGATCACATGGGAGCATCCCGAAAGTGCGGCAAGAGCACAAAGAGCAAGTAGTGAAATTGTTGTCATAAACTACCTCCCTCAGCCATCACGGTCTTGCAACATATAGTATCCCTGAGCATCTGAATGTCAAACCTGCTGGTCAGTCCTGCGGCAGGCGTGTGGTTCGAGGAAAACGCTGGAACTGGTATCTTGATCCGTGGTATAAAGGACAGCTAAAGCTCTGCTAGGAGGTCGATTTGTGAAAATCTGCGTCATTGGAACCGGTTATGTTGGCCTTGTGGCTGGCACCTGCTTTGCCGAGAGCGGCAATACAGTAATTTGCGTCGATGTGAATCATGAGAAGATAGAGGGACTCAAGCAGGGTATCATCCCGATCTATGAGCCGGGGCTCAAGGAGATGGTGCTGCGCAACAGTTCTGAAGGACGTCTTTCCTTCACCACCGATCTTGCTTCAGCGATAAAGGCATCGCTCATCAACTTCATCGCCGTCGGCACGCCTCCGGGGGAGGACGGATCCGCCGATCTCCAGCATGTCATAACCGTGGCACGGGAAATCGGCCGGAACATGGAAGGATTCAAGATCGTTGTCGATAAATCTACGGTCCCCGTCGGCACTGCCGATAAGGTGCGTGAGGCGGTCAAGGAGGAGTTGGACAGGCGAGGGGTTTGCTTGGAGTTCGACGTGGTGTCCAATCCGGAGTTCCTCAAGGAAGGGGCAGCTATCGATGACTTCATGAAGCCAGACCGTGTTGTTATCGGTGCTGACAACGTACGGACCGGCGAAATCATGAAGGAGCTATATTCTCCTTTCATGCGCAAGACCAACCGGATGATTGTCATGGATGTCCGAAGCGCCGAAATGACCAAGTACGCCGCGAACGCCATGCTGGCCACGCGGATTTCGTTCATGAACCAGATAGCCAATCTCTGCGAGCGGATGGGGGCCGATGTTTCTTCCGTGCGCGAGGGAATAGGGTCTGACAGCAGGATAGGCTATGATTTCCTGTTTCCTGGCGTTGGCTATGGAGGTTCCTGCTTCCCAAAGGATGTCAAGGCGCTCATAAAGACCGCCGAGGAGTGCGCCTACGACTTTATCCTCCTGAAAGCGGTTGAGGATGTCAACGAGCAGCAAAAGGGGATACTCATCGACAAGATGGTTGCCCATTTCGCTCGGGAGAGTGCTTCCCATTCCCTGGAAGGAAAGACCATTGCCATATGGGGGCTTTCGTTCAAACCCCGTACCGATGACATGCGCGAGGCTCCTTCCATTGTCATCATAAACCGGCTTCTGGAGATGGGAGCAAGGGTTCGAGCCCACGACCCCGAAGCGGTCAACGAGGCGAAGAAGATCTTCGGAGACCGTATTTCTTTCAGCAGTACCAGCCCCTACGAAATCCTTGAGGGTGCCGATGCCCTGGCCATCGTTACCGAGTGGAACGAGTACCGCAATCCTGATTTCGACCGGATTTGCGAGCTGCTTAACGCTCCCGTCATTTTCGATGGCAGGAATCTCTACAGCCCGCGGCGGATGAAGGAAATCGGATTCACCTATCACTGTATCGGACGTAACGACAGCTCATTCGTTGAGCGCTAGGGGAGACACCATGCGTATCCTGGTCACTGGAGGTGCAGGGTTTATCGGCTCCCATCTCTGCGAACGTCTTCTTGGAGAAGGACACGAAGTTCTCTGCCTGGACAACTTCTTCACCGGCAGCAAGCGAAACATCGCGCAGTTCGCTGAAAATCCCCAGTTTGAGCTGGTTCGGCACGATATCACGGAGCCGATTCTCCTGGAGGTCGACCAGATATATCATCTGGCCTGCCCTGCGTCACCGGTCCACTATCAGTACAATCCCGTGAAAACCATCAAGACCAGCGTCATGGGAACCATCAACATGCTCGGTCTCGCAAAGCGGGTCAGGGCGAGGATTCTGCTGGCGTCCACATCAGAAGTCTACGGCGACCCCCAGGTCCATCCACAGCCCGAAACTTACTGGGGGAACGTGAACCCTATCGGTATCCGGAGTTGCTACGATGAGGGGAAACGGGTGGCCGAAACCCTCATGATGGACTATCACCGCCAGAACGGTGTCGATATCCGCATCGTACGCATTTTCAACACGTACGGCCCCCGGATGGCCGAGCATGACGGCAGGGTGGTGTCGAACTTCATCGTCCAGGCGCTGAAGGGAGAAGACATAACAGTTTACGGCGACGGGAGCCAGACACGTTCCTTCTGCTATGTGGATGACCTGGTTGACGGTCTCATCCGCCTGATGGCCTGTGACGGCTTCACCGGGCCGGTTAATATCGGCAACCCGACCGAAACCACCATACTGGAGTTCGCACGTCGTATTATCGAACTCACCGGCTCGACTTCAAGGATCATCTACAAGCCGCTTCCGTCCGATGACCCGAAACAGCGTCAGCCGGACATCACCATGGCCAGGACGAAACTCCAGTGGGAACCGAGAATTCCCATCGATACAGGGCTCGGCAGGACAGTGGAGTACTTTGCGGGGCTCACCGCCGCAGGATCGTAACCCTTCCGGAGGACCCATGCGGAAGAGGATGTATTTCATCCCTGCCGGCTGCATACTGTTTATTCTCTACTTCACCATCTTCGGTGAACGGGGACTTCTGCGGATTTATCATCTCAGCAACGAGAAGGAGCAGATCCGTGAGAAGGTTGGCGAGATTCGCTCCGAGAACGACAAGCTCAAGCGGGAGATCGAAGCTCTCAAGACCGACAGACGCTACCTTGAGAGTATTGCCCGGAAGGATTTCGGTCTTGTGCGCCCCAATGAGATCGTCTACCAGTTTCCCACGGCGGAGAAGCAGGAGTTGAAGCCACAAAAAGCCGTTTCGACAGCTGTTGGGAGCAAGCGCTAGGGGGAGCGGAGAAGATGTCCGCTCTTCCGTTTTTTGGAGTCAGGAGATTTGATGATGAGTACCACGAAAAGACAAGCATGCGCCGTGTGCGCCTGGCGCGAAAACTGCGCGAAGAAATTCTGTGTTACTGACGGAGGGGCACGCTGCCCCGACTTTTCACGCGATATCTCCATAAAGGAAATTCCCTCTGATACGGACAAAGAAAATGAGTGACAGGATGGAACTGGAAGTTTCGATGAAAGATAAACTTCGTACCCTGGTTCGTGAAGCACTGGAGCGGTGTTTTGCCGATGGATCCCTCGCGTCGGGCGAGATTCCCGCCATAGTTATTGAACAGCCTGCCAACGCTGACCATGGTGACTTCGCCTGCACCGTTGCCATGGGCATGGCAAAGATCGAGAGGAAAGCTCCGCGGATGGTTGCGGAGACCCTTGTAAAGCATATCGAGGATCGTGAAGGACTCTGCTCTGCAATTGATATCGCCGGCCCCGGATTCATCAATTTCAGGATCGGCACCGAGGCATGGTGCAGGACCCTTGGCGCCATCGAGGCAGCAGGGGCCCGCTTTGGTTGTAGCACTGCGGGCGAGGGACGAAAGGTTCAAGTTGAGTTTGTAAGCGCCAATCCCACTGGTCCCCTTCATATCGGTCACGGCCGGGGGGCGGCCATTGGTGATACCATTTGTCGGCTGCTGGATGCCACCGGCTGGGATGTGACCCGCGAATTCTATTACAACGATGCCGGCGCCCAGATTGCCAATCTTGCTCTCTCGGTCCAGTCACGCTGTCTTGGCATTGAACCTGGCGATCCCCGGTGGCCTGCCGACGGGTATCAGGGCGACTATATCATGGATGTGGCTCGTTCCTATCTTGCTCGCGAGACCGTAGACGCCGGCGACCAGCATGTCACTGCTGTTGGTGATCCTAATGACCTTGACGCCATCAGGCGATTTGCCGTGGCGTATCTTCGGCGTGAGCAGGATCAGGATCTTCTGGCGTTCGATGTTCACTTCGATGTCTATTCGCTCGAGTCGAACCTCTATACCGAGGGACGAGTTGATGCGGTGATCCGTCAACTTGTCGAGAGCGGTCATACCTACGAGCAGGATGGTGCCCTCTGGTTGCGAACCACAGACTTCGGAGACGACAAGGACCGGGTCATGCGCAAGTCCGACGGCAGTTACACCTATTTTGTCCCGGATATTGCCTATCACCTGGCCAAGTGGGAACGGGGTTTCACCCATGTTATTAATGAACAGGGGGCCGACCACCACAGCACGGTAACCCGTGTGCGTGCCGGGCTTCAGGCACTTTCGGTTGGCATCCCGCAGGGGTGGCCGGACTATGTGCTCCATCAGATGGTGACAGTCATGCGCGGCGGCGAGGAGGTCAAAATATCCAAGCGCGCAGGCAGCTACGTCACTCTGCGGGACATGATCGATGAGGTGGGACGAGACGCAACCAGATTCTTCTTTCTGATGCGCAAGCCCGATTCGCAATTGGTCTTCGATATAGATCTGGCCAAGCAGCAGACACTTGAAAACCCTGTTTACTACGTCCAGTATGCCCACGCACGCATCTGCAGTATCTTCGAAAATGCGGCGGATAAAGGGTTTGCCGTTCCCTGTCTCGCCGATGCGCCGCTTGCGCGACTTGGTACTGCAGAGGAGATGGAAATCGTCAAACTTCTTGCGTCGTACCCTGAAGTAGTGGAGGGGAGTGCTCTTAGCTTCGAGCCTCACCGGGTCGCCTACTACCTTCAGGAGCTGGCCGGCGCGTTCCACTCTTTCTATAACAGAAACCGGGTCATCACTGAGGAGGGCGACCTCACGGCGGCACGGCTCTTCCTCCTGGCGTGCGCTGCCAGGGTGCTGAACAATGGACTCACTCTCCTCGGTGTCTCGGCTCCTGAGAAGATGTAACGGGATAGTGATCATGGTGCTCGATTACCGGGAACGGAAACAGGTCAGTAAAAATCGCCCCAAATCCAGACCAATTGGTCTTTTGGTATTTGCCTTCATTGCTGTGGCAGGAGGCTCCTTTGCCTTGGGGGTAATGGTGGACCGTTTTGTGCTGACCCCCCGCGAACCTAAAACGGTTGTTTCCGCCAACTCTCCCCAGCAGACGTCACGGGCCGTGGCCAAGCCGGCTGAACAGAATGCCCCTGCCAGTTCTGCTACGCCTCCAGTTTCTCCTCCTGCCCATAAGCCGACAGGCGAACCGGCACTTACCTTTTACGAAACCTTGCCCAAGGGAGGGAAAACGATTCTCGGTAGCGGCATGAACCCTAAGCACCCGGAAATCAGGAGCGTACCTCTCCAGAAAGCGGTTGCACCGACACCAGCCTCCACTACCGAGAATCAGCAGGTTGAGGCAAAGCCCCAGCCCAAAAGGGAGGCCTCGGTTAAATCGCCAGAACCTGCCGATAAGAAGGTGGCAGCAACAGAACGCGCGGAAAAAGACAGGGGCTCCGCGGATGTCGCAAAGCAAAAGACCGCCGAGAAAAAGACGAGTCCTTCCAAGGGGAAGTTCTCTGTCCAGGTTGCCTCTGCCAAGACTCGCGAAGAGGCTGATGCCGTCAAGGCAAAGCTTCAGGAGAAGGGCTTTGCGGCGTATATCGTAGAGTCGACCATTCCGGGCAAGGGTACCTGGTACCGCGTGCGGGTTGGTCGCCAGATGGAGCAGGCAGCGGCGGGTAATCTTGCCTCTCTGCTTGGTAAAGGAGCAATTCTTATACCGGAATAAAAGTTTGTTTTTTTGTTGACTCGCCATGTTGGCTGTGGTAGAAAGTTATTTCTGACGCGGGGTGGAGCAGTCTGGTAGCTCGTCGGGCTCATAACCCGAAGGTCACAGGTTCAAATCCTGTCCCCGCAACCAAACAAATCAAAAGGTTAGCCGTAATGGCTAACCTTTTTTTGTTTGTCCTGATGTAAAAGTTGATGTAAATACTGATGAGAGAGCCCGTCGAGCTAGCGAAGCTAGTCAGCTCCTGCAACCAAATCCTGCGGCTTGGTTACCAGACTGCTTCATACTTTGCTATATGCTGGTATGGTCTGATAGCCACTATAAATGTGACATGGTTTGAACATAAATCCTCCATAGCCCCTTCAACCATCCTCGTTTCAACCCCATTTCAAGCAATTTAGGTCCCTCCTCTGATCAACTAAGTCATTTAAGCAATAGCCACTGATGACCCCTCAATACGCTATAAAGCGCCCGCTAGTCCAATCCCAATACCCTCGGTTCAGCCTTCTCGTTTCTTGTGGTGTGTGATATAGGATGGTGGTCAATGAACCTGCGATAGTGCAGGGAAAGGGCAGAATTCGCAATCCCAGTGCCAAGTCAAGCAGTAGAGGTGAGGTGATCAAGGCTTTGCCTTGTTCGGTCGTTCATGTGCATCGCAAGCTCTGCACATTCACGATCCGAGTTAATAGATGTCTCTGGACCCTTGCCGTTACCGGGGTTGCAGGTAGTCCATGACGTCAAAATGTAGCAGTTTTAGCAGCAAAATTGTAGCAGGGTAGGGGTAACTAGCTGTTTTTGTTGTATGAGCGTCGGGTTGTTAGCCCGATGTTGGTTGTGTTGCCAAATGTCAATATATGGAAGGTAAGGTGGATGTGAAGATTTTTGCGGTTGAAGGTGTAGTGTACTAGTAGCAAGATAAGTGTAAATATGGCGGCCCCGGTTTTCTTGGACACGAAAATGAGGTAAATATTGTGTTCAAGGAGGTCGTCAATGGTAAAGGATGAAACTGTCTCCGGTGCTGCGGAA
>RHLS01000075.1 GCA_003712145.1 Desulfuromonadales bacterium | reverse complement strand
GTGCCGATTTTTACTCAATGTCAAGCAAAAAATGCAGCAACCAGCTATTTTTATTCACTTTTTATAGAACGTTCCGGTCCTGCAATTTTCTAACCGGACAATGCTGGGCCGTTGCAGAAAATAAGCTCACGCAAGCGACAGAAAATTTCAGGCAACATCATTGCCCCATTTCTTCAAGCCGCTTGTACAGGAATTTTCGTGAAATACCAAGAAGCTTTGCCGCTTGCGACTTGTTCCCCGCACTCTCTTCCAGCGCAGCCCGAATAGCCTCCTCTTCGAGCTCGCGCAGCGTTCGTACCTGCGGACGAGTCTCCACTGACACCACATAGGGCTTGAGATCTTCAGGAAGCTCCTTGATCGTTATCCGGTCCTTCTTTGCGAGGACTACGGCACGTTCGATGATATTGCCCAGTTGGCGTATGTTTCCGGGCCAGTCGTAATTGAGGAACGCCTCCATGACTTCGTCATCCAGACGGAGTACCTTTCCTTCCCTTACACCGCATTCCCTGAGGAGTTCAGCCACCAAGAGGGGAATATCTTCACGACGGTCACGGAGCGGGGGAACCTGAATCTGGACCACATTAAGACGGTAGTAAAGGTCTTCGCGGAATGCTCCCGCTGATATTTCAGCAGGGATATTCCTGTTGGTGGAAGAGATAAGGCGAAAATTGACCTTGATCTTCTTGTTGCTGCCAAGCCGCTCTATTTCCTTCTCCTGAAGAACCCGCAGAAGTTTTGCCTGGAGCGACATTTCCAGTTCTCCGATCTCATCGAGAAAGATCGTCCCTTCCGCCGCCTCTTCGAATCGGCCGATTCGCCGGGAGAATGCTCCAGTGAAAGCTCCCTTCTCGTAGCCAAACAACTCCGACTCGATCAGATCTCGTGGCATAGCCGCGCAGTTCACCGCCACAAAAGGCTTATCTCTACGAACGCCTTCGTAATGAAGAGACCTTGCAATGAGCTCCTTACCGGTTCCGGTTTCGCCACAAATAAGCACGCTACTCATCGAATCTTTGACGGCCTCAATCGTCTCGAATATACGGACCATCTCCGGCGTGGCGCCAACAATACGTTCCTTCGTCCCTCCGGCAACCCTCTTGCGCAAAGCCTCAAGTTCGCGTTTGAGCCCACGCTGCTCCACGGCACGGGCAAGAATACCCTTGAGCTTCACGTAATCGGGAGGCTTTATGAAATAATAAAATGCCCCACGGGTAATGGCATGGACGGCTGAATCCACAGACCCGTATGCCGTGAGAAAAATTACCGGTATGTCGGGGTAGCGCTCCGCTATGAAATCCATCAACTGCATGCCGTCTTTAGCCGGCATTTTCATGTCGGTGATGACGGTATCTATATCCTCTTTGCCCAAGGCATGCTCTGCTGCGGCAGCATCCCCAGCCTTGAATACAGAGTATCCCTCCTCACGCAGTATTGCAGCGAGAACCGTGAGTGCATTCGGCTCATCATCGACAATGAGCACTTTGCCGTGCACTTTACCCTGCATATTCTTCTCCCTGAGGACTCTCTACAGGAAGGCAGAGACGCACTGTCGCACCGCTTCCTTTGGAGTTAAGTATCTCAAGGCTTCCACCGTGATGCTGGACAATCTCCCGGGAGATGAAAAGGCCAAACCCCCTGCCCTTATCCCGTGCCGTACCGCTGGGTGGACAAAGCAGATTGCGGAACGCACTCTCGGGTACCCCTGGGCCGGAATCACAGATGTCGATCGTCACCTGTTCCTTGGCAGACATTGTGGTCGTGCGGGTTCTAAAGATAATGGTACCGCCATTTCCCATCGCCTCAATGGCATTGTTTACGATATTAAGGATTGCACTCTCCAAATGAAAAGCATCGATCTCCAGAAGGGGAACGTCCGCATAATCGCAAACAAAACTGATATTGCGCTCCTGGGCCTGGAGGGAGGTAATCTTCATGATCTTTTCAAGCAGCTGATGTATATCGTTCCGCGACTTCTCCATTTCCAGGAGTGATGTGCTGAGGAAGCGGGTAATGAAGGCATCGAGCTTAGCTATTTCCTCGTCAATGATATCCGCAAACTCCACAAAAGTTTCATCGGAACCATAGCGGTGCTTGAGATACACAACGGCTCCCTTGATGGCATTGAGCGGATTGCGGACCCCATGGGCAAGGGTCGCAGACACCTTGCCGATATCGATGAGTGTGCTGGCCCCCTTCAATTCATAAGCCCTTGAACACGTCTCGGAGGTGCATACGGAAACATGCACACCCGACATGACGTTTTCCTGGAGCCGCACAGGCTCTATGCGTATATCCGCCGATGTCTTCCCCAAAATGCAGATAACGGAATAATCTCGCAACAGCAATGGCTTGCCGCTTTGGGCAACTTCTGCCACCGCGTCACGGTCCTGATACCACAATCGTGGGAAAACCTCGTAATAAGGCTTACCCACGAGAAGCGAAGAGGGAGCGCCTATCCCTTGCTCCGCCGCCTCATCACACGAGGATATGGTCAGATCGAGAGTTACGTCGAATGAATAATAAACCATTGATTACCTGATCCGCTGAGAAAATATTGGTCAAACTTCAATGCTGTGAAGACGTCCCCTTTAGGAATACAATACGTTTGACTTTATCATCAACAGAGGCTAAAGTTTCGCAAATTAATTCAACTGAAATGCCTCGTTTTCCCCATGAATCGGAACAATCAACAAAACACCTACCCCCTCTATCACATTTCATTAATTTAGGCAAACAGTACTATGTCGACACGAACACTTGCACACATACTCCCCTTTGCAGTATTCATGTCGTTCATCGCCATCGAAGGGCTTCCGCTCTGGCTCGCCGAAACCGGCATCATAACCCTGCAACCGGCGGGTTCCCTCTATCTCTACCCCATAAAGACCATTGTCGTTGGATCGCTACTGTTGTATTTCGGAAAACAGTATCATGAAATCAACATTAAACAAATCACCCAACCCTCCACGTTCTTGGCCTCAGCGCTTGCGGGCATCATCGTCTTTGTGCTCTGGATACAAATGGATTGGCTCCTACCATTCCAGAAACCGGCCCCAGGCTATAATCCCAACCTCATTACCGACGATTTGCACAGAACAGTGCTGATCGCCTTCCGTCTGGCTGGTGCATCGATTGTAGTCCCGATCATGGAAGAGATCTTCTGGCGCTCCTACATCGCACGAATGGTCATAAACCAGGACTTCGAATCGGTGCCCGTGGGCACATTCACCTGGCCATCGTTTCTCGTAACGGTATTACTGTTCGGCCTCGAGCACCAGCTTATCATCGCCGGATTGATGGCCGGCGTCGCCTACCATGCACTTCTGTGCAGAACCAAAAGCATAGCAGCGTGCATCGTCGCCCACAGCGTGACCAATCTGCTCTTGGGAATGTATGTCCTCAAGACCGAAGCATGGCTTTTCTGGTAGCAATCACAATCCAACCTTTGCGGTATCTGCCCTACCAGGAAAATTTTTTCTTGATTACACAAAATCACGTGTGATATAAAGCAGGAAAATTTTTAGATATACGATAATACTCAACCATCCGCGAGGATGGGGCGGAAAGCCTACTGGGTCTCACCGAGACAGCCGGGTTGCCGAAATATCTACACTAAGATATGGGCCCCGGTTTCTTTTTTTCTTGGCCATACACTATGTATGGGCAGAACGGGGAAAAAGCAACCTGTCAAGGAGGACATCAATAATGCCAGGAACACTTAAAAGGCTCTCCACTGAACCGAAACTCGTCGACTTCTTCAACATACTCTATTCAGTCGTGCCCGCCGACAGCGAAGAGCTCAAAAAAGAAACGTTCCGTCTTCGGCATCAAGTTTACTGCATCGAAAACGAATTCGAAAAACCCTCCGAAACGACACATCAGATGGAAACAGACGAATTTGACAACAATTCGGTTCACTCAATCATTAAATACAATAAATCTGGGCAATCAATCGGTTCCGTGAGAATGATACTGCCGAATGAGCATAACCACACGCACAGCTTCCCAATTCAGAAGATATGTAACCATTCAATATTCACCAACAGAAAGCTTTTCACCGCCTACAAACCCATTGAAATATCGCGATTCTGTCTTTCCAAGTCGCAGCGGACAATGGCAAACCCATGCAAACACAGCTGCGTTCAGTTGGCATCCTCAAGCGCTCCCTTTTCACCAGCCCTATTGAATAAGTACGGACCTATACTCGGACTCATAAAGGGTCTCATTCAGATGAGTAGCGAACACCAAGTTACCCACTGGTTCGCTATTATGGAACCATCACTTATCAGACTACTGGCAAAGCTCAGCATTTATTTCAAGCCCACAGGCACCCTCATTAATTACCACGGAATGAGACAACCCTGCTACATAGAGTTCTCAGAACTTTTGCGAAGGGTTCACTCTGAGCAGCCGCAGATATGGGAAGTATTAACTAACAGGGGACAGCTTGACGTGGGCTCTCAAGGTCACCATGGTTATTATGCAGCACAGAGCTGAAACGCTACTACAACAATAAAGTTATAACTGCTTGCAATCAATTGTATCGCTATTTCTGATAACCTGAGACTCTACATCTCACAACATCTGACTTTCAATAAAATTGAAGCAGTGAGCATCTTTTTTCATCATTCCTCGCCTTATTTCCTGTAAATTGCCCAGATAAGGCGTTCTGAGACCATGATAGTCTACCTCTGGACCAATGGGGTGGTAAACCATGCCTACTCTTTTCAAGAGAACATATAACCCCCTCTTCATGGCCACGTACCAGTGAGTTAACCCCAATTCGATACTCTGCAGCAAAAGAAATTTATAGAATTCGTGGACATAGTTGCACTTGCGTTGCTCGTTAACGAGACGTTCCTCGTCTGGCAAAGAAGGGGCATACCCAGCCACCGCATCATCCTCAATTCTCCTTCGATAATCCTTACTGATTGCCAGCCTTGACACCTCACCAATTTTAGCATCCTTAATTCCACCAAATACATGCTCCTGCAGCTCAGGATCAATACTGCAGTGCTTTGCCACAGGGTACCCCAGCTTACCCGGGAAGATAATCCTAGCAGTCCCAACTATAGATGCGTCGTTCGTGCTTCGTATAATGAAATGATCCGAAACGTCATCGTACTCATTATGCTCCAAACCGTCAGGATAATTGGTTGGGTCCTCGAATCCCCATTCCTCACAGTAAACCTTAAAGCGCAGACGGAAAACCTCCTCCATTATTTTTTCAAAATCCGCTCCAGCCTTGTCAACACGAGAGAAGATGAAGGGAATCATAGAGTCCTCCTAGCGTTTAATTGCATAAGTTAGCAATTTTATTTCTCAGCTGTGCGCCTCTGACCTCCCGTTTGCGCCAAACGAATGGAGAGGCCATTTCGTTGTATCTGGTTACAAAGTTCTCGATAGCCTGCACTAACTGCTCTGTGCTGGAGAAGCTTGCTCCGGACAGAGTTTTACGGCTAAGTATCCCGAACCATATCTCTACCTGATTCAGCCAACTGGCCGAAGTCGGAGTAAACATTGGGATGCTCTGCCAGCCAAGCTTCGTTCTTCTTGTGCGTACAGTAGTTGTCCAGAATTACATGAATTTCTTTATCACCAGGTACGATTGCAACTATTTCGTCCATGAATGATTGAAAGTCTGGCCGCTTTTTCTCTACTGTCGTTTTTGATTGAATCGTACCGGTCGCGACGTTGAGAGCAGCAAATAGATTGATGGTGCCATGGCGCTTGTATGTACTCTTAGACCACGCACAATTTTGCCACTACTTGTCTGTACGTAGCCGTTCGCCCGCTCCAGCGCTTGTATCGATGGCTTTTCATCGATACACAGCACCAATGCCTTTTGAGGAGGGGCCAAATACAGGCCGCTTATGTCGGCTGGCTTTGCAGCGAACTCAGGATCGGTGCTAACACACCAGGAGTGTCGGCGCCGAAGTTGAATACCTTCTTTACGTAGCACGCGCCAGACAGCGTCATCCGAGACCGCCAGTTCTTTAACCAGTGTGCCGCCATCCCATGAAGCTAAGCCGGGGGGTGGAGATTCTTCCAGCTTGGCGATAATTCGCTGTTTAAGCTCAGTCGCAGGATATTTCGGGGGCTTCCCGGAATGACTTTTGTCATACAAGCCAGCAAGTCCATATTCAGCGAAGCGCTTGCGCCAGTTACCAACGGTTCCAGGTAGAGTGCCATGTTCAGCTGCTACTTCGTCGTTACGCTTGCCCGAAAGGCAGGCCAAGATAATCCGGGCTCGCTCCACCAGACGAGCTTCATCGGTTCTGCTTCTGCTTAAGCGTTCGAGTTCCCGGAGTACAGCGGGCTCGCAGGATAATGGTACGGCAACTCTTGGCATACGCACCTCCATCGGAATAATGATGGAGGCATTATAATACTTCACTACTGTCCGGTAAATTTTTCGGCAACCCAACTTAACTTGTCGTAACAGCGAG
>RHLS01000010.1 GCA_003712145.1 Desulfuromonadales bacterium | reverse complement strand
CGGCACGTCTTTACGAGGCGAGGGTTGCCGGAAAGACCGGAACCTCCCAGGTGGTCAAGCTCAGAGATAAAAAGGGATTCATCCCCTATCAGTACCGTGATCATGCCCTTTTCGTCGCCTTTGCTCCCTACGAAAAGCCCGAGGTCGCGGTGGCGGTCATCGTGGAGCATGGAGAGCACGGTGGCGCCGCTGCCGCTCCCATTGCAGGACGGATTCTCCGTGCCTACTTCGAGGGGAAGGGAACCATTCGAAAGCCGGTCAGGGAAGAAAAGGGTATAGATGAAGGGGGTGTCGACACCCCGGGTGGTGTTGACGCCAACCAGGGCCAGCAGAGGCCTGAACAGGAACAGCGATGATTGATCGAAGGCTCATAACGAATTTCGACTGGACACTGCTGGTGCTCGTGCTGGTCATTGGCGCCGTGGGAGTCATGAACATCTACAGCGCGTCGGCATCCTACACGATTGTCGGCACTCCCTATTATGTGAAGCAGCTGTACTGGATCGGAGTGGGGCTGGTGCTGATGGTGCTTGTCTGCAGCATCGACTATCACCTCTTCGAAGATGTGGCCTTCTGGTTCTATGGCCTCCTCTGTCTGCTTCTCCTGGTCGTACTCGCCGTGGGGAAGACGTCGATGGGGGCCACCAGGTGGCTTCATCTGGGTTTTTTCAGCATCCAGCCTTCTGAGCCGATGAAGATCGTCGCCATCATGGCTCTGGCACGCTTAATGGCCAATTATCCCGGTATCGGCGGGCTCTCCCTCCGAGGGCTCGCTGCTCCGCTCCTTCTTGTCGGCGGGCCGGCTCTCCTCATCATGAAGCAACCGGACCTGGGGACCGCCATTCTGGTTCTCCTCATTGCCTGCTCCCTACTGGCCTATGTGGGGGTGAGGATTTCCGCACTCGTTACCTGTGTCATTGCCGCCGTGCCGACGGTCTACCTTGCCTGGCACTTCCATCTGCGGGACTACCAGAAGAACCGTATCCTCAACTTTCTCGATCCCGAGCGCGACCCGCTGGGCAGCGGTTACCACATCATCCAGAGCAAGATAGCCGTCGGTTCTGGAGGAATCGTCGGCAAGGGATTCATGCAGGGGACCCAGACGCAACTCCGATTTCTCCCGGAACAGCACACCGATTTCGCCTTTTCGGTCTTCGCCGAAGAGTGGGGCTTTGTCGGCTGCATGGTGGTGCTGCTTCTCTACCTTTTCCTCGTCCTCTGGGGGCTGCACATCGCCTCGCGCTGCAATGACCGCTTCGGCAGCCTCCTTGCCGTTGGGGTCACAGCCATGCTTTTCTGGCATGCTGTCATCAATATCGGCATGGTGATCGGGCTGTTCCCGGTGGTGGGGGTTCCGCTGCCTCTTTTCTCCTATGGCGGCACATCCATGATCACATCAATGGTGGGGGTGGGGATATTGCTCAACATCAGCATGCGCAGGTTCATGTTCTGACGAACTCCTCGGGCCTTCGTCGACATGGGTTGCTCGCTGCGCCGTTATGTCGGCTCCCTGCTTCCCGGAGGGATCCACTCACAATACCTCGCTGTCATCCGTGACAGAGATACGCTGTTGCCGTTGCCCCCCTCAAGACGTCTGCACGATAGTATCCCTCTGGCTGCTCACTCATGATTTCCTCAGTTCATTTCCTTTTCGGTCCGAAGGTTGCAGAATAAGAGTAGGCTTAGCGCTGATTAATCTCAATGTTGCTGCAAGGGTTGTTATGGCAAAGCTGGAACTAGCGGTAATTAATAACTTGTTTCTTGTGCCTGCAGTTCCGTTTTTTGTCATGAGGTGAACAGTCGGTTGGTGAAATGGCGGAGCCTGGTAGTTATATGACGGATTGCTGACAGGTGTTTTTTGGTTGCTTGCATGGCCCTTGTCGCTTTCTCTTCTTGGCGCAAATAAAAACAATGGGTTGGGGGCGAGCGGCTGGCCCGGTGTCAAAATAGAGACGAGGATGGATAACGGTGATTTTTGTTGCTTATTTGGCGGGTGTCGTTACTATGCCGACTGAATCTGGCTTGACAATGCTGTCTGGTGCGTTAAAGTATGTTTTCATGTTAAATGGGTTTAACCTTGTGGAGCTGTTCCACACGGGCCAGCAGGGAGCCACATACTCAAGCACTTCGCGCACCGCCTCTTCCCAATCGCCATTACGCTTTTGCTTGTGCAGTTACAGCATGTTCCGCTGCTTGCCGAAAACGGTAGCAGCAGGTATCTGCGGCTGATGCATGACAGGCTGTATGATGACTGGGTGGCAATTGAATTCTGAAGCAGTCAGCTTTAATGCGGAATGCCCGGAAATGGGTAGACGCGAGCACGGAGTAGAAGGAGGTGATGACGTAATCGCAGGTGGAACGTGAAAAGTCGTCTGAGATTTAATTCTGCAGCATTCAAAAGAAGAAAGGAGCAGAAAGGGATGAAAAAGAAAGTGTTGATGAGCATGGCACTCGCCGCAACGGCAATCATGGGTTTTGCCGCTGTCAACTGGGCCGTGGTGCCCCCTCCGCCGGTCAACCAGAACGGAGGTATCTATGACACCACGTTCAATTTCCTCACGCGTACCGACTGTCTTCAGGCTGCACCGTGCCACGTAAGCGACGAGATCCTCGTCGGGCGGCACCACAACCTGACGCTGCCCCCCAGGCAGTTGAGCTGCTACGGCAATCCGACCGCAAATCCGGTTACCGGCTGCCACGAGCTGATCCCTAACGGGTCCGGCGGTTTCGTCTTCGCCGACTTCCGGGACTGCCTGCGCTGCCATTCCAAGACCCCACACCACATCACCACGGAAGCTCAGCAGCAGGACTGCAAGTTCTGCCATGGCAGCTTCATCGACAACCCGCTTGACGGTCACTACATCCCCACCTATGCCAAGTCGGCGGTGACCCCCGAAACCAAGTGGGACACTGATGTTGATCCTGGCATCCAGAAGAACTATGGCGGCTGCGCTGCCTGCCACCTGGCCGCCCTGGCATCTCCCGCTGTTGGTCCCAAGAACATCGAGAGCAACGCCAATACCCACCACGGCACGGGCCTTGGCGCCCCGCCCAGTGTTACCGGTCAACCGATCCAGGTTGGTGAGTGCACCTGGTGCCACGGGGCTCAAGGTAGCCCCAACTTCCTCGACATCCGCACCTGCGAGCGTTGCCACGGCGTCAACTCTCTCCACAACATCCAGAATCCGTCCGGCGCTGGTCAAGGTGGGACCGTAACCGGCCCCGGCGTTGTTCCGGGCGCCATGCCGCTTGGCTTCGGCCACGTTGGCAACGACTTCGACTGCTGGGGTTGCCACGGTACGTTCAAAAAGTATGCTAACGAGCCCTCAGTGGCCGGCGCTATCGTTCCCTTTGTCAGCGACGTGAACACCAGGGTGCTTATCGCCAATCAGCAGAACTCGCTCACCATTACGGGTGGCAGCTTCACCAACACGAGCAACGGCGTCGACTTCGCCTCGTCCGTGACCCTCCGTAACGGCGCCACTTCCGTGACTCTCCAGCCCGCATCCATCACCGTTTCCGAGATCCAGGTCGCCGTTCCGGCCCTGCCGGTTGGCACCTACGATATGTTGGTCGTGAAAGGTGACAAGTTGAGCAACCTGACAAGAATAGCAGTCATCCCGTCGCTCGTTATGAAAACTGCTACGCTCGCCTCCGGCACCCTGACCATCACCGGCACCGGTTTCGGGCAGGCTCCGCCAACGGATGTGACCACTGGCCTCGGTGTTTTCGCTGCTGACGGCAGCCAAGCCACCATCAGCTACTGGAGCGATACGAAGATCGTCGTCACCAGCCCGGCCCTGAAGGCCAATACTGTCGCCACCGTAAAGACCATTTACGGACCGGTGAGCAAGTCGATCGCCCCTGCGGCCAAGAAGACCAAGAGATAGTTCCTGTCGTACCGGAGACAGGGAGGGCAACCTCCCTGTCTCCACCTTGCTTCACCACGATCTCGGGCTTTATTTTACACATGAGGAACGAACATGAGTATTGCGCGTCTCCTTCTCCTGCTGGTTGCCGGTACACTGCTTCTTCCGCCGCATCAGTCGTTTGCGGCAACCAGGAAAGTAATTATTGGTTTTCATCGCGCACCAGCTGCCGATGAACATAACCTGGTTTATGGCGCCAAGGGCCGCATCCGCCGCGCCCATCGACATATTCCTGCCATCTCCGCGGAGCTTCCCGAGGAGGAGATCGCTCGCCTCAAGAGTGACCCTTCGGTCGCCTATGTGGTTGACAACATCAAGTTCAAGCCGGTCCAGCCCGCGCAGACCCTGTCTGCACCCTCACCCGAATATGTTGATTCGTGGGGAGTTCTGCGGATTGGAGCGGAGACGGCTGCTGCCCGGGGATTCACCGGGGCAGGCGTAAAGGTCGCGATTATTGACACTGGCATTGACTATAACCACCCCGATCTCAAGGACAACTACCGGGGCGGATACAATTTTCTTCCAAACAATTCAGACCCTTATGATCCTTATGATGATGTTGTCGGCAGCCATGGCACCCATGTGGCCGGCATCATCGCCGCACGGAATAACGGCACCGGAGTTGTCGGTGTTGCACCCGATGCATCTCTCTATGCAGCCAAGGTCTTCGGCAATGTTGACAATCCCGGCGGCGATATGGACACCATTGTCGCGGCGATTGAGTGGGCCATCGAGAACAAGATGGATGTCATAAACTTCAGTATCGGCCTGAGTGGCGACATTTATTCCGTCTATCCTGACTATTTCAGGCCTCTCAAGGATGTCTGCGCCAAGGCATACCAGGCGGGCATAGTGCTGGTGGCCGCCGTGGGTAATGACGACAGGGAAATCGTGTCGGTTCCTGCGGCCTTTGACTCGGTCGTGGCCGTTTCGGCTACGGATATCAATGACCAGCGGGCTATTTTCAATCCCAAAACTTTCTCTGCGTCAAGTTACGGCGCGAAGGTTGAGGTGGCTGCGCCTGGCATGGCCATCAAATCAACCGTGAGCGGCGGCGGCTATGACGTGAAGAACGGCACGTCGCAGGCTGCTCCCCACGTGGCCGGGGTTGCGGCTCTGATTCTTTCATCGGGTATTGCCGACGCAAACGGCGATGGAAGCCGGGCTGACGACGTGAGGGCGAGACTTGCGGCAACGGCTAAGGATCTTGGCGAGGCAGGCCGCGACAAGTACTTCGGCTGGGGATTGGTGGATGCTGCTGCGGCTACCGGTGCCGTTGCACCCGTCGAGACCCATGCGGTCAACCTCACGATAACGCATGATGCTCCAAAGAGTGATGTCAAGAAGGTGCAGCTCACCAAAGGGGCCTATTCGGTGACTATCAAGAATAGCGGACTTCGGAAGGTTGTTGCCAAGACATCAGACAAGGGCCGCCATGGACGGGAGAAAGTATTCTCCTTCCTTCTCAACCGTGAGTGTTCTGGGGGAGCGAGCTTTGAGCTTGTACTCGACGATGACGATGTGATGCTCGATATTATCCCCCATGGAAAGGTCGGCACCTCGGCTGAAATCATCTTCACGAAGGTCAACCGTTAGTCTGTTGTTGCCGGGAGTCTAAGGGATGCAAGGTAAACGATTCAGAGTCTGGTACGAACTGGTTGGGGCATTTCTGCTGATGCTTCTGCTGGTGCTGTCCAGTGTGCATGCGGACGACACCACGAGTGCAGGTAAAATTGTCGCCCGGGTTAACAACGTGCCGATTTACGAAGATGCGTTGGCAACGGAAGCCGCGGGATCGCAAAAGCATAGCAGAGCTATGGGGATGGGGCGGAATCCGAAAGCTCCTGACGACAGGCAGAGGATGAAGGCCCTTGGCAGCCTCATCGATGCGGAGCTTTTTCGGCAGGCCAGCCACGGCGTGGTCGTTGATGATCTCAACGATCAAGTTGCACGCAAGATCAAGGAGATGCGAGACAGGCATCCGAGCGAAGAGGCCTTTGTCGCGAGCCTGCAGAAAAAAGGGAAGACGCTCGACACCCTCAAGCTTGAACTCCGTGAAAGTGTCATCAGCGAAGAATACCTCAGAAGGAACAGGATCACCGGTGTGGATGTGCCGGATGCCGAAGTGGAGAAGTTCTACCGGGACAACAGAAAGAATTTTCTGGTGCCGGAGCAGGTCAGGGTCCGACATATTCTGATTGAGGTGAAGGGCGATGCTCCCGATGCCGCCGAGGCTGCGGGCAAAAAGGCCCGCGACATTCGAGAGCGTGTCATCAGGGAAAAGGATTTCGCCGCGGTAGCCAAGGAGACGTCGAGCTGTGCATCGGCACCGAAAGGCGGTGATCTGGGATTCCTTAATCAGGGATTCATGCCCGCCGAGTTTGACAAGGTGGCCTTTTCACTCAAGGTGGGAGACGTGAGCGAACCGGTCAGGACGAAGCATGGTTTCCACATCATCGAGGTACTCGACAAACGTCAAGAGGCGGTGCAGCCGCTGCCGGAAGTCAAGGATTTCATCGCCAAATATCTGCGGCGGTTTGCGGAACAGGAACGTTTGAGCGCGCACATGGCGGAGTTAAGGAAGAAAGCGGTAATTCAGGTTCTGACTGACTGATTAACAGGGTGTGGCTAGGGATCTGGGCTTCTTCTGCAACTGCCCAGCATCAGCCGGGGTAATCTCGCATAGCAGAAAGACTGACTGAACTGCTTGGGAATGAACGTAACAGTGGACAGGAAAAGAAAGGAAGAAGGGTACATGACTATGAGCTTTGGAAAAGCGGTCAAAGGAATTCTCCTTGCTCTCTGCCTCCTAATGGTGGCAGTAATCGCCCCAGCTGGAGCCGCAGACTATGTGCTGACCAGCGGAAACTCGACGGTAGCCATCAACGACTCCGCCCCGGATGGATTCAGTCCTGGCGTCTACCGATGGGTAGCCAACAATGCCGAGTGGATCAGTCAGCAGGCTTTCTATTACCGGATCGGAACAACGTCTCCCGAGTTCAAGGTTAGTAGCGACGAATTGGATACTGCGGCCCTATTCACCGTTGCGGCCAGCAATCAGACAGCCTCTTCCGTGACCCTGACCTTTACCGAAAAGGCTGGCAGGTTCTCGATGGCCGTGACTTATGATCTGATTGGCGGGGCTAATGGAACAAATCGCGCAACACTCAAGAAGAACGTGGTAATCACCAACCTTACGGGATCTCCCCTCGACTTCCATCTCTTCAGCTTGTCGGATTATGATATTAAGACCGGTAACTTCCTGTATGAGAACGCCGCAATTGTTGGTGGTAAAGCGTACCAGTCCAATTTTGCCAATACAACCGATACCATCGGTTCAGGGGTCACGCTGGTCGAAAGTGCAACGGTTCCACCCAACCTCGCCGGCATTGACAACGGCCTTTTTGTGGACTTGGCTAACGGCACCACCCCCTACAACATCGAAAACAACGCCGGACCGTTCCTCACCAACGGCGATACGCAGTTCGCCTTCCAGTGGGATCTGACGCTTGCTCCCGCAACGCCGACGTCATTCACGATAACGGATGAAATTTATCCGACCAAGGCGCTCTATCTGGCCAAGAGTACTCCTGGCACCTGTGTCAACTATGGTCAGACCTTTACCAATACCTACACATTTGACAATACCCGTAACACCTCCACTCCTGTCAGTAACGTCCTCCTGTCCGAGAAACTTGCCTCGGATGTGGCGTTTTCTTCAGCAACGAACGGCGGGGCCTACGATGCCGCAACCGGCACCGTCAAATGGAACATTCCGCAGCTGGCGGCTGGCGTGACAACGCAGACAGCTCTGGGTACATTCATGGTTAATTCTTTAGGAGACTTCACCATGACAACCCAGCTCAGCAGCAACGAGGCGTTCCCGACGAGTCTGAGTACAAAGTCCAAGCTTTGCAACTATCCGCCTTCTATCACGTCATTTCCGGTCAAGAATGGTACCGAGGGGCAACCTTACAGCTATCAGGTCAACGTCGTTGGTGGCGTTACCGGTGCCACCTTGACCTATTCTCTCGATGCGGCTCCTGCCGGGATGAAGATCAGCTTGAACGGGCTTATTACCTGGACACCGACGTCGACTCAGACCGGAAATAATGCTGTAACTGTGAAAGTGAGCGACGGTACCTTCACCGTCACGCAGACCTACATTCTCTTTATTGCGTATGTCAACGTTGCGCCGGTCATTACGTCATCCCCGGTTACGAGCGCCTTCGTAGGTGTTTCATATCCTTACACCGTTGTCGCCACTGACGCGAACATTAGTCAAGGCGATAAGATCACCTATGGGCTTCCGACCGCACCGGCAGGGATGGTGATCAATTCCACCACCGGAGTTATTACCTGGACTCCTACTGCTGCGCAGGTTGGCCCCCAGAACGTGGTTGTCCATGTTAGTGACACACAGGGGCTTTTTGTTACGCAGAGCTTCACAATAAACGTTAGTCTCAGCACCAAGCAGACCCCGGTGCTCACCTGGGCGACCCCCGCGGCCATCACCTACGGCACGGCCCTCTCCGCCACGCAGCTCAACGCCACCGTCAGCGGCGGGATTCCCGGCACCTTCACCTACACCCCGGCAGTGGGCACCGTCCTTAACGCCGGGACCCAGACCCTGTCGGTCACCTTCACCCCGAGCGACAGCGCCACCTACACCAGCGCCACCGCCAGCGTCCAGATCACCGTCACCAAAGCGGCACTCACCGTAACCGCCGACGCCAAGAGCAAGGTCTACGGCAGCGCCAACCCGGCCTTCACCGCCAGCTACAGC
Source organism: Desulfuromonadales bacterium (assembly GCA_003712145.1). Classification (GTDB taxonomy): domain Bacteria; phylum Desulfobacterota; class Desulfuromonadia; order Geobacterales; family Geobacteraceae; genus Geobacter. The sequence continues at coordinate 89,516 of RHLS01000010.1, read as the reverse complement.
GGCTTCGTCAATGGCGACACCAGCGCCGTTCTTACCGGTTCGCCCTCCCTGACCACCACCGCCACCACCGCCAGCGCGGCCGGTTCATACCCCATCACCGCAGCGGCCGGCACCCTGTCGGCCAGCAACTACAGCTTCAGCTATGTCAACGGCGCCCTGAGCGTAACCAAGGCCACCCTGACCGTCACGGCAGACAACAAGAGCAAGACCGAGGGGGCAGTCAACCCGGCCCTGACCGTATCGTACAGCGGCTTCGTCAACGGCGACAGCGCAACGAGCCTCACCACCCAGCCGACCGCCAGCACCACCGCCACCACCACCAGTCCGGCCGGCACCTATCCGATCACCGCCAGCGGCGGAGTGAGCGCCAACTACAACTTCAGCTACGTAGCAGGTACCCTGACCGTCAGCACCAAGCAGACCCCGGTGCTCACCTGGGCGACCCCCGCGGCCATCACCTACGGCACGGCCCTCTCCGCCACGCAGCTCAACGCCACCGTCAGCGGCGGGATTCCCGGCACCTTCACCTACACCCCGGCAGTGGGCACCGTCCTTAACGCCGGGACCCAGACCCTGTCGGTCACCTTCACCCCGAGCGACAGCGCCACCTACACCAGCGCCACCGCCAGCGTCCAGATCACGGTTAATCCTACGCTCGATCAGCCTCCGACCATGAATGTAATTCCAAACGCAACCTTGATAGCCCCTGCGGCGTTCAGCTACCAAGTCGTTGCGACAGACCCAGAAAATCAGGCCATGAATTACAGCCTGACCGGGAATCCTGCGGGAATGACCATCAGCAGCACTGGACTCATCAGCTGGTCGGCCACGGTAGCTGGCACGTACACCATCACAGTCAAGGCGACGGACCCGGGTAGCCTCAGCGCCAGCCAGTCCTTCACGTTGACTGTCAACGGTGGATCGGTCAACCAAGCGCCGGTAATAGCCTCTTCTCCCGTAACAACAGGCTACGAGGATGGCTACTATTACTATGCGGTTTCAGCAACTGACCCCAATGGCGACGTGTTGTCCTATGCGCTCACGACAAAGCCGTCAGGAATGACTATCAACACGAAAACGGGGCTCATCTACTGGCACCCAAATGATAAGGGTTCGTATTCGGTGATCGTAAAGGTGAGCGATGCCGCCGGACTTTCCGCCACCCAGAGCTTCAAGGTTACCGTCGTCAATAAGCCTGACAACAATGATCCCAAGATCACCTCGACGGCCATCACCACAGCCTCGGTAGGCGTTCCCTATGCCTATGATGTCAATGCCACCGACTCCAATGGCGACACACTCTACTACCGGCTGAAGTCGGCCCCGTCGGGGATGGTGATTGACGTGGTTTCCGGTCTTATCAGCTGGACTCCGGCAGCAACCCAGACCGGGTCGCAGAGTGTTTCCGTCGAGGTTGTCGACATCAAGGGTGGGCAGACTTCACAGAGCTTTACCATCAAGGTTTCGACGTCAGCCACGAATTCTCCGCCGACCTTCACCTCAACCCCTGTAACCTCTGCGGTAAGGTATCAAACCTATCAGTACGCAGTTAAGGCAACTGATCCCAACGGCGATAGCATTACCTACTCACTCTCCAGCAGACCGTCTGGCATGTCGATCGATTCTTCGACGGGTGTCATTACCTGGAAACCCTACAGTACTGGCAGCTATTCGGTTTCAGTGAAGGCGACTGATTCGAAAGGGGGTTCTTCATACCAGAACTTCTACGTCAGGGTTTATTCAAGCTTGACAGCAGTTCCGCTAAGCGTTGATGACAGCGTGGCGGTCAGCGCCGATACGGTAAAATGCGACATCAACGCCGACGGCGCTGTAACCTCGGACGATTTGCTCTTGATTCTTGCCGGCAGGGGAACCGTTGACCCCAAGCTTGATGTGGATGGTAATGGCTTTGTAGAGGTTACTGATGCACGTTACTGTGTCCAGTTCATGAGGTAGGATTGCTCCTTGGCCTTCGCTGACGGATTTCGGCGAAGACCTCTGTGGGAACAGTAGGTATTATCGTTGAGATGTTCGAGGGGGGAGGCAGCAATGCCTCCCTCTTTTGTGTTTGCCCAGTGTAGCGGGCAAACACCGGGAGTGTGTATGAGGGGTATTGAAATGCAGGGCTGAACTGCTTGGCTATTCCCTGTTGCCCGACTTCCGCCAATAATGCTATAAGTGGTCAATAACTCCAGAGGAAGAGGTGTCCTTGAAGGTCTCCTTTCTACGTCTTGTGTGGGTCACATTTTCGGCCCATGTCATCGGTTTCTACGCTTCCACCATCAACAGGTTTCGGATCAAGGGTATCGAAAATATCCCGAGAGATGGAGGTGTTTTGATAGCCTCCAATCACATCTCGGCATACGAGACGACCTTCATCCCCTGGGCAGTTCTGCGCAGTTATCCCTTGCGGATGGTCTGGGCTCCCGCAAAGGAGGAACTGTTCAAGAATCGTTTCCAGAAATGGCTCTACAGTTCGTGGGGGGCATTTCCAGTAAGGCGGGGGAGGGATGTCCGGGCCGGCCGTGCCATCAATGAACTCCTTGAGAGTGAAAAGGTGATGCTGTTCCCGGAGGGGACGAGGCACAAGGACGGCGTGCTCGGCCCCGGTAACAGAGGGGTAGGCAAGATCATCTACGATACACGACCCATCGTGGTTCCTACGGCCCTGGTGGGGCTCAACCGCTGGAAGTTCCCCGGCGCAGGTCAGGATGCCGTGGTTGTCTTCGGCAGGCCGCTCGATTTTACGGATCTCTTTGAACTGGAAGATCGCAAGGAGACCCATCAGAAGATCGTTGATCGCGTCATGACGGCCATAGCCGATATTCTCAGGGCGGAAGGGGCCTATGTCAACAAAGGTTGAGATATTCTGTGATGGGGCCTGCAGCGGCAATCCGGGGGTCGGTGGTTACGGCACGATTCTCCGTTTCGGAGCGATGGAGAAGGAACTGTCGGGCGCGGAAGGGGATACGACCAATAATCGCATGGAGATGACCGCGGCCATCAAAGGGCTGGAGTCCCTGACGCGCCCCTGTCATGTCGTGGTCACTACCGATTCGCAATATCTCGTCAAAGGGATGACCGAGTGGCTCAAGGGATGGATGCGGAAAGGGTGGGTGAACAGCAAGAAGGAGCCGGTGTTGAACCGCGATCTGTGGGAGAGGCTTCACGAGCTGGCACAGACCCATCGGGTCGAGTGGGCGTGGATCAGGGGGCATAACGGCCACCCGGAGAACGAGCGGTGCGACGCCTTGGCCCGTGGCGCCATCGAAGATTTCCGTAACAATGCGCTATCCCGTCGGTAGCTGCGTTCGGGAGCCTTGGTGCATTTTCGTTACATGCGTTTCAGTTGCGGACTCCGTGCCGGTCATGGTGCAGGTGGTTTGAGTCGTGGATTATTTCATTGTCGAGGTTTCAGAACAGGAGGTCCGGCGGGAGAAGGAGAAGGCCCGCGAACTGCGCCGGAGCCAGTGGTGGAAAAACCGGTTGGCTCGAGGGGGTTGTCACTACTGTGGCAAGCTCTTTCCGCCGGAGGAGCTCACCATGGACCACCTGGTGCCCATTATCCGTGGTGGCAAGAGCACCCGCGGCAACGTGGTTCCTGCGTGCAAAGAGTGCAATAACCGGAAGAAGTACCTGCTCCCTGTGGAGTGGGAAGAGTTTCTTGAGAGCCAGAAGCTGGAGCCGGATAGAGAAGGGGAATAACGGTTCCCAAGTGACGAGGTGTGTGTGCGGTACAAGGCGGTAATCTACGATTGCGACGGGGTGATGTTCGACTCCTTCGAGGCAAACCTGTCGTTCTACCAGCGGATCATGGAGATGATGGGTCATGAGCCCCTCGACCGGCAGAACGAAGAGCAGATGCGGATCCTCCATACCTACGCCAATCGTGAGGTGCTTGCCCACCTGTTCCCCGACCGCGATGAGTGGGAGCGGGCGGTGGAGTGCGCCGGCCACATCGACTACCGGGAACTGGTGCCGCTCCTCGTTATGGAGGAAGGGTTCCGCGAGACTCTTGACGCGCTGAAGGGAAGGGTGGGGCTCGGTGTCTGCACCAACCGCTCGACCTCCATGGATATGGTCTTGGCGAGCTTCGGCCTAACCGGTTATTTCAGCTGCGTCATGACCGCGGCACGCGTTGTCAATCCCAAGCCTCACCCTGAACCACTCCTGAAGGTTCTTGACCATTTTGGCATCGCCCCCCACGATGCCCTCTTCGTCGGCGACTCGGAGGTGGACTGTCGGGCTGCCGCTGCCGCACAGGTGCCCTTTGTGGGCTATAAGGCCGACCTGGGAGGCCTGGCCAGGCTTGAGCGTCACGGGGATATCCTTGGCATGCTCTAGCTGTCTGGCCTGACCAATCCCTCTCACCCTTATTCAGACCCCCAGAACCTCCGCCAACCGCAACACCTCATCCTGCGGGCGCTTCTCTCCCTTGATCACGTCCTCGAGGGGGGTGGCGAGCATCGCGTTGCAGGAGAGGCCTATCATGACGCCGCTGGTCCCCGAAACGAGAAGTTCCACCGCCCTCTTGCCGAATCGGCTGGCGAGAAGCCGGTCGAATACCGTCGGCGCGCCGCCGCGCTGGTAGTGGCCAAGCACGGTGACCCGCGTCTCGAATCCGATGGCGTCCTTGATGCTGTCGGCAATCTGCTGGGCATGCCCCGCACCCTCGGCTAGGATGATGATGGCGTTGTCGCGCCCTTCCTCGTAGCGGGCGCGGAGCTGCTGGCAGATATCCGACAGATCGTATTCGCGTTCGGGCACCAGGGCGTATTCCGCGCCGGAGGCAATGGCGGCGATGCTGGCCAGGTAGCCGGAATTGCGACCCATGACCTCGATGACGAAGCCCCGGGCGTGGGAACTGGCGGTGTCTTTGATGCAGTCCACGGCATAGATGATGTTGTTCAGCGCCGTATCCACACCGAGAGCCATGTCGGTGTAGGGGATGTCGTTGTCGATGCTGGCGGGGATGCCGACCACCGGGAACCCGAGCCGGTGCAATGCCAGGGCGCCGGTGAGCGAACCGTCGCCACCCAGTACCACGAGTCCTTCCACGCCGAGTTCCTTGAGGTTGTCCAGCGCCTTCTGCTGCCCCTCGGGAGTCCTGAACTCCTGGGAGCGGGCCGACTGGAGGAACGTCCCCCCCCGGTGGAGGATGCCGGAGACCGCCTTGGTGTCGAGGGGCATGGCATCCCCCTTCATGAGCCCCAGATATCCCTTGCGGAAGCCCACCACCTCGACGTTGAGGCGGAGCGCCGTTCGCACCGCCGCACGGATGGCGGCGTTCATTCCGGAACAGTCGCCGCCGCTGGTGAGTATGCCGATCTTTTTCATGGTTTTTCCCTCTCCTTCGTTGCTCGAATATAGTCCATTCGTTCCTTGATTGTTTTTTCGTAACCGTGACCCGTGGGGTCGTAAAACCTTTTCCCTGAGAGCTTTTCGGGCAAGTAGTCCTGGGCCGCGTATCCCTCGGTATAGTCGTGGGCGTACTTGTATCCCTTGCCGTAGCCGAGTTCCTTCATGAGTCGCGTGGGGGCGTTGCGGACATGGAGCGGCACCGGCAGGCCGCCGCTTTTCCGCACTTCGGCCAGGGCTGCGTCGATGCCGGTGTAGGAGGCGTTGGACTTGGGTGCCGTGGCGAGGTAGGTAACCGCCTGGGCCATGATGATCCGCCCCTCGGGCATCCCCACGAGTTGAAACGCCTGGAGTGCCGCCACCGCAACCTGGAGGGCCCGGGGGTCGGCGTTGCCGATATCTTCGCTGGCGAGGATCACCATCCGGCGGAGGATGAAGAGCGGGTCCTCGCCGGCCTCGATCATCCGGGCGAGCCAGTAGAGGGCGCCGTCCGGGTCGCTTCCCCGCATTGACTTGATGAAGGCGGAGATGACGTTGTAGTGCTCCTCGCCCCCCTTGTCGTAGAGGAGCGGCTTCTTCTGCACCGCCTCCCGGGCGGTTTCCAGATCGATGGTGCCGTCTTTCGTGAGGCGGGCCGCCGTCTCCAGGGTGTTGAGGGCGATGCGGGCGTCGCCCTGGGCATCGGCAGCCATGTAGGCGAGAACGTCGTCGGATACGATAAGCGCCCGGCTGCCGAGGCCCCGTTCGCTGTCCGTGAGCGCGGCGTGGAGAATCCTTGTCACCTCATCTTCCGTCAGGGGATTGAGGACGAGCACCTTGCAGCGGGAGAGCAGCGGCGCCACCACCTCGAAGGAAGGATTTTCAGTGGTGGCGCCGATGATGGTGAAAACCCCTTTTTCCACGTAGGGGAGAAAGGCGTCCTGCTGGGATTTGTTGAAACGGTGGATTTCATCCACGAAAAGGATGGTGTTCATCCCGCGATACTTGCGGATTCCCTCGGCTTCCTTGACGATCTCCCGGATTTCCTTCACGCCCGAGAGGATGGCGGAGAAGAAGATGAAGTGGGCACGGGTGGCGTTGGCGATGATCCGGGCCAGGGTTGTCTTGCCGGAGCCCGGGGGGCCCCAGAAGATGAGGGAAGTGAGGGTATCGGACTCGATGAGCCGGCGCAGGAGCTTCCCTTCACCCAGAAGGTGCTCCTGTCCCACGTACTCGGCCAGGGTGCGGGGACGCATCCGTTCGGCCAATGGAGCGTCCTTTCCTGTTTCGGTTGCGGCGGTGGCATCGAAGAGGTCGGTCATCGGCAGTCGCTACTGTACCCCGTCGTGCTGGCGGTACTCCAGGACAGGCCGGACCTCCAGCGGCTTCACATCCCAGATCTCCCGGGCGTACTCGTCGATGGTCCGGTCGCTGGAGAACTTCCCCATGCCGGCGCAGTTGAGGATCGCCTTTCTCGTCCATTCGTCCCGGTCAAGGTAGAGGCGGCCCACCTCCTCCTGACAGGCGATGTAGGATGCGTAGTCGGCCATCAGCATGTAGTAGTCGCCCTGGTTCACGAGACTGTCGATGATGGGGCGGAAGAGGTCGTGCTGACGGGGAGAGAAGAAACCCTCCGCGATCATGTCGAGCACCTTCTTCAACTCGGGGTTCCGGCTGTAAAACTCACGCGGGTTGTAGCCATTGCCGCGGAGCTCATTTATCTCTGCGGCGGTCATGCCGAAGATAAAGATGTTGTCGCGACCCACCTCTTCCATGATTTCAATGTTGGCGCCGTCGAGGGTGCCGATGGTCAGTGCGCCGTTCAGGGCGAACTTCATGTTCCCGGTTCCCGACGCCTCGGTGCCGGCGGTGGAGATCTGCTGGGAGAGGTCGGCGGCCGGAAAGATCCTCTCGGCCAGCGACACGCTGTAGTTTGCCAGGAAGACCACCTTGAGCCGGTCTCCCACGTCCGGATCGTTGTTGACCACGTCACCCACGGCATTGATGAGCCGGATGATCAGCTTGGCGATGACATAGGCCGGCGCCGCCTTGCCGCTGAAGATGATGGTGCGGGGGACGAAGTCGCCGGCGGGGTTTGCCTTTATTCGGTTGTAGAGGGTGATGACGTGGAGCACGTTCAGGAGTTGCCGCTTGTACTCGTGAATCCGTTTCACGTGGCAGTCGAACAGGGAATCCACGTTCACCTGGATGCAGTTATGTTTGAGGATGTAGGCGGCGAGCTGTTCCTTGTTCTCCCGCTTGACCCGCTGCCATTCCGAAAGGAATGCCGGATCATCGGCCAGGTGGTGGAGTTTTGTCAATTCGTACAGGTTGTTGACCCAGCCGGTGCCAATGCGTCTGCCGATGAGTTCCGACTGCCCCTTGTTGGCGGTCTTGAGCCAGCGGCGCTGGGTGATGCCGTTGGTTTTGTTGACAAATCGCTCCGGGTACATTTCGTAAAAGTCGTGGAAGAGATGATCCTTGAGGATCTCGGTGTGGAGCGCGGCGACCCCGTTCACCGAGTGACTCCCAACTATCGCCAGGTTCGCCATCCGCACCTTCCGTTCCCAGTGCTCCTCGATCAGCGACATCCGCTCAAGCTTGCCGGTGTCGCCGGGGAAGCGCTTGCGGACCTCGGCCAGGAAGCGGTCGTTGATTTCATAGATGATCTGCATGTGCCGGGGGAGGATGTGCTCGAAGAACCAGACCGGCCACCGCTCCAGGGCCTCGGGGAGGATGGTGTGGTTGGTGTAGGCGAAGGTCTTCGTCGAGATTTCCCAGGCGGTCTCCCAGTCGAGCCGGTGGTGGTCCAGGAGGACCCGCATCATTTCGGGGATGCAGAGGGCCGGGTGCGTGTCGTTGAGTTGGATCGCCGCCTTCTCGGGCAGGTGCCGCAGGTCGTCGTGCATCTTGTGGAAGCGGTAGATGACATCGTGGATCGTGGCCGAGGCGAGGAAGTATTCCTGCTTGAAGCGGAGCTCCTTCCCCTCGGGGATATGGTCGGCCGGGTAGAGGACCTTGGAGATGTTCTCCGTCATCATTTTCTTCTCGACGGCGCGGATGTAGTTCCCCTCGTTGAAGAAGGAGAGGTCGAACTCCCGCGTGGACTTGGCGGTCCAGAGCCGCATGGTGTTGACGGTGTTGGTGCCATAGCCGGGGATGGGGGTGTCGAAGGCCATGGCCATGACATCCTCGGTGTCGATCCAGTCGAAGACGGTTTTTCCCTCGGCGTCCTTGCGCTCCACGGCTCGGCCGTAGAATTTGACCGGGTGCAGATGCTCCTGGCGGTCCAGTTCCCAGGGGTTGCGGTAACGGAGCCAGTTGTCGGGGATCTCCATCTGGGCGCCGTCAACGATGCTCTGACGGAAGATGCCGTATTCGTAGCGGATGCCGTAGCCGTAACCGGGAAGGCTCATGGTGGCCATGGAGTCGAGAAAGCAGGCGGCAAGACGGCCCAGGCCACCGTTGCCAAGCCCCGCATCCTGCTCCTGCTCGATGAAGTCGTCCAGGTTGTAGCCTAGAGAATTCATCGCTTCCCGAAAATCCTCCAGGAGACCCAGGTTCACGAGGCTGTTCTCCAGGGTCCGCCCCATGAGGAATTCCATGGAGACGTAGTAGACCCGCTTGGGGTCCTGGTTGTAGTAGGCCTGCTGGGTGTCGAGCCAGCGTTCCACCATCCGGTCGCGGACGGCGTAGGCCAGGGCGTTGAAGATGTCGTGGTGGGTGGCGGAGTACTTGTCCTTGCCGAGCGTATACTCGAGATGCTCGAGGAAGGACTTAATGATCAGCATCAGGGTGTCGAGTTCAGGGGCTTCCTGATCAAGGATCACGGTTTCGTCGTTCATGGGATCACCTCCATGGAGGGATAGGTGTCGATGGCAAGGGCGTCGTTTGAACCCTGTAGCCGGCGGAATTCCATTGGACATGCCCCCTGATCTGTGCTAGTAAATTCCATACTTATACCACAACCGCAAGGCCGGCACGATGAAAAAAATAGCCATCTTCGCCAAGGTTCACGACCCCCGCTGCCAGGGGGTTGCCGGGGAGTTGATTGCCTGGCTCGAAGAGCGGGGGATCGAGACCCTGGTTGAGGCCCACCTGGCCCGCCATCTGGATGGTCGGACCGGTGTCGCCCCTGAGGAAATTCCCGCGCTGGCCGACATGGCCGTGGTGCTGGGAGGGGACGGAACCCTTATCTCCGCAGCGCGGCTCATCGGCGCCCGTGGAATCCCGATCCTTGGTGTGAACCTGGGGAGCCTCGGTTTTCTGACCGAGGTCACCCTTGACGAGCTCTATCCTGCTCTTGAGTCATGCGTCTCCGGTGACTACCGGGTTTCGGAGCGAATGATGCTCGCCGTCACCGTGGAGCGGGAGAGCGATACCGTCTTCTCCCACCGGGTGCTGAACGACGCGGTCATCAACAAGGGTGCCCTGGCGCGGATCGTCGACATGGAGACACTGGTCAACGATCGCTACCTCACCACCTACAAGGCTGACGGCCTTATCATATCGAGTCCCACCGGCTCCACCGGTTACTGTCTCTCGGCCAATGGTCCCATTGTCCATCCGGCCCTCGATTGCCTCACGGTTATCCCTATCTGTCCCCACACCCTCACCAATCGCCCCATCGTCCTGGAGGCGAGCGCAGAGGTGACAGTCCGGCTGATCTCCAAGAACGAGGATGTCTACCTGACTCTTGACGGCCAGGTTGGGATGGAACTCAAGTGCGGCGACATCCTGAAGGTCAAGCGGGCCGAGCACCGCACGCGGCTTGTCATGTCGCGAAGCAAGGACTATTTCGAAGTCCTCCGGACCAAGCTGAAGTGGGGGGAGAGATAGGGACCCGGGACCGGGGACCAGGGACCGGTAAACAAGCCTTTACTGATCCCCGATTCCCGGTCCACGGTCCGGGTGGTCCTATGCTCATCGACCTTTCCATAAAAAATCTGGCCATCATCGACTCGCTGCACGTAGCGTTCCAGCCGGGGTTCACGGTCCTCACAGGGGAGACAGGCGCGGGCAAGTCCATCATCATCGACGCGGTGAACCTCATCATGGGGGGGCGCGCCTCGGCGGACCTGATCCGCACCGGCGAGGAGGAGGCTGCCGTGGAGGCGGTCTTCGCGTTGCCGGAGGACGCGTCGCTGCCGGTGCGTCTGGCGGAGATGGGGATCGACTGTGCCGGCGAGCTCCTGGTGAAGCGGGTGGTATCCCGTTCGGGGAGAAACCGGGTATTCATCGGCGGCAGCCTCTCCACCCTGGCGATCCTCGCCGACCTGGCCCGGGACCTGGTGAATATCTATGGCCAGCACGAGTCCCAGACGCTGCTGCGGCCCGACAACCACCTGCGGCTCCTCGACGGGTTCGCGGGCCTTGTGCCTTCGCGGAGCGCCTACGCTTCCCTCTTTGAGGAATACCGGGCGACCCTCGCCCGGATCAGGGAGCTTGAGGAGGGCGAGCGGGAGGCGGCGCGCCGTCTCGACCTCCTCGCTTTCCAGGCTGGCGAGATCCGGGAAGCGGCCCTTCAGCCGGGAGAGGATGAAGAGCTGGAGCGGGAGCGGGGTCTGCTTGTCCATGGCGAGAAGCTTCTCCGGGCCAGCCAGGAGGCATTTGAAACCCTCTATGGGGGGGATGGGGCAATTCTCGATAAATTATCTGAAGTTAAGGGGAAAATTGCCGAAATAACAGGTATAGACAGTTCGCTTGCGCCGCTTCTTGAAGGCATCACTTCCGCGGCCTTCCAGATTGAGGATGCTGCCCTTACGCTCAGGGATTACGCTGCCCGCGTTGAGGCCGATCCGGCGCGGCTCGATCGGGTGGAGGAGCGGTTGTCGCTCATCCAGCGGCTCAAGAAGAAGTATGCGCCGACGGTGGTGGAGATCATCGCTTATGGCGAAGAGGCTGAGCGCGAGGCCGAGACCCTCCGGAACCGGGAACGGACCCGCGGTGAGCTGGATGCCGCCCTGGAACGGCTCGGCAAGGAACTGGCGGAGCGGGGGCGGGAGCTCTCCTCCAGGCGCAGGATCGCCGCTGGAGAGCTGAAGAAGGCCATGGAGCGGGAGATCCACCAGCTTGCCATGAAACACGCCCTCTTCGAGGTTTCGTTCGATGGCTTTGCCGAGCCGCGGGCCACGGGGTTCGAGCGGATCGAGTTCCTTTTTTCCCCCAATCCCGGCGAGGCGCCCAAACCCCTGGCGAAGATCGCCTCCGGCGGCGAGCTCTCGCGCCTTATGCTGGCGCTGAAGCAGATCCTGCCGGAGAGCGATGTGCCGACCCTCATCTTCGACGAGGTGGATACCGGTATCAGCGGCGCCACGTCCGCCTTGGTGGGGGAAAAACTCAGGAACGTTGCCCGGGCGCAGCAGGTCCTCTGTATCACCCATCTCCCCCAGGTGGCTGCCTGCGCCGATCATCACTACAAGGTCGAGAAGCGGGTGGAGGGGGGACGGACCGCGACGGCGGTAACCGCCCTCGAAGGTGACGGGCGGGTTGCCGAGATGGCGCGGATGCTGGGCGGGGTCACCATAACCGAGCGTACCCTGGAGCATGCACGGGAGATGATCGAGGAAGGACGGCGGCAGGCGGTGTAGCTGCCGAAGGGATGGTAAGCGATGCAGACGATACCCATAGCCCTTGCCGAACCGGATATGATACTGGGCCGGGATGTGAAGCGGACCGACAACCCCCAGGGGCCGCCCATCTGCGGCAAGGGGGCAGTGCTGACCGAGACCCTCATCGAGCGGCTGCGCACCCTCGGCATCAAGTCCATCACGGTTGAAGGCCATCCCGTGGCCATCGACGGGGAGAAGACCCTCGATGATCTCCTTGTTGATCTGGATCACCGCTTCAGCAAGGTGGATACGCTGCCGCTCATGGCAAAGCTCAAGGAGATGCATCGGGCGATCATCGTCCGGTCCATGCAGGGGGGCTCGTGAGCCAGAAGCGTGAGCAGATCCTTGAAATCATCAAAGGCACGAACTCCCTGCCGACCCTGCCAGGGGTGGTGACCCGGCTTCAGGCTCTGTCGGAAAACCGCAAGTCGACTATCCAGGAGATGGCGCAGCTCGTCTCTTCGGACCAGATCCTCTCCGCCCGGGTGCTTCGGCTGGTGAACTCTCCCTCCTACGGTTTTTACAGGGTTTCAACGATCTCCAATGCCCTGATTCTTCTGGGGGTGAACGTCATCAAGAGCCTGGCGCTCAGCTCTTCCATCTTCGAGATCATGGAGAAGACCACGGTCGGTCTCTGGGAGCACTCGCTGGGAGCAGGCGTCGCAGCCAACATCATTGCGCGGCATCTGAAGCTGCCCGAGGTGGAAGAGATCTCCACCGCGGCGCTTCTACACGATATCGGCAAGGTAATCATCAAGGAAAAGTGCCCCGATGACCACGAGCTGATTACGGTGCTCATGAACCAGGAAGGGCTGACCATGCTGGAGGCCGAGCGGCGGGTCATCGAGACCGACCACGCCGAGGTGGGAGAGTGGCTCGTCCGAAGCTGGTACCTGCCGGACAAGCTGAGCGAGCCGGTTGCCTGCCACCATCACGTTGCCCGGGCCGAAGCCCACCAGGTGAAGACCGCCGTGGTCCATCTGGCCGACGTGCTTGTCAAGGCGAGCGGTTTCGGCTCCAGCGGAGACAGCTACGTTCCGGCAATCCAGCCGGCGGCCTGGGAGCGGCTCGGTCTGACCGAGGCCGACCTGTCCTTCATCGTTGAGGAGCTGGAGGACAAGCTGGTGGAGACCAGGAATTTCAGTCTGGAGATACAATCAGCCGATGACAGCAAATCTTAGAATCATCGTCGTCGCCGGCGACCGGGGCGTGGACGGAAGCCTGGAGTTGAGGCTCCAGAGCAAAGGGTACCAGGTGGTGACCCTCACCAGTCCAGCCAGCATCATGGGAGCCATCTACTCGGACCCGCCCGATGTGGTGCTCATCGATCTGGCAACACCTGATGAAACACTCCTTGCCACCATTAGCAGCCTCAAGGATGATTTCTTTTTCTCCACTATCCCGGTGATCGGGATACTCCCGGAGCAGGCCGCCGAGGTTTTCGACTGGGAGGAGTATCCTCTCGACGACTTCGTCACCGCTCCTCTGAACTACCGGGAGCTCTTCACCCGAATCGTCCTGTCGCTTCGGCGCCTGCGAAGGGTCTTCGACAACAATCCCCTCACCAGGCTGCCGGGCAATACCTCCATCCAGCGGGCCATCGAGCAGGCGGTGGGGAAGCCGATGACGGTCTGCTACGTGGACATCAACCACTTCAAACAGTACAATGATGTCTACGGTTTTGCCCACGGCGACGAGGTTATCCGGATGCTGGCACGCATCATCTCCAACTCGGTGAAGGAGGCGGGAGAGGGGTTTGCCGGACACATCGGCGGCGACGACTTCGTCTTCATCGTCCCGGCGGAGCGGGCCGAGGCCGTTTCCGAACGGGTCATCGCCAATTTCACTGCCATCGTCTCGGAGCTCTTCGATGAGGTGGAGAAGCGTAACGGTTTCTATGTTGCCCTCGACCGCAAGGGGAACGAGGAGAAGGTTCCCCTGATGGGTGTCGCCATCGCCATCGTCCCGACCGATTCGCCCAAGATCGCCCATTACGCCAAGGTGGCCGAGGTGGCCGCCGAGCTCAAGAAGCTCGCCAAGAAGTCCCACAAGAGCTGCTACGTCGTCGACCGGCGTCAGCGTTGACGCATCCCAACAGTCCTCACATCCCACGGAAGGAGACCTCCCGCCATGCTGCGCAAGGCCCAGATACGCGACGTCAAGAATATCCAGAAGCTCCTCACCCACTTCGCCAGCCAAGGAGATATGCTTTCCCGCTCCCTTTCGGAGCTTTATGAATCGGTCCGCGACTTCTACGTCTGGGAGGAAGGTGGGCGGCTCCTTGGTACGGCGGCCCTCCACATAATGTGGGAGGACCTGGCGGAGATACGCTCCGTGGCGGTTGCCGAGGACGCAGGCCGCAGGGGGACCGGTACCCGGCTGGTCCAGGCATGCATCGACGAGGCACGGGAACTGGGGTTGAAGCGGGTCTTCTGTCTTACGTACAAACCGAACTTCTTCGGCAAGTTCGGCATGCGGATCGTCGACAAGTCGGAACTTCCCCACAAGGTGTGGGGGGACTGCATGAAGTGCGTGAAGTTCCCCGACTGCGACGAAATTGCCATGATTCTGGATCTGGAGTGATTGTGAAGGTGCCCATGGAAACGAACGAACTACTTGAAACCGTGAAATCCCTCCTGCAGGCCTGCCACCTTGACGGCTGGGAGATTACCCTGGCGTCGTCCCGCACCCTGACCGTCGAGGTGAAGGAGCAGAAAGTCGACACCTTCAAGTGCGCCGAGCCGGTGGGGGTGAGCATCCGGGTGCTTAAAAATGGTGGCATGGGGTTCTCTTTTACCACGAGCATAACCCCGGACGACCTCGCTCGCATGGTGGAAAACGCTCTGGTGGGTGCCGGTGCCCAGACTCCCGACGAGCACCACGCGTTCCCCGCTCCTGAGCCGTGTCCGGAGATTCCGGGGCTCTTCGACGAGGGGCTCGCCTCCGTGCCGGAGGAGCAGAAGCTCGGGCAGGCCATGGAGCTGGAACGCCTGGTTCTGGCTGCCGACCCTCGGGTTCAGAAGGTGCGCAAGTGCGCCTATGGCGAGTCAACGGTGGAGTCCCGCATCGTCAACTCCCGTGGCGTGGATGCCCGCTACCGCGGAACGTCGGTTTCCGCCAGTGCCTCGGCCATCGCCGAGGAGAACGGCCAGTCCCAGATGGGGTGGGACTTCGATTTTGCCACACACTTCGCTGACCTGTCGGTGGCGCAGGTCGCCGCCCGGGCCGCAGCCAAGGCGACGGGGCTGCTGGGAGCCACGAAGATACCCACCATGCGTTGTCCGGCGGTCCTGGACAGCTATGTGGCCACCGAGATTCTGGAGGTGCTGGCCCCGGCGTTCCTGGCCGAGAACGTCCAGAAGGGCAAGTCGCTTTTGGCGGGAAGGCGGGGTGAGAGCATCGTCAGCCCGCTGCTCCGAATCCGTGACGACGGCACCCTGCCCGGCGGCATGGGGACCGCTCCCTTCGACGCCGAAGGGGTGCCGAAGCGGAACACGGTCCTCGTGGACGGGGGGGTTCTCCAAGGCTACCTCTATGACACCCTGCGCGCTGCAAAGGACGGGGTTGTATCCACGGGCAATGCCGCCCGGAGCGGCATCAAGTCACCGCCCCACATGGGGGTCTCCAATTTCTTCATCGAGAACGGCACCGTCCCGTTCGACGGGCTCCTGGCCGGTATCGACAGGGGTATTCTGATCACCGACGTCATGGGGATGCACACCGCCAATTCCATCTCAGGCGATTTTTCCGTGGGGGCTGCGGGGTTCCTCGTGGAAGAGGGAAAGGTCACGGTGCCGGTCAAGGGCATTGCCATCGCGGGGAATATCCTTGAGCTCTTCCGAAGTGTCGAGCAGGTTGGAAACGACCTCCGGTTTTATGGAACCGTTGGTGCGCCGTCACTGCGGATTGCCGCCCTCGCCGTGAGCGGGGACTGATTCGGCCAGTGACAACTGCGGACAGGCGTAGCCAAAGCCGCCGTCTTCGGGCCTCTCCCGGAGCGGCGGCTTTTTTTGTGTCTACGGTTGTCCATTTCTTCGATCACGCTACAATAGAAGCTATTCATCCGCCGGGGGGGACGATGACAGGATTCAGGAAGGTGAGGGTGATGAAGCAGATTTTCGCACAAGGAGGCCTTCTCTTCCTGGTGTTTTTCACGGCACTCTTCGCAACCACGACGTGGGCGGCGGAAAACGTTGACCTCACGGTTGTCCGTGGAGACACCCTGTGGGACCTCTGCCGGCGCCATCTGGAGGAGCCGCGAAGCTGTCAGGAGGTTTACCGTGTGAACCGGCTCGCCAATCCGGACCTGATACGTCCGGGCCAGCACCTGAAGGTGCCCGCCGTTCTTCTTCGAGGGGTGCCGGAGGATGGCACTGTGACCTTTGTGAAGGGGGAGGTTTCCCTGTTGCCTGCGGGTGGCGAAGGGGGGCGTCGTCCGTTGGTCGATGATCGCCTGAAGGAGGGGGAGCGGCTTGTCACCGGCGCGGACGGAATTGTCGAGGTGGCATTCGCCGATGGAACGTCACTTCTGGTCAGGGGGAACAGTTCTCTGACCATTGTACGTTCCCGGGATAAGGGAGGGGTCTGGTTCCTGCGAGAGCTCTACCTCAAGGCGGGAAGGGTCCTTTCCCGGATTCGGAACGCCACGGGGAGGGGGCAGCGTTTCAATATCCGGACCCCGGCAGCGGTTGCCGGGGCGAGGGGGACTGAGTTCAGGGTCGCGGCCGCTGAGGACGGCCTGACCCGCTCCGAGGTGCTGGAGGGAACGGTTGCCGTTGCGGGGGGCGGGCGGGAGATGCTCGTGCACGAGGGGGAAGGAACCCTGGCGCGAAAAGGGGCACCACCCTTGCCACCAGTGCCGCTGCTCCCACCGCCGGCGCCTGCGGACCTGCTGCCGGTCTATCGGAGCGAGCCGCTGCGTTTAAGGTTTTCGGCGGTGCCGGAGGCGGTTTCCTACAGGGTGATGTTCTCCCGCGATCCGGCCATGAAGGATCTGGTCCGCGAGGAGGTTATCCTCCCACCGGCTGCCTTCGAGGTTAAAGGGGTCGAGGACGGGGCGTACCACCTCCAGGTCTTGAGCATCGACCGGCACGGACTGGAGGGTACGCCGTCCGCAGCCGTGCCGGTAAAGGTGCGGACGAATCCGCGTCCCCCGCTTGTCCAGTCGCCACGGGATGGCGCCGAGCTTCGCGAGAACTCGACTACGGTTCAGTGGCTCCGGGTGGGGGATGCGAAGGGGTACCGGCTTCAGGTGGATCGGGAAGGCACGTTTACAGCTCCTTTGATCGATGAGCTGATATCAGGTAAGACGGAGCGCCGGCTGGGGGGGCTCCAGGTCGGTGGCTACCGCTTCCGGATAGCGTCGGTGGCGGAGGATGGTTTCGAGGGTGAATGGTCTGATCCCCTTGCCTTTGTGGTGGTCCCACCGCCGCCGGTTCCTGTTGCCGAAAAGCCGGAGGCCGACCGCGACCATGTCAGATTTCGGGTGCGCTCTGCCGGCAGTGGCTTTACGTATCGCTTCCAGGTGGCGCGGGACGGCGCGTTCGCCCAAATGATCCACGATGTGACACCGGGGGGGCCGGAACTGGTTATTCCCCGCCCAGCCGAGCCCGGCACTTACCACGTGCGGACAAAAACCGTTGACGCAAAAGGATACGAAAGTTCCTTTTCATCTCCCCAGAGCTTCGAAATACCTCAGGAAATCCCCTATGGCACCCTTGGCGTGATCGGGGCGGTGCTGGGGCTGATCATCCTCCTCGCGCCGTAGTAATCAGAAAGGCACGGTCACCATGGCCAGGGTCAACACGAGAACGCTGTGTCTGATGATGGTCTCTCTGGCGGGAGTGTTCCTGATCGTTTTTGCCGAGTTCCTCGGCCTTTTCGATGGCATCAACCGGTTCTCCTTCGATATGGCCTTCCGGCTCCGAGGGGCTCGCCCCCCTTCGGAACGGATACTCATCGTTGCAGTCGATGAGAAAGCGCTGCGGGAGCTTGGTCGCTGGCCCCTGGCCCGCTCGCGTTACGCCGCCCTGGTGGACGCCGCGCGTGAGGCCGATGCCGTGGGCTTCACCGTCATTATGGCCGAACCGTCCGACTACGATCAGATTCTCGCCGATGCTGTCCAGCGGCATGGCAAGGTCGTGTTGCCGGTGTATGTGGACGATTCCCTCCAGGTCACTTCGCCGGCACCCCTCCTCCATCGGGCCACGGTCGGTCATCTTCATGTTGAAGAGGATATTGACGGAGTCGTGCGGCGTCTGTTCAACTCACTGGTTCTTGACGGCAGACCGATTCCCTCTCTTGCGGAGGCTCTCCGACAAACCGCATCCGGCCGGCCGGCCTCAGTTGTGTCACGGGATGACGGGCAGGATATCCCGGTCTCCATCGTTCAGTCCGATCCGATGACCATCGACTATTGTGGTCCCGCTGGAACGTTCCGGTCCGTGTCCCTTGCGGACGTGGTCAAAGGGAGGGTCTCTTCCGAAATGTTCAGGGGGAGGATCGTTCTGGTAGGCGTGACGGCGGCCGGTAACGCGGATCGTCTGGGCACCCCCTTCTCGGAACGGCGTGCACGGATGCCCTCCGTTGAGGTTCATGCCAATGCCCTGAACAGCCTCCTTCAGGGTGACGGCATAGGGGTTGTGGGCATGCCGATACGTCTCGGTGCCTGTCTTGTTCTGGCGGTGCTCTGGTATCTGGCGTTCGTGAAGCTCAGGGAGATACGGGCTACTCTCGTCTGGTTGTCAAGCCTCGCTGCCATAGCCATCGTGGTATTTGTGGTGTTCCGTAGCTGGTCACTCTGGATCGATCCCGATATCTACGTGTTCACGGCAAGTTTCCTTTTCCTTGCCACGGTCGTCTTCAGGCTGGATGATGCAGCCCGCAGGCTTCAGGGGCAGTATGCGGCGATAACGGCCTTCCTCGGTCCCGGCATGGGCCCGTGGGAGAGCGGAACGATACGTGGCGGGCTTTCGGAGTATCTCTCCCCCGGCGGCATCAACGGAAAGATTGCAGTCCTCGAGGGGGTGATTCGCCGCATGGTGGAGCATTCGACCAGCCTGGAGGCCGCCAATCGTGATCTGGAAGCATTCAGTTATTCCGTTTCCCACGATCTGCAGGCGCCGCTCAGGACGATCAGGGGGTTCAGCGATGCCTTGCGGGAGGACTGCGCCGAACGGCTTGACGATACGGGGTTGGATTACCTGGCACGGATCTGCGCCGGCGTGGCGCGTATGGAGAGACTGATAGACGGACTTCTTGCCCTGTCGCGGCTTTCCCGGGCGGACCTGCGCCGGGAGCCGGTCAATCTCTCATGCATGGCGCACGAGATCATGGACGAGTTGCGCGCCACGGCGCCCGAAAGGCCTGTGGAGTTCATGGTCGGCGAGGGAATCGTGGCTGAAGGGGATGCATCCATGCTGCGGGCGGTGCTGACGAACCTCCTGGAGAACGCCTGGAAGTTCACCGCGGGGGTACAACGGCCGGTGATCGTCTTCGATGCCGAGGAGACGGCCGGTGAGCGCTGCTATGTGGTGAGGGACAACGGGGCCGGTTTCGACATGGCCCATGCGGAGCGGATATTCGCTCCGTTCCAGCGGCTCCATAACGAAACCGACTTCCCGGGGACCGGCATAGGTCTCTCAACGGTCCAGCGGATCATCCACCTCCACGGGGGTGACATCCGGGCGGAGGGGGTGCCGGGAAAAGGGGCCACATTTACCTTCACCCTCTGAAGCGTAGCTACATGTACACCATGACCCGAAGAGCAAACCGGCCGTCCAGGGACTTGAAGGGGATTGTTACCCCTTTGCACTGCACGTTCATGCTGGACGCTCCCGTCTGGTCATGGCCCGCCTCGCTGACCGTGCGGAGCATCCCCGACACGATGAGCGGCAGACCCAGGGCGACGCTGCCATACTGTTCGTGGTACTTGGTCTTGAAGACGCCGGCGATGTTGTTGGTGAGCTCGCCGATGGCATCCCGAATCGACTCCTCGTCCGGATCGTCCATCATCAGCAGATCCTTGGCGATGGCAACGGCCGCGGTGCTGTCGGCGGCCAGGATGATGTAGCCGACCCGGTCTCCCGCCACGCCGACGATCCCCACCACGTCCGAATCGACGGGGTCAACCTTCTTTTCCACCTTGCCGGCCAGAATCTCCACCCCCAGATAATTCCTGAAAGTGTCCTGCGTGGCCGACATGATGGTGAACATGATCTCTTCGAATGATATTCCGGTCATAATGTACCTGCCATAGAGAAAGGTTCCTTTTCTATAGCTAATCGCCTCATCATTCCAAAACTTTAGCGATTTATTATTGTTTCACGTCGTCTCCCGGCCCCGGCACCTTAAAGGTTGAGCAATTTCCTCTGTTGTGGTAATTTTCCCTGTTACTTATTTCCAAGTCATATTCCCGTCAGGAGATGCTTAATGTTTGGAGCCATCATAAAGAAGATCGTCGGCAGCAAGAACGAGCGCGAACTGAAGCGCCTCTGGCCGATCGTGGAGAAGATAAACGGGCTGGAGCCTCAGATAGCGAAACTCACCAACGATCAGCTCCGTAATAAAACACAAGAATTCAAGGAGCGCATTGCAAAAGGGGAGTCCATCGACGCGGTCCTTCCCGAGGCTTTCGCAGTCTGCCGCGAGGCGGGCAAGCGGGTCCACAACATGCGCCACTTCGACGTGCAGCTCATCGGCGGCATGGTGCTCCATAGCGGCAGGATCGCCGAGATGAAGACCGGCGAGGGGAAGACCCTCGTGGCCACGCTTCCTGCCTACCTGAACGCCCTGACCGGCCGCGGGGTCCACGTGGTCACCGTCAACGACTACCTGGCAAAGCGGGACTCCGAGTGGATGGGGCGGATCTACACCTTTCTCGGGCTCACCGTCGGCGTCATCGTCCACGGCCTGGATGACGAGGAGCGGCGCGAGGCCTACGCCGCCGACATCACTTACGGCACCAACAACGAATTTGGCTTCGACTACCTGCGCGACAACATGAAGTTCTCCCTGGATGACTACGTGCAGCGCCCCTTCTACCACGCCATCGTGGACGAAGTGGACTCCATCCTGATCGACGAGGCAAGGACGCCGCTCATCATCTCCGGCCCCACCGA
The DNA here is from genome assembly GCA_003712145.1 of Desulfuromonadales bacterium. GTDB lineage: Bacteria > Desulfobacterota > Desulfuromonadia > Geobacterales > Geobacteraceae > Geobacter. The sequence goes on along the minus strand of RHLS01000010.1, from coordinate 68,449 downwards.
GGAGTCCACCGACAAGTATTACATCATCGACCGGATCATCCCCCATTTGAAAAAGGGGGAAGTGCAGGAGGTGGAGGCTAACACCCTGTCGGGCAAGCGGAAGGTATACACTGGCGACTTTACCGTGGATGAGAAGGCAAAGAGCGCGACCCTCACCGAGGGAGGGGTCGCCACAGTGGAGAAGCTCCTCAAGATCGACAACCTCTACGACCCGCGCAACATCGAGGTGCTCCACCATGTCCAGCAGGCCTTGCGGGCCCATGCCCTCTACAGGAAGGACGTGGACTATGTGGTGAAAGAGGGCGAGGTCATCATCGTCGACGAATTCACCGGCCGCCTCATGCCGGGCCGCCGCTGGTCGGACGGACTTCACCAGGCCATCGAGGCCAAGGAAGGGGTGGAGATCGAGAACGAGAACCAGACCCTGGCCACCATCACCTTCCAGAACTACTTCCGGATGTACGAGAAGCTCTCCGGCATGACCGGTACGGCGGACACGGAAGCCGAGGAATTCCACAAAATCTACAAGCTGGACGTGGTAGTCATTCCCACCAACCGGCCGCTTCTGCGCCCCGACTTCCCCGACGTCATCTACAAGACCGAGCTGGAGAAGTTCAATGCCGTCATCGAGGAGATCAAGGACTGCCACGCCAAGGGGCAGCCGACCCTGGTCGGCACCATCTCCATCGAGAAGTCGGAGGTCCTGGCGGAGATGCTCCGGAAGCAGGGAATCCCCCACAACGTCCTCAACGCCAAGCAGCACGAGCGCGAGGCGGAGATCGTGGCCCAGGCGGGCCGCAAGGGTATGGTGACCATCGCCACCAACATGGCCGGCCGCGGTACCGACATCGTCCTGGGGGGCAATCCGGACAGTCTCGCTAAGCAGTGGCGCCGGGCCAACGAGGAGGCGACCGACGAGGAGCACCAGGCGGTCCTGGCGAAATTCAAGCAGGAATGCGCTTCGGAGCACGACGAGGTGGCAAGGCTTGGTGGCCTCCACATCATCGGCACCGAGCGCCACGAGTCCCGCCGGATCGACAACCAGCTCCGGGGCCGCTCCGGCCGCCAGGGTGACCCGGGTTCGTCGCGCTTCTACCTCTCGCTCCAGGATGATCTGCTGCGGATCTTCGGTTCCGAGCGGGTTGCCAAGATCATGGACCTTCTCAAGATCGAGGAGGGTGAGGCGATTACCCACGGCATGATCACCAAGGCCATCGAGAACGCCCAGAAGAAGGTGGAGGCCCACAACTTCGAGATCCGCAAGCACCTTATCGAGTACGACGACGTCATGAACAAGCAGCGCGAGGTGATATACACCCAGCGCCGCGAGATTCTGGGGGGCCAGGATATCCGTGGCCATTTCCTCCAGATGATGGACGACACCATCGAGGACATCGCCGCTGCGTACACCATCGAGAAGGTCCACGCATCCGAATGGGACTGGCAGGGAATCAGTGAGTCCATATTCAGGGACTACGGCTTCCAGATCGACATCCCGGCCGAAACCATGGACCGCCTCTCTCCCGAGAGCTTCCGTACGCTCCTCAAGGAGAAGGTGAATCAAACGTTTAACGAGAAACTGGAGTCCTTTGGCGACGAGTTGATGGACCACCTCATCAAGGTCATCATGCTCCAGACCATCGACGGCCAGTGGAAGGACCATCTTCTCTCCATCGACCACCTGAAGGAGGGGATAGGCCTTCGTGGCTACGGTCAGAAGGATCCGAAGCAGGAGTACAAGAAAGAGGCGTACCAGCTCTTCATGGACATGATGGCCCGCATTGCCGCGGAAACGGTGGAGAAAATCTTCTGGGTCCAGATCGCCCGCGAGGAAGACGTGGAGCGGATGGAGGAAGAGCAGCAGAAACAGGCCCCCAAGATGGTTTTCAACCTGAGCGACGAGCCTGCTGCCGCACCCCAGCCGATCAAGAGCAAAAAGACGGCGGGACGCAACGATCCCTGCACCTGCGGGAGCGGGAAGAAGTTTAAAAAGTGCTGCGGAAAGTAGAAGGGTTCGGGGGGTCCCATGGATATCAAAGGCTTTACCTTCTCCGCCGTTGAGGCGGCCATCAAGAAACCGGGACGGCTGGATCTGGCGCTGATCTGCTCCGAGACCCCCGCGGCTGTTGCCGCAGTCTACACCACCAACAAGGTGAAGGCGGCGCCGGTGCTCCTCGATATGGAGCGGACAATAAACGGCACCTGTCGGGCGATTGTTGTCAATAGCGGCAACGCCAACGCCTGTACCGGCACTCAGGGGATGGACGACGCGGTCGAGACGACGCGGCTCGTGGCCGAGGGCCTCGGGGTGACCGAGGATGCGGTGCTCGTTTCCTCCACCGGCGTCATAGGCGTGCCGCTGCCCATGGAGCGGATGCGCGCGGGGATTTCCCCCCTCGTGGCAGGCCTGTGCTCCGGCACTCTCGATGATGTGGCCCGCGCCATCATGACCACCGACACCTTCCCCAAGCTGGAGGCGCGCAAAGGTGTGGCAGGCGGGAAGGAGTACACCATCGCAGGAATCGCCAAAGGCGCGGGGATGATCATGCCGAACATGGCTACCATGCTCGCGTTCCTGGTCACCGACGCGGCGGTCGATACGGCCTGGCTCAGGACGGTATTCTCCGCGGGAGTGGAGCGTTCCTTCAACGCCATTACCGTTGACGGCGACACCTCCACCAACGACACCGCCTTCATCATGGCCAACGGCGCGGCCGCGAACCCGGTGCTGGTCGATGGCGCTGATGGTGCCGCCGACTTTGTCCGCCTCCTGGATGAGGTCCTCCTTTCGCTTGCCAAGCTCATTGTCAAGGACGGGGAAGGTGCCACCAAGTTCGTTGAAATAACCGTCAAGGGGGCACGGTCCGACGTCGACGCCAAAAGGGCGGCCATGGCGGTGGCAAATTCGTGCCTCGTCAAGACCGCTTTCTTCGGCCAGGATGCCAACTGGGGGAGGATCTTCGCGGCGGTGGGCTACTCGGGGGCCGACGTGGACCCGGACTGGGCAGAGCTCTTCTTCGACGACGTGCAGATGGTCAGAAACGGCGTCTTTGTCGGCGGCGATGCCGAGGCACGGGGAAGCGAGGTGCTGAAGCAGAAGGAGTTTACCGTTACAGTCGATCTTCACCTTGGTGATGGTGCTGCGACGGTCTACACCTCTGATCTCTCCTACGACTACGTGAAAATCAACGCCGATTATCGGACCTGACGCGTGATGATACGCACGGCGACGGACGGATTGAATACAGTGCGGGAGGTGTCACTGATGAAGAGGCTGTTCGCATTTCTGACGGTGCTGATGCTCGTTTCGTTCTCCGCGATCGAGGCTCCCGCCGCGGATGGCAGTGGTCTCAAGATCACCGAAATGGCGGTCACCACCAAGATCGCCCGTAACAATCCCATCGATGCCGTTCGCCGCATCTCCTACCGTTCAGTGCCGGCACTCTACTGCTTTACCCGAATCGTCAACCCCTCCGGGGAGGAGACCCCTTTCAAGCATGTCTGGTACCGGAACGGGCAGGTGTCAGGCGAACAGCTGCTCCAGGTCAAGGGGGAGAAATGGCGCACCTGGAGCAAAAAGCCTATCGACAAGGATTCTGTCGGCAAATGGAGAGTCGAGGCCCAGGACAGTGAGGGCAGACTTTTGAAGGCTGTCGAATTCTCGATTCACTGATGCCGGGGGGTGCTGAGCTCCCCTTTTTCATTTCTGTGGTCTCCCTTTTGCGGGGCAATGCAGGAACGTCGTTACTCCGAAGCTGGTGCGCATATGGTCTTCCGCAAATTCCTCACCCTTGTACTTTTCCTTTGTGCTTCCCTGCCGGTCTTTGCCGGGGACACCCCTCTTGTTACGCCCGACCGTCAGCCGGCAATCGGCCAGCTCATGGAGAAGGCGCTGGCAGACGGACTCATTGCCGGCGGGGTGGTGCTGGTGGGAACACGCCACGGTGTGGTCTACGAGGCGGCCTTCGGAAGGGTTTCCAACGCGCCGGATGCACCCCCTGTCACGACTGCCACGGTTTTTGACGCTGCTTCCCTTACCAAGGTGGTGGCCACAACCCCGGCTGTCATGAAATTGGCAGAGGAGGGGAAGCTCTCCCTGGTCGACCCGGTTATCCGCTGGTTTCCCGAGTTTGTCGGAAGGGGCAAGGATGAGGTGCTCGTGGTCCATCTGCTGACCCATTCTTCGGGTCTTGACGACGTGTCTCTCTCCGTCGCGGGTCCCCTTCAGAGCGCCGTGGAAGGAGCCGCCACCCAGAGGCTCAAAGGGGAGCCGGGCCACCGTTTCAAATACGCCGACATCAATTTCATTCTTCTCGGCGAGCTCGTCCGCAGGGTGAGTGGTGTGTCGCTGGATCGTTACGCGGCCGAGACATTCTATCGCCCCCTCGCCATGGTGAACAGCTGCTTCAACCCCGATTCTGCCACGGTTGGACAGTGTGCCGCCACCCTCGACGCCGCAGGGATGCCCCTTTTCGGGAAGGTACAGGATTATTCCGCACGGCTCATGGATGGTGTGGCGGGCCATGCCGGGCTCTTCGCCTCGGCCGGAGATCTGGCACGTTTCTGCCGGATGATCCTCGGCGAGGGGGAACTTTCCGGCCATCGGGTCCTGGAGGCGCGGACCGTTCGCCAGATGACCGCTCCCTACTTTTCCCGCGGTGGCAAGGTTGCACGGGGGCTTGGCTGGGACATTGCCTCGCCGTACTCGGCACCCAAGGGTAACGGCTTCTCCGAGTCCTCCTTCGGCCACACCGGCTACTCGGGTGGCTCCATCTGGATCGATCCGGACAACGACGCCTATGTCATAGTTCTCTCCGCACGCCTCGACTATCGGAACACCCGGGCGTTCGGCAAGCTGCGAAGCGATATCTCGTCGCTTGCCTTCGCCATGCTTTTTCCCGATCTCCGGGAGCTGGTGGAAACGGCTCTCCGGGAACCCCTGCCGTTCCGGTAAACATCTTGACACCCTCAGGGCGTTGTGCTAGCTTTTCCGCGGTTGTTCGCGGTTTTTTCCAGGCTTACGACGATCCCGCCGAAGGAGGATTTCATGGGTAACAGGCTTCTCCTCGCCGACGACAGCATCACTATCCAGAAGGTCGTGGGGATCATTTTCGCCAACGAGGACTGCGAGCTGACCGTCGTCGACAACGGGGACGCCGCCTTGGAAAAGGCTCGCGAGGCCCGGCCCGATGTAATGCTGGTGGACGCCCTCATGCCGGGAAAGACCGGTTATGAGGTCTGCACCGCCATACGGAAGGACCCCACCCTCGGAAACACCCCTCTCCTCCTCATGACCGGCGCCTTCGAGCCCTTTGACGAGGAGAAGGCCCGCCAGTGCGGCGCCGATGATTTCATTTCCAAACCTTTTGAATCCCAGCAGCTTGTCGACAAGGTGAAAAGCCTCATGGCACTCGGCAAGGGGCGTGGCGCCTCTGCTCCGGCTCCGGTGGCGCCCGCGTTCGCCGAGCCAGAGGAGTTCATCTCCCTGGAGATTGATGAGCCGACTGTTGACGTGGAGCCCCTTGTCGCCGCAGCGCCACTTGCCGGCCTTGGCGTTGCGGCCGTTGCCGGTGCGTCCTTCATGGGCACTGAATCCTTTGATGCCGGGGTAGACGTGGCCTCCGCCGATGACGACCTTTGGGGCGCCTTCGAACTTGAGGACGAGGTGGCCGGGGATGAGGTCGTGGAGTTTGGCGAGGTGGTAACCGGCGAGGAGACAGTCGGCGAGATTGTCGATGCCTCGCCCTTTGCCCTCAAGCCTGCGGACGAGTCCTTGAGGGCCGGTGTCGCCGCGGCGGCAGAGCCCTCAGGGTTCGACCTTCCCGCTGAAGACGACTTTGTTTTCATGGAGGAAGAGCCGATCGTTTCCGCCGGACCCGGCAGGGTGGAAGCGTTTGTTGCCGATTCCTCCGAGGATGCCTTCGTCTTTGGCGAGCCCGAGCCCTACGATGCCTTCGGCTCCTTTGGCGCTGTCTCCGAGACCTTCGCCCCCGTGGTTGAGACTTTCGAGGCGACCCGCGAGGAACCCCTGGCCGCCATGCCCGATATTCAGTTCGCTCCGGAAGAGGAGTACGTGCCGGCACCCGAGATACTTGCTGCTGCAGCGGTGACTCCGGTGGTGGCTGCCGCAGAGGCTTCCGCCATTCCGGCGGGGGCGGGGGCGGCCGTCTCCCTCACCGAGGAACAGCTTGCGGCGGCCATCTCCCGCATCTCCCGCGAGATCATCGAGCGGATCGCCTGGGAGGTGGTTCCCGAACTGGCCGAGACCCTCATCAAGGAAGAGATCCGCAGGATAAAGGAAGGGAAGTAGGGACTGGTTAACGGGGACTGCTGACCAGTCGAAACAGACGATACTGAAATGGGGATGCTACATCCCCATTTTCATTTTGAAAACGAAGAGGTCAATCCATGGCAGAGAAAGAGCTGGCAAAAGTCTACGAGCCCACGGCCGTTGAAGAGAAGTGGTACAGAAGCTGGGAAGAGGGTGGCTGGTTCCACGCCGACCCTGCCAGCGGCAAGCCTCCCTACAGCATCGTCATCCCGCCCCCCAACGTGACGGGCGCCCTCCACATGGGGCATGCCCTCAACAATACCCTCCAGGACATTCTCTGCCGCTGGAAGCGGATGAGCAGTTACGCCGTCCTTTGGATGCCGGGCACCGACCACGCCGGCATCGCCACCCAGAACGTGGTGGAGCGGCAACTGGCCGCCCAGGGGACAAGCCGCCACGAGCTGGGGCGCGAGGAGTTCATCGAGCGGGTCTGGAAGTGGAAGGCCGAGTCCGGCGGGCAGATTATCGGGCAGCTGAAGCGGCTCGGGGCCTCCTGCGACTGGGGTCGTGAGCGTTTCACCATGGACGAGGGGCTCTCCCGCGCGGTGCGCGAGGTCTTCGTGCGGCTCTACGAGGAAGGGCTCATCTATCGCGACAACCGGCTCATCAACTGGTGTCCCCGCTGTCATACGGCGCTGTCGGATATCGAGGTGGAGCACGAAGATAAAGCCGGCCACCTCTGGCACCTGCGCTACCCGGTGGTGGACGAGCCTGGGCGCTTCGTGGTTGTAGCCACCACCCGCCCCGAAACCATGCTGGGAGACTCTGCCGTGGCGGTCCATCCCGAGGACGAGCGCTACGCCGACCTCATCGGGAAAAAGGTGCTGCTGCCTTTGGTGAACCGGCAGATTCCGGTGGTGGCCGACGAGTATGTGGACCGGGAGTTTGGCACCGGGGTGGTGAAGATCACCCCGGCCCATGATTTCAATGACTTTGAGGTGGGCCGTCGTCATAATCTTGACACGATCAACGTCTTTGACGAGTCGGGTATCATCAACGCCGCCGGACACCAGTACGAGGGGATGGATCGATTCGCCGCCCGCAAGCGGATTGTGGAGGACCTGGAGGCCCAAGGGCTTCTGGCGAAGATCGACGACCACGGCCTGTCGCTCGGCGGATGCTACCGCTGCAAGACCGTTGTGGAGCCCTATCTGTCGCTCCAGTGGTACGTGAAGGTGGGGCCTCTGGCCGAGCAGGCGCTGGCGGCGGTGAAGGATGGCCGCACCCGCATCGTTCCCCAGCAGTGGGAGAACACCTACTACGACTGGATGGAGAATATCCGCGACTGGTGCATCTCCCGCCAGATCTGGTGGGGACACCGGATTCCGGCCTGGTACTGCGACCACTGCGGCGAGACCACCGTGGCCAAGGTGGACCCGACCCACTGTACCAAGTGCGGGAGCGACGAGATCCGCCAGGAGACCGATGTTCTCGATACCTGGTTCTCCTCGGCCCTCTGGCCCTTCTCCACCATGGGGTGGCCTGACCGGACACCGGAACTGAAGACCTTCTACCCCACCTCGTGTCTCGTGACCGGCTTCGATATCCTCTTCTTCTGGGTGGCCCGGATGATGATGATGGGGCTCCACTTCATGGACGAGGTGCCGTTCACGGACGTCTACATCCACGCCCTGGTCCGCGACGCCCAGGGGCAGAAGATGAGCAAGTCCAAGGGGAACGTGATCGACCCGCTGGTTGTCATCGACCAGTACGGCACCGACGCCTTCCGCTTCACCCTTGCGGCCTTCGCGGCCCAAGGGCGGGATATCAAGCTGGCCGAGGAGCGGATCGCCGGTTATCGGAACTTCGCCAACAAGATCTGGAATGCCTCCCGCTTTGCCCTCATGAACCTGGAGGGATTCGATCCCGATGTTGTCGATCCGGCGACCCTGGAGCTATCCAACGCCGACCGCTGGATACTCCACCGCTTCAACGTGGCCGCTGCCGAAACCCAGGAGGCCCTGGAGGCATTCCGCTTCAACGACGCGGCCAGCACCCTCTACCGCTTTACCTGGAGCGAGTTCTGCGACTGGTACATCGAACTGGTGAAGGACGACCTCTACCGGGGGGACGAGGCGCGCAAGACCTCGGCACGGTATGTCCTCTGGCAGGTGCTCGAGCATCTTCTGCGGCTGCTGCACCCTGTCATGCCGTTCATCACCGAGGAGATATGGCAGGCGCTCCCCGGTACACGGTCGACGCCGACGATCATGACCGCCCCGTGGCCCCGTCCCAACCCGGCCTGGGACTGTGCCGCGGGGGCTGCAGAGATGGAGCTGGTGATGGAGGTGATTCGCGGTATCCGGAACATCCGGGGCGAGATGGACGTGGCCCCCTCCCGGGAGATTGCTGCAATCCTGAACTGCGGCTCCGATGCGAGCCTTCATCTGCTGAAGCGAAACGAGGTATATGTCATGAGCCTGGCCCGGCTGTCGGACTTGGCCATCGGCACGGGGCTGGAGCGCCCCGCCGACGCCGCCGTCCAGGTAGCCGGCGACGTGGAGATCGCCGTGCCGCTCAGGGGACTCGTGGACGTGGAAGAAGAGGAAAAACGGCTCCTCAAGGAAATCGGCAAACTGGACAAGGACGGGGAGTTCCTGGCGAAAAAACTGGAGAACCCTTCCTTTGTGGAGCGGGCGCCGGCCGAGGTTGTGGCCAAGGAACGGGAGAAACTGGCTGAAATCAGCCAGAAAAAGGACGTGCTCCTGGCGAGCCTCGACAAGATACGGAAGCTCAAATAGCTGAACAGAGGGCGCCGTTGCCAGCAGCAACGGCGTTTTTTTGTGGTGACGGGGCGGGAAGGAAAGCTTTTTGCATTAGTAAGAGTTTTCCGTTTGTCAATTGCTTGACATATGTTCAGCCAGTCTCACAGGGAGTTCCATGGCCAACCTGAAGCGCTACAACGAGGGTCTCTTCAAGCTTGATACCTGGATCAGAAGGCTTCTGACCATGGGCGATACTGATCTGCTCCATACCGCCCTGTGCGACGGGGTCTGCGATATCGTCCGGGCGGAGGCCGCCGCGTTCACCGCCATTGAAATCAAGGATGGGACCATGATGTTCTCCGCGGCCTCGGGCGCCTGGAACCAGATGGTGAAAGGGGTCAGAACCCCCCTGAAAAGCGACAACCTTTGCGCCTCGGTGGCCGCCTGCGGAACGCCGATCCGGATCGACAGCCTCTCTTCGTTGGGCCGTGGGAGCTGCGAGCTGCTCCAGGTCATGGACATGGACACGGCGCTCCTCGTGCCGGTCTTCGATGAGGAGATGGTTGCCGGGTGTCTTTCCGCCTATCGGGTGGGGCAGCCCTTCGATCAGATCGACGAGCAGATCCTCCAGCAGTATGCCCATACCGCTTCGACGGTATTGCGCAATTTCCGCCTCATGGAGGACCTGAAGCACCACGCGGCCATGCTGGAGGAGGAGATCGAAGAGCGCTCCCGGGCGGAAGAGACCATCCGCCAGATGGCCTACTATGACTCGCTCACCGGGCTTGCCAACCGCCGCCTTTTCAATGACCGGCTCCGGCAGTCCCTGGCCCTGGCCCAGCGGAACAAGCGGCTTCTGGCGGTCCTGTTCCTTGACCTGGACCGCTTCAAGCTGATCAACGACACCCTGGGCCATGCGGTGGGGGACAGGCTTCTCATGGCGGTGGCCAAGAGGCTCAGGAACTGCTGCAAGCGGGAAGGCGACACAGTGGCCCGCCAAGGGGGGGACGAGTTCATCATCAACCTCTCGGTCATCGCCGACGTGAACGATGCCCTCAAGGTGGCCCAGAAGATCAACGACAGCTTCAGGAATCCCTTCGTCGTCGATGGCCACGAGCTTTTCGTCACTACGAGCATCGGCATCAGTCTTTTCCCCTATGACGGCCGTACCGGCGAGTCCCTGGTGAAGAATGCCGACATCGCCATGTACCGGGCGAAGGAGCAGGGGCGCAACAACTGCCAGCTCTACACGCCGGAGATGAACACGAAGGCCTTCGAGCGGCTTTCCCTGGAAAACGATCTCCGCCGGGCCCTGGAGCGGGACGAGTTCATTGTCTACTACCAGCCCAAGGTGAATGTGGAGCAGGGTCAGATCACCTGCACGGAGGCCCTTGTCCGCTGGCAGCATCCGACCATGGGACTCATTCCTCCGGCCCGATTCATTCCCCTGGCAGAGGAGACGGGGCTTATTGTTCCCCTGGGGGAATGGGTGCTCCGTCGCGCCTGCCGCCAGAACCGGGAGTGGCAGGAGGCGGGTTACCCTCCCATGCAGGTCGCCGTCAACCTCTCCACCCGCCAGCTCCAGACCGGAAACCTGGTGGAGACGGTGGAACGTGCCTTGGACGACTCGGGGCTCGATCCCCGCTGGCTCATCCTGGAGGTTACCGAAAGCATCATGATGGACAACGTCGACAGCACCCTTCAGACCTTGCGGATTCTGGAAAGGATGGGGGTTCAGATCGCCATCGACGACTTTGGCACCGGGTATTCCTCGCTCCACTACCTGAAGAAGTTCCCGATCCATTCCCTCAAGATCGACCGCTCCTTTATCCGCGACATCACCACAAACCCGGACGACGAGGCCATCGCCAGCGCGGTCATTTCCATGGCCCGGGGGCTCAACCTGCGGGTCGTGGCCGAGGGGGTGGAGACCGTTGAGCAGTTGGAGGTGCTCCGGTCACTGGACTGCCGTTACATGCAGGGGAACTTTTTCAGCAAGCCGGCCCCGCCGGAGCAGGTGCAGCCCCTGTTGGGCAAGGCCGCGTCGTCGTACCTCAACTTCGGGAAATGGTGCTGACATGTCGCCAGTGGTCATTCTGACGATATTTTCTTTCATTCTCGGCGCCGTGGTCGGGTCGTTCCTGAATGTCTGCATCTACCGGCTTCCCGCGGGGGAGTCAGTGGTTTCGCCCCCCTCCCGCTGTCCCGCCTGCGGCTCCCGGATTCGCCCCTGGCACAACATCCCCATTATCGGCTGGCTGATCCTGCGGGGAAAGTGCCGCGACTGCGGCGCTCCCATATCGCCCCGCTACCCGCTGGTGGAGCTCCTGAACGGCCTGCTCACCCTGGCCCTCTTCCTGAAGTTCGGGCCGTCCCCCACGTTCCTCGTGCTCTTCGTCTTCTGCTCGGCGCTGATGGCCATCACGTTCATCGACCTGGATCACCAGATCATCCCCGACGTCATCAGCCTGCCGGGGATCGCCGTCGGATTCGCCTGCTCCTTTGTCCTGCCGTGGCTCGGCTGGAAGAGTTCCCTCATCGGGATCGTTGCCGGCGGAGGGAGCCTGCTCCTGGTGGCCTGGCTCTATGAATTTCTCACGAAGAAGGAAGGGATGGGCGGGGGCGACATCAAGCTCCTGGCCATGATGGGGGCGTTCCTCGGCTGGCGTGCCGTGCCGTTCATCATCTTCGCCAGCTCCCTCATCGGTTCGGTCATCGGCGTCACCCTCATGCTCGTCCAGAAGAAAGACGGCAAGCTCGCCATCCCCTTCGGCCCGTTCCTGGCGGCGGGGGCCGTGCTCTACATCTTCTACGGCAAGGCCATAATCACCTGGTACCTGAGCATCGGCGCCCGTTGAAGGGGGCTTCCGTGAGACAGTTCCGCTTCAGCCTCAGCTTTCTGATTCTCTCCTCCCTCTCGTTCATCCTGGTCCTTACCTGGGTGCTCCTGAGTCTCATCTCCTTCAAGACCGCCGAGAACGACCTCCTCCAGCAGAAGAGCGACAAGGCACGCATTCTGCTCGCTTCGTTCGTCGCTGTGGTGCCGCCGGTGCTTGCCGACATTCCGCAGTCGGCCGCCGGTGCGCTGGCCCAACGGCTTGCGCGGGAGGAAGAGTTCATCGGCCTCACGGTGGTGGGGAGAGACGGCCGGCCGGCCTATGCTCTCGGCAACACTGAGGCACGTGAAGGCAGGCTAGCCCAAACGCTGGCGAGCGGCGCCGAATCCGTCTGGTTTCTCGAGGGGAAAGGGGCCATCAGCCGCTACGCTCCCCTCGTCGTGCAAGGAAAAACCATTGGCGCGGCCCGGCTTGACCTCTCTCTCAAGGGAGAGAAAAGGATGCTGGCCCAGTCCCGCCACCTCTTCATGGCCTATTTCACGCTGGATTTCCTGCTGCTGCTGGCCGTCGGCTCCTTCTTCCTCTCGCGGTTCATCGTCGTGCCGGTGCGAAAGCTGCTGGCCGCCACCGAGCGCATCGGCACGGGAGACTTCAGCCAGCGGGCCTCGGTCCCGGGGGGGCGCGAGATCGCCGAGCTGGCGGATGCCTTCAACACCATGGTCGATGCCCTGCGGACCAAGCAGGAGGAGGCGTCCCGTCATGTGCGCTCCCTGGAGCGGACCAACCGGGAACTCCAGGCGGCCCGGGAGGAGACCCTCCGCTCGGAGAAGATGGCGTCGGTGGGACTTCTGGCTGCCGGCACCGCCCACGAGATCGGCACGCCGCTCGCGGCCATCATGGGGTACGCGGCGCTTCTGGGCGAGGAGCTGGCAGCCGATCCGGAAAAGGCCGACTACCTGCGCCGGATCGGCCAGGACGCGGAGCGGATCGACCGGATCGTCCGCGATCTCCTCAACTATGCCCGTCCCGTCGACGGAGCCACGGAAACCATCGATGCGGCAACCCTCGTGGCTGCCACGGTGGAGATGCTCCAGCGGCAGGGGGTCTTCAAGCTGATCGACGTTCAGCTCAGGGCCGACGCGGGGCTTTCCCCGCTCCAGGCCGATTATCACCAGCTCCAGCAGGTGCTCATCAATCTGCTCATCAACGCCCGCGACGCCATGCCCGACGGGGGCAGGCTTGAAGTGCGGATCGCCGCCGGTGAGTTTGTGCCGCCGGTGGTCTCCGGCGAGTTGGCAGTAGTGGGGGGGCGGCGCAAGAGCGATTTCGGAGGAGCCTTCCGGACCCCTTTCGCAGCGGGAGACGAGACGGTCACCTGCGTCCGGATCGAGGTGGCCGACACCGGAGCCGGTATCCCGCCTGAACATCTGGGACGCATCTTCGATCCCTTCTTCACCACCAAGGAGCCGGGGAAGGGGACCGGTCTGGGGCTCGCCATCTCGGCCCGGATCATCGACTCCTTCGGCGGGCGGATCACCGTGGAGAGCGCTGCCGGGCACGGGTCCCGGTTCGTGGTATGGCTGCCGGTTACACTTGGGGAGGGGTGAGGCGTGAGGGGTGAGGAGCGACGTGTACTGGTCATCGACGACGAGGAGAATCTGCGGCACATGCTGCGGTCGATGTTGCGGAAGAGCGGCTACGAGGCCGATGAGGCTCCGGACGGCGAGGCCGCGTTCGCCAGGGCGTCCGCGACACGCTACGATTTCATCCTCTGCGACATCCGGATGCCGGTGCTGGACGGTGTCGGTTTTCTCCGCAAGGTCCAGGAGGCGGGCATCGGCGGCACCGTTATCATGATGTCTGCCTACGGCACCATCGACACGGCGGTCCAGTGCATGAAGGAGGGGGCCTATGACTACGTCTCAAAGCCCTTCCGCACCGACGAAATCCTGCTGGTGCTTCGCAAGGCCGAGGAGCGGGAACGGCTCAAGCACGAGAACAGGAGGCTGCGCGAGGAGGTGGAGCGGGAGTACTCCTTCGGCAGCATCGTGAGCAGAAGCTCCCGGATGAAGGGAATTTTCCAGCTCATCCGCAGGGTCTGCGACGTGAAGACCACCATCCTCATCCTCGGCGAGTCCGGGACCGGCAAGGAACTGGTGGCGCGGGCCATCCACCATAACGGCAGCCGCCGAGACGGACCCTTCGTGGCGGTCAACTGCGGGGCCATTCCCGAGAATCTCCTTGAGTCCGAACTCTTTGGCCACGTCCGCGGCGCCTTCACCGATGCTGCCGCCGACCGCCAGGGCCTCTTCGAGGAGGCCAACGGTGGCACCCTCTTCCTGGACGAGATCGGCGAGATGCCGCTGACGCTACAGGTGAAGCTGCTGCGGGTTCTCCAGGAGGGAGAGATTCGGCGGGTGGGAGCGGCGAAGCCGACGAAAGTGGATGTGCGGGTCATTTCCGCCACCGCCCGGGACCTTCAGAAGGACACGGCCGCCGGCCGCTTCCGTGAGGATCTCTTCTTCCGGCTCAACGTCTTCAGTATCACCCTCCCGCCACTGCGTGACCGGCTGGAGGATGTCCCTCTCCTGGTGAACCATTTCCTCGCCAAGCACGGCTCACAGCTCGCAAAATCCGGGTTGACGGCATCTCCCGAAGTGCTCAGGATGCTCATGGGCTATTCCTGGCCCGGCAACGTGCGGGAACTGGAAAACTGCATCGAGCGGAGTCTCATACTCTGTGACGGCGGCACCATTGGTACTGACTGTCTCCCCGAGCATCTCTGCTCGATACGGTCTGCTGTGACGTCTCTTTCGCTGCCGGATGATTCCCTCTCCATCAAAAAGGCCGAAGAGTTGCTCGAGCGGGACTATATCCGTCGTGCCCTCCACAAGACCGGCGGCAACCGCACCCATGCTGCGCGGCTTCTGGAGATCAGCCATCGGGCGCTGCTCTACAAGCTGAAGGAGTACGGCATGGAATGACGGTTGACTGTCGCTAATAAGCTGGTTGTAATTTGAAAGAGGCTGTGCAATTATTGCGCGGTCTTTTTCATTTTCACCTACAGGGAGGTGCGGGAGGTGTGCGGAGAGCACGTATTTTCCCCGGGATGCGGGGATTCGGGTGAGCATGGCTTCACCCTTCTGGAGCTTATCATTGTCCTGGCGATCATCTGTGTCATGAGTGCCATTGCGGTGCCGGCGTTCAGCAGTCTGTACGGGGATTTCTGTCTCAAGGCGGCGGCGTGGGAGCTTGAGGGGATGATCAAGGAGACGAAACAACAGAGCTTGGATGGACAGGAATGGGGGGTGGTTTTTGACAAGGAACACAACACTGCCTCGCTCGTAACCGCCCGGCGCGAGGATAAATCCTGGGGCAGGACAGTGAGAACGTTCCGGTTTGTCGACAAGGGAGGCGGGATCACCCTTGGTTATGGCAGTCACGGCCCGGTTCCGAAGCTTGTAGCGGCACCGAATGGAACGACCTACGACAATAATACCTTTGTATGCACATCAGGCCTGACGGGGAGTTCGGGCACGGTTTATTTCTCCTCGGCCTCCACCGGCACAGCGATGGCGCTCGTAACGAATACTCGCGATTTTTCATGCACCCGCTGGCGATGGAGTGGTGAGAAGTGGGCTAAGATGTAGGTATCGGTCGTCAGTGGCGGTGACCAGAAAGAACAAAAGGCTATGCAAAATTTGCATAGCCTTTTGTTCTTTTGAGCACTGCCACCTGCAATCATACGTGATTTCGTATAGTTCGGACATGGTTAGATGCTGTTGGTGTGGTCCGTATTTTGCATTAACAAGGGCGATCAAGTTCATGGATATCGTACTTTCTTGCTGAGGGAAGAGTTATGAAACGAATCGCTCTCATTATTCTCCTGGTATCGATCTGCGTGGTTGGGCCAGCCTCCGCCGCCACGCACCATTACTATTTCAACGGAATCGTCTCGGCTGTCACCCCACAGCAGATGACAGTCTCTGGAAGGGATCTGCCGGTTGCCGACAACGTCAAGGTTGTTGCCATGGTTCAAAATAATGGCGCCTTTTTCGAGGAGCCGGCACGATACTCCGAAATCAGCGCTGGGAGTTCCGTGTCGGTTATGGTCGAAGGCGCAGTGGTCACAAGGGTCATAATCGAGAGGTGGAAACGATGAACATCGTGATGCGCACACGCGGGAAGGCCGTGCTTGGCCTTGTTCTTCTTGCGGGCTTGTCAGGTGCTGTGTCCGGCGCCGGAGCCGCCACCATGAACGATTACTGCATGCAGCCGCCGTTCGTGGCCCAGGCGGTACCGCCTCTGGTTATGTTCGAGGTCGGGCGGGAGCACAAACTCTACTACGAGGCATACAACGACGCCGCCGACATCGACGAGGACGGACGGCTCGACACTACCTACAAGCACTCCATCGACTACTACGGGTATTTCGATCCAAAGAAGTGCTACACCTACGACAGCACCGGCACAGCGAAATTCGTTCCCGCATCGGTGACGGCGGATATCGACACCGACGCCAGCAGGGTTGTTTATTCAAAGTTCTGTTCGGCTGGGCAGTGGAGCGGCAACATACTCAACTGGCTCTCCATGTCGCGGATGGATGTCCTGCGAAAGGTTCTCTATGGCGGACACCGCAGCGCCGACAGCAGCTCCTCCACGGTGCTGGAGAGGGTCTATATCCCCCAGGATGCCCACAGCTGGGGGAAGGAGGTGACGGGGAGGCTTTGTTACAACGCCTCGGCTGCCATCGGCTCCCAGTACACGAACATGTGCATGACCAACGGCGACTGCGCCACGGGCTACACCTGCACCGACAAGTCCAACGAACTGATCGGCATCGCCGCTTCCGACGCGCCAGTAACCGCCACAGTCGACACGGTGGCCTGGGACAAGGCAGCCCAGATCCTTCTCGTCAAGTACAGCCATACCAACACCCTTGCCGGCAACAATCACACGGAGTTGATGAACTCCTACCAGCCGGCCAATCTCCTGACCGGCTTTCCGGTTTACATCAACGACTTCAATGACACGAACATCGAGGCCAAGAAAGATCACGGCAACTACCATAACTTTTTCGCGGTGACGGAATTCCAGGTGCCTGCCGGCAATACCGGCACCTGGGAATTCGTGGTGGACGGTGATGACGGCGTGGAACTGGAGATTGCAGGCACTGTGATCGCCAGCTATTACGGGGGTCACGGCGCTTGCTACGCGGCCAACAAGAAGCCGAAGGACGACAATACAGGGATCTGCTCTGCCCCCATGCGGGGATCCGTCTCCCTGACGGCCGGCCAGTGGTACCGGCTCATAGCCCGGCACACGGAAGTTTCCGGCGAGGACAGTGTCAGGGTCTGGTACAAGAAGCCGGGCGATGCGGCCTGGTCCATCTTCGGCAACAGCCTGACGCTGAGGTCTCCCAACATTACGTCGAGCGTCGCGCCAAGCATAATGACCGCCGACTTCATCCAGACCGGTACGCCGACTCCTGGAACCTTTGTCACCGGCAGCGCCAAGCGGCACCTTTTCTGTAGTACCTCTCTCGGCAACGGCTCCAACGATCCGCCGGTCCTGCGGCGGCTCCAGAACATGTCGAACCGGGTCTGGGACTGGGTGTCGAAGGAACGGCCGGTCTGCGACACCTCCCTTGGCACCCCCACTGACTTCCAGGTACGGGTTGAGGTCTGCAAGTCGGGGCTCATGGACGACAATTGCGTCCAGTATGGGGGGGGATCCAACGCCTATAAGCCTAAAGGGCTCCTCCAGAAATACGGGGAGCGGCTCGGTGGGAGCGTCTGCTCCAAGACCATGTCAAAATCATGCAACTCCGATAACGACTGCAGTCTGGGCACCGAGGGGATCTGCGTCGAGAAGGCGCTCATGTACTTCGGCCTCTTCACCGACAGCTACACCAAGAACCTGAGCGGCGGCGTCCTGCGCAAGAACATCGGCACCATCTCCGACGAGACGCAGACCAACGGCATTTTCCAGTCGTCGGAAAACGCCCGAGGCAACATCATCCTTTCGCTCGACCGGATGAAGACCGTCGGCTTCAACTATTCCTCCTACGCTTACGATGATAGCAGCGGCGGCTCCTGCGGCTGGATCACCAGCCGTACTCTGAACGAGGGGGAGTGCCGGATGTGGGGTAACCCCATTGGGGAGATGATGTACGAGACGCTACGGTACCTTGCGGGCAAAGGGGCTGCCACGTCTGAGTTCACCTATACCACCAATGACGACTCCGGCGTCACCCTGTCGAAGCCGGCCTGGGGGTACAAGGACGGGAGCAACACCTACCAACTCTACGACATCTTCCCCCCCTGCGCCAAGCCGTTCATGCTGATCCTGAGCGACATCAACACCAGCTACGACTCCGATCAGATTCCGGGCAGTTCGTACACCAAGCCAGATGGGACTTATTTTGCCGAGGACAACGCAAGTCCACAGCTGGGGCTTGGCACCCTGACGTCCGGCACCTCGCTCCTCAACACCCTCACCGACACCATCGGCGCCGATGAGGGAATCGCGGGGAACAACTGGTTCGTCGGCCAGAGCGGAACGCTGGTGGACTTCATCTGCACCTCAAAGACGGTCAGCAAGCTCAGCCTCATTCGCGGCATGTGTCCCGAGGAACCGACCAAGCGGGGGAGCTACTACGCCGCAGCCCTCGCCTACTACGGCAGGACCCTCATGAAGGCCAAGACCGGCAAGCCGGACGTTTTCACCTACGTTGTCGCGCTTTCCTCGCCGGTGGCAGACATGAAGGTGAAGGTGGGAGGGAAGACCATCACCCTGGTTCCCTTCGGCAAGTCGGTAAGCGGTGATGCCAGTGTCTATGAAAACTGCTTCAGCAAATGCACGGTCACCTCGGATACCAACGGCCTGCATTTCAGCAACTGCGCTGCCGATGCCTTCTGCCCAACCAACCAGATCGTCGACTTCTACGTGGACACTCTCAACTATGATGTGAGTAACAACATTACTTATGCCAAGTTCAGGATCAATTTCGAGGATGTGGAGCAGGGGGCCGATCATGACATGGACGCCATCGTCACGTACGAGTTGACCCCGGTCGGTAGCGACAAGCTGGAGGTGCGTCTCTCCTCCGACTATGCCGCTGGCGGCATCGACCAGGTGATGGGGTTCGTCATCTCGGGGACGGATGGTGCCGACGGCGTCTATCTGCCGGTAAGGGACAAGGACATGACTGCCGATGGCAATACGCCGTCTACCGTTGCCAATCTTCCGTTGGAGTGGAGCAAAACCTTCACGGTCAGCTCTGGAGGAACTGCCACTACGTTCCTGAAAAACCCCCTTTGGTTGGCTGCCAAGTGGGGCGGATTCACCGACGCCAACGGCAACGGCAAACCCGATCTCAAGGTCGAGTGGGACAAGGACAACGACGGCAACCCGGACAACTATTTCCTGGTGGTGAACCCCCTGAAGCTCGAGCAACAGCTCGACAAGGCCCTGAGCGACATCCTGGCTCGGGTCTCCTCGGGAACAGCCGCGTCGATCCTCAGTAACAACGACAACAACGGTGCGAACCTCCTGCAGGCGGTCTTCTACCCCCGCAAGATTTTCAGCGATGAAACAAGCGCCGACTGGATTGGAGAACTGCAGGACCTCTGGTACTACATTGACCCCTTCCTGCAGAACAGCACCATCAGGGAGGATTCCGTTTCCGACAATCTCCTGAAGCTCAAGCAGGATTACGTTACCCGGTTCTTCTTTGATACCACCACAAACCAGACCCGGGTGAACCGTTACCTGGACGCCGACGGGAACGGCAGCGGCGAGACGTTTGTCGACACCGTTGCTCCCGAGGAGGTGAAGAGTCTCTGGAAAGCGGGAGAGCTGCTCTGGTCCCGAAACCTGACCGATTCCCCGCGCACGATCAAGACTCACACTGCCGGCACGCTGATCGATTTCTCCACGGGTAATCATACTGCGCTGCGGCCTCTGCTCCAGGCGGCGGATACCGCTGAGGCCGACAAGATTATAAATTACGTTCATGGGGTCGACTACACGGGCTACCGAAGCAGAACGGTTTCAAACGGAACGATATCCCACGTCTGGAAGCTTGGCGACATCGTTTCCTCAACGCCTCGGCTCCAGTCTTCCGTGCGGCTGAACGCCTATCATCTCGACAAACCGTCGGGCTACCGCGATTACTCCTATGCCAGCTACCTTGACTCGACAAACTATAAGGATCGTGGCATGGCCTATGTGGGGGGCAATGACGGGATGCTCCATGCCTTCAAGCTCGGCCTCCTCGCCAAGGGGGCCACGGCGGGCGTGACCTCGCAGATAACCGGAACCGAGCTCGGGAAGGAAGAGTGGGCGTTTATTCCGAAGAACTCCCTGCCGTATCTCCGCTACCTTACCTGCAAGGCAGGCGGCAATGACTCTACCTACTGCCAGAACCTCGACTATAACCACCTCTACTATGTGAACCTGTCGCCCACCCTGCTCGACGCCAGTATTGCCACAACCTCCGGCACCGGCTGCACAGACAGCGCCTACTGGAACTGCGACAAAAAAACCACCTACGCATCAGGAACGAGCAATCTCGACCTCTCAGCCACAAGTTGGCGTACGATACTCATCGGCGGCATGGGGCTCGGCGGAGCTTCGCGCAACAGTACCACCTCGGGCACCGGGGATTTCGTCAAGACCCCAATCGACGGTGTCGGTTACTCTTCCTACTTTGCCCTCGACGTGACCAATCCCTCCTCGCCCTCGCTTCTGTGGGAATTCTCCGACGCGGCCCTTGGCTACTCAACGACCGGCCCGGCGATCGTCAGGGTGGGGGATGCTGGTAAGAACGGCCGCTGGTTCGCGGTCTTTGCTTCCGGGCCCACCGGTCCCATTGATACCACAATTCACCAGTTCAAAGGGCGGTCGAACCAGGAATTGAAAATCTTCGTCGTTGACTTGCGCACCGGGGCTCTGGTCAAGGCGATCCCCACAGGCATCACGGAAGCCTTCGCGGGGTCGCTGTCCGGCGCCGCCATAGACACCGATCGGGCGACCCTAGGCGGAACGGGCAACTACAGCGACGACGCTCTCTATTTTGGTTTTGTGAAGAAGGACACCACCACCAGTACCTGGACGAAGGGGGGCGTGTTGCGGGTGCAGTTGAAGGACGACATCAACCCCGACAACTGGGTCGTAAGTAAGGTGATCGACAACATTGGCCCGGTTACGAGCGCAGTGGCCAAGATTCAGGACACCTCCCCCAGCAGAAAGAAGCTCTGGCTTTACTTCGGTACCGGTCGCTTCTACTACAAGGCCGGGAGCGACATTGATGACGCCGACTCGGTGCAGGCTCTTTATGGCCTTCAGGAGCCATGCTACGCCGATACCAATGACATGGACACCAGTTGCGCGACGACTCTGACCACCTCAAACCTGATCAACAAGACCACTGACAACCTGACCGACGCCATTCCCAGTGACAAGAAGGGGTGGTTCATCAATCTTGCCGGTTCGAGCACAGGGTACAAGGCGCAGCGGTCGATCACCGACCCGGTGGCGGCGTCGAACGGTGCAGTCTTCTTTACCACCTTCAAACCGACCGCCGACATCTGCGGCTTCGGCGGTAACTCCTCCCTCTGGGGAGTGAGATATGACACGGGCGGGCCCCTCGGGAGGTCCGCGATGCAGGGGAGTGCGTTGATCCAGGTATCGACCGGGAGTTTCGAAGAGAAATACCTGCCTTATACCTTCATCAACAGTGGCGGGAGGGAATCGGACGGCTTTCAGGGTATCCCCCCCGAAATTCCCCCGGCTATCGTTTCAAACGCTGGCATGAAGCCGCTTAAACGGATTATGCACATTCAGGAACGCTGAGATGAGAGGTCGCGGTTTTTCACTAGTCGAGCTTATCGTCATCATGGCGATCATTGGTATCCTGCTTGCCGTCGGGACCCTCGACTTCAGCCGCTGGTCGCGGAAATCTGCCCTGGAGAGCCAGGTAAAGATCATGTATGCCGATCTGATGACCGCCAAACTTGATGCCTTTCATAAAAAGGCCAATCACACGGTGACCCTTGAGGCGAACCGGTATACAATCACGCGGGCCGACACCGGCGCCACGGTCCTCCAGAAAAACCTCGCCTATCCCATTTCCTGGAGTGACTCGGGGGTGACGACCATTACGTTTGACACCCGGGGGCTGGCGAGCACTCTTGCAACAACGAAGACCATCTGCGTTTCCACCGGCGAAAACGTTTCCGTCGACTGCATCATCGTCTCGCCAGTGAAGATCGATATGGGGAAGATCAATCCGGGAGGATCGTGCACCAGTGCGGATTGCCAGATCAAATAGCGAAAAAGGCTTCACTCTCGTCGAAGTGTTGGTTGCCATGGTCATCATGCTGATCGGCCTGATGGGGCTCTTTAAGTCGATCGAAATGCTCATGGAGCACAACCTGCGGAACTATATGAGAGAAGAATCAGTGCGTCTCAGTGAGGAGCGGATGGTGGGGGCGAAAAATCTTCCCTTTGCCAACATAAGTTCCTACAGCACGCCGCGGACTGTAACAAGGAGCTTCCGCAGCATCTCGAAACCCTTTTCGGTCAACAGGACGGTGACGGCCCTCTCAACCACGTCGCAGCAGGTGGACGTAAGTGTCGTGTGGACCTACAAGGGTGCAACCTATACCCAGCAGGTTTCGTCGATTGTTGCCCAGTGACCGGCAGAGCGGAGAGGTTTTCATGATCCAGAGGAAGGAAGGATTCTCGCTGGTCGAACTGATCGTAGTCATGGCGATATTTGTCATCGTCATCGGCATCAGTGGGACAGCCTTTAATTCACTTCTCAGCCATTCGGCTCGCGAGTCGAAGTCTGTGGAGAGCCAGATCACCGACATTATCGGTCTCGAACTGATGCGCGTCGATGTGGAGCATGCAGGCTACGGCCTACCGTGGTCGTTTCCGACCGCTACGTTCTGTTACGCGGAGGCCGCGAGTTCCGCCGATACACCCGTGACCGGCCTCAATCCGCTCAATTACAACGACGGCACCATCTGCCCCGCCGCCTCAACCCCCCCGCGTGCCCTGGTTGCCGCAAATAACGCCGGCTTCAACAACTCCGACTATCTGGTCATCAAGTCCACGAGTGTGGCGAAGAATATAGCTTCTCCCAAGTGGGGATACGTTACCGATGCCGGGGTGAAGAAAACCTGGGCCGACGCGGCCGACAACCTGCAGCCGGGCGAGCGGGTCATCGTCATCAGCCCCTCCTTCGTCACCCCCGGCGATATGCGGCTCGTCACGAGCGGTTCCAACTTTTTCGCCAACTATTCGTCAACGCCGGGCAATGCCAACCACCTTCGGAACTTCTACCCGACGGAGTTGAACCAGAAATTCCTCATTTACGGCGTGAACCCCACCACTGACCTGAGGATGCCTTTCAATAGGGCGGATTTTTACATAAAATCACCCGCATCCGCCGTGGAGCATTCGCAACGTTGCGCTCCCAATACTGGCGTTCTTTACAAGGCAACCTTATCCCACACCGACGGAACCCTGACGGATGAATTACCGCTGCTCGACTGTGTTGCTGACATGCAAATCATCTTCAAGCTCGATATGAATGCCGATGGCGTCACTGGGACGACCTCCAACGCGAACGGGAGTTCTGTCACAAGCTCCGAGGGAGCCACCATTGCCACTGTTCAGGCCGCCCTCGACAGCGCCGCCCAGATCCGCCAGAGCCTCAAGGAGGTCGAGATCCACGTCCTTACCCACGAGGGAGGGAAGGACCGCAATTACTCGTACCCGAACACCTCAATAACGCTTCACAGCGCGTCGTACGGCAAGACCTTTGACTTGTCAGCGACCATTGGCGGTGACTGGCGCAATTACCGATGGAAAGTCTACACGCTTGTGATGAAGCCCAAAAATATGGGCACGAACTGATCGGACGGTGGCCATGCGATACCTCAATAATGACAAGGGGGTTGCGCTTGTAACGGCGCTCATGCTTACCCTCATATCGCTTACGATCATCATGACGGTCCTCTATCTTCTCACCCAGGGGACAAGGCTCACCGCCAGCCAGAAGCGGTACCAGAATTCGCTGGAGGCGGCCTACGGAGGTGTCGAGTTTTTCGGCAAGG
The DNA here is from genome assembly GCA_003712145.1 of Desulfuromonadales bacterium. Classification (GTDB taxonomy): domain Bacteria; phylum Desulfobacterota; class Desulfuromonadia; order Geobacterales; family Geobacteraceae; genus Geobacter. Next base: position 44,445 of record RHLS01000010.1, on the reverse strand, counting down.
AGATTCTCCCTCGTCTTATTACTCCCGCCATCGACCAGACCATGACGTCGGCGGTGCTCACGGATATCCAGAACGATTATCCTATAACCGTTTCGTTGCCGAGCACTGCATCGAACATCAGCTGCCTCCAGCAGAAACTGAGCCTCCCCTTCGGAAGCTGGACGAACTGTGCCAGCGCCAACAAGACGAGCTCGCCGAAAGATTCTCCCGACATGACCTTTACTCTTCCCGGCCCCCTCGGGCAAAGCGGTTTCAACGTCTATGCGAAGGTGGTCGATACCCAGTCCGGGAACACCGATACCTCCGGGCTGGAACTTGTCGTTGGAGGAAACGTGGCTGCCGGATCAAACGCAGTGATCAACCCCGGACAACAGGTTCCCTATATGTACACGCTTGAACTGCAGGGGGAAAAAGAGGTTAGCCCGGAGGAGAGAGCACGTCTCTCGGTCCTCTATGCGTACTGAGTCAATTTGTTGGCTTTGGTTCCGTAAAATGACACCGGAAGACGCGAAAAGTGTCAGTTGCAAGCTGGCCGAAGAGTTGCGGTCTCGTACGTGACCACAAAATAAGGGGTTACGATGCTCGATAGGAATCGGGTGAAGTGCTTGGCATTGGAATCATGATTGCAGTGATCCGGTAGGCTGTTCAGGGCTGTACAAGAGAGGTGAGGTACACAGCCGCAAAGGATCGCAGTTCCAAAAACGAATAGATTTTTGATACACGACAATACTAAACCACCCGCGAGGGTGGGGCGGAAAGCCCACGGGTCTCACCGAGACAGCCGGGATGCCGAAATATCACACCGATATGAGGCCCCGGCTTTTCTTTTTGTGACATGGGCGTTGTGAAGAATCATCCTGACCAGGTGGAGGTGCAATGATGAACTTCGGCTCAAGTTTTGCTTCAGAATTGCCGATACGATTACCAGTTCGATCAATTGCACCAAACAGATTTCAATTAGTTTCAACTTCGACTAATTTCTTGACATATAGTTCAATTTTAGTAGAGTTCGCCCTAAACTTTTTGATTATGCGGGATTGTGCGATGGGATACCGAAACAACGTCAAGCGAATCAGGGAAGATCGGCTCATGAGCAAGTCGGAGCTGGCGCGTCTTGCCGGTGTGTCGCCTGCCACCATTGAGCGTATCGAACGGGGTGAAGAATGCCGTATGGAAACCAAGAGAAAGATCCTGCTTGCTCTTGGTTTTTCCTTGTCTGAACGGGAACAGGTCTTTCTCGACTAACCAGGTGAACGGAATCCATCTATGTTTTTCTCAAAGAAAAAGGATCTGGTCGGCATCGACATAGGTTCCAGCTCCGTTAAGCTTGTGCAGCTCAGGGAGCAGAAGGGGGCCTATCAGCTTCTCAATGCGGGTATCCTGCCGCTGCCGCCCGAGGCGATCGTCGACAACACCCTCATGGACACCACTTCCATTGTCGATGCGGTCAGGAATCTCGTGCAGAGCCTTGCCGTGAAGGTCAAGGATGTCGCGTGCTCCATTTCGGGCAATACGGTCATCATCCGCAAGATAAAGCTCCCCGCCATGCCGGCCGAAGAGCTGGAGGACCAGATCCAGTGGGAGGCGGAGCAGTACATTCCCTTCGATATCAACGATGTGAACATAGACTTTCAGATACTCAGTCCGGACGACGATGACCCTTCCCGCATGAATGTACTCCTCGTTGCGAGCAAAAAGGAAATCATCAACGACTACGTGAGCGTCTTTGCCGAGAGCGGTCTGAAGCTGGTAATTGTCGATGTGGATTCCTTTGCCGTGCAGAACGCCTTCGAGCTTAACTACGAGACCGACCCCGAAGAAGTGGTTGCGCTCATCAACATCGGCGCCAGCATCCTGAACCTGAACATCGTCAAGGGGGGAGAGTCGCTCTTTACCCGCGACGTGCAGATGGGGGGAAACCTCTTCACCGAGGAAATTCAGAAGCAGTTCGGCATCAGCGGCGACGAGGCGGAAAAAATCAAGGTTACCGGTGACTTCCCTGATCAAGCGAAGCTGAGGGACGTCATTGCCAAGGTGAACGAAACGCTCGCCATCGAGATTCGCCGCTCCCTCGACTTCTACAATACGACCGCCGGCGAGGGAAAAATCGGCACGGTCTACCTGAGCGGAGGGGCGGCCAAAACCCCCATGCTCGCCGAGGCGATCAAGAACAAGCTCAGCGTGCCGGTGGAGATGCTCGATCCACTCAGGAAGGTCGTCTCCAGCGAAAAGGAGTTCGACCCTGACTATCTTCAGGAGATCGCCCCCCTTGTCACGGTAGCTCTGGGGCTGGCCACAAGGAGGGTTGGGGACAAATGGTAAGAATCAACCTTCTCCCGGTCAGAACGTCGAAAAAGAAAGAAACGGCCCGGCAGCAACTTCTCATCCTCGCGGCTTCGGTCATTGTCGTGCTCATCGCCGGCCTTGGCCTGTTCACCTATGCGCAGGCCAGGATCAAGGCTACCAGGGATGAAATAACCAGGGCCGAAGGTGAGCTGCAGCAGCTCAAGGTGAAGATTGGCGAGCTGGAGAACGTGAAGAAGCTGAAGGAAGAAGTCACCAAGAAACTTGACGTTCTTGCTCAGCTTCGCAGGGGAAAGACGGGGCCTGTCCGCCGTCTCGCAACCCTGGCCGATGCGACTCCGGAGAAGCTCTGGCTCACCAAGTACAGCGAAGGCGGGACAAACGTCAGCATCGGTGGCATTGCCCTTGACGAGGACCTGATTGCCACGTTCATGCGCAACCTCCAGAACTCTGCGGATTACACCAACGTCGAGCTCGTCGTTTCCGAGCAGACTGAGGTGAGCGGTATCAAGGCCAAGCGTTTCGAGCTCACCTGCGCCATCAAGACGGCCAGTCAGCCGGAACCGCCTGCCCAGAAGAAATAGCATCCGGACAAGGACTCTCCATGGATCCGAGAATCGAAAAACTGCTGAAGCTCCCCAACAAGCAGAAACTGGCTATCCTCATCGCCATCGTGCTGATCGAGGGAGCCGCCCTCTACTGGGGGCTCTTCCTTCCCCGTCAGAAAGAGCTGAAGGACCTGCGGGGGCGCCTGGAAGGTCTCCAGAACGAAGTTCAGGAGAAGCAGCGGATTGCCAGCAACCTGCCAAAGCTCAAGCAGGAGTATCAGCAACTGAAAAAGGACCTGGAGCTGGCCTTGACCGAGTTGCCGAACCAGAAGGAGATCCCGACGCTGCTCACCAGCATCACGAGCGTGGGGAAGGGCGCTGGCAACGATTTCCTGCTGTTCCGGCCAAAGGCCGAGACCCCCAAGGATTTTTACGCCGAAGTGCCAGTTGACATCTCCGTTTCGGGAACGTTCTACAGCGTGGCCAACTTCTTTACCGCCGTGGGTAATCTGCCGCGTATCGTAAACATAACCGACGTTTCCTTCGCCGATATCAAGACCCCCGGCGGGAAGACGAGCGTCAGAGTCAACTGTCTTGCCACCACATTTCGCTTCGTTGAGAAGAAAGAGACCAAGGATGACAAGAAGAAATAATCCGATACTGGTGGCCGCAGTCCTACTGCTGGTCTTGGCGGGAGGAGGGTGCAAGAAGGAGGCAACTCCTCCTTCTCCTCCTCCACCTCAGCAGAAACCGGCACAGCCTGCCAAGCCGCCTGTTCAGTCACAGGCCTCATCGGCAAAGCCGGTGGCGAGTGTTGCCCCCTCTATTGACTTTGCCAGCCGCAAGGATCCGTTCAAACCGTTCATTCAGCCCAAGGTGGAGAAGGTTGCCCCTCGCCCGTCGCTGTCATCTGCCGGTCTCCTCCCGATCCAGAGCTTCGGCGTGGAGCAGTTCCGGGTGAGCGGCATCATCGTCGGCCTCAAGGAGAACAAGGCGCTTATCGTTGATCCTTCAGGCAAGGGTTACGTGGTCAAAGAGGGTATGAGCATCGGCAACAACAACGGCGTGATAACCAAAATATCCCCCGCATCAATCGACGTGGCGGAACGGTTTAGGGACGATACCGGCAAGGTGACGAAACGAACGGTGAAGCTCTCTCTGCCGAAGAAAAACTAAGGAGTTCCCGATGAAAATCCAGGTGAAAATAGCCCGCGCGTTCGCACTGACTTCGGTAATGGGGGCCTTGTTCGGCTGCGCCGGAGCTGATACGGCCGTCAGGAGCGATGCCGCGATCGCCCAGGTCCAGGGGGGCGTTCTCAAGGATATAAAGGTGGTGGGGGACGGCGCCGGTTCCCAGGTGCTCCTGTCGGCGGATAGGCCACTCGCCTACACCTTCTACAAGACGTCGAACCCGCCCAAGGCTGTCGTCGACCTGGCCCAGATCGGGACTATTGGGGTCAACACTCCGGTTGAGGTGAATAAGGGTTACATCAAGCGGATCGATGCTGCCCGTTATGGTGAAGGAGAAACCGCCATGACACGGGTTGAGGTGCTCCTCGCCCGGGATGTGGAGATGGTTGCTGCAACCGACGAAAAGGATAAGGGGCAGCTGAAGCTCTCGTTTGTCCCGTCAGCTCTTCCGGCTCCTGTCGAGCCGCCCCCGTCTGTCGCTCCGGCTCCAGCGCCCGCTGTCGAAAATGTTGCCGAGCCGGCGGTGGTCAAGGATTCGGCTCCGCCGGTAGAAGCGAAGCCCGCTGTCCCGGTGGAAGGTGAGGCTACCGCGTCTTCTTCTGCACCGAAGGCTACCACCCGTGAGGCTTCGCGGAGCCAGGCTGCTCTTACCGCCATCGTTTCCCGCGGTGATGCCTTGGAGATCCTGACGACGGGTGAAGTCGATGACTTCAAGTCGTTCCGTCTCGCTAAACCCGATCGACTGGTGGTCGATCTCATGGGTGCCAAGTCGGCCATGACCGCCAAGGTTGTCCCCCTCAGCAATCTGGGGGTCGGAACGGTTCGCATCGGGTCCTATCCGGAAAAAGTCCGGCTCGTCTTTGATGCATCCGGCGAGAGTCTTCCTGCTGTAACAGTCGAAAAATTCTCGACCGGACTCAGGGTCATTGCGGCGCCCAAGGGGAGTGAGAGCGCCAGGGCCGCAACACCTTCTCCGGCTCCCGCCAGGATGCCGGAGCAGGAGAAGGCGCCCGCAGCCAAGGCAGCTGCGGCTGTCCCGCCAGCGGAAGCGAAGACGCAGCCTCAGTCAAAGCACAAAAGTGGTCCTCCGGCCGTTGAGTCGATAGACTTCGCCATGGCAGACGATATCGCCCGCCTCACGGTCGTCACGAGCGGTCCGTGCGAGGCCGACAAGCCGGTAAAGGCCGACGACGGCGTGACTCTCACGCTGAAGAACTGTCTTCTCCCCCGCAACCTGCAGCGATTTCTCGATACGTCCTCATTCGGCAGTGTTGTGCAGCGGGTCACCCCCTACCAGGTCAAGACCAGGGGGCGCAACGACGTGAAGATCCAGGTCAAGCTCCGTCGTCAGGCATCCTATGATCTGAAAAAAGACGGTGACCGGATTCTGTTCGAGGTGAAGAATCCTGCCGGCTATGAAGCGCCGAAGGTTGGTGAAGAGCTTGCCATGCCCGTCGGGGTGCCGGCTGTCGCCAAGCAGCCCGCCGCGACATCTGTTTCGGTAACCACCCCGTCCGGTGAAAGCAAGAAGGTTTACACCGGTCGCCGGGTCACCCTGGAATTCTCCGACGCCGACATCCGGAAGATTTTCCAACTTATTGCGGAGGTCAGCAACCTGAACTTCCTGGTGGGGGACGACGTCTCCGGCACCATCAGCCTCAAGCTCGTGAACGTACCGTGGGATCAGGCCCTCGACGTGATCCTCGAGAACAAGGGGCTCGGCATGCAGCGGGACGGCAACATTGTCCAGATCCGTCCCAAGTCCAAAATCCAGACTCTGGCTGATGAAGAGCAGTCGCTGAAGCGGGCAAAAGAGCGGGCAATGGAACTGAAGACCGAGGTCTTCGATGTCAACTTTGCAACTGTCGCTGGGGTGGCCACCCAGTTTAATGCCCTGAAGAGCGAGCGGGGTACGATTACCCAGGATTCGCGTACGAACAGGGTCATTGTCAAGGATATCGCCCCGGCCATCGACGACATGAAAGGGCTTTTGAGAAACCTCGATTCCCCCGAAAAGCAGGTTATGATCGAAGCTCGTATTGTCGAAGTGGAGACTAACATCAGCAGCGCCCTTGGCATCCAGTGGGGGTTGCATGCGACGGATACAGACGTGATGGGAATTACGAATGTCGATGCGGGTTTCGGGGGGATCCTGACGGGGGTTGCCTCGTCGACGGGAACGTTCGGTCCCGGCCTTGCCACGGGGATAACCTTCGGTAAGCTCATTTCCAACGGGACGCTTGACTTGAAGCTCTCCGCCCTTGCCACGCGAGGCAATGCAAAGATCATCTCCACGCCGAAGGTGGTGACCCTGAACAACAAGGCCGCCAAGATATCGCAGGGGCAGTCGATCCCTTACAGCACCGTTTCTGCCGAGGGAACAAAAACCGAGTTCGTGGAGGCAGCCCTGACGCTTGAGGTGACGCCCCATATCACCGCCGATGGAAGCGTTGTCATGAAGATTAAGGCATCCAATAACTCGGCAGGTACTCCCATCGGCAGCGGTGCGCCCCCGATCAACAAGAAGGAAGCCACCACCGAACTCCTGGTCAAGAACAGCGAAACGACGGTCATTGGCGGCATCTACATCGATACTGACCGCGACTCGGATCAGGGAGTCCCCTTCCTCAAGGATATTCCTTTCCTGGGACACCTCTTCAAGTCATCCATCAAGCAAAAGCAGAAAACGGAATTGCTGATTTTCATCACTCCCAAAATTCTCGCTTCGTGATATAAAGGAACCGGTCACGCTCTGATCGATTCCATAGCCGCTATGAATGCCAGGGTTTCCCCCTGGCATTTCTTTAGCCGGAAAGGTAACCATGCTCCGCTATATAACAGCAGGCGAATCCCACGGCCCGCAACTCACCGCGATCATCGAGGGTCTGCCGTCAGGACTCAAAATTTCCGAGGAAGCCATCAACACAGACCTGGCGAGGCGCCAGGGTGGATACGGCCGCGGCGGCCGGATGCTGATCGAGAAGGATGAGGTGCAGATCCTCTCCGGTGTCCGGTGGGGGGAGACCATCGGGTCGCCCGTTACCCTCTGTGTGGTGAACCGCGACTGGGTGAACTGGCAGGAGAAGATGTCGCCCCATGAGCGGCACCGCGACGACAAGATCCGGGTGACCCGGTCTCGGCCTGGCCACGCGGACCTGGCCGGTGCCATGAAGTACAACCACCGGGACGTGCGCAACATTCTGGAGCGCTCCAGCGCCCGGGAGACTGCGGTACGGGTGGCCGTCGGCTCCGTTGCCAAGGCGTTTCTCGCTGCCTTCGGTATCGAGGTTAACGGGTTCGTGGTGGAGTTGGGCGGAATAAGGGCCGAGCGGGGCGAACTCTCCTTCGAGCGGATCAAGGCGCTGGCCGCCGATTCCGAACTTGCCACCTACGACGCCGGGGCCGAGGCGCGGATGAAGGCCTTCATCGATACCGTGAAGGATGCGGGTGATACGGCGGGTGGAGTCGTCGAAGTGGTCGTCTCGGGGGCGCCGGTGGGGCTTGGCAGCCATGTCCAGTGGGACCGGAAGCTGGATGCCCGGCTGGCCATGGCTGTCATGAGCATCCAGGCCATCAAGGGGGTGGAGATCGGCCTCGGGTTCGATGCGGCCCGCAATCCCGGCTCCCGGGTCCATGACGAGATCTACTACGACTCCACACGGATCGTGCAGGGCGAGATGTCGGGCTTTTTCCGCAAGACCAACAACGCCGGCGGCATCGAGGGGGGAATCACCAACGGTGAGGAAATCGTGATTCGCGCGGCCATGAAACCGATCCCGACCCTCTACCAGCCCCTCAAGTCGGTGGACATGCTGACCAAGGAGCCCTTTGAGGCGACGGTGGAGCGTTCCGACGTCTGCGCGGTCCCGGCAGCGGCGGTGGTGGCGGAGGCGGTTGTCGCCATCGAGATCGCCAACGCCTTCCTGGAGAAATTCGGCGGCGACTCCCTTGGTGAGATACGGCGTTCCTACGATGCCTATCTCGACTACCTCCGCGCATTCTGAGATGAGAAACATCATCCTCACCGGGTTCATGGGAACCGGCAAGAGCAGCGTCGGAAAGCTCCTCGCCGAGCAGCTCGGTTTCAGCTACCTCGATCTGGACGCGCTCATCGTGGCTGACGCCGGCATCACCATCAACGAAATATTTGCCCGCCATGGCGAGCCCCATTTCCGTTCTCTCGAGACCGACACGGTGCGGCGTATTGGCGATGAAGAGCGGTGCGTCGTTTCCACCGGCGGGGGGGCGGTGGTTTCGGCGGAGAACCGGCGTCTGCTGCGTCAGGCGGGATGGGTTATCAACCTGGCAGCAACGGTGGAAGAGATCTGTCTGAGGCTTCGGGATGATACGGATCGGCCGCTTCTCAGGGATGACCGCTCCGGCGGACGTGTAGCCGCCATGATGGCCGAGCGGGAGCCCTTTTACGCCGATGCCGACTTGAGGATTGACACCACCGGCAAAAGCGTGGAAGATGTGGTCGCTGAAATCGTCCGGTTTCTGGAAGCGAGAGGGTAAGTGTGGAGACGCTGCGGGTAGGCCTCGGCGAGAGGAGTTACACAATCACTGTGGGCAGTGGCGTGCTTGAGCAAACAGGCGCCATCTGTCGTGACCTGGGCCTTGGGAGAAACGCGGCCGTGGTTACCAATACCACGGTTGGTCCCCTCTACTTCGAGCGTGTTGCCAATGCCCTTGCGGGTGCCGGCTTCACTCCGCTCAAAGTGGAGCTTCCCGATGGTGAGGAGTTCAAGACCAGCGCCACCCTGAATAGCATCTACGATGCCCTTGTCGATGCCGGCCTGACCCGCGATGCGTTCATCGTCGCCCTGGGTGGCGGTGTTGTGGGCGACATGGCCGGCTACGCCGCCGCAACCTTCCTCCGGGGGATACCCTTCATCCAGGTGCCGACCACACTCCTTTCCCAGGTTGACAGCAGCGTCGGCGGCAAGACCGGCATCAACCATCCCCGGGGCAAGAACCTTATTGGCGCCTTCTACCAGCCCCGGGCGGTCATCATTGATGTGGCGACCCTTGACACGCTCCCCGAGCGGGAGTACCTGGCCGGCATGGCCGAGGTGGTCAAGTACGGCGTAGTCCTCGACCATGATCTCTTCGGTGAGATCGAGCGGAATGTTCCGTCGATCCTGGCTCGGGAGCGGGAGACTCTTTCGCGTATCATCCTGCGCTGTTGCGCCATCAAGGCGGCTGTGGTGGAACAGGACGAGCGGGAGAGCGGGCCGCGAGCCGTGCTCAATTTCGGTCATACGTTCGGCCATGCGGTGGAAACCCTTGCCGGTTATGGCACCTGGCTCCACGGTGAAGCCGTTGCCATCGGCATGGTGCAGGCGGCCATGGTGGCCGAGCGGGAGAGAATCGCCACGGCGGCCGATACGGAGAGCATCCGTGCTGTATTGGCGGCGCTCCGTCTGCCGGTGGCGCTCCCCCGTTTTACTGCCCGTGACTATCGTGACGCTATGCTGAGAGACAAGAAGGTGCGTGACGATGGGCTTACGTTCGTCCTCAACCGGGGTATCGGCGACTATTCTCTCGTCAGGGTCAGGGACCTTGACGGGGTGCTCGCCGCCTGCGGAATTGGAAAGTGACCATGGGACGCGAGACTGAATCATTCTGGACGGACATCAAGCGTTATGAGGATATTCTGGCAAGGGATCCGGGTTCCTATTGCTTCGCCCCCCTGTCCGAGCTCTACCGCAAGGTGGGACTTCTGGATGATGCCATTGCCACCGCCAGTAAGGGGATCGAACTCCATCCCGAATATGTGGGCGGATACATGGCCATCGGGAGGGCGTACTTCGAGAAGGGGGAGACGGCCCAAAGCAGGAATGCTCTTGAGCGTGTTGTCAGAGTTACCCCTGATAACCTCCTGGCCCAGAAACTCCTGAGTCAGATCTATATCGATGCCGGTGAAACCGCCCTCGCGCGGCGTGCCCTCGAAACGATTCTTTCCCTCAACCACGAGGACCTCGAGAGCAAGGTTGCCCTTGAAGCCCTGGCTCTGAGTGCTGTTCGGGAGTATCAGCCTGACGCCGATATATTTTTGGATGCCCAGGGGAAAGCCGAAGCGGAACCGGAGGCATTCGGGGATGACGAGGAGCTCCTTGAGGAGGCAGAGATCATCGAGGACCTGGATGATGAGGTGATCGAAGAGTCCGACGGGGAAACCTTCGACGACCTGGCGTTCAGCGAGGAGTTTCCTGAGTTGGGAAATCCCCGGGTAGAGCCTTTCGATACGTCAGCAGAAGAAAATGATGTGGATGTGGCCTTTGACTTCGGAGATGGAGAAGACACCGGAGAGGACGACGTCGATGTCGACCCCCTTTCCACCGCAACCATCGCCGAGCTCTACATTGCCCAGGGGTTCATGAAAAAAGCCCTCAAGATCTACCGTGATCTCCTGGACGCAGATCCCCACAACGAAGAACTCAGAAGCCGCCTCGTGGAACTCAAGCACCGGATCGATGAGGATGAGGTCCGCGCCAGGGAAAACTCGCTGACGGCCACCATGCCCTTTGGTGACATTCTGGAAGGCACGGACGAGCACAATGGGGAGATGATGGTTGCCAGCGTTTCGCCTCCCCCTGCCGCTCATGACAGTGTTGGCGTCCTTGAGGGATGGCTTGCGAACATCGGGAGGATCCGGGAATGCCGTTCAGAGAAACGCTGAAAGGGATCGTGGAGAGCGTCGAAGGAGGACTTGGAGCCGTCATTATGGGGTACGACGGCATTGCCATCGACGAGTATATCCGGAACGACGAGACCATGGATCTGCACCTCATGGCCGTGGAGTACGCCACCATCATGAAGGAGGTCTGTCGGACGGTGGAGGTCCTGAAGACCGGCGAGATGGAGGAGATGACCGTCAATACCGGCCGGTCGCGGGTGATCGTCAGGATCATCAATGACGCTTTCTTCCTTCTTCTCACCCTTGCTCCCGAGGGCAATTACGGCAAGGGTCGCTATCTGCTGCGCCGCGACGCCTTGGCACTGCGCGACAGCCTTTCCTGACTCTCGACCGCCCGTTTCCGTTCATCCCGCAAGGAGGCACCGATGAACATCCTCGTCGTCCACGGCCCGAACCTGAACCTTCTTGGCATGAGGGAGCCTGGCATCTACGGAACTTTCACGCTGGAAAGGATCAACGGTGCGATCGCTGAACTTGCCGCAGAGCTGGGATGCACTGTCTCGTTCGTCCAGTCCAACAGCGAGGGATCTCTTGTAGACGCCATTCAGCAGGCATCCGGCGGCTTCGACGGTATCCTCATTAATCCCGCAGCCTATACCCACACCAGCGTTGCCATCCGCGACGCTCTTGCTGCCGTTGCCCTTCCGGTGGTTGAGGTTCATCTCTCCAATATCCACCGTCGTGAAGAGTTCAGGCATCACAGCTTTATCGCTCCCGTTGCCGTCGGTCAGATCTCCGGATTCGGCCCCGACAGTTACCTGTTGGGGGTGCGCGCACTTTTTAACCACATTAAAAAAGAGATTGTCACACAGGCGTGAATCATGTTAAAAGACAGGGTCGTCAAAGCCCGCGGATACGTGGAAAAACACGACGTTGAAGCGTTCCTCTTTTTAAATTTGAGTAACGTCCGGTACCTTGCCGGTTTCACCGGAAGTGACGGTGCGCTGGTTGTCGGCAGGGACTCTTCCTGGTTCCTGACTGACTCGCGCTACACGACGCAGGCAGCGCAGGAAGTGTCTGGTTGCTCCAACATCGAGTATCGCGGCAAGCTGGAAGGCATTGTCTCGCTTTTGTCCGACCAGGGGTTCAGAAGGGTTGGATTCGAGGCGGAACATACCACAGTTGCTTTTCTCAATGCTCTTGCGGATAAGCTTCCCGGCGTGGATCTGGTCCCCGTCGGTGAGGAGCTCGGGCAGCTGCGGATAGTCAAGGAAGAGAAAGAACTCGGGTTCCTTGCCGAGACTGCCCGTATTGCTTCTGAGTCGCTCCTTGCGTCGCTTTCAGGGCTCAAGCCGGGCATGAGTGAACGGGATTTTGCCCTTGCCCTCGAGTTCGCCATGCGCCGCGCGGGTGCCGATGACAAGTCGTTCGATTTTATCATTGCCTCGGGTGAGCGGGGGGCGCTTCCCCATGGCCGAGCAAGCGAAAAGACCATCAGCGTTGGAGAACTCGTCACCATCGATTTCGGCGCGGTTTTGAACGGCTACTGTTCCGACGAGACGGTGACGGTCTGCCTCGGTGAACCGAACGCCAGGCAGCGGGAGATTTACGGCATCGTCAAGGAAGCGCACGACCGGGCGATCGCCGCGGTGAAGCCTGGCGTGGGCTTCAGAGAGCTGGACGCCATGGCCCGGGGTTATATTGAAGAGCAGGGGTTCGGCGACCGTTTCGGCCACGGCCTCGGCCACGGTGTCGGCCTTGACGTGCATGAAAAACCGGTTGTTTCGCCACGCGGTGAAGGAATCGTTGAAGAAGGGATGGTCTTCACCATCGAGCCGGGTATCTATATTCCCGGCTGGGGTGGCGTGAGAATCGAGGATACGGTTGCGGTAACCGGTGACGGCTGCCGCCTCCTCACCAGGGTGCCCAAGGAACTCATCATATTGTAGTGATCGTGTCTGCCCTCCGAGCATACAGTTTGTCGGCGGGCAGCAGGACTATTACCAGAAAAGGAGAACATTCGCATGGATATCAAGGATCTGAAATCGCTTATAAAGATGGTAACCGAAACCGACATCACCGAGTTCGAGATTGAGGCTGCCGAGGAGAAGATCCGGATCAAGCGTGGCTGCGCAGCGCCGGTGGTTCAGTATCAGGCTCCGCAGCAGATGATTGCCATGCCCCAGCAGATGGCTCCCGCCGTGGCGCCGCAGGTGGCTTCGGCTGCACCGGCAGCTTCGGCTGAAGCCGCCGTCCCGGCCGCATCAGCCAAGGGGAAAGAGATCACCTCGCCCATCGTCGGCACCTTCTATCGGGCTCCTGCTCCCGACGCCGCGCCCTATGTTGAAGTGGGCCAGGTTGTGGAGAAGGGTCAGGTGCTTTGCATCGTTGAGGCCATGAAGCTCATGAACGAGATCGAGGCCGAGTACCGCTGCAAGATCGTTCAGATCAGCAAGGAGAACGCTCAACCGGTTGAGTTCGGTGAGGCGCTCTTCATTGTCGAGCCGATGTAATTGTAAGGGGCAAGGCTGAAGGCAGAAGTCTGAAGGAAAGTCTCCACGCATTGGCGCTCCGCGAGCCTTCAGTTATACGTCTTCAGCCTTCAGTCTTTGGCCTTCAGCCTTATCACGGAGAATTCCATGTTCCATAAAGTACTGATCGCAAATCGGGGGGAGATCGCCCTGCGGGTCATCCGGGCATGCAAGGAGCTCGGCATCAAGACGGTGGCCGTATACTCCATCGCCGACAAGGACTCCCTCCATGTGAAGCTGGCCGACGAGAGTGTTTGTATCGGCCCGGCACCGAGCCTGCAAAGCTACCTTAACATCAATGCCATCATCAGCGCTGCCGAACTGACTGATGCCGAGGCTATCCATCCCGGCTACGGATTTCTTTCGGAAAACTCGGCATTTGCCGAAATCTGCGAGAACTGCGGCATCACGTTCATCGGCCCTTCCTCTCAGAGCATGCGGATCATGGGGGACAAGATCAGCGCCCGCCAGGCGGTGATCAAGGTTGATGTGCCGATCCTTCCGGGCACCAAGGAAGGGGTAAACGACGTTAACGAGGCGGTGAAGATCGCCAAGAAAATCGGCTTCCCGGTCATCATCAAGGCCACGGCCGGCGGCGGCGGCCGGGGTATGAAGATTGTCCACTCGCCAGCCGCGCTGCCCAACGCCTTTGCCACAGCCAGGGCGGAGGCCCAGGCAGGCTTCGGCAATCCCGAAGTTTATATTGAAAAATACTGTGAAAAGCCCCGTCACGTCGAGATCCAGGTCATGGCCGACAAGCACGGCAATGTGATTCACCTAGGCGAGCGTGACTGCTCAATCCAGCGGCGCCATCAGAAGATCATCGAGGAGGCTCCCTGCCCGGTCATGACTCCGGAGCTCCGTAAAGCCATGGGTGACGCGGCGGTCAGGGCCTCCAAGGCGGTCGGCTACGACAGTGTCGGCACTGTGGAGTTCCTGGTTGACAAGGACATGAACTTCTACTTCATGGAGATGAACACCAGGGTTCAGGTGGAGCATCCGGTCACGGAGATGATCACCGGCATCGATATCGTCCGTGAGCAGATCCGCTCCGCCGCGGGCATCAAGCTCCGCTACAAGCAGAGCGACGTGAAGATCCACGGCCATGCCATCGAGTGCCGGATCAACGCGGAGGATCCGGTGAAGTTTACACCGTCTCCCGGCAAGATTACAGGTTACCACACACCCGGTGGACTCGGCGTGCGGGTCGATTCATTCGTCTATGACCAGTACTCGGTTGTCCCCCACTACGATTCGCTCATCGCCAAGCTGATCGTCCATGCCGACACCCGTGAAGATGCAATCCGCCGCATGGCCCGGGCGCTGGACGAGTACATCGTCGAGGGGATCAGGACCACGATTCCGTTCCACAAGAGGATCATGGCCAACAAAGACTTCATTGAGGGGAACATCGACACCGGGTTTCTCGAAAGAATCGTGCTGGAGTAGGCGTTTATGGATTTTCCGGAAGAACTGAAATACAGCAAGGAGCATGTGTGGGTGCGGGTGGAGGGTGACCGGGCGGTTATCGGTCTGTCCGACTTTGCCCAAGAGAGCCTCGGCATCATCAGGGCGGTGGAACTCCCCGATGTGGGGGATGAACTGGAGCAGGACGACTCCTTCGGCTCAGTGGAGGCCCGCAAATGCCTTGCCGAGCTCTATGCCCCCATCAGCGGGACGGTGCTCGAGGTGAACGAGGAGCTGGAAGCCGCGCCCGAGGCCATCAACGATGATCCCTATGACAGTGGCTGGATCGTGGTCGTCTCCCTTGATGACCCCGAGGAGCTCAAGTCGCTGGTGTCCGCCGAGGACTACGCCGAACAGGTGAGCTTGGCGGATGAGGAAGAGGAATAGACCTAGAATTAGGCCGGTTAGCCGGCTGTAAGCCCCAAAGGCGAGATGACCATCTCGCCTTTGTTTTTTACCGCTCTCTGTCTGCGTGAGGGAGGCGGTACTTCCCAGAAGCGAGGTCTTGGTGTCTCTCACCATCGGTCACATCGAATACGCCAACTGCACTCCCATATTCACGGCCCTCAGGGACGGTTTCGATTGCAGTTCCTACCGATTCGTCCGTGGTGTGCCGGCTCACCTGAACCGGCTTCTGGCGGACGGCGAGATCGATGTCTGTCCCTCTTCGTCCATCGAGTATGGCAAGAACCCCGACCGCTACCTTATCCTCCCTGATCTTTCCATAAGCGCCGTGGGGCCTGTGAAGAGCGTGCTTCTCTTTTCCCGGATGCCCCTTGAGGATCTTGACGGTTCCACCATTGGCATGACGACGGAGTCGGATACGTCGGTGAACCTGCTTCGGGTCATTCTGGCGAAATTCAACGGATTATCCAACTCATTCGAGCGGACCGGTCTTCTCTTGGCAGAGGCGCTGGCGATCTATCCAGCTGTGCTCCTCATCGGCGACGGTGCGCTCCGCGGGGCGCAGGCGGCGCCCTGCAGCCACGTGTATGACCTGGGAGAGCTCTGGTACCGCTCCACAGGGCTGCCCTTTGTTTTCGCCCTCTGGCTCTTGAGGCGGGAGACTGCGGCAACTCAGCCGGGAGATGTTGCGCGGTTGGCCGCGGACCTCGTGCAGGCGAAGCAGGTTGCCTACGGCGCGTATCCTGCCATCGCTGCCGAGGCCCCCGAGCGGGAATGGATCGGTCGTGAGTTGTTGGTCGACTACTGGCGTACCATATCCTACGATCTCACTGAGGCGCACCTGCGGGGGCTCACGCTTTTCTTTACCTATGCAGTGGATCTTGGTGTGCTGACGTCGGTTCCTGCGCTGAAACTCTTTGGCTGACGTAATGGCACGTGAATTGCTGTACTCTGTTTCATGGACCATAACAATCTGCCGAGATCGCGCTGGTTTGATTCGG
This sequence comes from Desulfuromonadales bacterium, assembly GCA_003712145.1. Classification (GTDB taxonomy): domain Bacteria; phylum Desulfobacterota; class Desulfuromonadia; order Geobacterales; family Geobacteraceae; genus Geobacter. The sequence continues at coordinate 28,358 of RHLS01000010.1, read as the reverse complement.
TTACACGCCGGCTTAATTCTGTAAGAGACGGTCTCAAACCACCGGAAAACGACCGGTTGGAAGAGGCCAAGAGTCGAACCCTCATCGTTGTCAAGGCTCGCTGGCTTCTGCTGGCGTTTGTCTCACTCTATTGCGCCTTTGCCGGAGGGGTGTTCTACTTCAGCCGGTTTGGACTCTTTTTGTCACATTCCCAGGTGGCTACCCTCATTGCTACCCTCGCCGGGGTTATCGGTTACAACCTTGTTCTGCACCTTGTCAGTGACCGCCTTGTCTGCTGTTTCCGTTTCCTGAACCTTTTTCAGATAGTTCTCGATCTGCTGCTGGTGACGGTCCTTATCCATACGAGCGGCGGTGCCGCCAGCTGGTTCTGGCCTGTCTATCTCATTGTCACCATTGAGGCGGCCTTTCTCATCGACGGCAAGGGCGAGGCCTGGCTTGTGGGGGCAATCGGCGGGCTGCTCTATGGGGCTGTCCTCTCTCTGGAACATTTCAAGGTCATACCGAACGTCGTGATGCCGTTCGTGGAGCCCGCGCTTCATCACGATCCCCTCTTCCTGGCTCTTACCTGGCTCTGGGTTTCACTTCTCAACGCGGCGGTGGCACTTATCGCCTCCTACTTTGTGTCGGTTATCCGTCAGGAAACCGACGCGGTGCGTGACAGTGAGGAGCGCCTTGCCAATTTTCTCGACACCGCCAACGATCTCATCCTCAGCATCACCCCCGATGGGCGTTTTCTCTACGTGAACAATGCGTGGCAGCGTACCCTGGGCTACACGGCCAACGAGGCCGTGACACTTTCGTTCTTCGATCTTCTTCACGTGGATAGCCGGGAGCAATGTGGCGTCGAGATTCATCGTGTACTCTCCGGCGACAACCTGAGTCCTCTGGAGGCGGTGTTTACCGCGAAGGGTGGGCGTTCGATCGTCGTGGAGGGAAACCTTACCTGTGCGTCCGAGGGGGGGGATCCGTCGGTCATCTGGGGTATCTGCCGGGATATTACCGAGCGGAAGCAGGCTGAGGAAGAGCTCTACCGCCTGGCCCATCACGATACGCTTACAGGGTTGCCAAACCGCATCCTGTTTCTTGACCGGCTCCGGCAAGCCAAAGCCCTGGCCAACCGTTACCGCCATCAGGTAGCGGTGCTCTTCCTGGACCTGGATCGGTTCAAAATCATTAACGATACCCTCGGCCACCCTGTGGGCGACAAACTTCTCCAGCAGGTTGCCCGGCGACTTGCCGAGTGCGTGCGGGAGGTGGACACCGTGGCGCGCATCGGCGGCGACGAGTTCACCATCATTCTCGTGAACATCGATAACCTCGATGACGTCAAGCGTATCGGTCACAAGATACTCAAGTCCCTCTCCGCGCCAATGACGATCGACTCCTATGAGCTGTATGTGACCACGAGCATCGGCATTTCCCTCTACCCAGGAGACGGTGAGAATCTGGACACTCTGGTGAAGAAGGCCGACATCGCCATGTATCACGCCAAGGGAGAGGGGCGGAACAACTACCAGTTTTACACTCCCCAGATGGATGAGAATGCCGACAAGCGTCTGCTTTTGGAAACGAGCCTGCGCAAGGCCTTGGACAACGGAGAGTTTCTCATCCACTACCAGCCGAAGGTCGATATCGTCAGCCAGACGATTACCGCCATGGAGGCGCTGCTCCGCTGGGCCCATCCCACCCTTGGTCTCGTCTCGCCGGCCGAGTTCATTCCCCTTGCAGAGGAGACAGGGCTCATCATCCCCATCGGAGAGTGGGTGCTGCGGGCCGCCTGCAGGCAGAACATGGCCTGGCAGGATCAGGGGCTTCCGCCGATGCGGGTGGCGGTCAACCTTTCCGGTTACCAGTTTCAGCAGAGGGACCTGCTGGAGATGATCCGGGAGGTCCTGGAAGAAACCGGGATGGAGGCGGAGTTGCTGGAGCTGGAGATCACTGAGAGTGTCATCATGCAGAACCCGGATTTCGCCGTGTCGGTCCTGAACCAGCTGAAGGACATCGGCGTGCATATCTCCATTGATGACTTTGGCACCGGCTATTCGTCACTGGCGCACCTGAAGCGCTTCTCGGTCAATACCCTGAAGATCGACAAATCGTTTGTGCGGGACGTGGAGGTCAACACGGCTGATGCGGCTATCACTACGGCGATCATTGCCATGGGGAACAGTCTCAATCTCAAGGTGATAGCCGAAGGGGTGGAGACCGAGGGACAGCTCTCGTTCCTGTCCGATAACAACTGTGACGAAGTTCAGGGGTTCCTCTTCAGTACCCCTATGCCTTCCCAGCAGGTGGTGTCGTTCATCAGGGAGCGGCTGGACAAAGTCAGGCTGGCGCAGTAGGTGGTCTGAAGGTTATGGCCTGGAGGAGCTTCGGGAGCGGAGATAGTCGTCCAGTATTCGGCGGTGGTCGAAGCAGAGCTTCTCGGGGAGGTGGGTGAGGGGAAAGATCGCGAGGTTTGCGGCATCGTCGGCGGCGACGGGAGTCCCCGTTGCCTCGGCGGTGAAAACGGTGGAGATGGTGTGCTGGCGCGGGTCGCGAGCCGGGTCCGAATAGCAGCCGAGAAGTCGCAGGTTGCTGACTTCAAGGGTGGTCTCTTCCCGTGCCTCACGGGCGGCGGCCGCTTCCAGGGTTTCGCCGTAGTCGACGAATCCGCCGGGCAGTGCCCACCCCCGTGGCTCGTTCTTCCGTTCGATAAGAACGATCCCCGCTGCAAGCTCGATTATGATATCGACGGTGGGGAAGGGATTGCGGTACTCTTTTACCTTGTCTCCGCAACGGGGGCAGCTCAGGTGGTCGTAAGGCATGGCGTTTCTCCGCTGGACGCAAATAAAAAAGGGAGGAATCGCTTCCTCCCTCCATGTTCATGATCGAACGGATGGCTACTTCTTCTTGCCACCGCCCCCCGAGGCCTTCTTGGATGCCTTGAGTGGGTTGATCTTGAGGTCTTCGGTCTTGAGCTCGACCTTCACGTGGGTGGCGAAGTTGCAGATTCCGCCGGTCCACTTCTTGGTCGGTGCCGGGTAGGCGCTGCAGACCTTGCCGATGGTTCCATCGACTATTCTTTCGCACCCCTCACAGTTTTCAACCACAACCTGGCAAGAACCGCCGGTAAAGATGCAACCCTGCTTTCCCCAGAAGGTACACTCGGTACCGGGAAGTACCGTTTGACACTGCATTCTGTTTCCTCCTCAGCTGTTATTTCCGGTAACTGTCTATTTATCAAATCTAGCAATTTCAAAAGAAAAAAGTCAACAGGAAAAATCCCCGTTCCCGCGCCCCTTTCGCTTGACTGACCGCAGGGTGTGTATTACGCTTTCGGCGAGCCGTTGCCAGTGGTGAGAGGCGCGATGAGGGTAGTGTGGAAGCGATGGCGCTTCAGCCGGTTACAATACATCGGCTGGGCGCCTTTTACGTATTACGATTGCGTGCAAAGAAGGATTGTTGAATACCTGACAATTTTGCTATAGTATCGACGCAGGCACGAATGACGCTGACATTATTCAGAGGAGGATATCATGTGGGACTATACTGAAAAGGTTCGGGAGCACTTCCTGAACCCGAGAAATGTGGGAGAAATTGCGGACGCGGACGCGGTTGGAGAGGTGGGAAGCCTCGCCTGCGGCGACGCCCTTAAGCTTTATATCAAGCTCGATGACCAGAAGGACCGGATCGTGGACGCCAAGTTCCAGACCTTCGGCTGCGCCAGCGCCATTGCGTCGTCGTCGGCGCTGACCGAGATCATCAAGGGAAAGACCCTGGATGAAGCCCTGGCCACCACGAACCAGGAGATTGCCGACTTCCTCGGGGGGCTCCCGGAAGAGAAGATGCACTGCTCGGTCATGGGGCAGGAGGCCCTGGAGGTCGCCATCGCCAAGTACCGGGGCGGCCCGGTGCCGGTCCACCATGACCACGGCCACGAGGAGATGGAGGGGGAGGTGGTCTGCAAGTGCTTCGGCCTTACTGACCAGTTCCTCAAGAAGGTGATTGCCGCCAACAAGCTGACCACGGCGGAGCAGGTGACCCACTTCACCAAGGCGGGGGGGGCCTGCGGCGGCTGTATCCCGAAGATCAAGGAGCTGGTCAACGAGGTCCTCGGCGCCCAGCCCACCGAGGAGCGGAAGCGCCCCGAGAAGCTCACCAACCTGCGCAAGATGCAGCTCATCCAGGAGACGCTCGAGAAGGAGATCCGGCCGCTCCTGTGGGCCGACGGCGGTGACCTGGAGCTGGTGGACATCTCCGGCAGCGACGTTCAGATCGCCTTCCGCAAGGCGTGCGCCGGCTGCGCCTCGTCGGGCAATACGGCGAAGTTCGTGGAGCTGAAGCTGCGGGAGCTGGTGGCGGAAGATATCGTTGTCCAGGAGGTGGAGGGATGAAAGAAATCTACATGGACAACAACGCCACCACCAAGGTGGACGAGGCTGTCTTCGAGGAGATGCGTCCCTATTTCTGCGATCTCTATGGCAACCCGAGCTCCATGCACTTCTTCGGCGGTCAGGTGCAGAAGAAGGTGGATGAGGCGAGAAACCGCGTGGCAACGCTCCTGGGCGCATCCCCGGACGAGATCATCTTCACCGCCTGCGGCACCGAGAGTGACAACGCCGCCATCCGGTCGGCCCTTGAGGTTTATCCGGAGCGGCGTCACATCATCACTACGCGGGTGGAGCATCCGGCGGTTCTCACTCTCTGCCGCAACCTCTCCAAGCGGGGCTACCGGGTGACGGAGCTGAACGTGGACGGCGAGGGGCGGCTGGACCTGGAGGAGCTGCGGGCCGCCGTCGATGAGGATACGGCCGTTGTCTCGGTCATGTGGGCCAACAACGAGACCGGCGTCGTCTTCCCCATCGAGGAGATCGGGAAGATCGTCAAGGAAAAGGGGAAGGGGGCGTTCTTCCATACCGATGCGGTGCAGGCGGTGGGGAAGATCCCGATCAACATGGCGACATCGACGGTGGACATGCTTTCCATCTCCGGCCACAAGCTCCATGCGCCGAAGGGGATCGGTGTTCTCTACCTCCGGAAAGGGATACCGTTCCGGCCGTTGCTGGTGGGGGGGCATCAGGAGCGGAGCCGGCGGGCCGGCACCGAGAACACCGCGGCCATCATCGCCCTCGGCAAGGCATGCGAAGTCGCCGGCCAGTGGATGGAGGACGAGAACACCCGCGTGAAGGCCATGCGTGACCGTCTCCAGGCCAAACTCCTGGAACTGATACCCCGGGCACGGATCAACGGCGGCGAGGCCGAGAGGCTTCCCAACACCCTCTCCATCGCCTTCGAGTTCGTGGAAGGGGAGGCGATCCTGATGCTGCTCTCCGAAAAGGGGATCTGCGCCTCGTCGGGGAGCGCCTGCACGTCCGGCTCGCTGGAGCCTTCCCACGTGCTGCGGGCCATGGGGGTGCCGTTCACCTGCGCCCACGGCTCCGTCCGCTTCTCCCTCTCCCGGTTCAACACGGAGGAGGAGATCGACACCATCATCCGCGAGCTGCCGCCGGTCATCCGCCGGCTCCGGGAGATGTCGCCGTTCGGGCGGGAGTTTCTTGACGCCTGATTGGCAGCCTGTCGATCATCGGACACGAAAAAGGGGATACCGCAGCGCGGTGTCCCCTTTTTCAGTTTTTATCCTCCTCCGGCCTACTTCTGGCAGACCGACGGGTCCTTGCAGATCTCGATGAGCGCCTCAAGGGCGTTGGTGATGGTGAGGATCCCCACGAGGCTGTCGCTGTCATCCACGACGAGGACGCCGTTCAGCTTCCGGTCGTGGAGGAGTTTGGCCGCTTCGACCAACTCGGTGTCGGGCCTGACCTTGTAGGGCTTGGGGTTCATGGCGTCGGTCACGAAGGTTTTGGAGAGGATGTAATGGACCTCCCATGTGTCCAGCGAGGTGGCCTTGCTCGGCTTGAACTCCATGACCATCTTTTCGGTCAGGATGCCGGCGATCCTCCCCTTGTCCATGACGGGCAACCGTCGGATGTTCTTCTCCTTCATGAGGTGCATCGCCTCGATGACCGTCGCGTCCTTCTCGATGGTGATCGGATTTCTCGTCATCCAGCGTTCAACTTTTGTCATCGCAACCTCCTGATGAGGGCGCGGCAAGCAGCGCCCCTACGGTTTTTACATGCCGAGGAATGCCTTCTTCACGTGGTCGTCGTTCAGCAGCGCCTCGCCGGTGCCGGTGAGGACCACGCGGCCGGTTTCGAGCACGTAGGCCCGGTTGGCGATCCGGAGCGACTGGTAGACGTTCTGCTCAACCAGCAGGATCGTCACCCCCTGCTTGTTGATCTCGGTGATGATTTCGAAGATGAACTTGACGAACAGGGGCGAGAGCCCCAGTGACGGCTCGTCCAGGAGGAGCAGCTTCGGGTTGGCCATGAGGCCCCGGGCGATGGCGAGCATCTGCTGTTCGCCGCCGGACATGGTCCCACCCAGTTGCTTGGCCCGCTCCTTCAGGCGGGGGAAGAGGGTGAAGGCCCGGTCGATGTTGGCCTCGCGGTCGACGCGGGAGCTCTTGATGAAAGAGCCCATTCGCAGGTTCTCAAGAACCGTCATCTCGGGGAAAATCTTCCGCCCTTCGGGTACCTGGACGATTCCCTGCTCTACCACCTGGTGGGGTTCGAGTTTCGTGAGGTCGGTGCCGTTGAAGCTGAGGGTGCCGGAGGTGGGCTTCACGAGCCGGGAGACGTTCTTGAGGGTGGTCGATTTGCCCGCGCCGTTGGCGCCGACGACGGTGACGATCTCCCCCTGTTTCACCTCAAGGTCGATGTCCCAGAGCACCTTCAGGTCGCCGTAACTGAAGTTTAGATTCTTTATGGTAAGCATGGAAAAACCTCGTAACGCTTAGTGTTCGCTGCCGAGATAGGCGTCGATGACCGCCTGGTTGGTGACGATTTCCTGGGGATTCCCCTCGGCCAGCTTTTCGCCGGAGTTGAGGACGACGATCCGGTCGGAAATCCGCATGATGGCCTTCATGTCGTGCTCGATGACCATCTGGGTGACGCCGGCCTTCTTGATTTCCAGGATGAGCTGGATGATCTCCTCACTCTCGGCCGGGTTGAGGCCCCCCATGACCTCGTCCAGGAGCAGCAGCACCGGCTTGGTGGCCAGAACGCGCGCCACCTCCAGCTTCTTCCGCTCGCCGATGGGGAGCCCGCCGGCCAGGAAGTCGGCTTTTTTGTCCATCCGGACCACCTTCAGCTGCTCCATGGCGATGTCGCGCGCAACTTTCAGGGAGTTGGTGCGGCAGAGGGCGCCGACCATGACGTTGTCAAGCACACTCATCTTTGCCAGGGGCCGAACCTTCTGCCAGGTGCGGGCCATGCCGAGCTTGCAGACCTTGTTGGGCTCCAGCCCGTTCATCTTCATCCCCTTGAAGAGCACCTCCCCGCGGGATGGGGGGTAGTAGCCGGTGATGCAGTTGAAGAGGGTGGTCTTGCCGGCGCCGTTGGGGCCGATGAGACCCATGATCATCCCCTCGGTCATGTCGAAGGAAACGTCGGAGTTGGCGGCCAGGCCGCCGAAGAATTTGCTGACATGCTTGATTTCAAGTATCGCTCCCATCAGGCATTCTCCCTCTTGCGCGCGGTGAAAAGTTTCTTGACGAAGCCCAGGACCCCGTCGGGCATGAAGAGGATGACCACCACGACCAGGATGCCATAGATGAGCGCGTGGGCGTGAGCCAGGTGTTCCTTGAGGAAGATGCCGACCGCCGACTCCTCGCTGGCGAGACCAAGCTTGAAGATACCCTGGGCGATCAGGTTGCTCCGCAGGGCCTCCGAGAGGGGAACGAGCACCAGTGATCCGACCACCGGGCCGTAGATGGTGCCGATGCCGCCGATGATGCAGATGAGGACGATCTGTACTGAGATGTCCAGGGCCAGGACCGTTGGGGGGTCAATGAAGCCGATGTAGATGGCATAGAAGCTCCCCGCCATCGACGTGAGGACGGCGGAAAAGAGCAGCGCCACGTTCTTGTGGAACGCCAGGTTGATCCCCAGGGAGTGGGCGGCGTCCTGGTCCTCGCGGATGGCCTGGAAGTAGTAGCCCAGCTTCGAGTGTTGCACGAGGACTGTCACGATGATCGTCACCACGGCGAAGACGAGGCCGATGTAGTAGAAGGGGACCTTGGAGAGGAAGTCGGTCACCACCGTCTCCCCGATTTTGAAGGGGGGGATCTCGGTGGCGAGGATACCTTCGGCGCCATTGGTGAAATCCTTCAGGTTCATGGCCACGAGCCGCAAGATCTCGGCCACGGCGATGGAGGCGAGGACGAAGTAGGGTCCCCTCAGGCGGAAGCAGATGCTGCCGATGACGAGCGCCACGACGACCACTACCGCGGCGCCGACCCACATGCCGTACCAGGGGGGGATCTGCTTGTACTGCATCAGCATCATGGTGGTGTAGGCCCCGACGCCGAAATAGGCCGCGTGCCCAACCGAGTACTGGCCGGTGTAGCCGCCGAGGATGTTCCAGCTCTCTCCCATGATGGTGCTGAGGAAGAGGAGAATCATGATGTGGAGGGCGTAGGGGCTGTCCACGAATTTCGGGAAGACGGCGAGGCCCGCCAGCACCACGATCCAGAGGCAGATCGTGACGGGGGAGATGCCCCGGTTGTCGCTGAGTTTTTTCAGTAGTGTTCTCATGTATATCGACTCCGCTACATGCGTGATTTGCCCATCAGGCCGGCTGGTTTGAAGAGAAGCACCAGGATGAAGAGGACGAAGACGATCACGTCTTTCCATCCCGAGGAGATATAGACCGCCCCCACGGATTCGGCGACACCGATGATGATGCCGCCGAGGGTGGCGCCGACGATGCTCCCCATCCCCCCCAGAACAGTGATGACGAAGGCCTTCAGGGTGAAGGTACTCCCCACCTGGGGGAAGATGTAGTACGTGGGGGAGATGAGCGCCCCTGCGGTGGCGGCCAGGGCGGAACCCATGCCGAAGGCGAGGATCGACATCCACTTGACGTTGATCCCCATCAGTTGGGCCGCCTCCCGGTCCTGGGCCGTGGCCCGGATCGCCTGGCCGGTGTCGGTCTTCATCAGGAACCAGTAGAGGGCGGTGGTGATGGCCGCGGTGATGAGGAACGAGATTGCCAGCGGTTCAGAGACGGAGATACCGGCCACGTTCACGCTGCTGGACGAGTAGGAGGTGGTGAGGATCTTGTAGTCCGAGGTGTAGATGAGCATCATGGTGTTGCTCATGATCAGGCCGAGGCCGATGGTGAGCAGGATCTGGTTCTGGGGGAGCGCCCCGAGCATTCGGTTGATGAAGATCTTCTGGAGGAGGCCGCCGTAGATGAACATCACCGGGATGCAGATGAGGACCGACACGTAGGGGTCGATCCCCAGCTTGGTGAAGAGGTTGTAGGTCAGGTACATGCCGAGCATCAGGATGTCGCCGTGGGCGAAGTTGATGACCCGCATGACGCCGAAGATTATGGTCAGGCCGATCCCGATCAGAGCGTAGACTCCGCCGATCAGGATACCGCTTATGAGCGACTGTAGGAGAACGGTCATAGAAAACTCCGGGAGTGTCTTTTGAGGGAAACGCTTGCCCCCTCTCCCTATCCCTCTCCCACGAGGGGAGAGGGATTCATAACATACCCCCTCCCTTGATGGGAGGGGGCGAGGGGGAGGGAGAAAAGTTACATGTTACTTCCACCCGGGGAACGGGTAGATGGCTTTCTTGGTGGCGAAGGTTGCCGGATAGACCGTCTCGTACTTGCCGTTCTGGATCTGCTGAACCAGCATCTGGTGGTTGTTCTGGTTGGTGAACCCGGCGTAGTCCTCGAACTTCACGTCACCCATGATGCCGCTCCACTTGCCGGCCTTGAGGCCCGCGCGGGTCTTCTCACGGTCGCCGGCACCCTTGGCGGCGGTTTCGGCCATGATCATCATCGACTCGTAGGCGCAGGCGGCGTGATAGGTGGGCTCCTTGCCGAACTTGGCCTGGTAGCGCTTGGCGAAGTCCTTGGCCCCGGGCCAGCTCACGTCGTCGGTCCACTGGGTGCAGGAGAGGACGTAATTGGAGATTTCCTTCTCCTTGGCAAACTGCACGGTGGTGAAGCCGGCGCCGCCGCCGAGGAAGGCCTGGGGTTTGAGGCCCACTTCCTTGGCCTGGCGCATCAGCAGGATGGCGTCGGCCACGTAGGAGACCATGAAGACCAGGTCGGGGTTCTTGGACTTGATCTTGGTCAGGGTCGAGCGGTAGTCGGGGGAACCTTTGGAGTAGGGCTCGTCGGCCACCACCTGGATACCTTTCTTGGCCACGTACTCCTTGGCGGTCTTGGTGGTGGATGTGCCGAAGTCGGTGTTCTCGTAGATGAAGGCGATGGTCTTGGGTTTGCCAAGGCCGGTGGCCGCGTCGATCAGCGAGGCGGCGTACTGGTCGGCCGGTGCGTTCATCCGGTAGACCCACTTGAGCCCCTGGCGGGTGATCTCTTCCTTGGCGGCCGCGGGAATCAGGAGGGGCACCTTGTACTTCTCGGCCAGTTTGGCCACCGCGTTGGAGCAGGCAGAGGTGTACGGGCCCACCACGCCCGACACGTTGTCGCGGGTGGCCAGCTTCTCCATGGCGCTCATGGCGATCTGGGGCTTGCCGGTGTCGTCCTCCCAGACCAGATCCACGTTGATCCCCTTCTTCTTCAGGTCTTCCTGCGCCAGCTTGATGCCGTTGGTGAGGTTCTCACCGATGGGGGCCTCGGGGCCGGTCATCGAGTTGATGACCCCGATCTTCACGTTGGCTGCCGTAGCCATGCCCGGGAGGGCGAGACTGGCGGCCAGGACGCATGATACGAGTTTCTTCATCATGGTTTTGCCTCCTTTGGTGTGGTTTACTGATACTCTTTTTTAGTTTGGCTTTACGGGTTGTTATTCAGACTGAAGGTTTGGCTGCCAGGGACGGCGGATGCGCGCCGTACTGGCAGTTCAGGCTGCGAGATGATGTTTTATTTTAAGCAACTACGGTGCCATGCCGTAACTTGCCTGTAACATGCTGAAATAGTGAATACATGAAGAAGTGAAACATGCTTTTGCGTGGCAGAACAGCTTTGCGTGGCGGAAATCGGCCACTAGTTGATGGCTGATTTCCGCCACGGGGGATGAAGTTACCCCCTTTGCCAAAGGGGGATGTTGTAGTGCGCTCATTGACTCCGGAGTTGACTTGAACGTGGGCGACATTTAAAGTTCACAATTTGTAGTGACACCACGGGGAAGGACGGAAAACCGATGGGCTATCGCAACCTGCAGGAGTGCGTGAAGGACCTGGAAGCACGGAAAGAACTGATCAGGATCGACCGGGAGGCTGACCCGTATCTGGAAATCGGCGCCATTCAGCGCCGGATCTACCAGGCGGGGGGGCCGGCACTGCTCTTCACCCGCGTGAAGGGGTGCCGCTTTCCCATGCTTGGCAACCTCTTCGGCACCCTTGAGCGGACCAAGTACATCTTCCGGGACACCCTGGACGACATCCGCCGCCTGGTTGAACTGAAGCTCAACCCGGCGGCGGCGCTGAAGAATCCGCTGGTCTATGCCGGCGCCCCCCTGGCCGCCTTGCACCTGCTGCCGAAGAGCGTTTCCGACGGCCCGATCCTGGCCCACCGCACCACCATCGACCAGCTTCCCCTGCTCACCTCGTGGCCCCGGGACGGCGGCCCCTTCATCACCCTGCCGCAGGTCTACTCCGAGAGCCCAGCGCGCCCCGGCTTCCGCAGCTCGAACCTGGGCATGTACCGGGTGCAACTGGCGGGCAACGACTACCGCCTGAACGAGGAGGTGGGGGTCCACTACCAGATCCACCGGGGGATCGGCGTCCACCACGCCGAGGCCATCGAGCGGGGCGAGCCGCTGCGGGTGAACATCTTCGTCGGCGGGCCTCCAGCCCTCACCGTCGCCGCCGTCATGCCGCTCCCCGAGGGGCTTCCCGAGCTCTCCTTCGCCGGCGTCCTCGGCGGCCGGCGGCTGGCCATGGTCTGCCATCCCGACCGCCTTCCCATGCCGGCCGAAGCCGACTTCTGCATCACCGGCACCATCGACCCGACCCGCACCCTCCCCGAGGGCCCCTTCGGCGACCACCTGGGATACTACAGCCTCGTTCACCCCTTCCCGGTGCTGAAGGTGGATGCCGTCTTCCACCGCCCTGACGCCATCTGGCCCTTCACCTCCGTGGGGCGCCCCCCCCAGGAGGACACCACCTTCGGCGCCTTCATCCACGAGCTGACCGGCGACCTGATACCCTCGGTCCTCCCCGGCGTCAAGGCCGTCCATGCCGTGGACGCCGCGGGGGTCCACCCGCTGCTCCTGGCCATCGGCTCCGAGCGGTACGTTCCCTACGCCCCGGAGCGGGAGCCCCTGGAGATTCTCACCATCGCCAACGCCATTCTGGGGAACGGCCAGCTCTCCCTGGCCAAGTACCTCTTCATCGCCGCCCACGAGGACAATCCGCCCGACATCCACCACATCGACGAATTCCTCCGCTTCGTGCTGGAGCGGGCCGACTGGCGCCGGGACCTCCACTTCCAGACCCGCACCACCATCGACACCCTCGACTACTCCGGAAGCGGCTTCAACAAAGGGTCGAAGGTGGTCATTGCCGCCGTGGGCGAGAAGCGCCGCGACCTGCCGACAGAACTGCCCGCCGGCCTCCGTCTCCCCGAAGGATTCAGCGTGCCCCGCGTCTGCCTTCCCGGGGTTCTGGCCGTCACCGGGCCGAACTATGCCGGCTACCGCGAGGGGATGGCCGGGGAGATGGACGGCTTCTGCGCTTTCTTCGGCAAGGACGACCCCATCAACCGCTTCCCCCTCATCGTTGTCTGCGACGACAGCGACTTCGCCGCCCGGACCCTCAACAACTTCCTCTGGGTCACCTTCACCCGGTCAAACCCCGCCAGCGACATCCATGGCATCGCCGCCAGCATCCGCGGCAAGCACTGGGGGTGCGAGGGGGCGCTGGTCATCGACGCCCGGGTGAAACCCCACCATGCGCCACCCCTGGAGATGGAGCCGGAAATCGAGCGGCGGGTGGATGCCCTCGGCGCTGCCGGCGGGCCGTTGCACGGCATAATTCAGTGAGGAGTGAGGGGTAAGGCGTGAAGAGAAAAAAGAAACCGGCATATGCGCGGAGGCAGGTGGCAGCTCCACGGGAAGAGTCAGTTGTGGTGGCCGCGACGGGTGAACCGCTTATCGAGACGCTGCGGGTCTTTCAGCCCGGCCAGCTCTACACCATGGCCGGCAAGGTCGATGTGCTCCAGGGGCTTGCCCTTGGCATCGCGAAAAAGGTCAAGGAGATCTCCTGGAATGGCGACCGCTCCATCCTCCATGCGAAGGTTGAAGACGGGCGCTATTACGAGGTGAGCATCCGGCGGGAAGGGGGAGGGCTTGCCTGCTCCTGCGACTGCGACCGCTGGCGGCCCACCACCCACTGTCCCCACGTGGTCTGCGCCCTGGCGGTACTGAGAAAGGCGGTGGATCCCGTATCCTTTGCCAGCTACAAGCTTGACGGGGCCTATCTGGACGAGGTGGCGCAGTGGCTCGGGATCGGTGCCGGCGGCCCGGCAACCACGGTCCTCAAGCCCGACCGCGCACCAGCCGTGCCGGCTTTCCGCCTGGTGCTGGAACGCGGTGCTGAGGGGCCCCGGATGCAGGTCTGGAAAGAGGCACGGCCGGTCAACCACTACGACAGCAATCTCCCCCGCACGATGAAGGATTTCCTCTGGGCGCTCCTCATCTCCCGGGAGGGGGGAAAGATCGTGGAGCGGTTCCACGACACCTTCGGTGAAACCTATCCGATCGTCTTCCGCAGGCAGGGGAAGGAGACGCCGCTTCGCTTTGACCGCGGGACGACCAGGGGTACCCGGACCCTCCTCGCCCGTGACGAGGGATGGGTCACCATCCATAAGGCCCTGGAGGACGGCAATCCGCTGCCGACCGATGCTTTCGCCACCTATCGCTACTTTGTCGATGTTCCCAACGGGGTGATCCAGATCATCGACAGATTCGAGGGGTGGGAGCCATGGACCGAGATCAACGGATTGGTTACAGAGTGGAGCGTCGAGAGCGGCATCCGCGTCCAGCGCGACATGCGGACCATCACCCTGGAGACCGGGCTGTTCAACGGCCTGGCCGTAGCGGTTCCCGACCAGTACCGGCATGACTTCCTCGCCTGTGCCCGCTTCACCGTCGCGGGGGCGGATGTGGTGCCCGCGGAGTCCACCCCCGCCTACAGGATCCGGGTGGCCGAGGTCGATGACCTGCATGCCCTGATCCTGGCGGAAGGGGTCCACGACGGTACCCCCTTCGGCCTTTCACCCTCGGCCTTCGGGCTCTTTACCTCCGAAGGGCGCTCCGCGCTTTCTGTCTCCATGAAAACCAAAAAGCGGGGCGCCGTCCTCGTAGCTGCCTGCTTCGACAGCCTTCGGTGCGGCACCAAGGCCGAATTCGAACGGATGACCCGCGCCGCTTTCTCGGGTGATGACTTCCTGAAGCGGGCCGTCAAGATCGAGGCGAAGCGGCTGGTGAACGGTTTTCATTTATCCTGTGCAAGCACCGAGCATATCCTCATGACCGACGCCGGCGGGTGGACCTTTGTCAACGTGGACAAGCGGGAACAGGCGCGCCTCCTGGAGATCCCGTACCGTCTCTTCGGTCCGGAGATCTTTGCCGACTCTCCCCGGCCCGGCGCCCTGCGGCTCCCCCGCGCGGAACTCTTCCGGAGCCTCTCTGAGCTCCACGGCAAGCTCCGCGAGGCCGGCTTCGACCTCGTCTTCCAGGGCAAGCCCCTTGAATCCGTCAGCCTCGACGTCACCATCGACGCCACCAGCTCCACCCTCGACTGGTTCGAGCTGAAGCCCGAAGTCCGTTGCGGCGCCGAGCTCCTCACCGACCGGGAGATCGCCGAGGCCATGGCCAGCGGCGGCGTCTTCCAGCGGGGCGACTCCTTCCTGATCCTCGACGAGGAATCGTCCCGTCTCCTCGCCATGCTCTGCCCCGGGGCGGGCGGGAAAAAGCGGAAAAAAGCCGAGTTGGTCCGGATCCCCCGGCTCCAGATCCTCGACTGGCTCCTGCTCCGCTCCCAGGGAGTCACCGTCCGGCTCTCCCCCGAGGACGAGCGGATCTTCGCCAGCCTCGCCTCATTCGAGAACATCCCGAAGGAGACCCCGCCCGCCGGGCTCCGAAGCCCTCTGCGCCACTACCAGGAAGACGGCTTCTCCTGGCTCGCCTTCCTCTACGGCCACCGTTTCGGCGCCTGTCTGGCAGACGACATGGGGCTCGGCAAGACCATTCAGGCCATCAGCCTCCTGGCCGGGCTCCACGAGGGGGCCATCCCCTCCCGCGGCGGGGAGAGGCCCCACCTGATCGTCGTCCCCCCGAGCCTCCTCTTCAACTGGGAGAGTGAGCTCAATCGCTTCTATCCGGAACTCACCGTCCACACCTACCGGGGGAGCGGTCGCAGCACCGACTTCGGCGGCGCCCGCATCGTCCTCACCAGCTACGGCATCGTCCAGCGCGACATCGACATGCTCCGGGAGATTCCCTTCCACGTCATGGTGTTCGACGAGGCCCAGGCCGTGAAGAACATCCAGGCCGCAACCACCGGCGCCTGCCGCCAGCTGCGGGGCGAGTTCACCCTCCTGCTCACCGGCACCCCGGTGGAGAACCACCTGGGCGAATACTACTCGGTCATGGACCTGGCGGTCCCCGGGCTCCTGGGGACCCACGAAGAGTTCCACCGCCGCATGGGGGCCGACGACAATGCCTTCCTCAGCACCGTCATCCGCCGCACCCGCCCCTTCGTCCTGCGCCGCAGCAAACAGATGATCGCCGCCGAGCTCCCTCCCAAGATCGAGACCGACATCCACCTGGAGCTCACCCCCAAGCAGAAGGCCCTCTACACTCGCACCGTCGAAGAGGTCCGCCAGACCGTCGAGGACGCCTGGCGCTCCCAGTCCCCCGGCCAGGCCCGGATCATCACCCTCACCGCCATCCTCCGGCTGCGCCAGCTCTGCCTCTCCCCCCGGCTCCTCGTCCCCGAGGCCAGGGAAGCGTCACCCAAGATCGAGTTCCTCGTGGAGCAGCTCCAGGAGCTCTTCGACGAAGGGCACAGCGTCCTCGTCTTCTCCCAGTTCACCTCCTTCCTCGACATCGTCCAGAAAGCCCTTGTCCACCACGGCCTCCCGCACCTGAGGCTCGACGGCAGCACCCCCGTCCCCGAGCGGAAAAAGCTCGTCACCACCTTCCAGAAGGGCGAAGAGCCCTCCGCCTTCCTCCTATCCCTCAAGGCCGGCGGCCGGGGCCTCAACCTCACCCGCGCCACCTACGTCTTCCATCTCGACCCCTGGTGGAACCCCGCCGTGGAGAACCAGGCATCGGACCGCGCCCACCGCATCGGCCAGACCCGGCAGGTCACCATCACCCGCCTCATCATGCGCCACACCATCGAAGAGAAAATGATGGAACTGAAAAAGCGCAAGCTCAAGCTCTACCAGGCATTGCTGGAGGATGCCGCCGGAGAGGGCAGCGCCGGCCTCAGCCGGGAGGATTTCGAGTTTTTGCTGGGGTAGGGGGGGAGATGGAATGTAGGGGCGCCGCTTGCTGCGCCTTTGTATGATTCGCCGAATTTCTTGGGCGCAGCAAGCGGCGCCCCTACGCAATGCCGATAACCAGGGCGAATACAAGGTTCGCCCCTACGGGACACGGGACGGGACAAGGCATGACCTATAATCCTGACGTTCATCATCGCCGGTCCATCCGGTTGCGGGAATTTGATTATTCCTCATCCAAGGCCTATTTCGTGACCCTGTGCGTGCAGGGGAGGGAATGTCTGTTCGGCGGAATCGTTCAGAGCGACATGGTGTTGAACGAGGCTGGTCGAAAGGTTGAAGAGGTCTGGCGGTCGTTGCCGGAACGGTTTCCGAATGTGGTGGTCGATGAATTCGTGGTCATGCCGAATCATCTGCATGGGATTATCGTTGTCGCTGATAATGCTGTAACCGCCGCCGTAGGGGCAATTCATGAGTTGCCCGACACATGTTGCAGCGAGGGGGCAATTCGTGAATTGCCCCTACACCAGCAACGCAGAACCATGCTTGTCCCGAAGGTGATCGGTTTTTTCAAGATGAACACTGCGAAACATATAAACCTGATGCGCAACACTCCTGGCATTCCGCTCTGGCAGCGCAATTATCACGAGAGGGTAATTCGGGGTGATCGGTAAATGACCGCAATTCGGGAATATATCCGTCACAATCCTTTGAAATGGGAAAATGACGAAGAAAACCCGGCAGCAACCACACGGTAGGGGCAATTCACGAATTGCCCAGTTACGACGGCATTTATTGGGCAATTCGTGAATTGCCCCTACGGAGGGAAAACATGGATTCCACCGACCCCATCATGATCTCCGCCCTGGAGCACTACAGCTACTGCCCCCGTCAGTGCGCCCTGATCCCACGTTGAACAGGTGTGGGGCGAAAACCTCTACACCATGCGCGGCCGCGACGTGCATGAAAACGTGGACGTGGAATCGTCCCACGATGTGGCGGGAATTCGCTATGAGCGGGCGCTGCCGCTCTGGTCGAAGAGGCTGAACCTTGTCGGCAAGGCCGATCTGGTGGAATTCCAAGGTGAGACCCCCTATCCGGTGGAATACAAGTCGGGCAGGCACCGCGCCGGCCATCACGAGGCGCTGCAACTCTGCGCCCAGGCCATCTGTCTCGAAGAGATGCTCGGGTTGTCGGTCGTGAAGGGCGCGCTCTTTTGGCATGGTTCGCGGGAGCGCCGGGAAGTCATCTTTACTGATGTAATGAGGGGGCACGTCGAGAAGGTGGTCGACGGTGTCCATGGGATGCTTGAGCAATCCAGCATCCCGCCGCCGGTGAACGACAAGCGCTGTACCCATTGTTCGCTGAGAGAATCCTGTCTTCCTGCCGTCGTTGCTGAAAAGGACAAAAGCCGAAAGGCGGCGCGGGAATTGTTCATTGCGTGAGGAATGAGATATGAATAACGAAAATACATTTCCGGCTGGCGGCGAATTTCTCCTCTACCAGACCGAGGACGGCAAGACACGAATTGAAGTCCGGCTGCAAGGGGAAACAATCTGGCTCACGCTCAATCAGATGGCCGAGCTGTTTCAGGTGGACAAATCCGGAATCAGCCGTCACCTGAAAAACATCTACGCGACGGCAGAGTTGCAGGCCGAGGCAACTGTTGCAAATTTTGCAACAGTTCAACATGAGGGCTCACGTCATGTACAGCGGCAGGTAGAGCATTACAACCTGGATGCCATTATCTCGGTGGACTACAGGGTCAACAGTCTGCGTGGCACCCAGTTCCGCATCTGGGCCACCCAGCGGCTGCGGGAGTACATCGTCAAGGGTTTTACCATGGACGATCAGCGCCTGAAGCAGGCGGGGAAGGGTAACTACTTCGATGAACTGCTGGCCCGCATCCGCGACATTCGCTCGTCCGAAAAGGTCTTCTGGCGGAAGGTGCTGGACATCTATGCAACCAGCATCGATTACGATCCGTCCACGGAGGTTTCCCGCCAGTTCTTCGCCGCAATACAGAACAAGATGCACTGGGCCGCACACGGCCAGACCGCCGCCGAAGTGATCTTTGAGCGCGCCAATGCCGCGAGCCCCAACATGGGACTGACTGCCTGGGCAGGCGGCACGCCTCGCAAAGGCGATAACGAGGTGGCCAAGAACTACCTGAACGAGCAGGAGCTGGATATCCTCAACCGGATCGTCACCTCATACCTGGAATTCGCCGAGTTGCATGCGCTATCCCGCAAGCCGATGTATATGTCCGACTGGATCGCCAAGCACTTCGAGGTGCGGCCCGGCGGCGCCACGTATCTGGATGACGCGGGGCGGAAGGAGGTCATCATGGCCTACCAGAAGCGCAAACAGGATGAATTCCACCATCCGGTCCTTGATCAGAAAGTCCCCTTCGGGCTCCTGCCCCATGTCCAGTCCCGGCTGCTGGCCCGGCACCTGCGGGGCGACCTGGAGCAGTACACGCCGGTGCTCTATTCATGAGGTGAACCATGTGGGTAGTTGTCTGCTATGACGTGAACACCGAAACCAGGGAAGGGCGCCGGCGCCTGCGACGTGTGGCCCAGGCGTGCAAGAACTACGGCCAGCGGGTCCAGAAGTCGGTGTTTGAATGCCAGGTGAACGAGATGAAGTTCGAGGATCTGCGTCGTAAGCTCCTGCGCGAGATTGATATGCAGCAGGACAATCTTCGCTTCTATCGCCTGACCGAGCCCCGGGAGAACCATGTGGAAACCCATGGACAGACCAGGACAATCTTCTTCGACGAAGAGCCGTTGATCGTCTGATCCGCGAACTTGGTGCGCATGAGGAAAACCGGGGGGGTCCGCTGTGGACGCAACTCTTGAATTTCACAAGAAGATTGAAAGGAGAATGTCGAGTGCCAGTGCCCTGCTCAGGCATTTTATGGCTGGTTCGCGGAAATGTAAGCGTAACCTGCCGAATCTGTTGGTCCGATGAGGACGACAGTAGCGCCCGCCCACGTGGGCGGGCGAAGATTGAAACTGGCAAATCATTAAGCCGGGCCTCGGTTATCTGAGGATGACGCCCGCAATGCAGACGAAGCAAAGGACAACGGAAAACAGAAGAACCGAGAAGATGGCAACCGTTTTTGCCAGCATGGGGGGGTGACCTCGTAAGGCTTTTCTTTCTGTATCGGTGTGGAGTATATAAAACTTTAGTATATTTTTTAACTAGTTGAGTCTTTTTGATGGAGGAGGGATCACCATGGACGTCCTTGAAGCAATCTACACCCGCCGCAGCGTGCGGCAGTATACCGACGAGCTGGTGAGCCGGGAGGAGATCCTGGAGATCATCAAGGCCGGCTCGTGGGCTCCTTCGGGGCTCAACAACCAGCCGTGGCGGTTTGCCATCGTCCGCGACGGTGAGAAACGGGAGGCGCTTGCTGGGCTGACGAAGTACCGGCACATCGTGGCGGCGGCGCCGGTGTCCATTGCGGTCTTTTGCGACCGCGCGGTCATGTACAACGATACGAAGGACCATCAGGCCATCGGCGCCTGCCTCCAGAATATGCTGCTTGCGGCCCATGCGCTGGGCCTCGGAGCGGTGTGGCTTGGGGAGATCCTTAAGAGCGCGGACGAGGTGCGCGACTTGTTTGGCCTGCCGAAGGAGCTGGAGCTGATGGCTGTGGTGGCTGTGGGGCGGCCGGCGGCAGGAGCGCATCCCCGGCCTGGACGGAAGCCTGTTGCGGAGTTGATCGTAGGAGAATTCTGAGCCGTTTCTTCCGTCACACCCTGAAGGCCCGGCTCCCCTGCGCTGCCAGCCAGCCGAAAAGCCGCCGCGGCATTTCGCCGAGCGGCACCACCTCGTCAACCCCGCCCCGTGCGATAGCCTCCTTGGGCATTCCGAAGACCACACAGCTCTTTTCGTCCTGGGCGAAGGTGTAGGCGCCGGCGTCGTGCATCTCCAGCATGCCGGCGGCGCCGTCGTCTCCCATGCCGGTCATGATGATGCCGACGGCGTTCTTTCCCGCGCGGTTGGCCGCCGAGCGGAAGAGGACGTCCACCGACGGCCGGTGGCGGCTGACCGGCGGACCGTCGGAGAGCTCCACCACGTAGTTGGCCCCGCTGCGACCGAGGAGGAGGTGCCGGTTGCCTGGGGCGATGTAGGCGTGGCCCGGGAGTATTCGTTCGCCGTGCTCAGCCTCCTTGACGCTGATCCGGCAGAGGCTGTTCAGCCGCTGGGCAAAGGTGCGGGTGAAGGCCTCCGGCATGTGCTGGGTGATGAGTATGCCGGGATAGTCGGCGGGCATGGCAACGAGGAACGATTTCAAGGCTTCGGTGCCGCCGGTGGAGGCGCCGATGACGATGACCTTTTCGGTGGAGGAAAATGTCCGGTGTTCCACCGGCAGGACGGCGTCAGCTGTGTTCTTGCGCTCCACGGAGAAGTGGACGTGGGGGGGCGGCTGCCGGACCCTGGCCCTGGCGGCGACGCGGATCTTGTCGGTTATTTCCTGTGCGTACTCGTGCATTCCGTGGCTGATGTCGATCTTCGGTTTGGTGACGAAGTCCACGGCCCCCAGTTCCAGGGCGCGGAGCGTTATGAAGGAACTCTTCTCCGTGAGTGAAGAAACCATGAGTACTGGCATGGGGCGAAGGCGCATCAACTTTTCAAGGAAGACCAGCCCGTCCATCCGGGGCATCTCCACGTCGAGGGTCAGGACGTCAGGGTTGAGGGCCTTGATCTTCTCCCGGGCCACCAGGGGGTCGGGTGCCGTTCCTACCACCTCCATGTCGGGCTGGCTGTTGATGATATCCGTCAGCAGGTTTCGGATGAGGGCCGAATCGTCGACGATGAGAACATGGATGGGACGGGTGCTCATGATGATCCCCCGATAAACAGTGCGTCGGCGTCGCCGATGTTCCTGATCTGCCGGACAAAGGCGCGGCCTGTTGTCGGCGCGTAGTAGACCTTGCGCGGATAGATGTCTCCCACATCCACCGCCGTTACCGGTATCTCCCTTTGCTCCAGATAGTGCAGGGCGAACTCGGCGTTGCGCTCCCCCACATCGGTGACGCCGTTGATGACCCGGCCGGCGCCGAAGACCTTTGCCTCCAGATAGGGGAGCCTCCCCCCCAGGTGGACCAGGTGGTCTATCAGCAGTTCCATGGCATGGGTGCCGTACCGGGGCGAAGGGGCGCCGGCGGCGGTGGAATCTCCCGGCAGCATGTAGTGGTTCATGCCGCCGATGCCGCTAATCCGGTCGCGGATGCAGACCGAGACGCAGGAGCCGAGCACCGTGACGATCATGGTGTCGCTGTTGGTGGCGTGGTATTCGCCCGGCAGGATCTTGACCGCTGGCATGTTAAAGGTCCGGTCGAAATAGGAGTTTTTGGCGAAGTATTTGCCGGTGTGCATGGTTCTCCTCCCAGGGCCGGATTACGGCCGACGTCCGGCAGTGACGGGGGCGCCTCCCCGCGGGGCATAGACCGTCTTGCCGCGGACCTGGAAGAGGTCGGCGGCGTGGTGGAAGCTCTCCGAGTGGCCGGCGAAGAGGAGCCCCTCGGGGTGGAGCAGGGGGACGAACTTCTTCAGGATGCCGTACTGGGTCTCCTTGTCGAAGTAGATCATCACGTTGCGGCAGAAGATGGCGTCGAACCGCTCCCGCATGGGCCACTCCGGGTCCAGCAGGTTCAGCTGCCGGAAGGTGATCAGCTTCTGAAGCTCGGGCTTCACCCTGACAAGGCCCGCGTTGTTTCCGTCCCCCCTCAGGAAGAACCGCCGGAGCTGCTCCCGGGGGAGCCGGTCGGTTCGGTCGAGACGGTAGACCCCCTGCCTGGCCCGGTCGAGGACGCTGGTGTCGATGTCCGTGGCCAGAATCCGCACCGGCGGGGTGAAGGTGCCGAATTGCTCCACCACGGTCATGGCGATGGAGTAGGGCTCCTCGCCGGTGGAGGCGGCGCAGCACCAGATGGAGAGAGGGCGCCGGCCGCCGAGCCCCTTCAGGTGTTCTGCCAGGATCGGGAAGTGGTGGGGCTCCCGGAAGAAGGAGGTAAGGTTGGTGGTGAGGGCATTGACGAATGCCTCCTGCTCCTGCCGGTCGCCGCTCTTCAGGATGCGGAGGTAGTCGGCGAAGGAGGAGAGACCCCTGACCCGCAGGCGGCGGGCCAGGCGACCGTAGACCAGATCCCGCTTGACCGGAGTGAGGGAGATCCCCGCGGTGCGGTAGATGAGCTCCCGCACCCGGGCGAAGTCGTGGTCAGTGAAGCGGAACTCGCGGGTTTCCCTGATGGGGAAATCCGCGCCGGTTCCTATCTGCTGGGCTGTGGCGTGGTTGGGCATGGGGGTCTCATTTCAGCTATTACCGGTTCTTCCTTTGGATCTCTTGAGTTATTCCCCCTCCCTTGACGGGAGGGGGCCAGGGGGTGGGTGAAGTCGGAACTGCGGAGAATAGGTCAACTTCCCCCCCACCCCAGCCCTCCCCCGCAAGGGGGGAGGGGGAATTATGTCCTGTCGTGTTGTGCCAATGAAGCCCTAAAATTCCTTCCAGTCGTCGTCATACCCCACGGCCTTGGGAAGCTCGGCCTCGTGGTGCTCCTGAACGGCCGGCTTGTGGTAGCCGTTGGCGGCCTTCATCTTGGCCACCGGCTTGACGGTCGGAGTGTTCCTGGCAATGGGCGCAGCCTTGGCGGCAGCGGGCCTCCGCTCCTTCTTCGGCGCGGGGGCGGCTTCGGCGCGCCCGCCGTCGGCAAGCTTGAAGCGGCTCACGGTGGAAACCATGGAGCGGGCCTGGTCCTCCAGGGCTTCGGCTGCGGCTGCGGCCTCTTCCACCAGGGCGGCGTTCTGCTGGGTCACGTCGTCCATCTGGGTGATGGCGGTGTTCACCTGCTCGATGCCGCTGGACTGCTCGATGGAGGCGGCGGAGATCTCGGCCATGATGTCGGCCACCCGCTTGATGCTGGTGACGATTTCCCGGGTGGTGTCGCCGGCCTCTTCCACCAGGCGGCTGCCGTCCTCCACCTTGGTCACGGAGTCCTCGATGAGGCTCTTGATCTCCTTGGCCGCGGCGGCGCTGCGCTGGGCAAGGTTGCGCACCTCGCCGGCAACCACGGCGAAGCCGCGCCCCTGCTCGCCGGCCCGGGCCGCTTCCACCGCCGCGTTGAGGGCGAGGATGTTGGTCTGGAAGGCGATGCCGTCGATGACGCCGATGATGTCGGAAATCTTGCGGGAACTCTGGGTGATGGCCCCCATGGTGTTCACCACCCGGCCGATGACGTCGCCGCCCCGCTCCGCCACTTCGCTGGCGGTCATGGCCAGCTTGTTGGCCTGCTGGGCGTTGTCGGCGTTCTGCTTCACGGTGGAGGTGAGCTCCTCCATACTGGAGGCGGTCTCCTCCAGGGCCGAGGCCTGCTCTTCGGTCCGCTGGGAGAGGTCGGCGTTGCCGGCGGAGATCTGCTCGGTGGCGCTGGCTATGGAGTCGGCGCCGGTGCGGACCTCGGCCACGATGTGGGAGAGGCTGTCGTTCATCTCTCGGAGGGAGCGGAGCAACTGGCCGGTCTCGTCCTGGCTGGCGGCCTCGATGGCGCAGGTCAGGTCGCCGGCGGCGATATGCTCGGAGGCGGTGATGGCCTCGCCCAGGGCCAGTCTGATCCGGCGGGCCACGACGAAGGCGAAGGCGAAGATCAGCAGCGCGCAGACCAGGGTGGCGACGATGATCTGGATTTTCATGGCCATCACTTCCTTCTGCACGTCATCCACGTAGATGCCGCTCCCCACGACCCAGCCCCATTCCTTCACCAGCTTCACGCAGGAGATCTTGTCCACTGGCTTGCTGGCCCCCGGCTTTGCCCACTGGTACTCGACGGAGCCGGCTCCCTTCTCCTTGGCCACGTTGGCCATTTCCACGAAGAGCGGCTTGCCGTTGGGGTCCTTCATGTCGGCGAGGCCCTTGCCGTCCAGTTCCGGCTTGATGGGGTGCATCACCATCTTCGGTTCCAGGTCGTTGATCCAGAAGTACTCGTTCCCCTGGTAGCGGATCTGCTTCACGCTCTCGATGGCGCGCTTCTGGGCCTCGGCAAGGGTGAGTTCGCCGCTCTTGGCCTTGGCCTGGAACGACTCGATTACGTCGGCGGCCACCTCGACCACGTTCCGGGTGGCCACCATCTTCTCGTTCATCAGCTTCTTCTCCACCAGGGGGAGCACGTAGAAGATAATGCCCGAGACGAGGAGCGCGATGGTCACCACCGAGATGGTGAGGATCTTGGAGAGGATCTTCCAGTCTTTGAATGCTTTCAATTTCATAGTGTTCCACCTTTCACACGAGGATTATTAACCATACCAATAGTAGGGGCAGTGCTTGCTCGGCTCAATCGGGGCGCGGTAAGCAGCGCCCCTACGCCGCGCTGTCCATGAGCTGCATCTCGTCGCTGCCCATGAGCTTTTCTATGTCCATGAGGATGAGCATCTGGTCGTTCACGGTGCCGAGGCCGGTCAGGTACCGGGTATCCAGGGCGGAGCCCAGTTCCGGGGCCGGCCTTATCTGTTCCGGCTCCAGGGCCACCACGTCGGAGACCCCGTCCACCACCATGCCGATGACCCGGTTCAGGACGTTCATGATGATGACCACGGTGAACTCGTCGTAGTGGGGGGTGCCGAGGTGGAACTTGATCCGCATGTCCACGATGGGCACAATCACCCCCCGCAGGTTGATGACCCCCTTGAGGAATTCCGGCGCGTTGGCGATGCGGGTCACGGCGTCGTAGCCGCGGATTTCCTGGACCTTCAGGATGTCGATGCCGTATTCCTCTGCTCCGAGGGTGAAGGTGAGGTACTCACGGGGAATGGCCGCGCCGCTTTTTTCGGGCGTCTCCTGGTTTGTCTGCATGGTTTGGGGAACCTCCTCGAATTGTTGTCCGTCCGGTGCTCCTTGTTTAATGCACCTGTAGGGGCGACCCGGTGGGTCGCCCTCCTCATGACGTGCCATTATCGGGCGAGGCACCGCCTCGCCCCTACATCAGGGTTGCCTGCTTGATTCCTTTCTTCATCTGGAGCAGGGCATGGACGTCCAGAATCAGCGCTACCCGCCCGTCACCGAGGATCGTTGCGCCTGAAGTACCTTCCACCTTGCGGTAGTTTGCCTCCAGGCTTTTGATGACCACCTGGTGCTCGTCGAGCAGGGAATCCACCAGCAGGGCGGCTTTCTCTCCCTCCACATCCACCAGCACGACAATTCCCTCTTCCGCCTTCGTGACCGATGTCTCCAGGTTGAAGAGTGCATGGAGCGGCAGCAGGGGCAGGTATTCGCCCCGGACGTGGACGACGTTCTTGCCGTTTATGGTTTTGATCTCTTCCGGTCGCGGCTGGAGGGATTCGATGATGGCATTGAGGGGGATGATGAATTTCTCACCCCCCACGGCCACGGAGAGACCGTCGAGGATCGCCAGGGTGAGGGGGAGGCTGATGGTGACCCGCGTTCCCGCGCCCGGCTCCGACGAAATCTGCACCCGGCCGCTGAGGGCCTGGACGTTTCTCATCACCACATCCATCCCGACTCCCCGGCCGGAGATGTCGGTGACGGTCTCGGCGGTGGAGAAGCCGGGGGCGAAGATCAGCTGCCAGACCTCATCGTCGGTCATGGCGTCGCTGGCCGGGATGCCCCGTTCGGCTGCCTTGCGGAGGATCTTTTCCCGGTTGAGCCCGGCTCCGTCGTCCAGCACGTCGATGACGATGCGACCTCCCACCTGGGAGGCGCGCAGCGTAATGGTGCCGACGGGTCCTTTCCCCGCGGCCATGCGCGCTTCGGGGGATTCCAACCCGTGGTCGAGGCAGTTGCGCACCAGGTGCGTGAGTGGGTCGGAGATCTTCTCGATGAGCCCCTTGTCCAGTTCGGTGGCCTCTCCTACGGTCCGCAGCTCCACCTGTTTGCCGAGCTTGGCCGCCAGGTCGCGCACCAGTCTGGGGAAGCGGCTGAGGACAATGCTGATGGGGACCAGCCGAATGGACATGACGCTCTGCTGGAGGTCGCGGGTGTTGCGCTCCAGTTGCAGAAGCCCCCGATGGATGTTCTCGAAGAGGACCGGATCAAGCACCGCGGCCATCTGGGCCAGCATGGACTGGGTGATGACCAGCTCGCCCACCTGGTTGATGAGCTGGTCCACCTTGGTGACACCAACCCTGATGGAAGACTCTGCCGCCTCGGGACCCCGGCGCCCGAAGGCCCCCGTCGCCGTCTCGTCCCGGTCGTAGGCGCGACGGCCGAGGAGGGAGGCGGCGGGCTCCGCGGCAGTGTCGCCGGAAAGGTCTCCGGTCTGGGAGGCCGGGGCTGCGGGCGGCGCGGTTTCATGCTCTTCTTTCGTGGTGATCGTCAATTGCTCCCGCTCGGCCACGAACTCGAAAATCTCCCGGATCTCCTCCTCGTCGGCGGTGGTGTCGAGGGTGAAGAGCCAGCGGGCGTGGCAGACCTCGGGATCGAAGGTCTCGAAGGGTGGAGTGTTCGGAAGATCGGCCTTCACCGAGAGCTCACCCAGTTGCGCCAGTTCGTTGAAGAGGTTTTCGAGTCGCACGCCCCGCTGGAAGATGTCATTGTCGGGGGTGAAGACGATCTCCAGGCGGCGGGAACCGGTGCCCCCTGCGGAGGATGGAGAACAGAAATCCGGATCGGCAGCCGGAGAGGAAAATTCGGCGAGGGGGGCGGTGTTTCCCTCGATCTGGTCTCGCAGCCTGCGGCAGATATCACTGATGACCGCCTGATCCACGGGGGTGCCGTCCCGGTGTCCCGCCAGCTGCATAGCTATGGCGTCACGGGCCTCCAGGAAAAGGTCGATCATCGCAGCGGCGAGACGGATTTCGTTGCCGCGCACCCTGTCCAGGAGCGACTCCAGCTCGTGAGTCACCACGGTAAGGTCCGTGAAACCGAAAATGCCGGCTCCACCCTTGATGGAGTGGGCGGCGCGGAACAGGGCGTTCAGTTCCTCGCCGTCGGGGTTTTCCGGGTCAAGGGCCACGAGAATCCGCTCCATGTCGGCCAGGTGCTCGGTACATTCCTCGAAAAAGACGCCGTTGAACCGGCCCACATCGATGGCGGTGTTGTGGTCCTGCGATGCGGTCATGCGTGTCCCCTGGCTACGTCGAGTATCGTCTCGAACTCGTGGCCGAACCCGAGAAGCGCGATACTGCCATGGAGCTCGTCCGGGATATTGGCCAGCACGGGGGTAAAGCCGAGCAGCTTCAGGTGGCGAAGGAGTACCGTCAGGAGCTGGCATCCGCAGGCATCGAACAGGGCCACCTCCGCAAGGTCGATCACCGTCTGTGTCACCTCGGCTCCCGACTGCTGCGGGAGGGCGCGGGAAAGGGTCGCCAGATGTTCCGTCAGGGGGAGCAGCTGATGGGTGACGCCGGTCATGGACCAGTCGCCGCACAGCTTGATCGTCAGCTTCTCTGGTGTGCTCTCAGGCATGGGGGCCTCCTTTGCATCGACGGTCGGCTGAAGGTGTGCCGGTTACGAAGAGGCATATTGCAGACACGATGCCAAGGTGTATGCAAAAAAATATGTAATAATTACAGCGTGTTGTCCGCGCTGTTGGGCGCGAGGGGTGCGACAAAAGTTGCAGCTGGCGGTAGCGGTGATGGGGAGATGGGGGACAGGTGCGGTTTTGTGGATTATGTGCGCCGTTAGTTGACGGTGCAACAAATGTCGCAGGGGTTTTTCGGGAGATGGTTAAACATTCAAAATCTGTTCATATGTTTAGCCACCGGAGAAGTCTCACGTAGTCCCCTCCCCCTTGGCGGGGGAGGGATAGGGTGGGGGGATGTTGACCTATATTCTGCCAGTTGCGGTTTCCCCCACCCCC
>RHLS01000074.1 GCA_003712145.1 Desulfuromonadales bacterium | reverse complement strand
CCCGAGCATCCCGGCAACGGCCGTCAGGTCACCGGCGGTCAGCCGCAGGAACAGCTTGATGGGGCAGCCGATGAAGACCGCGCAGCCGATGATCAGGAAGATGCCGGAAAAAAGCCGTGGCAGCGGCGCGCTCCCCCCCCGGGAGCGGAATTCCCGGAACAGGATGGCGCTGGCCATGGCCCCGAGGACGAAACCGATCAGTTCGGGCCGCAGGTACTGCATGCGGGGGTTGTCGTGCAGGCCGAGGGCACCGGCGCTGTTCTCGATGAAGCAGGAGACGCAGATGCCGGAGTTCTCCGGGTTTCCCCAGACCGCAAGGAGCACGCCGCATGCCCCGAGCAGGAGCCCAGCCGCCACCACCGTCCAGAAATGCCGGTCGCGCACCATCACTCGCATCCTCCCGCCATCCGGCTCTTCAGGTAGTTCACCTTCCCGAGGGTCGCCGCCAGGGTCCGGTTCCCCGGGTTGGCGGCGGCACGGGCGCCAACGCTCTTCAGCCCTTCATCAACAAGCCGCTGGATCTGGTCCCGGCGCGACAGGGGGCTCGTGGCATCAAGGTAGTCGCCGTTCAGCTTTACCCCCTGGACAAACGACGCCACCGCCTCGTCCAGCGCCCCCATCTCCCTGAGGATCTCCCCCTGGAGGATGTGGCCGTGGGCCTCGCCGGGATACTTCCGCAGAAGCTCGTCCAGCTTCAGCAGGGCAGCCTGGCCGTTTCCCGCCCTGCGCAGCTCATCCACCGGCCCGTAGAGCTTGCCGATCAGTTCCAGGCGGGCGCGGTAGGCCATCTCCCGCTCCACCGCCTTGCCGAGGCCGGCTGGTCCCTTCCCATCTCCCGAGCCGCGGTTCAGGGCCAGGATCAGGGCCATGGCGCCGATGACCAGGGCGAGCAGTGCCCAGGCGGTTTTGTCGAAGGTATCCTTGAACATTGCTTCCCTAATACTTCTGGTACGGCGGCATGTTCACCCGTTTCGCCATCTCGCGGATCGGGTCGTAGTCGCTGTCCAGCAATTCTTCGTAGCCGTCGATCCAGGCAGCCTTCTGCACCTTCAGCCGCTCTCCGTCCACCTCGGCGGTGTCGGTCGGCTTCAGGGCGAGGAGCGCCTCCCGAACCTTCTTGACCAGGGCGGGATCCGCCCCCTTGGCCGCGGCGAAGGTGCAGTAGGGAATCGGCTTGCTCTGAGCCAGGATGACAAAGTCGTCGGCCGCGACCTTCCCGTCCCTGACCATGGTTTCCAGGTCGAGTAGCGGAGCGGCAGCCACGTCGTAGGTGCCGTAGAGGACGCCATAGATCAGCTTGTCATGCTTGAAGGAGCCCGGAGGAATGGAGTAGGTCGCCAGATCGTGCTCCGGGTTGATACCGGCGGAGAGCATGAGGTCATACTCGGCCAGATAGCCGGTGGGAGCGAGCATGGGGCCGAAGGCCAGCCGCTTGCCGCGGATGTCGGACAGCTTCTCGATGCCGCTCCCCTTGCGGGCTATGAGGGCGCCGGCGCTACGGGAACCGAACTTCCCCCGCTTCTCCGAAGCGACCAGTTGGACGCCGTGGTTCTCCCGGAGAATGACGTACAGCAGCGAGTTGGTGTGGGTGAAGGCGAAATCCCCTGCCTTGAAGCGCTTCTCGAAATCATGGGCATCCACCGGCACCATGACGAAGTCGACGCCGCAGGCATCAGACAGATAGCGGGTGAGCGGCTGAAAACGGCGCGACGTCTCCTCCTCGCTGTTGCAGAGCATGTAGCCGATCTTGAAGACCGGGCGTTTCCCCTCCCCCTTGCAGCCGGTTAGAGCGGCCATGACGGCGACGAGGAACACAAATCGAATGATGCGGGATAGAGTCATGGGTGGTTACCTGCCATGCCGGACATCACGCCCAGCAGTGGGGGTCGGGGCTGTTCAGGTCGCCGGTGAGGGCCAGGGCCCGGGCGGTGCAGCCGCCGAGACAGTCATCGTATTTGCCGCAGCCGGCGCATTTGCCAGTGGGCTGCTTGTTTCGCATCTTCACGAGCACCGGCGAATCGCGCCAGACCTGCTTCAGGTCGTCGCGCACAATGTTGCCGATGACGATGGGGATGAAACCGCAGGGGGTGATGTCGCCGTTGGCCTTGATGTTGAGCGACAGCTTGCCGCAGACGCTCCCCTTGACGAGGCTGCCGGCGTCGCGGGCGCCGAGCAGGGCGATGATCGGATCGTCCAGGGAGATGTCGAGCTCCTTCTCGCGCGCCCGGGCGGCGAGGGCTCTCCGGTAGAACTCCTTCCACTCCTCGGGTGACAGGTCCAGTTCGTCCTTGTTGGCCAGCCCCAGCCCCGAGCACTTGAAGTTGTGGAAATTGATCTGCCCGGCTCCCTGCTCCCGGGCAAAGGCCACCAGCTCGTCGATGGCGGTGTGGTTGATCCGGCAGATGACCGTGGAGATGGAGGTGGCGATGCCGGCGGCCTTCAGGTGCCCGAGGGCGGCCACAGCCCGCCCATGGCTCCCCGGCACGCCGCGGAAACGGTCGTGCAGATCGGGGAGGTGGCTGTCGATGCTGATGCCGACTTTGGTGAAACCGGCCTCCCGGAGCGCCGCGGCCATCCCGCCGTCGATGAACCAGCCGTTGCTGTTCATGGAAATCCGAAGCCCCCGGCCGCCGGCGAACCGGGCAACCTCCAGGAGGTCGCGCCGCAGGAGTGGCTCGCCGCCGCCAAAGTTGACGGTGAACACGCCGGCCTTCGCCACCTTTTCCAGGGAGGCGAAGAGGGTATCCCGGTCCAGCTCGTCATGGGCATCCTCGCGGCTGTAGCAGTGGCGGCAGGCGAAGTTGCAGCTGTTGTTGATAGCCCAGTTGATGGTGAGCGGGGCTTCGAGCGTAATCTCAGTCTGCATGGGTTACGAACCCCTTGGCTGCCAGCTCGCCGAGAAAGGCCTCGACATCCTCGCGGAGGACCTCCTCCTCCACGTCAAACAGGGGAAGCAGTTCGGCCACGATGGCATCAACGTCCCGGCCGTCGCAGAGCTTCCAGATCTCCGTGCCGAGGTAGTTGAGGGATAGGACGGTGCCGCCGCAAAAGAGCACCGACGTCCCAACATCCTCCACGTCGTCGCCCCGGTCAAGGGCCGCCTGCGCATCGGCCAGGGCGTCGGCCTCCTCGCGCCACATCACGTTCGGGCTGCGCTGAATCGTCTGCATAATGCTCACCTATTATCCTGTGCACCGTGTCGATTTCCCCCTCACCCGGCCTTCGGCCACCCTCTCCCACAGAGGGGAGAGGGGCAGGGGGAGAGGGGTAAGATCAATCCCCCTGGCCCGTTATGGAGGCGATGACGAGGTTTTCGCCGGACGCGTTCCGGATGCCGTGATCCTCGAAGGCGGGAACGATGACGATCTGTCCCGTGGTGATGGACTGGGTCTGCTTTCCGGAGAGAAACTCCCCGGTTCCCTCCATGACCATCCAGATGTGACTGCCGTGGTGGGTATGGGTGATGATCTCCTGCCCCGGCTTCATGCAGATGAGGCTGACCCTGGCGTGGTCGTCGGACCAGATGGTTTCCTGGTGACGCTTCTGATCGTCGAACTTCTTGAGGCTCTGTACGTCCAGCACCTGTGATTTCATGAATTCCTCCGTGAATGATGATGTCCCGCTTTGTATCGTGGGATGGTCGACAACAGATCTCGTCAGGCTTTCCTGACTATTTTCAGAATACTTCCGAGCAAGACCGAGGTCCGGCCCAAAAGGCCCGAGGTGGTGGAAACGTGCAATTCATCGGCACTTTCGACGCTCCCGGAGAATGACACCCCATAGCGGGACGAAAGCCGGTTCGCCTCCGGATCTCCATCCTCGCCCCGCTGCGGATTAGCCGGCACGATAAGGGTAGCCCTCCCGTTGTCGTTATACCCGGCAAGAACCTTCAACTCCGCGTCGCTCAACCCGTTCCCTCCCGGGGAACCGAAGAAGAGCCAAACCTGGCCGTAATCCGCCAGAAGGCGGTCGGTGATCAGGGGGACTTCTTTCCTGTCGACCGTCCTGACGGTGAACCCCTGTGTGCCCAGTTCGGCCAGCATCTTCTCGCCGAGGGGCGCAGACGCCCCACCACTCCCACCACCAAGGGCGTAGACCAGGATGCTTTTCCCTGCCGGCGAGCTGCTGTTCTGCTCAAGCCATTGGGCGATATTGACGATGTACTGCCGGTTGTCGTACCGGTCCGCCATGGCGCCGGAGAAGCGGCCTGGGGTGGCATCAAACACAACCCCGCCCCGTCCGTCGACGTCATTGGCATAGGTGGCGACAATACCCTTGCCGGCGGGATCTATGACCATCCGCACGTTGGGGTCATGTTTCCGGATGATGCGGGAATTTCCACCCGACAGGGTACCGACCCCTTTCAGGAGCGGGTTGCCGAGGTCCACTCCCGGCACGAAGAAGAGGAACTGGAAGGTGTAGGCAATGAGCAGGGTTCCGGCGAGACAGACGGACATGTAGAGGAAAAAGACCCTTTTTCTGAAAAAAGTCCAGAAGAGGACCATGGTCGGTACCGCGGTTACCGGTCCGCCGATCATGAAGGCCAGGGCCGCCCCGCCGTCAAGGGTTCCGTCCAGGGCCCCCTTGACATGGTAGATGATGCTGGAAGCGCTGATCTGGTGCAGGAACATCGGCACCGACGCAAGGGTAACCCAGACGATGTTGAGGGCATCCTTCTGGCCGAAGAAGCGGTAGACCCACTCCTTGGGCATGTACCGCTCGACGACCGCCCCCACCACAACGCCGACGATGACGTACTTGCCGACCGGCCAGAGCATCTCCGAGGATTTTGCCAGGAAGATGAGGAATTTGTTTCCCGTCCTGACGGCAACCCGGTTGCCGAAGTTGCGCCGGCATCCGCACCGCAGGCGCTCGTCGGGGTAATCCTCGTCATGGAAATCGCCCCTGACGATTGCTCCCTCGATGAATATCTCGTTCTTCCGGAAGCCGGCCCGCTTGCTCATGACGTGGGTGACCAGGCCGGCGAAAATCCCCATGGAGAAGGCGGATATGGTCCTGATGACGGTCCATTCGGGGCCGAGATCGTTCAGGGTGATCAGGTAGGTGGAGGGGCTCAGAAGAGGCGAGGTCACCATGAGGGACATGACCGGCGCCAGGGGGATGCCGGCGAACAGGAGACTCATGGCCGTGGTGACGGTACCGCAGGCACAGAGGGGGGTAATGATCCCCACGAAGGAGGCGAGGAAGACGCTCAGCACCCCGTATTTCCTGAGGGATGCCTGCAGCTTGACGGCGACCTTGTAGGTCCGGAGGTAGCCGGCCAGAAATATGCCGACGAGGAAATACGGCAAAACCTCCCAGAGCTCTGACAGGATTCCGTGCCTGTTGAGGAACAGGTCCCGGAGTTCGTTGCCAAGCTGCACGGGAAAGGGGTCAAGCCTGGCGTCGGACGTGCCCGGGTGGCCGCTCGTGCCGTACACCCACACGTGCCACACGATCAGGGAGAGGGAAGCCAGGGCCATGGCGGCCAGCATCCCGTTACCCGACCGCGGATGGGTGCCGTGAACCTGGCACTGTTCCTTGGGCTTCACCGCGAACACCTTCAGCGCCATGACACCCTGCCTTCACCGCGCTTCGGCTCGTGCGAGCCCATGGCACACGCGCCACCAATCATCTCCGAAATGGTCATTTCCCTGCCTCGTTCCTGAGAAACCGTCTCGCGAACGACAAAATCGCCCCGAGCCCCATGATGGCAAACCCGCTGAAAACACAGGGCCTGCCGGGATCCCTGACCACCTGAATTCCAGCAAAAGGCATGCCGACCTTGTCCACGCCGACCTGCGTGCTGTAGAAGTAGAGTCCGTCCCAGACAAAGGGGGCGTTGACCTCCGACGCCCCCGCCGCGACCGGCGCGGAATTGCGGCTGAGCGCAAGATCAACCCACAGCCGTTTGAGCACCGGATTCTGGAACGCCACCAGCTTGAACCCATAGGGAAAATCAGCCGGGAGACTGCTGGTGCCCGCGGTATCGCAGGAACCGATGAGGCGTCCCTGCTGGTAAACGGAAAGCTTGAGGACCTCGGAGGGGAATTCAAGGGAATCCGCCCTGACGAGGTAGGATCCCTGGGTGAAACTTTCTCCGGTCTTGAGGGTATGCAGGGCTTCTTTCGTCCCCCCCCTGAGGACCCCCACCCTGACCGGTATGGGGTAATACTCCCGGTTGATCCTTTGGATCGTCAACTCGGCGCCGAGGGGGACATCCTTTTCGAGGTCCCACCTGTAGACCCTGTCCACCGTGGTGCCCTCATAGATGTTGACGGTCGCCACATAACCGAACGACCGGGCGATAACACCGCCGACGACCACCAGCACCCCGAAGTGGAGGATCAGAACCGCCACCGAAATCGACCGGAACCGGCGGATGGTGCAGAGCAGCAGGTTCAGTGCCAGTGCACCCAGCAGGCAGAGAAACACCGGGTGGGCGTAGAATGTCCTGTTTTCGGTGAATGTCCCCGGAATCGCCAGCAGGGCAACAGCCATGAACAGTGCAACCGCGACTTCCGTCGACGCCAGGAATCGGTACATCCGTTTCAGCATTTCTGTCAAAGTCAATAACCCGACACAATCAGATAAGTTTTGCTGATTATCTCTGATCTTCCGCCATCAAGGTCATCCCCCTCCCTTGACGGGAGGGGGCAAGGGGGTGGGTGATATTTCAA
>RHLS01000073.1 GCA_003712145.1 Desulfuromonadales bacterium | reverse complement strand
CTGGCGGGGCGTTCGATCTGGTACTGCGCCTCGTGCGAGACCTGCACCACCCGCTGCCCCAACAAGGTGGATCTGGCCGCCATCATGGATGCCCTCAGAAAGTGCGCCTGGGACGCCCAGGGTCCCTCCAAGGAGAGCTACGTGCAGCTGGCCAACCGGCTCTTTCTCGAGAACATCCGCACCTACGGCCGGCAGTACGAGATGCGGCTTGCCGCGGTCTTCAACGTGAAGAGCGGCCAGTTTTTGAAAGACCTCATGCTGGGCCCCAAACTCATCACCAAGGGCAAACTCAAGATGTTCCACCAGAAGAACCGGAACATGGCCGAGATCGAGCAGATCTTCAAACGGATCGAGGAGCTGCGCAAGAAAGGGGAGGCCCCGTGACCCCGGCCAAGAACCTTCTCACCTACTCCTACTACCCGGGCTGCTCCCTGCACGCCTCGGCCAAGGAATACGACGAATCGACCCGGGGGCTCTTCAAAGCCCTCAAGATCGGCCTGCAGGAAGTCCCCGACTGGCTTTGCTGCGGCGCCACCCCTGCCCACAACGTGGACGAGCTATTGTCGCTCTCCCTGTGCGCCAAGAACCTCGCCCTGGCCGACGGGGTCGAGGGGGATCTGGCCGTGGCCTGCGCCGCCTGCTTCTCGCGGCTCAAAGTCACCCAGCACCACCTGGCCGACAACGACGCGAAACGCACCCAGGTGGAGTACGCCATCGACGGGAAAGTGAACCTGGCAAAGCCGGTCAAGCACCTCTTGGAGATCCTGGCGAAAGACTTCGGCCTCGACAACCTCGCCGCCGCCGTGCACAAGCCCCTCTCGGGCCTCAAGGTCGCCTGCTACTACGGCTGTCTCCTCACCCGGCCCCCCGACGTGCCGCAGCTGGACTGCGTCGAAGCCCCCACCATCATGGAGCGGGTCATCGCCGCCGCCGGGGCCGAGACCGTCGACTGGAGCCACCGGATGGAGTGCTGCGGCGCCAACTTCACCCTCTCGCGCCCCGGCGTGGTCCTGAAGCTCTCCGGCGACATTCTCCAGTCCGCCAAGCGGGCTGGCGCCCACTGCCTCATGGTCGCCTGTCCCCTGTGCCACGGGAACCTCGACATCCGGCAGAAGGAGATCGAAGAAGCCACCGGCGAGCGCTTCGACATGCCGGTCTTCTACATGACCCAGCTCCTGGCCCTGGCCGTGGGTGTTTCGCCCTCGAAACTCGGCTTTGACAGCATGATCGTGAACCCGCTGCCGCTTCTGCGAGAAAAAGGATTGGTATAAATGTCCCGAATCGGCGTCTTTGTCTGTCACTGCGGCGAGAACATCTCTCGCACCGTTGACGTGGAAAAGGTCGCGGCCGAGGCCGCCCGGATCCCCGGGGTGGCCTACGCCACCGACTACAAGTACATGTGCTCCGACCCCGGCCAGGGTCTTCTCAAGAAGGCCGTGGCCGAGCACAAGCTCGACGGCATCGTCGTTGCCGCCTGCTCTCCCCGGATGCACGAAAAGACCTTCCGCAACGCCGCCAAGAGCGCGGGGTTGAACCCCTTTCTCTGCGAGATGGCCAACATCCGCGAGCACTGCTCCTGGGTCCACGAGGACCGGGAGGAGGCCACCGAGAAGGCCAGCGCCATCGTGGAAATGATGGTGGCCCGGGTGAAGAAGGACCGAAAGCTCGTCCCCATCACCGTGCCGGTCACCAAGAGGGCGCTCGTCATCGGCGGCGGCATCGCCGGCATCCAGGCCGCATTGGACATCGCCGACGCCGGCCACCGGGTGGTGTTAGTTGAGCGGGAGCCCTCCATCGGCGGGCACATGGCCCAGCTCTCCGAGACCTTCCCGACCCTTGACTGCTCCCAGTGCATCATGACTCCCAAGATGGTGGACGTGGCCAACCATCCGAACATCACCCTCCACACCTACAGTGAAATCGAGGCGGTGGAGGGCTACATCGGCAACTTCCAGATCACGGTGCGCAAGAAGGCGAGAAGCGTCATCGAGGAGAAGTGCACCGGCTGCGGCGTCTGCTCCGCCAAGTGCCCCCAGAAGAAGATCCCCAACACCTTCGACAAGAACCTGGGCTTTCGTCCCGCCATCTACGTCCCCTTTCCCCAGGCGGTCCCCAACACCCCGGTCATCGACCGGGAGCACTGCACCAGATTCATCAACGGCAAGTGCGGCGTCTGCCAGAAGGTCTGCGGCCCCGGCGCCATCGACTACGAGCAGGAGGACCGGCTGATCGTGGAGCCCGTGGGGGCCATCGTGGTCGCCACCGGGTTCGAGCTCTACAGCATCAGCGAAAAGCCCAAGGGCTCCCCCATCAAGGGATACGGCGAATTCGGCCACGGCACCATCCCCGACGTCATCGACGGCCTCACCTTCGAGCGGCTGGCCTCGGCCTCCGGCCCCACCGGCGGCAAGATCATCCGCCCCTCCGACGGCAAGGAGCCCAAGCAGGTGGTCTTTGTCCAGTGCGTCGGAAGCCGGGCCCGGGAGAAGGGGATCAGCTACTGCTCCAAGATCTGCTGCATGTACACCGCCAAGCACACCATGCTCTACAAGCACAAGGTGCACGACGGCCAGGCCTACGTCTTCTTCATGGACGCCCGCACCCCGGGGAAAAGCTACGACGAGTTCTGGAGAAGGGCCATCGAGGAGGAGGAAGCGGTCTACATCCGGGGGATGGTCTCCCGCCTCTACCAGAAGGGGGACAAGGTGGTGGTCATGGGGAGCGACGTCCACGTCGGCGTCCAGGTGGAGATCGAGGCGGATCTCGTGGTCCTGGCCACCGCGGTCCAGCCGAGGGCCGGAGCCGACACCCTGGCCCAGAAGCTCGGCATCTCCTACGACAGCTACCACTTCTACTCCGAGGCCCACGCCAAGCTCAAACCCGTGGAGTGCGCCACCGCCGGGATCTATCTCGCCGGGGCCTGCCAGGGGCCCAAAGACATCCCCGACACCGTGAGCCAGGCGAGCGCCGCCGCGGCCAAGGTGATGACCCTCTTTGCCCGGGATGAGCTGGAGCGCGAACCCATCGTGGCCAAGGTGAACGAGCGGAACTGCGTCGCCTGCCTCTACTGCAAGAAGGTCTGCCCCTACGGCGCCGTGGAGGAAAAGGAGATCCGGGACCGGCAGGGGAATCTCATCCGGGTGGTGGCCTACGTGAACCCCGGGGTCTGCGGCGGCTGCGGCACCTGCCAGGCAAGCTGTCCGTCCAAGAGCGTGGAGCTGGATGGGTACACCGATGAGCAGATCATGGCGATGATCGAGACGCTGTGACCCGCGATTTTTGCAGGGGCGAGGCGTTGCCTCGCCCTGGGCGACCCACCGGATCGCCCCTACGGGGAACCAATGCACGCACATAAAGAGAACCACGATTTCGAACCAAAGATCATCGCCTTCGTCTGCACCTGGTGCACCTACGCCGGGGCGGATCTGGCGGGGACCTCCCGCATGCAGTACCCGGCCAACACCCGGGTGGTGAAGTTCCCCTGCACCGGCAGGATCGACCCGGTCTTTATCCTGCGGGCCTTCCAGAAGGGGGCCGACGGGGTGCTCGTCTCCGGCTGCCATCCCGGCGACTGCCACTACATGGCGGGGAACTTCCACGCCCGAAGACGTTTCGCCGCCTTCCGGGCGCTGCTGGACTTCATCGGCGTGGACCTGCAGCGCCTCCAGTTCTCCTGGGTCTCCGCGGCGGAAGGGGGCAAATGGGTGGAGGTGGCCACGGAGCTCACCGAGCGGGTGCGGGCACTGGGTCCCATGCGGGAGTTCAAGGAACTGGAGGCCGAGGAGCAGTGGTCCGGGGTGATCGACACGCCGGAGCTGCAAGAGGCGTACAACAACATCCCGTAGGGGCAATTCATGAATTGCCCCTACACCACCACAAAGGCATGATGCAATGACGAACAGCGCACAAACAATCGACCCCGCCCTCTACGCCGCTGTCACCGACGCGGTCCGGGCCGAGGCGCGGAAGGTTCTGGAAAGTGGCGCCGTGGCCGCCGTGGTCGGCTGGCAGGCGGGGCGCCGCGCCGGCACCGCCATGCCGACCATCGTCACCGACCCGGCGAAGGCTGCAGACCTGATTTTTTCCCCGGCCTGCGTCAACAACCTCGCCCTCTACCTCACCAAGGCCAAGAAGGAGGTGCGCGGCAAGGGGAAGATCGCCATCGTTGCCAAGGGGTGCGATCTCAAGGCCCTCGTCGGCCTCATGGGGGAGAACCAGCTGAAGCGCGAGGAGCTCCACATCATCGGCGTAGTCTGCGCCGGGGTGCAGGGGGCCGCTGCCGATCGAAGCCTGCCGCTGTCGGAGGCGACCATCGCCGGCAAGTGCCGGGAGTGCACAGTACACACCCCAGAAAATACCGATGTCACCGTCGGCACCCTGACTGAGCTTCCCCACTTCACCCCGACGGAGTCTGCAGAGCTGGCCCGCCTCGAAGCCATGACTCCGGCGGAGCGCTGGAGTTTCTGGAAGGAGCATTTCTCCCGCTGCATCCGCTGCTACGCCTGCCGCCAGGTCTGCCCTTTTTGCTACTGCGAGCAGTGCCTGTGCGACCGAAACCGCCCCCAGGCGGTGGAGACCACGCCCCGGCCGGCCGGGAACATGGCCTGGCACATCGTGCGGGCCATGCACCTGGCGGGACGCTGCGCCGGCTGCGCCGAATGCGAAAGGGCGTGCCCCATGGACATCCCGCTGAATCTGCTGAACCGCAAGATGGCCAGGGAGCTCAAAGAACTCTACGGCCACGAGGCGGGGTTCAAGCCGAAGGAGAAGGGTCCCCTGGCCGAGTACCGGGAAGACGACGACCAGAGTTTCATCAAGTAGGGAATCACATGCCAAAAACCATCACCGAACAGAACCTGCGCCTCCTCATCGACACCCTGGTGAAAGAGGGAACGCGGGTCGTGGGCCCCAGGGCAGCCGGCACCATGACCCTCTACGAGCCGCTTGCCACGGGCGAGGAGCTTCATCTCGGGGAGCTTCCCCGCCGCTCCGCCAAGGAGGCCTTCTTTCCCCTGTGCGAGACTATCCTCACCTATGAGAAGGACAAGGAGGGGGTGAAGGTGAGCGACATCGACCCGGCCCGCTTCCCCGAGACGGTCCTCATCGGCGCCCGCCCCTGCGACGTGGCCGCGGCGCCGGTCCTGGACGCGGTCTTTTCCTGGGATTTCAAGGACGAGTTCTTTCTGGAGCGAAGGAGAAAGACCACCATCATCGGTCTCGCCTGCACAAAAGCCGATGACGCCTGTTTCTGCACGGCGGTGGGGCTTTCCCCCAGTGACACGAAAGGGAGCGACCTTTTCCTCACCCCGCTCAAGGACGGCGGCTACCGTTGCGATGTGGTGACGGAGAAGGGGGAAGCCCTCCTCTCCGCCCATGCCGGCCTTTTTGCCGACGGCACCGGCGAGCCCCTTCCCCTGGCGGAGCCGACCTTGGGGAAGCTGGACCTGGAGAAGATCCGGAACTGGCTCGACAGCCACTTCGAGGACCCGCTCTGGGAGGAGATTGCCCAGCGCTGCGCCGGCTGCGGCGCCTGCGCCTTCTTGTGCCCCGCCTGCCACTGCTTCGACATTGTTGATGAGGGGGGCGAGCAGAAGGGGGCGAGAAGAAAGAGCTGGGACGCCTGCGGCTTCGGGAAATTCACCGGTCACGCCTCGGGCCACAACCCCCGGGACGTGCAGCCCCAGCGCTACCGCAACCGGATCATGCACAAGTT
This sequence comes from Desulfuromonadales bacterium, assembly GCA_003712145.1. Taxonomy (GTDB): domain Bacteria; phylum Desulfobacterota; class Desulfuromonadia; order Geobacterales; family Geobacteraceae; genus Geobacter. The sequence goes on along the minus strand of RHLS01000073.1, from coordinate 972 downwards.
CAAGTACTACCACGACAAGTTCGGCCAGCGGCTGTGCACCGGCTGCGGCAGGTGCATCCGCGCCTGTCCCGTGGGTATCGACATCGCGGCGGTGCTGGAAGAAATCAACAATAAATAGGCTTTCCCATGTGCGATCACAGCAAAAACATCTACCTCCCCCAGCTGGCCACCATCGCGGAGATTGTCGACGAAACCGCCGACATCCGCACCTTCCGGCTCGAGTTCCAGGATGAGCAGGTGCGGGAGAACTTCAGCTTCCGGGCCGGCCAGTTTGCCGAGTACTCGGCCTTTGGCGCCGGGGAGGCCACCTTCTGCATCGCCTCGGCCCCCACCCGCACAGGGTACATCGAGTGCTGCTTCCGGGCCGTTGGAAGAGTCACCGAGGCCCTCCGAAGCCTCGAGGTGGGCGACGCCATCGGCGTGCGGGGTCCCTACGGCAACTCCTTTCCCATCGAGGAGTTCTTTGGCAGGAGCCTGGTCTTTGTGGCCGGGGGGATTGCCCTGCCGCCACTGCGGACCCTCATCTGGCAGTGCCTGGACTGGCGGGAGAAGTTCGGGGACATCACCATTGTCTACGGTGCCCGCACCGAGGGGGACCTGGTCTACAAGCGGGAACTCACCGAGTGGGAACAAAGAAGCGACGTGCGGCTGGTGAAGACCGTGGACCCGGGGGGGAACTCCCCGGCGTGGGACGGCAAGGTGGGTTTCGTCCCCACCATTCTCGAAGAGGCGGCCCCCAGCGCCGACAACACCATCGCCCTGGTCTGCGGCCCCCCCATCATGATCAAGTTCACCCTGCCGGTGCTGGAGCGGCTCGGTTTCTCGGACGACGCCATCTACACCACGCTGGAAAACCGGATGAAGTGCGGCCTGGGCAAGTGCGGCCGCTGCAACGTGGGCAACGTCTACGTCTGCAAGGACGGCCCCGTCTTTACCGCCGCCCAGGTCAAGGCCATGCCCCAGGAGTTCTGA
>RHLS01000101.1 GCA_003712145.1 Desulfuromonadales bacterium | reverse complement strand
TTCCGCAGCACCGGAGACAGTTTCATCCTTTACCATTGACGACCTCCTTGAACACAATATTTACCTCATTTTCGTGTCCAAGAAAACCGGGGCCGCCATAAGACAAACATCGAAAAGATAATCGGGGCTATTAAGGCGATAAATTCCAGTTGGTTCTGGTATTTGGAGACGCTTCCGTCTCTTAGCATTGTTGCAAGCAAAGCGACAAAAGCGCCAATAAAGAGAAACTGAAAATTAAGCAGTCCGTGCTGTAGGGTTACGCGGCTCTGAATATCTGACGAGAGGACTTTGTATTCTTCAAGACAAAACTTCAAGGCTTCGCTCTGCATCGGTTTTTCGACTTCATTAGTCATTATTCTTGATCCTTGATTTGCTCAACGGGGCCGCGAGCTGAGTACAGCTCGCGGCCCCGTTCTGCGGGAGCGCAGCGACCGCAGAACGGCTCCCGGCGTGACCTGCGCGGCGGTGTTTGGCGCGTCAGAGTCTACGCCGATGTTGGGTTTTCGAATCATCTGACATTCCAAGCAATATTTGAGAGCAGACGGCATTTGTCACATTTAAAATCGAAGCAATGAAGCCGCTCTTCTAGCAACCACTCACCCCCACACGATGGACATTTACGCTGTAGTTCCTGATTCTTACTGCGCCCATTGTTACGATAAAGGTAGTAATAAGTTGGAATGTTCGTTGAGTTTGTAATGATCCGGCAAACCTCCAAGCCTTGTTTACTTAGGCTACTGTCATGGAGTGACATTTCGCGTGTGGCTGCGCGCTCTAGTGTCCAGCAGTTCATTTGGAGCGAATCACATGAACTATAGTCAGATTGCCAGCAGATCAAGTTGTAAAATTCTTCACCATCAGTTGGGGGTATTTTGTAAAGCGGGATAGGGCAGAAACAATCTCCGCAGCGCAGTGATGATTCAAGCGAGATATAGGTTGTATAAAGAATATATGACTTGATTGTGGTGCATGAGCATGTTTCGTTGCTGTCAATATCCTCGCCTTTAAGCTTTATCTCAGGCGAACAGCCACCCTTTTCTAAAAGTTCAGCTATGGCTTTTTTTACATACTCATTTGAAATTTCTTTTTCGAGTGAGCCAGCTTCCGGAACCAATGCCGTCGCAATTGCTGTTTTTCCAACAATCGTAATTGGCCACTCTCTGTTGCATACTTGGCCATTCATCCGCCACACCGCCAAGAGCCGATTAACCAAATCGGAAACGACGTCAATTTCTAGATTGTTCGCGAAAGGAAATGAAATTTCTGCTACGTGCATTTCAAATCCGCCTTTCAAATTATTATCAACCCAACGGGCATGGCTTTGACCCGCCAGTCATTTCGGGCGGGTCGTAAGCCTTGTTGAACCTTACATTTTTACACCATACTCTTATTCCAAGGCAGCAGTGTCCGGTTAAGGACTTGCAAGTGAAGGCGGCCCTTGTGCCGAGCAGG
>RHLS01000009.1 GCA_003712145.1 Desulfuromonadales bacterium | reverse complement strand
GCAACTCCAGTAAAATAGGGTAGTTACGAACCCGCGCCGCGCGACTTTTTCTTAAAAGTCAAGAGAAAAGTGCGGCAACCAGCTGCTTTTATTCACTTTTTAGAGAGCTATGCTTACTGCAACTTCTTAACCGGACACTGCTGATTAATTGTAACATCCTGTGGAATTTGATACTTTATTTGCAATTGACAATACCACTTCGATTAATTGATTGCTATCAATAGTACTATCATTAAGTCTTCGATATATTTCACTGCTTACTTTGTTGTCATAGTGACGATCAATTTCTGGCTGCATTATTTCCCAAATATGCTTAGCTGCATATCCAGTTACACCTACCGGAATAATGTATTTACCTTGTTGTCTCGCCATTTCGTATTCTCTCATAACTCCAGCTGATATCTTACTTGTCCTGCTAGTTCCTGAAATTATTACAGCAATTCCGGACTTGCTTATCATATCGGTTCTTATCTTATCATGTATTTTTTGCTCTTCAAACTCATTGCCGAGATATTTAGGAAATGGACGAATGAGAAGATTCTGCTCAATGTTGTTTTTGTCCATCTGATGGAGTTCAAGAATCGCTCCCTTGACCAAGGTGTCTCCGATGTTGAGGCCCATGCCAGTAATTATTTTGTAATCACTTTTGATTAGTGCTCTCCCTAAATTGAAACAAAACTCTCTTATTTTTTCTTCACCGTATTCATCAAATACATGTGCGCTGCCGGATACAAACACATTTTTTAATTGGTTAGCTTTCTCAATGCATTCGAGTATTTTGGTAACTTCATCGTAATCGTCCACCAATGTAGTATTAATGCTATACCTTTTCAGGTCCTGAACATGTAAATTTTGGCGGTTGATATCATATGCGTGTATTTCCTCAGCTTCTTTTTTGTTTTCCATGTGCCAATTTAGCCTTGTTTTTCTCATTATTGCATAGTGAGCTCTCTTGTTCTTATCAGAAAGAAGTGATCTCAAGTGACCCAACATGTAGTTGAGATTTGGATCACTGAAACTGAACCCCAAGAAAAGAAAAGTCTTACTTACAAGCTCGACTGATAATTGATTTTGGAATAATTCATGCTCCTTAGAGTAATTTTCATAATCATTTTTACAAATAATTATCTTACTAGGATCAGCAATATCTCCGTGCATCTTATATAACATAACATCACGACCAGATGTCGGTATCGCAATTTGGCTATCATTTGATATTACTTCTATTTTCTTACCAGAATGTCTGATCGCATCTTCTATTAACGTGTCAAAATTAGTAGTCCAAATGTTCCGTATCGGCAATCTGCTTATTATTGAATGATTAATTGTTGGTCTGTAGCTTTTGTCAAACTCTCTCTTTAGAACTTGGTTCAAGCGAGCTCTATCAATTCTGCTATTAATGTAATATTGAGCTACAGCTACAAGATCATGCTCTCGATCCAGGTTCAGGCCTATCTCTTCAGCACAGTCTCTTAATAAACCTTTCCAGTCAACGAAGCCGGCAGGCCTTGACATTCCGGCACCAATAAAAAGGGCAGCTTCTCCGTTTTGCATTGCTGATACAAATTCACTGACAAGCCGGTTTTTAGAAAAGCTCATAATAATCCTCCATGATTATGAAGTGCCTAAGTTGTTTTGCGGCTCTAGAAGTGCCTTCTGAATCTGACCACAGCAAGTCCGGCACCCCCCACGCTTAAATAAAAATAGTGCCAGGTTCTGGAACTGGTGTTGGGCCAGATGACGACTCAAACCCAAGAGTTACTCTGAGACGTTGGGATTGGCCAATGGTGTTGCCCATGGTGGTCCAAGTCTGCAAATCCCCATCAATTGGCGTTACCCACATCTGAAGGTATCGCGTTGTTTCCCAATGCGACAAAGTTTGCAGAATTCCGTGGTCGCACCGCTGAAATTCAATCCGATTTCCGCCAGATTCAAGCCACCTCCGAAAGGAAAACCAAAATCTTAAACACCCTCAATTGTAAGGTACTCACCATCTATGTTGAATGTCCCGTCCTGATTTGAGTAGAACACATCATAGAATTCATGCCCGACAACACCGCTGAAATCCATATTTGAGTTACTCAGGGGATCAGGACGTCGCTGTGTGAGCTGGGCGCTGTTGACCCCAAAGGTATAGGTAATCGGGTTACCCGTAGCCTCCCAAAATGTTATTGAAGCCAAATTGACAATGTTTCGAACGGGTGTGGCATGCGCTTGGCTACAAAGAAGCAATATGCCTATCATCATTCCCACAGTGCTTTTTCTCATAATAGGCTCCTTTCCATTCCGTTTCTTTGCGTGTCAAGGTGTAGACCTGACACTTCAGTCTCTCCCTGACACTTCAGTCTCTCCATCTTACCTCTTCAGCCTTACCTCTTCAGCCTTACCTTGACACTTCAGCCTTACCCTTCAGCCTTACCGAATCACTGTCCAGTCAAAACCGGAAACACTGTCCAGAAAAATCTGATTGTGCATTATTTATTAAAATGAAACCAAGTATACTCAGCAAGCCAATCTGGATCCGCATTACTTTCACCATTATCTTTGATAAAGCCATGCAATCCATCCCACACCTCATATAGGTAATTTGTGAACCTAATTCGCTTACAGCCTTCGAACCTATTGGAATCAGGTCCTTGCATATCTTTGTACATATTATAAGTTGCTTTTTCTAATGTTATTAATAGTTTTAAGTAGCCGTATCTCTTATGCCATTCAGTATTTCCTGTACCCGTAATACTAAAATCAGTTATTTCATCGTAACGCGTGATATTGGATTCTAATTTCTTTAGTTCAAGTTGGTCGGTGAAAATGCCAACTAAATCTGGCTTGTAAACGTCCTTTGCTGACTTGGCAAGGTTATTCAACCCACCAAGTATCTTTGCACTTGCATCATCATATGTATCTAGTACTGGCTTGTCACAGATTCCATTTGCAATCGCAGACAACGCGAAATTACGTCTATGGTACTGAGGTTGTAGCTGGCAGTTAACAATTTCTGTCGCTTCTCGAAGGAATTTAAAATGCCTGTTGTAGTACGATGTCAAAAGTGATTTAGTCGTAAATTCGTTAATTCCGATACTAATTGAAATCTCAACCAGGGACGTCTTGCCGCTTGGATCGCGTTTATCAATTGGGTCAGCTTCAGCATAAATATATTTATGTAATGTTGACGGCTTACGATTGACACCATTAAAGGTATCGCGGGTCAAAAAGCGTCCCGATTGAACATTCATATATCTAGCTCTCAAATAATAGAGCCCTTCACTTGCGACAAATTCTTCGCCAGCATAAAGTTGGCCATTCCCCGTCGTTCCCGTCTTTCGAATCAAATTCCCAAACGCATCATAGTCATAGGTGTCAGTGACAGCCCCTGAAGCATCGGTCAACAACCGCACACTCCCATGCCCATCATACCCATAGAAACTCACTCCTGACGCCTGTCGCTGGCTGATAAGCTTAAGTCCATAGGTGTACGCCTTCTGCACGGTGCCGCCGGAGATCTCCTCCAGCACCTGGGCATAACCGGTCGGATTCAAGGTATCCACCAGGAACCAGGTAGTAACGCCCCACACGGTCCGGGCAACCCGGTTGCCTTCGCCGTCGTAGACGAAGCTGACGCCGCCGTCGGCGCTGGTGAGCCGGTTCTCGAAGTCGTACCCGAAGGTGCGGCCACCCGAGACGGTGGTGTTGCCGTTGGAGTCGTAGCTCTCGGTGGTGATCCGGTCGTTGGCGTCGTAGGCGAAGCTCTGGGCCGGGATCTCGGTCAGGGTGGAGGTGCGGGTCAGGCGGTTGCCGACCTTGTCGTAGGTGTAGCCGATGACGCCGTTTTTCCCCGCCGGGTCGACGCTGATGGTCTCGCCGGTGAGGCGGTAGAGGTTGTCGTAGATGTAGGATACCTTCCGTCCGCTGGCCTCGGTCACCGCGGTGCGGTTGCCGGCGGGGCCGAGGGTGTAGGTGTAGCCGGCGAGCGTCCCCCCCCGGGCGACGGTGAGGTTGGTGAGCCGGTTGAGGGTGTTGTAGGTGTAGGCGTGACTGACCCCATTGGGATAGAGGAAACCGGCCAGGTTGCCGGTGTTGTCGTAGCTGTAGGTGGTTGCGCCGCTTGAGTCGGTGACGCTGGCCAGGCGGTTGCGCTTGTCCCACGCGTAGTCGGCCGCGGCGCCGCCGGGGTTGGAGGAGCGGATCGAGGCCAGGTTTCCGGCGGCGTCGTAGGTGTAGGAGAGGGTCCCCTGGGGGGTGGCCTTGGTCTTGAGCCTGTCGCGGTTGTCGTAGGTGTAGGTGGTGGTGCCGCCGGCGTCGGTCATGGCTGCCCGCTGGCCCGTGACGGTGTAGGAGAAGCCGATTCCCGGCTGACCGAGGCTCAGGTCCGGGGTCTTGGCGACGAGCCGGTTGGCCGTGTCGTAGGCGTAGGTGGTGGTCTTGCCGGTGAAGTCGGTCTTGGCGGTGAGGTTGCCGGCGGGGTCGTAGCCCATGGTCTCGAACATCCCCAGCGGCAGGGTGCGCTTCGCCCTTCTTCCCAGCTTGTCGTAGGCGAAGCTGGTGGTGCGCCCCATGGCGTCGGTCTGGGTGAGCTGGTTCCCCAGCTCGTCGTAGCTGTAGCTGGTCACTTGGCCCAAGGCATCGGTGACGCTCGTGAGCCGTCCCTGGACGTCATAGCCGAACTGGGTGGTGAGCCCCGCCTGATCGGTCTTGGCGACCTGGCGCCCCAGTTTGTCGTAGGTCACCGTGTCGAAGGTGCCGTCGGGGTAGGTGGTCCTGGTGCGACGATTGGCGAGGTCGTAGGTGAACTGCACGGAGTTGCCGTTGGCGTCGGTGACGCTGGTCTGGTTGCCGGCGTCGTCGTAGCTGAAGGTGGTTGCCTTGCCCAGCGGGTCGGTGACCTTGGTGCGGCGGCCGGCGGCATCGTACTCGAAGGTCGTTGTGTTCCCCCGGGCGTCGGTGGTGCCGACCACCTGGCCGGCGGCGTCGTAGGTGGTGGCGGTGGCGGTGTTGTCCGGGAAAGTGGTCTGGGTGAGCCGCCCCAGGGTATCGTAGGCGTAGGTGGTCGTGCGCCCGGCCCGGTCGATGCCGGCGGTGCGGCGCCCCTCGGCGTCGTACTCGGAGGCTTCGCCGGCGCCGTCCGGATAGGTGGTCTTGGCGAGGCGCCCCATCTCGTCGTACTCGTAGCTGGTCTTACGGCCCAGCTGGTCGGTGGTTACTTCCTGCTTGCCGATGGCGTTGTACTGGGTCCGGGTGACCGAGCCGTCCGGGTGGGAGGTCTTCACCAGCCGGTTGTTCCGGTCGTACTCGAAGGTGGTGGTAAGCGTCTCGGTGCCGCTGCCGGCGGTGCGGGTGCGGGTCTCGCTGGTCCGGTTGCCGTTGGCGTCGTAGGCGTAGTCGGTCGAGCGGCCGGCGGCGTCGGTCTCGCGGATGAGGCGGCCGTCGCCGTCGTACTGGTAGGAGGTGGTGTTCCCCAGCGGGTCTTTGCGGCTGGTCTGGAGCCCGCGGTTGTCGTAAGTGTAGGTCGTTATGTTGCCCAGGGGGTCCTGGGTCTGTGTCAGGTTCCCATAGGCGTCATAGGTATTGCTGGTCTCCCGGCCCAGTGGGTCTTTGATCTTCTTCACCTGGCCCAGGGCGTTGTATTCGTAGCTGGTGGTTTTGCCCAGGGGATCGGTCTCGCTGAGCATGTTGCGCCGGGAGTCGTAGGTCATGGTGGTGGTCCGCCCCAGGGGGTCGGTGCGGGTCAGCTCGTTGCCGAAGGCGTCGTAGCTGCGGGAGGTGACGCCCCCCAGGGGGTCGGTGGTGCTGATCACGTTCCCCATGACGTCGTAGGCATGAACCGTGACGTTCCCCAGCCGGTCGGTAACGGTCTCGCGCCGGGCGGCCAGGTCGTGGGTGTAGGTGACCTTCTTGCTGAAGGCGTCGGTGGTGCTGATGAGACGGCCGGCATCGTCATACTCGTTGCGGATCGGCTGCACGCCTCGCGGATCTTGGATCTCGATCATGCCGTGGTTGTAGTTGTAGAGGAAGCGGGTGGTATTCCCCTCGGCGTCGGTGTGGCTCACAAGGTCGCCGTTGGCGTCGTAGCCGTAGCTCTGGCTGTTGCCGTTGGGGTCGGCGATGGAGGTGATGCGCCCCTGGCTGTCGCGGCTGAAGAGGACCGCGGTCCCCGAGTCGTGGGTGATCCCCCCCGGGGTGACGGTGAGCGCCACGCCGTTGGTGCACTGGACGCTCTTCACCCCGTCGAACTTGTCGATCAGGAAGACCGTCCCCTCCTTGGAGGTGTAGCGGTAGACCCGCGGGTCGAGAAGCGTCACGTCGCTGTCGATCAGCTGGACGTTGCCGGTGTCCACGTCCGGGGCGAACTGGGTGCTCACCACCGGGGCGAGGCTCCCCAGGGTGCCGGGGCGCGGGGTGTAGACGAGATTCACCGGGCCGATGGGGTTTACCGGATTGCTGCTCGGGCTCGGCGTGAGGTCGAACTCTTCCACCTGGCCGTCGGGGAGGGTCAGGGCCACCTTGTGGGGAGCCGTGTCGTAGAGGACGTAGGTCGGGATCGGGATGCCGAAGGGGCCGGGCTTGTTAACCAGGTCGATGGCCCAGCCGTCCCCCATGGTGCCGGTTTCCCGCAGGCGCATGGTCTGGAGGTCGAGCCGCCAGCCGACGCCGAAGTCGCCGCTTCGCTTGTCGCGGCTGTCGTAGACGCGCGTGACGGTGAGCGGCAGGCAGGCCACCGGCACGTTCACGTCCTGGAAGGCCAGGGTGAAGTTCCCCACCTTCTGATCGCGCTTGATCTGCACCTGCACCGGAACGCTGGTTACCATGATGCCGCCGCGGTCAAAGACCCGCAGTTGCAGGTTGTAGAGGTCGTTCACCAGGAGCGTCGGGTCGAGGGTGCCGAGGGTGCCGTTTACCACCGGGGTAGTGCTCTCGAATATCGTCGTGTAGGTGGTCTCGCCCACCGGGGCGATCTCCAGCACGTACTTCAGGAATTCGGGATCGCTGGCCGTACCGATGACCGGCACCGGACCGGTGACGGTGGCCTGGTTGTCCGGCGAGGTGATCTCCGCTATCGGATCCGTGCTGTTGGGCTGGCGTTGTACGACGGTGATCATGGTGGAGCCGGTGGCGCCGCCGTAGCTGGCGCTGATGGTGGCGGTACCGGCGGCGGCAGCACCGATCCGCCCTGGTGTCGTGGTGACAAAGGCCACGGAGGGGTTGCTGCTCTGCCAGGTGATGCCGGTGCTGAGGGGTTGGCTTGTGCCGTTATCGAAGATGGCCGTGGCCGCGAACTGCTGGGAGGTTGACGTGGTTATCGTGGGGGTAAGCGGCGTCACCCGGATGGAGGTGATCACCGGCTGCGGAAGCCCCGAGGAGATCTCCAGGGCGACCGCCGTCCCTTTGGGCACCACGGAGCCGGCCAGGGGATTCTGGCTGATGACGGTGCCGGCGGGGACAGTGGTGCTTGCTTTCGGCGTCTTTGTGCCCACCGTAAGACCTGCGGCGGCAAGGGCCGCTTCAGCCTCGGCCTGGGTGAGTCCGAGCACGCTGGGGACGGTTATCAAGGTCGTAGGCGATGCCACCGTGATGGTAAATGACTGCTCGGCAAACAGCCCAACGGCATCAATGACGCGGACGGTAACCGTCTGATTGCCGACCTGATCAAATGTGGGGGTCCAGACGATAAGACCAGTGGATGGGTCTATGGTCATGCCTGCGGGAGCGATTGTCAGGCTAAAGGTGAACATGTCGCCCGCATCGGGATCGGTAGCGTCAACGTCATACGTGTATGCTGAGCCGACCGCCGCCTCCGTGATCGGGCTTGAGACTGTGATCGGAGGATGGCCTTCGCAGGAATCAGGGACACCATTGCCCTGAACGTCGGGGGTTCCGATCCATGTGTCGTAGCGCAGAACAGTGCCGTGGTTGCGGTTATCATGGGTGGGGGCATAGTAGAGATACCGGCCGTCAAAGACTGCGCCGTCGTATCCCTGCGGGATGTCCCAATTCCCTGCCGTTACCGGGTTGTAGGCGCTCCACGCATCCACGCTCAGGAACACCTTTGTTGTATCGTAGCGGAGCGTTTCGCTGTGGAATAGTTTAGCGGGCGGGCTCTTCGCAAACGGGACAAAATAGACGTTCCGGCAGTCGTAGACCACGCCCCGATATCCACCAGGGGTCTGGCCCATGCCGTGCGCGCCGGGATCGAAGGTGCTCCACCCGGCAGGGTCCTGGAATCCGAACTGTGTGTCGTAGCGAAGCACCTGACTATAGGCCTGCACTCCCGCTCGCATGTAGGGGCCGAAGTAGACATATCGGCCGTCATAAGCAGCTTCGATGTAGCCGTGTGGCTGCGTGACCGACCCATGAACAGACGAATCATAGGCGATCCATGAACTCGCCTGCTGGAAGTCAGATCGCGTGTCGTAGCGTATAACCTCGCCGTTGTAACCAGCGCCACTACCCTCCGCATCCATGGGCACGAAGTAGATGTACCGCCCATCGAACACGGCGCCGGCAAAGCCGTCCGGGTCCTTCCCGACTCCATGATCACCCGGGTCGAAGACTGCCCAGGACTGGGGCAACGCGAATTGCCCAGTCGTGTCAAAACGGAGAATCTCGCCACGTGTAATTTGCGACCCGTCCTGCCTTAAATGCGGGACGAAGTAAACGTACCGACCATCGAACACCGCTCGGAAATATCCAGTCGGAACGCTGACGATGCCGGCTTGTTGTGGGTTATACACGATCCATGACGACCGCGCTTCGAACTCACCAAGCGTGTCATACCTTGCAATTTCACTGCGGTTGCTGGCGTGAGGTACGAAGTAGACGTAGCGGCCATCGAAGACCGCGCCTGAGAATCCCCATGCATTTTGCCCAACTCCGTTCGCGGGCAAGTCGTACGTCTTCCATGATTCGGGAGTGTCGAATTCGGCCACCGTGTCAAAACGCAGGATCTCGCCGCTGTGGTTAGACCCGTTGAAGTAGGGTGCGAAATACACATACCGGCCATCGAATGCTCCTCCAGCATAACCGTCCGGGTCCTTGCCGACCCCATGCGCACCCGGATCATAGGCTGACCATGAGGCAAGATTCGCGAACCCGCGCCCCTTGGTCTTGACGTCGCACTCGTCGGGCACTCCGTTACCGTTGCAGTCCTTGCTCGTTCCGTTGACGATGTCGAGCGGGTCAGAGACATTGTTGCGGTTGCAGTCCTCGCCGACGTAAATGTTGACTGTTGCCACATCCGAGTAAAGTTTGCCGTCGCTTACCCGGAAGGTCAGGCTGTCTGCCCCGGCAAAGCAGGAATTCGGGACATAGGTCAAAGACGGTGGCGTCCCTTTCACCTCGCCATGAATCGGCCGATCGACCAGTTCATAACTGAGCGGATCGCCGTCAGGATCCTCTCCACTCAGCGTGATGGTCCCGCTCTTGGACCAGAACGGCGGAATAAAGGGAATCGCGCGGAGCATGTCTAAAGTCTGGCCGGTTGCGGTCGGTCTGTTGTTCCCCGGCAAAACTTTGATCGAGAACTTCTGCTCGACAAAGAGGCCGCCAGGATCGGTCACCCGGACAGTCACCGGCTGATCGCCGACCTGCGCTTCGGCAGGAACCCAGTTGATCAGACCGGTGGCCGGATCGATCGTCATGCCGGTGGGGGCGGTTGTGAGCGAGTAGGACAGAACGTCCCCTGCGTTTTGGTCAGTGGCATTGACGTCGTAAGCATAGGCCTGGCCGGCGTTGACGGTAAGGACTGGTGCTGAGGTGATGGCGGGGGACTGATTGATCACCGGCCCGGTAGAGATGACAATGTTCACCGGCGTCCCCTTCGGCACGTGGATGCCCGGCAGTGGCGACTGGTCGCTCACCTGCCCGGCCGGCGTCGTGTTGCTCGGTGCGGAGGTGACGCCGCCGACGGTCAGGTTGGCGGCGATAATGGCCGTGCCTGACTGCTCCTGGGAGAGCTCTGAGAGGTTGGGCACCTTCTCGGTGGCCGGGCCGTCTATGATGGTGAGGTCCACCGCCGTCTTGTTCGGCACCAACGTTCCCGGCGGCGGATTCTGACCGACGACGCGGGGTTGGGTGAAGGAGTAGGCGGTGACTTCGGCGCGGGCGTTAGTGCCCCCGGTGTAGTCTCCAAGGAACAGGTGATTAGGGATTGTGATCGCTGCTGCCGGACGCTGACCCAGGGGTTGTTCATCCACCAATAATCGATATCCGGCCGCAGGATTTGCATCTATTTGGAAGTTCTTGAACAGGGTATTATCAACGTCGGTTGCAAAATACGAAAGGTCCACACCCGCCTGAATCTTGGTCGTACCAAGCCCAACCTCATACTCCTGGAATCCAGTAAACGCACCGAAATCGAACCCAAATGAATTTTTTTTAACCGCTCCGTTCAATTCAAAAGTCTTTTCTTCGAGAACTCGGGCTCGCACGGAAATCGAAAAGGGCAAGCGCGTATTGACAACCTCAGGGTATCCATAACGGTTTGCGCCCTGCCCCTGAAATCCGACACCCAGCGAGTTCTGGAACAGAGTGCCATCCGCTATCGAGAAGACTTCATTTTCACCGGCTGTATTGTTTAATGCGACATACTCCCACCCCTGCCGACTCGGCAGGCTGTCAAACTTGAGCGTGATCGCCCCGCCCAGGCTGGTTTTCGTTCCAACTGTCAGGTCCGCAGCAGTGATGAACGACTCCGCCCACTCGGGAGCCAACCCAACCACATTCGGTACCGCCACCGGAGCCACGGTCGCGGTGAAGGTCTGCGTGGCGGCAAGCCCGCCGCGGTCGGTGGCCCGTACTACAATCGTCTTATTGCCGACATCGGCCGGTGTCGGCGTCCAGAGGATTGAGCCCGAAGCGACATCGATGGTCATTCCTGCCGGAGCTGAATCAAGCGAGAAGGTGAGAGTATCGCCCGGGTCGGGGTCGCTGGCTTCGGCCTGGAATCGGCAGAGTTGCCCCGCGGTGCAAAGGCCGTTCGCGTTGGAAAGAATCCATGCGTCGTTGTAAGCAGCACTGTGCTCCAGGTCGATAGCATTGCGGCCCATGGCCACAACAAGCCGATTCGACGCCCGCGAGTAACCCGATGCAAACATGCCGCGGGGAGACGGAACCGGATCAGGTGTCTTAAGCTTGAACCATTGAGGCGTACCACCCGATCCGTTGGCATTTGTGAGCACCCATGTCTCGTTGAAGAACAGATACGGCTCAGCTGGCCAAGGTGAATGATCGAATCCGCCAAAGGCGATCAAACGATTACTGTTCTGGTCGTAGATTACGGAGGAGTCGCCGCGCGGGGAAGGCGGGATTCCGGCGGGAGAAAGCTGCTCCCACCTTGGGTTTCCGGTAACGGCATTGGCGTTATGCAGCACCCAGACATCATTGAACTGCGTGCCAGTGCTTGTCGTCCCTCCGAATACAATGATCCGATTCGATAATCGGTCATAGGTGGCGTTGGTCCAGTGGCCACGCGGAGGTGGCTGCGTACCTTCGACCGATGGAGTCAGCCATTGCGGAGTACCAATGCCATTGGCATCGGTCAGGATCCGGATTGTGCTGACATCTGTTCCTGGCCCGCCTGTTACCCCCCCGAAAACGATCATACGGTTGCTTATCGGGTCGTATCCGGCAGCGTGCATCGCCAGAGCTTGGCTGGAAGAAAGCTGAATCCATTCCGGCGTCCCGCCTATACCGTTTGCATTGGTGAGTACCCAGACATCGCCTCGTTTGTCGCTGCAATGGTCGATGCAGCCCCCGTACACTATGATTCGGTTTGCCGTAGGATCATAGACGAGAGAATTGGAGTGCCGACCAACAGGTGCCGTCCCTGTTGGAGAGAGTTTTAACCATTGCGGTGTCCCGTGCGCACTGCTGGCATTGACCAGCACCCATACGTCGGAGGGGTGATTATGGGTGGGCACGTAGACGTCACCGCCGAAGAACATCAGGCGGTCATTAATTTCGTCGTACGCGCTTGCGCTGCCAAGCAGGTGACGAGGTTCAGGCGGTGTGCCAGCAGGTGCGAGCTGGGTCCACTGTGGCGCGATGCCGGCCGTAGTAATAACTGGAGGGTTGTTTTGAATAGCGACTACGACGATGAACTCCTGTGTGACAGATAGCCCACTGCTGTCTTGCACTTTAACCGTCACAGAATGCGACCCACCCTGCGCTTCAATCGGCGTCCAACTGATCAGGCCAGTCGCGGCATCAATGGTCATCCCTTCCGGGTTTGACGTCAGCGAGTAGGTCAGCTCGTCGGAACGGTCGGGATCGATCGCGTTGACGTCGTAGGTGTAAGGCTGCCCCGTAGTTGCAGTTGTAACGGGCACTGAAGTGATGACTGGCGGTTGGTTAGGTTTCTTCAGGGTGATGCGGACCGTTGCCTCGTTCGATTGTGCAGTGCCGTCCGATGCGCGATAGGTGAAGCTGTCGGCAAGTGCTTGGTCAGCGGGTGCGTAGGCATTCAGGCGGAAGTTATTGAGGCTGGGGAAGAGCCAGTTGATGTCCTCGCGGCGCGGGATGGTGCCGTCTTCATTGACGTTGGTGACGTGGTAGGTGTGCTGGTTCCAGATCTTGCGGGTGGGAGCCCAGCCGGGGCCGGCATCGGCAAAGACATAGATGCCGCGTTGAGGGCCAAAGCCGCAACTGTCATTCGCGAATGAGACTATTTCAGCGTGCCCGTCATCATCGATATCTGCAACCAGCGGATACTCGTAACCAGTGCATGAACTCATTGGGGTCTCGAACAGCAAGGTGCCGTCCTGACCGCGGTAGACCCGCAGCTTCAATTCGTCTCGATAGACAACCTCTGCTGCCCCATCGCCCTCGAAATCGAATACGGAGGAGCCTGTGACATTCGATGAGCCATCCTGGGTAATGGTCTGCCACTTAATGCTTCCATCGGTTTCGATTACTACGTAACGTGAGGCCCCCGCCACGCCGATCTCTGGATTGCCGTCGCCGTCAAAATCTGCGACTGTCGGCGGTCCGCCATTACCCCCGCCCGGAACCGACGTTGGCCCCCACTTGACCGCACCAGTGTGCTCAAGCAACCACACCCTTCCTCCACTGACCAGCACGATCTCAGCGAACGGATCGTCGTCGAAGTTTCCAAGAGCGATGTAACCATCGGGAACCGACGCCTGCCACTTGGTCGTGCCGTCTGGGTGGTAAGTAGTGTTTCCAGCGACTACCTCGGTAATGCCGTCAAGATCGATATCGGCCACAACACTTAAAGATCCGAGTGGTCTCGGAGCGGCCGAGAAGATGTCACCCCGCCCACCGGTCCCGGTCCAGCGCAGTGTTCCGTCAGCGTTCAAGACCTGCCTGCCAACAATGATTTCAGGCTGTCCGTCGCCATCCAGATCAGCGATAGCCGGACCGCCCCAATTGATCGGTTCGATAATTGGGCTACGCCACTTGAACGTGCCGTCATGCTCGAATGCGATCAATCGCTGACCAGATGCATCGCCAAGGATGATTTCAGGACGCCCGTCACCATCTATATCGCCGATAGCAAGTTGGCCCCAAGCATTGATGGCCAGCGCAGGGTCGGTGACGGTGAAAAGCTCACGACCATCAGCACCGCTCAGTGCACGCAAGACCCCCACTTCAACAAAGCTTCCACCGCGCGATGCGGTGGAGCCGAACACGACATCCGGAACACCATCCCCATTGAGGTCGATCACGGCTGGGGTCATGACGACGTTTATTGAATCCGGCAGTACTGCCGAACTGGTCCACGACCACTTGAGTTTCGGATTCAGATTAGAAACAGGTGTCGGCGGCTTCGGGGTATAGGTGAATGAGCCATCAGAATTGAGCGCCACAGTCCCGTTGGCCGGCTGTCGGGAGATTGAAGCCGAGATTGGATTGCCATCCGGATCGGTGTCGTTGCCAAGGACGCCCGGGGCGTCAACCTTGACCGGCTGGCCGGGGGCGCCCGTGACGGCGTCATCCAACGCAACAGGCGCATGGTTGAACGTAAAGCTCCAGACCAGGTCGGCCGGGTTGAAGGCGATCATTCGATCCTGACGGATGGTGAAGGTGTCAGCGTTGGAGAAAGAAGCGCCCGGCCCCACATTGCCGTAGTTGATAGTCGCGTCGAGGACCGTGGTGGCGGATGAAAGGCTCCTGACCGTGGCGATGACGCCGGCGAAGGATTCAGCGCTCGCGTTGGTGATGGTAGCTCGGTAGGTGAAGTCGAAGTGGGTGCGGCTATAGCGGCTCGTCCCCACAAGGGAGTAATTGCCGACAGAGAGGGGAACTGCCGCAGGGGCCAGAACGCTTGCCCCGAGCATGAAGGTGGTGAGTGCAGGCGGTGATGCCGCACCAACCGGCATGGTGATGCCCGACGTGACCATGCAGATGATGAGCAACTGCGCCACCAATCGGCGAAGTGGATGATGACCAATACCCCGGAGCAGGCCTCTTCTGGAGCTCATCCTTCTCATACACGCACCCTTTCTCCCTGGCGCACCGACCTGTGTCGGCAGAGACTGTGCAAAACTACTGCGGGGCTGGTCTGCGTTGTTACCGCTCGCTCGAAAGCTCAACGTACCAAGGGGTACGCTTCACTCTCTCACTCGCTTGTGCCTAGCATCCCAGCCTCCTCATGACGTTTTGCAAGAGCCATGATCGTCTGTATTTCGTCAAGTCAGGAACGGCTTCTGACCTTATTCCCCACAAGCACACCCGCGATCCCGACCCCCAACAGCACAATCGTGCCCGGTTCGGGAACGGTGTTGGCGGGGTCTCTGACGTAAGGGATAGTCATCCCCTGCTCGATGACCGCAAAGGTGTCATCGAAAATCTCGAAGGGCTGCGAAGCGGGTGTTCCGGAGTCGCGCCAGATGAAACTCAGGGAGAAGGGGTCGACAAGCGAGGCATTGTCAACGAGCGCCAGTGCATCGTAGCGGCCGTCGTGGGGAAGGTTGGGATCTGCCTGGATCGAGATGACGTCCCAGTCGGCATTGGGGGCAAGGGGTGTCACTTCCATGTCGCCGAAGGTGAACTGGTTGCTGAGGAGAAAGAAGATGTCGAAACCGTAGTTGGTCGGGAACGACTGGCCGCTCACATGGTAGCGGTACTCCCAGAGGTCCTCTCCAACTACGCTGTCGGTGAGATCAAAGATCTCGTACTCGATTACGGTTGCTCCGGCCGATGCCGCCACGCACAGCACCAATGCCGCACCGGCCAGGATACGACGCAGAAATGCGGTAACCATAACTCCCTCCTTTGTGGATATTCGTCATGACAACATCAATTTTCCGGCGAACCCGAAAACACCAGACGAAAAAAAGCCGGACTGAACCGCTACAACCAACAGGTGGCTGCCCCGGCAATCCGGCTGACTTGATCAAATTGAAGATGGAGGCTCAGCGTTTAAAGGGTGCTGAGGGTGCTACATGGCAAAGTCGGCAATGATGTCATGGAGTTGAGCCAAGACAGAGACATTATAAGCGTGCACAAATATTAGAGCAGGCCTATAAATTGTCAAGTTACATTTAGACCAAGCCAATCTAATTCTACTTGTCAAATTGCCCCCATGCATCCGATACTTTACGTACAGGGACTTGCACTCCATTAGTTCACGCCCATGCCGGGCGTACATCGCGTAGCCGGGGGTATTAGCCCCCCAGCCCCCACACCACCCGGCATGCGGGTCAGCACCGGCCAGTTCGACGATGTTACCGGACCGTAGCCGGGTAATGGATCTTTACCCACAGGTCTTTGACAGATACGAAACCTTGATCTTTATGCCACTGACTCAGGAGACTTGAGATACTGTCGCGGATCAAGTATCACCAAAAAGCTGTCAGTCATGCTGCAATGTAACGCACAACATGACGAAGGCATGCATGAAAGTTCTTTGCCTCAAAATAGTCAAGGTAGACGTGGTCGTATTCAGTTTTTAGCAATATACTTTGTGTTCCTCTGGTCTTGCTTGTCAATATCTGCATATTATTAAGCATAATGTTGAAGTGTTTTCCAGTAGGCATAGAACCACTAAGGTAGCTGTCAACTACAGTCAACAGTCTGTTAACAGCTATCAAATTGCTATAAACATTTATATCGCTGATATTGTCTTTGCGATCTATATGATTTATTACTATATTCTCTCCAAAAATCCTAACTTCTGCCGACCTGGCAACATGTCGTGACATAATTGCACCTTGTAAACAATATTCTGCACATTTACTTATAAATAGCTTGCCATCTTTATCATAAAGGTCACATTTCTTGTTTTCTTTTTGCATATTTTAAAATCTCCTTTCGCAAATACTCTACCGAGATCTTGAATTTTTTATTAACATCAAGCCAAGCAACTATATTTCTCAGAGAATACCCTTCTTGTTGCATCGTGATAATTTCGCCTATATGTTGCTGCAGACGAGTGCTCTTGCTCTTTGACTTACGCTGATGAACAGCCTGAGCTCTTCGTGCCCGCTGTATCTCTTCAATTGTCGGGAGATTTTCTACTGATGATTTATTTTTCATGGCCTTGGAATCAGCATAATGTAATCTTTTGACATCCCGAAGGAATCCGCAGTACTGAAGTAGCCCCCTGCCACAACTCTCTGCACCTTGCCTGGCGAAGTAAAATTCTGTGCCGGCCGTGAATGCTCGGACTAGCAAACGTTCCGGCAATTTTGCTGCATATCTCAAAAGCCTCTGGCGCTCTGCTGAATCAGCTTCAAACAGCCTGTCGATAACCGCTTCTAATTCGGCCTCATTTAACGTGTTTTTCATATTGAAGCTCCCTACTTAACGTCGGCGCCCTGAGTAATAGGTGCGGTAAACATCACCTCGGCGATGACTGCAACGCCGAGAAGTTTCAATCTGGGCTGATTCCGGCGACTTACCCGCGCATACTGCCTCTACATAGAACGACTGCGCGAAATTGTGTTTCAACCCATGCAGTGCCCGCCCCTTAACGAATTGGCCTGTACTTTTGGCTGCCTGCTCAACCGATTGACGGAAATCATCATAATGTCCGCCCAACTGCCCATACTGATTCAGAAACTCTTCCAGATGAAGATAGGTGGTCACGGAAAGATAATGAGGACAAGTATACCCCCCCTTCTCAGTCGTCGAAATGACCCCCACAAGACGTCCGTCCGAAAAATATGGATCCTCAACGATACCCTTAAGATTATCCTTACGAAGGCGCATCTTGCTCAATTGAGATCGTGCGAAGCCAACCCCTTCCCCGCGCGTCCCGGACTCAAGCATTACTCGTGCTGCAAGCTTATGGACAGGATCGACAATTGCAAAAATTAATGCTTCAGGATCCGGATACGCCCGCCCGGCTCCGCCCCATGGCTGATGGCTATACTTACCTCTGAGCAACTCCTTGACTTCTAGCGAAAGAATTGTCCTCGTCATAACTTTGCCCTTCTTTCTTGATTGACACGTAACGCGAAAAAAAACTTGTGTATTGCTGAGATGTAATCGGACATGGTTGCCGGTGCCACCTTACGTTTGACCGCATCATCTAGCCATTCCCGGGCCATATGAATTGATATTTCATCTATACTTTTCACCCCATATACACTGGCGGCATGTCGAGCCAATGAATGCCAGACTGTTACATAACTGGACCTTGTGCTGTCGCTATGAATCATATGCGCCCCGTTACCTTCAGCCTTTATAATGTGTCGACTGATGGCGATGGCCTTCGCACAGTTGTGATATAGCGCCTCAATCTGGTTGTGTATCGTTCCCCGCATTCAGCCCCCTTCCTATTAATAATGAGCGGACAAATGTCCGAAGTAGTTGAACAACAACCACTTATTCGGCAGGCGTCTCCGTACTTCCGGGTGCACGATAGGTGCGCACCGTAGGCATTTGGCCATCTATACGGACCTGATGCTCCTTGCACCCGGTCGTCAAATGACCACACCCTAACGCGGGGCAAGTCCCATCGGCACTTGCCTCAGCGCTGCGACGCGGGGCCACTCGCTTGAGTGTACTCGGCGCGCCTAGATCATCCCCATTGGGCGATGAAATCATTTATTTCTTTCGAACGACATCTCTGGAAGCCATCCATTCATCGATCTCTTCTTCGGACCACCCTACAGCTCGCGCCCCAGTCAGTTTGCGGGCTGCCGGGAATTTCCCCTCCCGCGCAAGTCGCCAGGCTGTCGTCCGTGAAATACCAGTTTTTTCTTCTACCTTCGGCCAACGCAAAATTTTCATCAGGTATCCTCCAATGTCGCAAACTCCGATTTTCTCCACTCTACTAACATGCCGGACCATGCAGATAATTTTCGCCATTCCTGTCGTTTGCTCTTGCTATGGATTATGCCCATCACTGCAGACAATTTCGCATCCTATATGATTGTGCTGTTTATGTTTCACTCAAAATAGAGCTTAACCATCTAGAATGGCGTAGTTTTCCAACAGTGAAAGGACAGTAGGAGTAGACGACGAGTTGACAGATAAAATGGACAATCGTCCCCGAAACCACAATTATCTCTGCATGCTAATAAGGGCGTAAGCACTGGTAAGCGATTTAACTGAGGCAGGGAAGCCATACCGTTGGACTTCAAACCGAGTGATGGTTTGCGTATCTTTGACTGTTTATGTTTTTGCTGGAAAAGGGGGAAAGTGACCAGATTCGACGAGGGTTTGCGTGGTTGTTTCTCTAGACAGGAATTATTGACAGCAGATTGACATCGTCATGTAGACAGTACCCTTGGGCAGGACGTCCAGCTCCTTATCAGTACTGCGATATTGGCGGAGCATTAATACAGGCGTAACTCAGTATTGACTTTTCTACCTCACCCAACTGAATCATCTGATCGGTGATTTCGGTAAACGCCACATCGTGGCTGATGAGGAAGAGTTGGTCGTACCAGTGCTCAGTCACTTCCTCCCGGCCAACGTCGATAGCACGGAAGGCAGTTGCTAGGTTCTCCCGTCGTGAGGCATCCAGGTTGGAGGTCGGCTCATCGAAGAAGGCAATGCGTGCGCCGATGGTCTGGAGCAGCGCCAGCCGCAGGGCCACCACGGCACTCATTGTCTGGCCGCCGGAGAGCTGGTCGTCGCTCCGCTCACGGACTTCGCCGTCTGACATGTCCCGCAGGACGATTTGGTAATTCTCGCCCCAGACCAGCTCTTCGTCAGCCTCGGCGATGGTGCGGTAAATCCGGTCGGCACGGAGGCTGATCTCTTCGCGGAACCGTTCGGAAAGTTGGGCTGATACGTTCTTGAAAACCTGGTTACGGAGGAACTTGACGAGCTTTTCTTTCTGCTCGAAGGAGACCTTCTCAGCCAGCTTCCGGTCGATCTCCTCCTTGAGCACCTTCAGCTTGCCAATCTCACCTTCAAGGCGGAGGCGGTCCTTTTCCAGGTTCTCGATCTGTTGACGTAGCGAGGCTACTTCAGCTAAAAGCCGGTCTTTCTCTTCACGGGCTTCCTTGTGCTTGTCCGGTTGATACTGCTCCTGGAGACGGACAAGGTCGTCTTTCTTCCCGCCAAGCTGCTTTTGAAGCTCATCCAGAAGTCGAACCATTTTCTCCAGCGTCTGGCGCCTATTGTCCAGATCAAGGGCATCCTTCTCGTGGGCATGGTAGGCGTCACGGTCTGCATGGAATCGGCCACGTTCCTTGGTAGCCGCTTCGATCTCCGCATCCAGGCCGGCAAAGAGCTGAAGATCATCCTTGCGATTTTTAACCCGGACTGCTGACTCGGTTTGCTGCGTTACCAGCCCTTTCAGCTTGCCGGCCCGCTCCTGGTTCCTGGTGCGGCGTACGGCAAGGGTTGTCGCCTGCTTGTCCAGTTCCTGGCCCCGAACCGTGATGGCAGCAAGTTCCTTCTCCGCCTCCTCGGCGGCAGCTACCTCCACGGAAAGCTTCCCCAAGATCTCAGCGATAGACTGCATCTCCCGGTCGAGGTCGGCAATCCTGGCGGTGAACACATCCTGCGGCGTGGTTCCTGCCACGTTCTGACAAGGTTCCTTGAAGAAGGGACACATCCCCTCGCCAAGTTTTTCCTGCCCATCCAAAAGAGCGGCTCGGCGCCCTTCCAGAAGTCCGCGTTCCGACCGACGGCGGTTAACTTCGTTACGCAGATCGTTGAGTCGCGCAGCCAGCTCCACCACTTTTTTGTCGGGCTGGAGTTCTTTCCGAGCCTTGGCAAGGGCGGCCTCGTCATCCGTGATCCGGCTCCCCTCTCCTTCTACCTCCTTCTGTTCATGCTCGACTGCCTGGGTCAAACGCTGGGCCTCCTTCTCCAGGAGGGCGATCTCTTTTTCTACCTCGCGACGCTGCTGCTCCTTCCCCCGCAGCGCCACAAGCGCAACCTCGGCCTTTTCATAGGCCTCCTTGCCCAGGCGGGTTTGCTCAAGAACCTTGCCAGCCTTCTCAGCCTCCCCTACCCGCTGTTTCTGGTCGCGGATCTTCCCGTCGCCATCGGTGATGCGATTGGCGAGGATCTGAATGTCGGCCTGGAGCGCAGCAATCCCTTTTTCCTGCCCATCGAGCTCAACAAGACGCTTCTCCACGTTCTGGAGAGCTTCCGTTTGAGCGGTATGGGTTTTTCCGAGGGCCTCGGAATCCGTCTTCACCTTCGCCAGTTCCTCCTCGCGCTCGGGCAGGACGGCAAGCTGGTTCTCTTTCCCCTCAATTTCCACGGCGAGAAGCTTCACCTTTTCCTGAACTGCGGAGAGCAGAGAGCTGGTGCTCTTGAAGGTCTTTCGCCAGGCATCGATACCTAGGATCTCGTCGAACTCCTCCTGACGCTTGGTGGGCTGCTTAATGACGAAGGGACCAAGGAATTCGTTCTGGAAGGGTCCGATTACCAGCTTGAACTGGTCCGCAAGGGGGCGGCCATTGTTAAGACCGAGGAGCTCGGCGATGCGGGCCTCGGTTTCCTCGATCCGGGCATGCTCCTCCACCTCGAACACACCACCCTGCTCCCTGGACAGAAGCCACTTGGCCGGAGTGCCGACGGTACGGGTCACCCGCCAGGTCTCCCCGGCATCTGTGCAGAAGGTGACCGCAATCTCCCCTTTCTTTGTGCCTATAGAGAGGAAACGGTCCACGTTGGAGACGAAGTCTCGGGCGTCGACGCCAAACAGGGCATAGCCGATCGCCTCAAATACCGTGCTCTTGCCAACGCCGTTGGGGCCGGAAAGGACGTTGATACCGGCGGAAAAGGTAAGCTCCGTGTCGCGGTGGGACTTGATGTTCTTCAGGTGAATGGAGAGTATCTGCATCAGGCAGGCTCCCGCATCAGAAGTCCCAGCAGCTCCTCGCCGTCCACCTCGCCTTTGAGGACCTGGTCGCGGATCGCCAAGGAAAGGCGTACCAACTCATCCTCCCTCCCCTTATACTCGCTCTTTGCGGAAACCAGCTCCCTGAGCACCTCCCGTTCGATCTCGGCAAGGCTCTTCTTCTCGGTCTCCGCGCCACCGCCGGCAGTGACCAGGGAGAGATGATTCTTGATCTCCACATGGAGGGGATTGCAGATTTCTTCAAGGGCCAAGCGGAGCCGCTCCCGTCCCAACTCGAAGGGGTGGAATCCGACCCGACCGGTGAGCTTCATCTCTAGGAGCGGCTGGCGGTCATCTTCGATCGCCGCGCACTTCGCGGCCACCTGTTCGCGGAATCTGGACAGGGCGGTTTCGGCATCATCGGCTCCGTCGAGGTCGATGGTGGTCACCAGCATGGGGCGGGGATTGGTCGGCCGGAACTCGTGGTTATAGACTCCGCCATCGACTGTTACGAGGTAATACCCCTTGTCGTATTTCTCCTCCCCGAAGTTGACGCATTCGGGGGAGCCGGGATTGAAGGCGTAGGGGCGTCCTTCGGGGGCGGTGATGATGTAGGGCTTGTGGCCGTGACCGAGAGCCACGTAGTCGAAGACATCCGCCAGAGGCAGCGCCTCCTCCGGCTTCATGTTGCCGATCTCCACCGGGGAATAGGTCCAGACACCCACATGGAAGAGGAGGATGTTGTTCTTGGTGGTGACCGCCTCGCAGATGCGGGGAACGTGCGCACCGGCCTGGGTGCCTATGTAGCCAAGGCCGTAGATGTTGATCCCATTGACCTCGATGTAGCCACCCATGCCCTGCTCGTAATTGAAAGAATCGAAGCGGTAGCCGCCGGTCTCAGTGCGGGATGGACGCAGTAGATGGATGTATCCCATCTGCGACAGCGCCTCCATCCAGGAGATGCTGTCTCGGCGGTGGATCCAGTCGTGGTTACCTTCGACTGCGATACAGGGGATACCGGCGTCCTTCAGTGGTTGTAGGGCTTCGATGGTACGGGCGAAGGTGCGGGGGAGGATCTGACCGGTGTGAAAGAGGTCACCCGCGATGAGGACGAAATTGACCTGATTGGCAATAGCATCAGAGACAATGCTGCCGAGCATGCGAAAGAAGTCTTCGTAACGTTCGGCTTCGCCGCTGGAGGTGCGGTAGGTTTTACCGAGATGGATGTCGGCGGTATGGATAAAGCGCAGACTCATTTAGACACAGACCTTCATCTTATATGGCTATTTTCTCAGGCAGTCCAATTCTTGACAGGTAATTTGTAAAACGCTGAGAGATAGATTCCCTAAATATCGGTCTTATAGAACAAATTCGATTGGATATATTGTTTTCTAATAGTGGCAATGAAATACTAAAATAGTGCTTAAAGTCTATAACAGATGGAACTATTTCTATGTTACCATCAAGTTCAAGATAGTGGTAGCGACTTTCTCTATTACTCTTGATAAACTTTTTTTGATCTGTGCTCTTTTTATCAGCCTGTATTTTCAAATATGAAAGGTGCTCTCCTGAGAAGAGATGCTCAGCATTATACAGTGGAGCACATAGCAGTGACACAAGAAATTTATCGTGCTTTACCGTTTCAAAGTTTTTATCTGTGAATGATGCTCGTTCCTTGCAATTTTGCTCCAAATCACATTCTTGACTCAGAACAATTGCATAAGGAAATTCAAGAATTGACACTTCAAAAGCACCATTTTTTTCAAAATAACTTTCAAAGAATGGTACTTTTCGAAAAATATCTCCTTGATGAATACGGTCATCACTGCATTTATCAAACTCATATTTAATTGCCATCGACTCTACCCCTTATTATTTTCCGTTTTACCTTGTCGATAAGCTCTGGAGCTGAATATTGATCTTCATACTTTTCAGGAATTCCAGGGGTAGTATCTGGCAGAACTTTCGTGTAATCCGGCAGAATAATTTCTGTAATATTATCACTAGCCATTAAGCACCTCGTCGCGAAGTTTTTGCGTAATGTGTGACTCAAACATCATTTGAACCTTTGCATGGAAATCTCTAAAGTATTTATCTACATCACTTATCTGGTGTGGAAAGTCAATATATGCGTCAATATCTAGAACAAAGTGACGACGCTTTATTATTGCAGGATAATCTGGGTTAAAAAATCCACTCTGGATTCTGATTTTAGTTTCATCGAGTAAATATTCGCTTACCAATATTGACCTCACACATTGCTCTGGATTAGCAATTGCTGCAAGGTGATCAGAAATAGGTTCTGTGAAATATTCTTTTACTTTACCGAAAGTTTCTATTTCGAAATCAAATATATTTATAAATCTGACTCCTGTTCTTGCTATTAATACCTCTGGTCTTGTACCAATTATTTGTGAAACAGGATTAAGTAGATCATCTCTGAAATCAGACTCAGATGTATATTTTGTTAACAACACTTGAAGAAAGTGTTGATTAATTTTAAGGGATTTATCACGATCAACTCCATGGAAATTCCATTCTGGGAACTCCGTTTTTGAGGATCTGATTTCTTGGTCAGTTATTTCAATGCCCTGCTGAAAAGCTGTCGCCTGCTCAGCTATTGGATATCGTTTCTTAATCTCGGCTATAACAGCAACTAAAGATGCGTGATTTAAATCAGATAATGGTTGTGCAAAATCAATTTTTGCTATTACTTGTTTTAGAAAATTCTTCTTGTAGCATATTTCAGACATTCTATCCTCCCAACGGTATGTATTACTGGTGAATATTTTAGGATTCGGCCATCATAATGTTGCCGACTCCACCACCACCCTCGACATCTCCTGACTAGCCAAAATCCTCATAATACTCGAATCAAATGCCCTCTTGAACTCCGGGTCCTGCGCATAGCGCTTATAGAGATCCAGCTCCCTCTTACGTTCCTGGCTGACGGCATTATTGATCAGCTTTTCCAGCGCAATTCGCCGGTTCTGCTCATCCTGGTTATCGACGACCTGGGTCTTGTAATTTGGATTGTTGACGACATGCTGGGCAATGTTGATGAACTTGATCCGCTGCTCTTCCGGGGTTGCTTCCCACCCGGCAAACCACCTCTCGTTGAAGGCTTTGATGATCTCGTCAAGGGGGTCTTTTGGTTCATCGCCGCCGTGGACTCCGCGAGGATTCGGGTTCTGCGGATCAAGCTCGGAATCGCTGGCGTCGAGGCCGATGCTCTCCTTCAGCTTTACCCGCTCCAGGCCGTAGGTTGAGAGGTCTACGCTTTCAAGCAACTTGTCCAAAGTATCCCGGTCCTTATCCTTGATCTTCAGTTTCGGGATGAGGAACTTGAGGAACCAGTGGAGCTTTTCCCATTCAATGTTGTTGAAGGGCATGATGCAGGCAAGCTGGGCGTAGATCTTAACGAACTGCTTCGCCTTGATCTTGAAGTCGGCCTTTTCGTCGTCTTCCAGTTCCAGCTCATGGTCGAAGCGGGCGGCGCAGGTGTCGATGATCGGGCTGAGTTGTTCCGCCTCGGCGTTGGAGAAATAGAGGGTGCAGAATGCCTCGACCTCTTCCCATTCATAGACGCCGACCCCGTTGAGCTTTTCCCTTACGTCATGGAGGACATTGACGTTCGTCGCTTTGGAGAGGGAGGTTGCCGTATAGAAGGGATCGAAGGCTTTCTTGATGTCGCTGGTGGAGTTGAAGAAGTCGAGGATAAACACATCCTCGGTGCGCTTGTTCAGTGCATGGCAGCAACGATTGAGACGGGAAAGGGCCTGCACCGCCAGAACCCCTTGCAGCTTCTTGTCCACGTACATGGCGGAGAGCTTGGGCTGGTCGAAGCCGGTCAGATACTTGTTGGCCACCACCAGCAGACGGTATTCGTCGGTGTCAAATTTTTCCTCGATGTCCTTTGAGGGAAAGCCGTTGATGGTCTCCTCGGTGTACTCGATGCCATCCACCTTCTTCTTGCCGGAGAAGGCGATCATGGCCTTGAAGGGCTGCCCTTTCAGGGCGTCGCGCACGGCAAAATAATAGCGGATCGCGGTTTCGATATTGCGGGTCACCACCATCCCCTTGACCTGCCCTTTCAGCTTCTTCGGCCCCACCACCTGCTCCAGGAAGTGGCTGACCATGATGTCGGCCTTGACGGCGATGGTCTCCTTATGCGCCTCCACATAGGCCCGCAGCTTTTTCTGCGCCTTGACGCTGTCGAACAGGGGGTTCTCGAGAATCGACTTCTGGATTTCGTAGTAGCTCTTGTAAGTGGTGTAGTTGGCGAGGACGTCGAGGATGAACCCCTCTTCGATGGCCTGCTTCATGGAGTAGAGGTGGAACGGCACGAACTTCCCCTCCGCCGTTTCCTCCCCGAACCGTTCCAGGGTAGCGTTCTTGGGGGTGGCAGTGAAGGCGAAGTATGAGGCGTTGTCACACATCTTGCGATCCTTCATTGTCTTCAGAATCGCGTCCTGCACCTCGTCCTCGTCGGCCCCCAGGGTCTGGTTGAGATTGTCGGCCGCGGAGCCGCTCTGGGAGCTGTGCGCCTCGTCGATGATGACCGCAAAGCGCTTGTCGGAGAGATCGGCGATGCCGTCGACGATGAAGGGAAACTTCTGGATGGTGGTGATGATGACTTTCTTGCCGCTCTCCAGGGCCAGCTTCAACTCCTGGGAACTGGTGGCGTGGGCAACGATGTTTTTAACCTCGGAGAACTGCTTGATATTGTTCTTCAGCTGTTTGTCCAGCACCCGGCGGTCGGTGACCACCACCACTGAGTCAAAGACCGGCTTGTTCCCCTCCTTGGTGTACACCTCAATCAGTTGATAGGCGGTCCAGGTGATGGAGTTTGATTTCCCTGAGCCCGCGGAGTGCTGGATCAGGTAGGTCTGTCCCACGCCGCGCTCCCGGACATCGGCAAGCAGGTTGCGCACGACCTCCAGTTGATGATACCGGGGGAAGTAGAGAATCTTCTTCTTGAGCGGGTCGCTCTCCTTTTCGCCCACCAGCTTGGCAAAGTGTTCGATGATGTTGGCCAGGCTCTGCCGGGTGAGGACCTCCTGCCAGAGATAGCTGGTTTTATGCCCTGACGGGTTCGGCGGGTTCCCCTTGCCGTGGTTGTACCCCTTGTTGAAGGGCAGGAAATTGGTCTTCTTCCCCTCCAGGCGGGTGGTCATGTAGATGTCGTCGGTATCGACGGCGAAGTGCACCAGGCAGCGGCCGAACTGCAACAGCGGCTCGTTGGGGTCGCGGTCTTCCCGGTACTGCTTCATGGCGTGGTAGGTGGACTGTCCGGTCCAGGCGTTTTTCAGCTCGAAGGTGGCCACGGCAATGCCGTTGATGAAGATCACCATGTCGATGGACTTGAGAGGATCGGTCTGGGAATAGTGGACCTGCCTCGTTACCGAGAAGATGTTTTGTTCAAAGCGGTTGGCTACTTCGGGGTTGATGGTGTTGTAGGGCTGGCTGTAGAGGAGAGTGAGGTGGGCATCGTCGATCCGGAGGCCACCCTTGAGGACCTTGAGGATACCATCCTTCTCGATCTTGCGGCTCAGCCGTTCCAGCACAAGCCGCCGCCAGTTGGGGCGATCCTGGATCTTGGCCAGCTCGTGGGCCTGGGTGGTTTCGAGGAAGTTCCAGAAGTGACGGCGGTCTATGACGAACTCACGGTCGAAGTCGCCCGAATCACCCAGCCTGTAGAGATGGCCGCTGCGATACTGCTCGTTGGATTCGGCCACTCCCACACCATCGAGCTTCAACTGTTCGCGGCAGGTCCCGGTCAGGGCTTTTTCGATACAGGCTTCCAGTGCTTGCTCGTTGGTTTTAGTGACCATGGGCCGATTCCTTAGATTTTGATTTTTCCTGTGACTGTGTCTGATATCGTGACCTGCCGAAATTCATCAAGCCTCGCTATTGCCTGCTGCTGCACGGAAAAAATTCGTGAGAACTCTTGTTCTATCAACATGACCGATTCAACTATACGGTTCTGCTCGGTCTTGGGGGGAACCGGAACGGAAATTTTCGACAGGATAGCTGTATTTAAATTATCCATGGTCGCGCCTACTGAGACAAATTCTAGGTTATTCTTTATAAAGTCGCAACTCAGAGCGGCATTAAGAAAACCTGAATCAGCTAATTCATTTGGACGAAACAGTATACTGCCAGTTCCACAGATAAAGCCTTCTTGGCCTAATCGAGTTAAGCCACACCTCCCCATTTCTCCTCTTCGAGCAAAGATAATATCGCCTACTTTAGTCTTGTGCCTTGACAGACGCTCTGCGGTTTTCTCTGAAACAGAGGTCTCCATATCAGGAATAATTATTCCATTTGCCAGCTGGGACGGGTTTATAATTGGTATACCCCCATAAATGTATTCCTCTTGATGCAGTTGGCTGCCAAATGGACCTGTCTGAAGCAATTTTGCTAAGAAACTGAGTCGTTTTACCTCCCAATGCGCCGGCACCTCCCCAATCCACTCCACACCGCTATCGCGCATGGGCACATCGGGATTCAGCCCTTTGGTCACGGCCTGATTGATCAGAATGGCTTTCTGCTCTTTGAGCAGTTCGATCAGGCGCTGCTTCTTGGCAATGGCCTCGTCGATCTCGGCGGTCTTTTGGTCGAGGAAGTTTGCGATGCGTTCCTGGCTAAGTCTGTCAGGCAAAGGCAGAGGGATATGCTTGAAGTCCTCATAATGCATGTCCCATTGACCAACACGCACACCATACGATAAGGCATTATAAATTCCGATGTATGGTTGCGAGCGAAGCAAATAATGCAGAAACTTCGGGAAGACTCGTTTAGCATTTACTTTGCAAGTTATGTAAGCAGGACTCACAATCCCAGTATGCTCGCTGACTCCCATAGATCCCTGCCAAGCCTTCATCTTGTTAACGACCAAGTCTCCTTCGGACACCACCTTATAACCTGCTGTATCCAGAGAGGTTGCATTGTGGTTATCGTCTCGTGAATCTTTCGGGATTATGCCATATTCCCGATAGACGGAGAGTACCTGCAAATCTGGCTGGCCTTTTTCACTCTTGAGCTGCGTAACCGCTCTTATTGTTTCCAACGACCAATCAGACGGAATTTTCCCGAGCCACTCGACCCCGGCATCCCGGTATGAATCATATCGCGGAAAGGCCATCACCGCGCCTCCCCGAAACTCACCAGCTTCTTGAGCAGCCCATCAGTTTCCGCCTCCAGCGCCAGAATATCCCGCGTCACCTCTTCCAGCGACCGGAGAGGCTTGTGCTGGTAGAAGTACTTGTTGAAGCTGATCTCATAGCCGATCTTCGTCTGATCGAGGTTGATCCAGGCCTCGTCCACATGGGGCCGAACCTCCCGCAGGAAATAGTCGTGGATGTCGTCCTTGAGCGGCACGTTCTCGGTATCGCGCAGGTCCGACTCGCTCTCGTACTCCACATACTCCCCCTTGGTCCCGGTCGGCCAGTAACCGAAATCGGCCAACTGTTCCTGCGTGCAGCCGAGTTCGGCGAGGAGTTCGTCCAACTTCTTGCCGCTCAGCTTGTGCACCTTCTTGACCACCCGCTCGGCCTTCTCGTCATACCAGCTCACCGCGTTGAAAAGCTGGTTGCGCTCGCTGGCGGTAAGCTTGACCTGGTGGGCCTTGAGCGCGGTGTCGACCAGCTCGGTGAAACGGTTGAAGTCCATGAAGAGCCCCTGCCCGACCTCCGCCATGACCGCTTCGGCCACCTCCAGCAGGGCTTTCTGATAGGTCCAGGTCGCCGGATCGAAGAGCGCCTTGCTCTGCTTGGCGGAAACATTGATCTCCTCCTTCTCCAGATGCGCCTCGATGGCCTTGCGGTGGTCCGTCAGCCGGGGGTAAACCTCGTCCCCCCATTTCTCCCAGGCCCACTCCATCACCTCGCGCAGGGCCGGGACGAACCGGAGCATGGCGATCCGCTCGGGGGTGAACTGGGCAGCCTTGCGGCTGGGGCGTTCGATGGTGACCTTGTAGTAGCCGAAGTCGCTGTTGTCGAAGACCTTGGAGACGCCTTCTTGGGGCATGTCGAGATAGAGCTGGGTGATCTCCCGGATATGCTCGGGGGCGAATTCACAGTTCTTGGCCCCCAGGTTCTTGCGCAGCTTGCGGAACATCTGGCTGGCGTCGATGAGCTGCACCTTGCCGCGCCGCTTCTCCGCCTTCTTGTTGGAGAGTACCCAGATGTAGGTGGTGATGCCAGTGTTGTAGAAGAGGTTGTTGGGGAGCTGGATGATCGCCTCAAGGTAGTCGTTTTCGATGATGTAGCGGCGGATGTTGCTCTCCCCGCCGCCGGCATCGCCGGTAAAGAGGGACGAGCCGTTGTGGACCGAGGCGATGCGGGAGCCGGCCGGCCCCTTGTCCAGGTCCTTCATCTTGTTCACCATCTCCATCAGGAAGAGGAGTTGGCCGTCAGAAGAGCGCGGCGTGGCGGAAACGGTCTCCAGCTTGCCGCGGAAATCCTTCAGCGGCACCTCGAAGCGGCGGTCGAGCACATCCTTGCCGTCGAGGATGTGTTTCTGGTCACCCGCCCATGACTTACCATAGGGGGGATTCGAGAGCATGAAGTCGAAGCGCAGCCCTGCAAAGTCGTCGCTGGCCAGGGTCGAGCCGCACTTGATGTTCTCGGGGTTGTTCCCCTTGATCATCATGTCCGACTTGCAGATGGCATAGGTCTCGTCGTTGATCTCCTTGCCGTAGAGATTGATCATGGCATTGGATCGAATCAGCCCCTCGGGATCGGTAATGAAATCCTGGGCTTCGGTGAGCATCCCCCCCGACCCGCAGGCCGGGTCGTAGACGGTGATGACCGGCGGCAGTGCATCCTTCACCGGCTCGAAGAGGATGTGGGTCATCAGGTCGATGACCTCGCGGGGGGTGAAGTGTTCACCGGCCTCTTCGTTGTTCTCCTCGTTGAACTTGCGGATCAGCTCCTCGAAGACATACCCCATGCCGAGGTTGGTCAACGGTGGCAGCTTGCGGCCGTCCGGGTCCTTCGCCTCATTGGGGGTGAGGTTGATGTAGGGCGAAGTAAACTTTTCCAGCACCTCCAGCAGCACATCCTTATCCGCCATGTGGCTTACCTGGGCGCGGAGTTTGAACTTGTCGACGATCTCCTTGACGTTGTCGCTGAACCCGTCGAGATACGCCCTGAAGTTGGCTTCCAGGATCTGGCGGTTGTTGGCGGCGGTATCCACCAGCATCTTCAGCGTCCAGGGGGAGGTATTGTAGAAGACGTAGCCGGATGCCTCACGGAGACCTTCCGGATCGAGATCGGTGAAACCGGCATCGTCGCGCTGGAACTTCACCTCCTCCATGACTGCATCCTTGGTCGTTTCCAGCAGGCAGTCGAGCCGCCGTAAAACAAACATGGGGAGAATGACATCGCGGTACTTGCCGCGAACATAGACGTCGCGCAGGCAGTCGTCGGCAATTGACCAGATGAACGAAACGATCTTATTGTGAACGGAATGATCCAACGGAAGGGCCTCCTGGGAAATGCAGTTTTTCTTATGTACCAAAACCGGTGCCCGTTTTCCATTAAAAACCCTGAACTGGACAAGAAAGGCCGCCTCGTTGCGAGAGGCGGCCTTGGTGGCATAGGTACAAAGGAACTGCTATCTGCTACAGAAATTTGGATGCGAGGCCATCCCTAATCCTTGGCCGCGGGAGAGGCTTTCTGCTGGAGAACATCTGCCACGTTATCAACTTTCTGCAAAATCAGGCGCGGCATTGACTTTTGATACTCCTCCCGGAATTCTTTGGGCATGGAGATAGCCAGCAAGGTGCCTTTCGCCAGCTGAAGCTGATTCTCTTCCAGCGCCTCTTCCATGGCCCTGTTCAGTCCGCTGCCGGCTGTTAAATGGAGGTACGACGAGCCTTTGCCAACGGCAGCCACGACGTAACCGAGTGGGTCCTCGCCAAACTGGAACTTGTACAACGTGGATACCAGGGCACGGGGCGAGGTGCCGCCCGTAAATATTGGCTTCATGGTAATGGCTGTAGCAACCATGCCCGGCAACACTGTATTGAATCGGATCCCGGCAACGACGGTATGGCTATGGCACGAAATGGCCAAATCTATCGGACTCGGGGGCTCCGGTCCAACCGTAACGGTATGGCCCATTGAGGTCAGGGTATCAGCAGTGCGCCGCGTAAGCGTATCGAGTACGTTGGCTTTCGTACCAACTTCCGACTTCTTGTACCGCTCATAATTCGGATCGAGATTTGTCATGCCCTCCCCGAGATCCACCAAAGGAGTCATAGCTTCACAGGGGTAGAGATGAACTTTCCCAGTCTTCGGTGCTGGCTTATCAATCATCCCCTCCGGATTGCGGTCTTTCATTGCTACTTCATACGTTCCGCAGCCACTGCCGAGCATGGTCACCGTTGCCAAAGCAACCACCGTTAGCGTCTTTCCCAATTTCATGTTCATTCAATCTTCCTCCTGTTGTAGTTGACAAAATCTGCGTCATCCTCGCGAGTTCCTGCCTGACAAAGCCTCTGGCAGCCTCGCCTACCGTCACCTTGGACCGCTCCTCTCTTTGATGGGCGTGATTATTCCGCCGAACAGCGGATAGCCAGTTAAAAGAGCCATCGACGATCAAATCGTCATCGCCGATCAGAGTCTTATGGTGGATCTTATCAACCACGACCACCTGGGCACCCGCCGCCTCGATCAGTTTCTTCCCCTCCACGGCCGAGGCCTTTGGCTCGCCGTTTTCCAGGTTAAGACCATAATCGGTAAGAACCACAACGTTTACCCCCCGTGCAACCGCACAGGCTATGAGGTAATCGATGTTGTCGGAGCGAATCGCGCCGGCTGAAAGTTGCGGCGAAAAGATCACCACCCGTTGCCGTGCCTTCCTGAGCACAATCGCAAGCAGCCACCGGTGATCATCCAAGGTGACCAGGCGTCGAACTATGGTTTTCCCGGAAT
Organism: Desulfuromonadales bacterium; assembly: GCA_003712145.1. GTDB lineage: Bacteria > Desulfobacterota > Desulfuromonadia > Geobacterales > Geobacteraceae > Geobacter. The sequence goes on along the minus strand of RHLS01000009.1, from coordinate 71,728 downwards.
TGACCTGAAAACTGTCTCCTTCGCCGTCGAAAATGCTCAACAGGCTCCCGCCGTCCGGACGACGGAATACTTCCGGCAGAGCAGGAGTGCTCACGACGACTGGCTGTGATCTCGCCAGCGGCTGCACTTCTTTCTCTGTACTGTCTCGGATAATATCAACGACACCGTCGGCCAATAATCGTGCAATAAATGCCGTTCCGGCAAGCGCAAGCCCACTCACCGTTGCAATACAAACCGCCGTCATGATCATGGCAATCACTCCTTTCCTGTCCAAGGTGCACCGACACCTTCTGACTGAACGCATAAAGAGCCCAAACTGAAACCAACCCCAGGCACACCACTTCACATATAGAGTGCAAAACAATAACTCAACTTCTGATATAGATATTTCTACATTTGATGTAGATATTGTCAACGAAATTCTTTCTTTTGCACAGTTCAAATACCCTCGCAAAAAGCAAATCATCACGCGCAACAGGAGGGGTTTATGAACACAACAAAAGAAATGCTCGGGGTTCGGATCAAGGAACTACGGAAGCAATGCGGAATCTCGCAGGATCAACTGGCCGAACGGATCGACATCGACCCGAAACACGTCAGCCGGATTGAGGTTGGCAGGAGTTATCCTTCTCTCGACACCCTCGAAAAAATCGCCATGGCGCTGAACGTGGAACTAAAGGATTTTTTTGAGTTTTTTCACGGGAGACATGAAGAAGAGCTTCGTGGGGAGATCGGTGAAATGCTCAAGAATGTATCGAAGGATAAACTTGAGATCATCTATAAAGTCGTGAGGGCTATTGCGCGGTAGTTCAGCTCAAGCCAGTGGGCACATTCGCGTTATAGTAGGGGCTGTTGCCACTCCGTCGTTTATTCGTAGAGTCCACAAAAACGCGACCAGGGGCTCCGCCCCTGGACCCCTGTAAAAGGGTAAAAGGATAAAGGGCAAAAGGCTATATGTCCTGGGCGAGACGAAAACCCATAACGTTGTACCGGTCGTCCGGGACGCTCCTGTAGCGTCTAGCCGCGCGCACGTCCCACAGTTCGATGCTCCAGGAACCGCCCCGAAGAACACGCGGCCCGCTATCGCCTTTTTCCCATGCCGAGCCGTCCGTGGGCGCCCCCTCATAGCTGCCATGCCACGAGTCCTGGACCCACTCCCAGACGTTGCCATGGACGTCATGGAGGCCCCAGGTATTTGGCTGTTTCTGCCCCACGTCCTGCGTTTGCCCCCCCGAGTTCTTTTCATACCAGGCGTAATTCTCGAGGACATCCTCGTCGTCCCCGTAGAACCAGCGGGTTTGTGATCCGGCCCTGGTCGCGTACTCCCACTCCGCTTCCGTCGGGAGCCTCACCCCCGCCCACTGCGCAAAGCGCACCGCGTCGTCCCAGGAAACCCCCACCACCGGCTGCCGCGCCCGGTTGAAACGCCGATCGCTCCAGTATTCGGGCTCCTTAATCCCCGGATTGGCCTCGAGAAAGCGCCCATACTCTTCGTTGGTGACCGGGTAGCGCCCCAGATAGAAGGGGGAAACCGTGACTTCATGGCGTGGCCCTTCTTCCTCTAAGCGATCCCTCTCGGATTCCGGCGATCCCATCCAGAAAGTTCCGCCCGGTATCAGAACGAGTTCGACACCGCCGTTAGGCGTAATTCTGATCTCCTGCCCGGCGGCCAGGCGGCGGCTCGCCAGCCAGCGCTGCACCTCGGGGGAGGGGTGCCGCGCGAGTGTGCCGGCAAGCTCTTCGAGGGACGCCGCGGTACTGAGCCGTTCCAGCACCCGCAGCGCCTTCAGCTGCCGTGCCCAGAGGTCGGCGTCGCTCCCGGCGGACTGAGTGACCAGCTCCTGGAATGGGATGGCTGTCGGCTCGGCGGCCTCTTCCAAGATCAGGTCGAGGAGCTCTGCCGTCTGGGCGAATGCCGGCCGCTTGACGACCTCGCGCATGAAGGGGGTAAAGAGGGACGGGTTCCCCACGCCGAGGAGCAGCAGGATAACCTCCTGCCACCAGCTTTCTCCGTAGTGGCCGGCGAGGTTGCGCAGGACCGCTGTTTCCCCCTCGAATGCTTGGCGGCGCAGCTCGCATGCGGCCAGGTATTCCTGGAACCCCAAGTGCATGAGCCCGTACTCGTCGTGTCCCCATCCGGTGAGGAGGCCACTTTCGTCACGGACCGTGCGCAGGAAATTCTCCGCACTCCCCCCTTTCCACTGCACGGCCTTGAGGACCGGCTCCAGGACCGGGGCAAGTTCACCGGATGACGCGCGAACCCGCTGGTCGACGCCGTGCAGCCAGAGCGCCGCCGGTTGCAGAATGCGCCGGCCGTTCTCCGCAGTGACGGTTACCGGCAATTTCTTACTCTCCCGCCACCGTTCGAGCAAGACCTCGATGCATTCGTCGTAGAGCCGGGCCCGGCCCCGGGGCAATCCTCCCCGGTCACGGTGCACGAGGCACAGATTCGCCAACAACAGGGGGTTGCGGGTCATTGCGACCATGCGGGCGGAGCGAAAATCGGGCTCGCCCAGGCGACTGATGAGCTCTTCCGCGCGGGTACTGGCAGTCACCTCCCCTTGCGCCGGCTCGGTGGCCAGGCCGGTCTCGACCGCGTGATACCAGTTGCGGATGAAGGCTTCGGACTGCTCCCGCGTCAGCGGCCGCAAGTGAAGCTCCAGGAATTGCGGCCCAAGGCGCGCATCCCCTCCGTAGCCGGCGAAACGGCAGGTGACCACCGGAGTGCAGGACGGACGCGTCTTGACGGCTGCCTCGATCCAGCGCGCAACCTGCGCCCGGTGTTCGACGTCGCTGACCTCGTCCAGACCGTCGAACAATAACAAGAGCCGCCCCCGTTTCAGAAGGCGCATGCCGAAGCCTTCGCCCATCCCGAGATGGGGACTGTCGAGCTGCTGCTCGATAAAGGCATCGAGCCCTTGGGAGAGGTCCCTGAGCTCCCGCAGGGGGAGGTACACCGGCAGGATGTCCGAAGGTAGGCCCGAGCTGGCCGCCCCCGCGCGCAGGCACCAGAGCAGCAGGCGTTTCAGGTGGGTGGTCTTCCCCGAGCCCGGCTCGCCGAGGATGACGAGGCCGCGGCGCTTGCGCTTCTGCGCCTCGCGGAAGGCATCGATCAGGAGGATTTCACAGCCGGCCCGGGACTCGCGCAGGCACTGTTCGGCCTCGGCCGCGTCGGCAAAGACGGCCTCTCCCACCCCCCGCAGGTCGATCATGGCGTGCAGGGGCACGTACAGCTCTTCGAGATCGATCGGCACCCGCAGCTGGGTTTTGAAGCCAGCCAGCTCCAGCGTGGCATGGAGCGCCTCTACGGCCTGACAGTAGCGGGCGATCTCTTCATCGTTCCGTGGCGCCGCGTGCCGTTCCTGCCCGGCAGGCTTTGCCCCGCCCTCTCGCTCTTCGCGCCAGGAATAGAGGGCCTGCAGGACCTTGGCGCCGAGGGTTGTCTCGGTAAATGGGGTCGGCATCTGGTCCTTGGCATAGCGGGCCCTGAACGCTTGAAGCTTCTCCTGCTTTTTCCAGCGATCAGGCCCCTCGTCAAAGTCTTTATCAGTAATCACCGGGAGCCCGGGGTCGATCTGGAACATGAACCGCGGCTTTTCCGCCGCCGCATCGTACTCGAGTTCAGTAATCGAATGGTCATGATCGTCGGGAATCCACCCGTAGCGGTGGGCGATGATCCCAACATAGACATCGCATTCGGCCGCAAGACGCTCGCATTCCTCCACCGTCGGCCGCGCGCTGGCCGTGAACCGCTCCATGCCGACCGGCTGCATATCGGCCCGCAGCACCGCATCTTCCACGACCTTGCGCCGCTCGACGTTGTCGATGTAAGTGCTGGAGATGAAAACCTTGTAGGCTGTTTTTCTTTCGGTCATGCTGGCGCTCCAATTTCGTAAGTAATGAGCAGATACGCCCGTATATTTTTCGGTGCTCCTTGTCGCCCAAGAGCGTTGGTCAGCTTCCTGACGTCTGGTTGTTCTTCCCGTTTGTAGCTGATGAAGATGTCGCTCATCATTCCCCCAGATCCTGGGTCGCTGGAGCATGACCTTGGTCACCCTCCTCTGCCGGCACGATAGAAATTGTGGGGCAGGACCGTCGGCAGCACCTACCAGCCCTGCCCCGCGCCTTCCCTGGCGATGCTATTCGGCTTTCGCGTCCCTGCGAGGCCGGGAAACGGGCTCATGGACACCCGCGCACCACTCCCGGCCTGTCCGTGGACTCGGCCGGCTCCGGGCCCGGCATCACGCCGCGCGGGCGGACTGGGCGAGACGAAAACCCAGACCGTCGATCCGGTCGTCCGGGTTGGCCCCATAGCGGCCGGCCGCGCGCGAACTCCACGGTGTGTTGTCCCAGGAACCGCCGCGAATCACACGCAGCCCGCCGGATTTGTCGATCTGTATCGCAACAGAATCTATTGGATCATCGTACTTGTTCAGGCACCACTCCCAAACGTTGCCGGACAGATCGAGAGGGCCTCCGGGCCATGTCCCCTGCAGATACATCCCCACCGCCGTGGTGCGATTTAAACCGCTCTTTGAGCTGTTGCAGCGAGACCCATCCCATTCTCTTCCCCAGGGATAGTCATTGTTAGAATTGCAACAGGTGGCCGCCTTTTGCCATTCCCACTCCGTGGGAAGTCGGATCTCCTTCCCCTCTGACAGCAACCCCTGCTCGCGATATTTCTGCGTCAGCCACCGGCAATAAGCAACCGCCTCGTACCACGAAACCGTCTCACGTGGGCAGTTGGCCTCGCTCCATCGGGGGGGATAGGGTGATTTGCTTTGCTCGATATCTTCCCACCACTTGGGGTTACGGTAGCCGTCGTCGACTGCAATAAAGGCCTGGAACTGGCTGATCGTAACCGGATAACGGGCCATCAGGAAGGGGGCAACCTTGAATGTTCCTTTTCCCTTTTCCAATTTCACCGTACCCCTTGGGATTGCAACCCAGTCGATGTCAGGAAGACCATCGGCAGTCAGGCCAACGCCTGGGCGCGGGTCCCCAAACTCAGCCATATACTGACCGATTTTCAACCGGTCGCCGTGGGAAAGCCTTTCGTTGTTCAAGGACTTGATCAAAATCTCCTGGGGTGCGGCGAACTGCCTCACCAGAGATGATATATCACTTTGCTCCAGATGCTGGATTACCCCCTGGAGCCGTTTCAGCCGCCCCACATGCCAGAGATAGGTGACAGCGAAGTCATGCTTCTCCCATTCGCGGGCTTCCAGCTCAGCCTGCCGCACCATCAGGAGATCGTCCCGGTTATCGGCTATCCACCGGGCCAGCGCCGGCCACGCCTCGAAGAGCTTCTCGTGGGCAACGGACACGGTGCTCTCCTCACCTTCACCCTCGGTGGTCAGGAGCCGTGCGGGAATCAGAAGATCGACGATGCCCAGAAGATCGTCCGGGAACCCCGTCTTCAGAGCCCGGCGCCGCGTGGGTTGACCATCGACGTTTACTACCAGCAATGGCTGAAAGACGTCCGGCAACCGGTCCAGCGTCTCCTGCCCGAGTTTCGTTGCGATGGCCTTCTCCACCTCGGCCACGTGGTCGGCAATGGCGCCGTCAATACCGCCAAAGGCCTCGTACCTGGCAGCACTCAAGGTGTTGTTTTCCCGTTCCATGAACAGACGTTGGAGCACAAATGCGAGGAGCGCCAGATTACCCGGGTCGGAACCGACATCTTTGATAAGGCGGTCAACAAGGTCCGGTGAAATTGTCAAACCGGCAGCGTGGGCCGGTTTTTCGATGACATCGTGGAGAAGACGAGTTCTCATCAGCGGCCCAAGGCCATAGTGTCTCGGGCTGTTGAGCACCTGGAGCAGGTCGGAATGCTGGTGACAGTGGTGCAGAAAATCACCGCGGATGGTGGCGATCACCCGCAAGGGGGTTTCGTGGACGGCGCGGTAGAGTGACGATACAAAGGCGGCGGCCTGCTCTTCGGACTTCTCCTTGCCACGAATGGTGAATAGCTCTTCCATCTGGTCGAGAAAGAGCACCAACTCATCACGGTCAATGCCGTCCGCCACAATCGCCTGGATTTGCTGTGAGAATCTTTCCGGGCCGGCAAGCAGTTCTTGCCCCATCTGTTGCGGGTCGCGCCCTGCCTGCACTGCGTAGGATTGCAGGACGCCTTTCAGTGCATCGAAGGGATGAGCCCCATGGCTCGGCACCATGCGCACGGCCACGCAGCTTTTGTCGCCTGGCAAACCTGCTTCAAGAAGTCGGGGCAGGACCCCGGCATCCACAAGGGAGGATTTCCCCGTGCCGGAGTTGCCGCTGATGATGATGAACCGACCCTCGGGCCGGTGGATGCGGTCGAGGACCTCCAGCACCTCGGCCTCGCGACCGAAAAAAACCGGGGCGAATTTTCGGGTGAAGTGCAGAAGGCCCGGATAGGGCGAGCCATTTTTCTTGATGTCCCAAGTGATGGTCGGGGGTGGTTCGGCTTTTTCAGGAAGTCCATCCCCGGATGGTCTCAATTCTGCCAGCTTCTCGGTAACGGCAGACTGCACCAGACTGGCAAGCTGATGCGGTGAAGAAAAAAAACTGGCCAATTTCTCGGTACACAGATTATCCCGGAGCTTCTTTATGCGCTTCCCTTTGTCCTTCGCTTTCCAGGTATCGTCGAACTTGCGCGATAGAGGTGCTTCTTCATCAGCAACAAATATCAAACTGGGTTTACCCAGCCCTTTTGCACAACGGAATTCGAGCTCGGTGATGGAAAGGCCATCGGGGTTGTTGTGTTCTGCCGGCGGCACGTAACCATAGCGAAAGCCAAAGAGGCCGACGTAAATGTGCGCATTGGCCACATCCTTGAGGCATTTATCAACGGGCCGCTGGTCTGTCGCCACATAGTTCTCCATGGCGATAACCTTGTAGTGACTGACCTTGCTCAGGGCATCGTAGACCGCCTTGCGGTACTCCTTCAGGTCCTCGAACGTCGATGAGAGATAGATGGTAATCATATCGCCCCTTTGCCGGCTTGTTGATCATCCTCAAAGTTGAGTCGGCCCCATGCATGCTGCCGATCATGTGGTAAAGTTTATTGAAATGGTTCTAATAGTTTAATAGGCCGAAAGCTCTTCGCAACGGATGAGCTCAAATTTGTTGCTACCGTCTTGAACCCGAAACGGCTGTGAGAAGAGCGCTACCGATTTTTGAGGAAGATGGAATTTGAAGGTGATTGGGAGAACTGTGGTACGCAAGGGATCAACTCGCATGGAATGGGCACTTGAATATATCGACTTGCATCAGAAGAGCTAAACCCTTCATGAAGCTTCGAGCCTTATCCTGAAGGAGGACAATTCATGCCCGTTTCCCGCCGAATCTATTTCAGCATGCCCCACGACGACAATGTCACCGAACACCAGCGAACGTTACAGTGGGCGCTGGCCGCCAAGGTGGAGAGCATGGGGTATATCGTCGAGGTCTTTGCCCGGCCGCGGGGCAAGCCAGGCCTGGCGGCCTTTCGGGACTGGTCGAGACAGGGGTGCGATGAGGTGGCCCGGCGATGCTGCGGTGCCGTTTTCATCGGTACCCCACGGTGGGTACTGGAGCTGATGGGCGGCGAAGAGCTGCGCTTCGCCTCGGAATACTGTCACTACGAGGCCGGGGTGATCGAAACTCTGAAGCTTCCCCGGCTGGTGCTACGGGAGGACGACCTTGTGCCGCGGGTCGTTTTCGGTGACAACTTCGGCGGCTACATAGCGCGGGTTCCCAGGGATTCAGGCCCCGACTGGCTGGAGACCGACGAGCATTTCCAGCACATCTTCGCCAGCTGGCGCAATCAACTGGACCAACGGCGCGATCTGTTCCTCGGCTACTGCAGCAATGCCGCCGATGTCGCCGACAAGGTCAAGGCCCACCTCGCCGAGCTTGGCGCCTCCGTCCTCGACTGGAAAACCGATTTCGCGCCTGCCGGATCGATATTCGAACAGATCGTTGCCGCAAGCGAACGCTGCAGCGCCGGGATATTCCTCTTCACCAAGGACGATCCCCTCAAGGGGCAGAAGGATCATGCGTCGCCACGGGATAATGTGGTGTTCGAGGCAGGATATTTCGCCTGCGCAAAGGGGAAGGAGCGAGTACTCATCGTGCGCGAGGCCGGCTCCAAGATGCCTGCCGATCTGGGTGGCGACATCTACGCACTTCTCGAAGACCGCACCGATATCGACCCGATCAAGCCCACGTTGGAGAAGTTTCTCGATTCCCGTTTGTGAGGGGCGAGAAAGGATAGGTTGTCATGCAGGAAGTGATTGGCTTACCAGGGCGAACATTGACTGGCTGGAGTTGATTAGTTGAGGAGAAACATTTCTATCTGACACGGAGGTCAGATAATGACCGACATCTTCCTTTCCTACGGCCGCGAAGATGACGAGCCATTCGTCAAGCGGCTCTATGAAGACCTGAATTGTCGAGGTTTTTCAGTCTGGTGGGATCGGGTCAACATGCCGAGCCGGGCGCTGACCTTCCTCCAGGAAATCCGTGATGCCGTCGAGGCGAGCGGACGACTCATCGCCGTGATTGGTCCTCACGCGGTGAAATCCGACTACGTGCGGGCTGAGTGGGAGCATGCTTTTCTGTTTTGCAAGGGGGTCATCCCTATCCTCCGCAAGGGACCGTTCGGAGACAAGAGAGACTACGAAATTGTCCCTGATGACCTTGCCATGCTTCACTGCCCAGACTTCAGGGAATCCCGCCCCTATGAAGCGGCGCTTCAGGAACTGCTCGACAAGCTGGCCGAGCCGGTCCCGCCCCTGGGCCCCCTGCGCAACGAAATTCCCGCCCTGCCGCCCCACTTCCTCCCGCGCCGCGAGGATCTCTCGGGTCTTTCAGCCACCGTGCTGGCCGATATCCAACGACCAACCGTCATCACCTCGGCCAAGCAGACCGCTGCCCTGATAGGTATGGGTGGGATCGGCAAGTCGGTTCTCGCCGCCGCATTTGCACGTTCGACTGAAACTCGACGTGCCTGCACCGATGGAATTGTCTGGCTTCCCATTGACCAGACACCTGACCTGTTGCAGAAAATCAAGGTAGTGGGATCAGTCTTCAACGACAGTCTTGCCAACTATGCGGACGAAACTATGGCACGTGGTCAGCTGGCTAAACTCCTTGCTGACAAGGTCTGCCTGTTGGTCCTCGACAACGTCTGGGACCTTCGGCATGTAGAACCGTTCAAGAATGCGATCGGGCCGCGCTGCCGACTGCTCATCACCACGCGGGATGGTAGCTTGGCGACAGCGCTTGGGGCAGAAGAGCATCGACTCGACGTTCTCAGCGATGCCCAGGCACTGAAACTTCTCGCTGAGTGGGCAGGTAAGGACGTGACGACTCTTCCCGCCGAGGCACAGGATGTGGCGACGGAGTGCGGGAATCTGCCGCTGGCACTCTCCATGTGTGGAGCGATGATATGCAATAAGAATACGTGGATCGATCTCCGAGATGCGCTACGAGAAGCTGATTTGTCGTATATCGAAAGCCGCCTCCCCAATTATCCGTACCCCGATATGCTCAAATCTCTCCAAGTGAGTATGGATTTCCTCGAACGCCAGGATCCAACCGCCGCGGAACTTTACCGTGAGCTGGTCGTCTTCCACCCTGCTGACCCAGTGCCGGAAGCCGCGATCATGACACTCTGGACTCGTTCAAAAAGGATGAGCGAGCGTGATGCTCGCAAGAAGCTGGCAAAGCTGGAAAACCTTGCTCTCCTGCGTCTCCACGGAGAATCTCCCCAACGTCTCATGACACTCCACGACCTTCAGCGTGACTACCTAAGTGCCACCACTGACAACATGCAGGAACGACACGCCACCCTTCTCGATGCATACCGGGAGCATTGTCCGAATGGATGGCATACGGGACCGAATGACGGTTATTTCTTCCAGCACCTGGCCTATCACTTGGCTGAAACAAACAACTACGACGAGCTTCGTTCACTATTTGCTGATCAAAATTGGATGAACGCCCGCGTGCCTGCCGACGGATGGGTTTATGATGGCTACGTTGCAGATCTCACCGTCGCGTGGGAGATGGCCGACGGCAAGGTGGCAGAGGATGAAGCGTACTTTACTGACTGCTTTCGGTACGTATTGATCAGGACGAGTATCAACTCGCTTGCGGCTAACTATGTGCCTGAGTTGGTTGTCGCGGCAGTTGGAAGTGGCCTCTGGTCATCAGAACGTGCTTTAAGTGTTGCAGGGAAGATGCCTTCACGAGAGAAGGCATCTACGCTCTACACGTTGCTTTTAGGCTCGGACACACTCACAGAAGCACAACGCGTAATCGCCGAAAAAAGGGCCTATGACGCCGCACTAGGCATAAATGAAGAGACTTTGCAAGTAAAGGCTCTAGCCGCAGTCGCCGAGCAACTAAGCGGCGCCCAAAAGGCAACAACTCTCTGTACGGCCCTCGACATTGCCCTCTCAATCGATAATGTGAAATGGCGGGTAGAGGCCCTCGCAGCGGTGGTTGGACATTTGAACAGCATGGAACACTCTACCGCCATTAGTAAGATTCTCGACGCCGCACTCGCCATCGGCAACGAGGGATGGCGGGCAAGGGCCCTTGCCGCAGTGGTCGGTCAACTGAACAGTATGGAAAACGCAACAGCGATCAGAAAGGTCCTTGAAGCCACCCTTTCCATCAGGGACAAAGAGTCACAGGCACATGTTCTTATCGCCGTAGCCGAGCGAGTTAGCGATGCGGAGAAGTCAGCAATCTGCAACAAGGCTCTCGACGCTGTCCTAGCAATCGGCGACGAAGAGTCAAGGTCATCCTACTTGGACGCCGTGGCCAGTCAACTAAGCGGTGCAGAGAATGCAACGTCACTCAGCAAGGCCCTCGACGCCGTAATCGCCATAAAGGACAAAGGGTCAAAAGCGCATGTTCTGGCCACCGTGGTCAAACAGCTAAGCGGTACAGAGAAGACTACAGCACTCCGTAAGGCCCTCGACAGCGCTCTTAGCATCAAGGACGATGAGTCTCGGGCAGATGCTCTGGCCACTGTGGCTGAGCAGTTAAGCGGAGCAGATAAGACCGCAGTGCTCAGCAAGGCCCTCGACAGCGCCCTTAGCATTAAGGACGATGAGTCTCGGGTTGGTGCTCTGGCCAGCGTGGCCAAACAACTAGGCGGTGCAGAGAAGATTACAGTACTCAGCAAGGCCCTCAACGCCACCCTTGCCATCAGGGACGAAAAGTCACGGGCACACGCTCTGGCCACTGTGGCCGAACAGCTAAGTGGTTCAGAGAAGACAACTCTCAGCAAAGTTCTCGAAGCTGCCTTTACCATTGACGACGTAGAGTCGCGGTCAGTTGCACTGGCCGCCGTGGCCAAATATCTAAGCGGCGTAGAAAACGCGACGTCACTTGGCAAGGCTCTCGATTCCGCCCTTGCCATCAACGACCATTGGTCATACAAAACAACCTTGGTTACTTTGAACGGGCAAATGAGTAGCAACAATAGCGAAACAGCCCTTGCCATTGCCATTAGAGATGCGCTTATTAAAAAAGACAAAAAGTTACAGACAGAACCCTTGGCCACAGCGATTGGAAATGTAAAATGCGCAGATGTGCCTATAGACGTCAGCAAAGCTCTTGATGCTACCCTCGCCTTCAAGGACGAATACTCACAGACACTCTCTCTTGCTGCCAATGCTGAACAGCTAAACGGTGGGGATAAACAAATAATCCTCCGCCAAGCCCTCTACACAGCTCTTAAAATCAAAGACGAAGATTCAAGAGTGAATGCACTGACTACCGTGGCTGGTCAGTTGAGTGGTGAGGAAAAATCAACAGCTCTCAGCCAAGCTCTCGACGCAGCTTATGCAATCAAGGACAAAGAGTTGAAGGCTCATGCTCTTACCACCGTGGCTGGTCAATTGAGTGGTGAGGAAAAAGCAAAAACCATTAGCAAGGCTTTCGACACTACTTTCACTATCGAGGACCAGTTATCGCGAACAAAGGTACAAGCTAGATTACTGACACGATTGGAAGCCAGCACTGCTAATGAACAGTTATCAAGAATACTCCATAGTTATAAAAAAATGAAACGATCTGATTTCATGAATGTCTGTTCCGAACTTCCCAATCTGTTTCACAGAAAAGAGATTATCAAGAATATTGCCAAGACAATCGACGACATCTGCACCAGCTGGAAATGGCTATAAGATCTATCCGACTTTTTATGGAGCGTGATCCAAGCGCACTCGGCATCGCTCATCGACAAATTTAAACACAGTTAAAGGAACAGATCGTCCATGTAGCAAAATTTGACAAATCAACACGATCGTAACCAGAGTAACCCGAGAGATCGATCTCCCAGCTTACAGACATCCTTACGAATATTACCCATTCGCCCCCAAACTCCCCCAGGAGGCCACCATGACCACCATCAAAATCCCAGGCACTTCCGACCCCTTTGCCGGACCCGGCGACCTGACAGGCGAACGGCTCGGCAAAATGAAGATCGACCTGAAAAACGCAGTCCGGATCGAGGCCGCACGGGCTGCTGCAGAACCACTCGTTGTGGAGGTGGCGGGCGACGACATCATGGAGATCGAACTGGAGGGGGGTATCCGGCTCTTTACCACCGTTGATCAGTACCGAGAGGACTTCGCCCCCGGATTGTCCCGTGAGGGTGAAGCGGGGGTGCTGGAGATCCCCACGGAGCTTCCGATCGGTGCGCCAAGCCGGGGCGTCGGCAGCTGGATCCTTAAGGGGCTCAAGATCTTCAACCTGGACCTGGCCGGCATGACCGCAGAAAAGATTGCAACGGAGGTCGAGGAAAAACTCGTCCCCCAGACTGGTCTCTTCCGCTGCACCAGCGCAAAAGCGATCGTTCCTGGTGCATCGGGTCAGGTTCCCACCGATCGCCCGATCCTCGTCTTTATCCACGGCACCGCCTCCAACACCGATGGGGGGTTCGGCGGACTGTGGGAACCAGAGCGGAAGAAGGTCCTCGACGAGCTCTTCAGAACCTATGGAGACGGAATCTACGCATTCGAGCACCGCACCCTGACCGAGAGCCCCATCAAGAACGCGATTCAGCTGGCCGAAGCGCTCCCGGAGGGGGCGCGCCTGCACCTGGTGAGCCATTCTCGGGGTGGGCTGGTGGGGGAACTCCTCTGCTTCAGCATGCGGGAAGATGGCCGCAAATACTTTACAGAGGAAGAGCTCGCCCATTTTTCGGACCGGGAAGATCAACAAGAGGAGCTGAAGAGACTTGCCAAGGTTATCGGAGAAAAGAAATTCAAGGTGGAGCGTTTCGTCCGCGTCGCCTGCCCGGCCCGGGGCACCACCCTGGCCTCGAAGCGCCTCGACCGGTGGCTGACCATCATCGTGAACCTGATCGGCCGGATTCCGGCCCTGAAGGCCAGCGGTGCCTATGACCTTCTGACCGATTTCCTCCTGGCCGTGGTCAAGGAACGGACCGACCCGGCAACCTTGCCGGGGCTCGAGGCGATGATGCCCGACTCCCCCCTGGTGTCACTCATCAACCTTCCCGGCGTCCGGGTCACGGCCGACCTCTCGGTGATTTCCGGGGACATCGAGGCCGACAGCATCCTCGGCAAGCTGAAACTTCTCATCCCCGACCTCTTCTATCGTGGCGACCATGACCTGGTGGTGGACACCCGGGCCATGTACGGAGGCTTCGGACGGACAATCAAGCCCCGGTTCTTCTTCGACCAAGGTCCGGAGGTCGACCATTTCAGCTACTTCCGTAACGATCAGACAACCAGGATGCTGATTGCCGGCCTTACCCGGCCGAACGATTCCGAAGCCGGCTTCTCGCCACTGGAGCCCTCCATGCGGGAGATCACCCAGCGGACTTACCGTCAGGCGGGAGTCACTCAGCCCGTGGTGTTCGTGATCCCGGGGATCATGGGGAGCCACCTTGCGGTGAACGGCAACCGGGTGTGGCTCGACTTCTTCGATATCGCGACAGGGGGGTTCCGAAAGCTCAAGATCGACCAGGAAAACGTCACTGCCCAGGCGCCGGTGGCCATGGCCTATGGAGAGCTGATCGAGTACCTGAGCATTACCCACGAGGTGATCACCTTCCCCTTCGACTGGCGGAAGTCGATTCTCGTGGAGGCACAGCGCCTGGGCAAAGAGGTTGCTGCTCGTCTCGACGACGCAGAAAAGGGCGATCAACCGGTGAGCATCCTGGCCCACTCCATGGGTGGGCTCGTTGCCCGCGCCATGATCGTCGAATGCCCCGAGGTATGGGAGCGGATAACCCGCCACACGGGAGGACGGCTGATCATGCTCGGCACCCCCAACGGCGGCTCCCATGTCATCCCCCGTCTGCTCGTGGGGCAGGAGAAGATTCTGAAGCAGCTCGACCTGCTCGATGTGACCCACCGGCAGAAGGGACTTCTCGAAATCATCTCCCGCTATCCCGGCGTGCTCCAGATGCTTCCTGCCACGGGAGGGGGATTCGACTTCTTTTCACCCGAGACCTGGGACAGGCTGAAACAAGCTGATGGAGGCACTTGGTGCCTCCCCACCCGAGACGACCTGGAGGCAGCCCGGGCCTTCCGGCAGAAACTCGACGCAAGCCCCATCGATCATGACCGGATGCTCTACGTGGCGGGCAAGGCGCACGCCACCCCGATCGACATTCAAATTGGCCGCAGTGACAGGAAAGAAGGAGGGATCACGTTCATCGCCACCCCCCACGGCGACGGCCGGGTACCCTGGAGTACCGGCATTCCCCCCTCTCTCAGGAGATGGTACATGGACGCAGAACACGGAGATCTTGCCGCGCACAGCGAGTCATTCCCCGCCATCCTCCAGCTCTTGCAGAACGGCGACACCACCCTCCTCCCCTCCGTCCCCCCCGCCGTTGAGCGGGGCGTTCCGGAAACCTTCTCCCTCCCTGCCGACACCATCGACATCCACCCGGGCGAGGAGGAGCTCACCTCCGCGGCCCTGGGCCTGCGCCACGTCTCCAAACCCGCAGTCAAGAGGGCACCGGTGAAGGTTTCGGTGGTTCACGGCAATCTCGCCTACAGCCACTATCCGGTGATGGTTGGCCACTATCAGGGGGACACCATCATCAGTGCCGAGGCGTATCTGGACCGCCAGCTGGGTGGGTGCATGCGCTGGCGTCACCAGCTCGGACTCTACCCCGGCCCCCTGGAGACCGTCGAGGTATTCATGAACCCCGACGAATCGGCCACCCCCAAGGGAGCCATCGTTACTGGGCTCGGCAAGGTGGGCGAGCTTACGGCCGGCTCCCTCTCCCGCACCGTTACCCATGGGGCACTCTCCTACGCCGCTGCCGTTGCCGAATGCCGGCAGAGGAGCAAAGACAAGGACAAAGCCGCCAACATCTCAACCCTCATCATCGGAAGCGGTGCCGGCGGCATTTCGGTGGAGGATTCGGTAACGGCCATCCTGCGCGGTGTGCACCGGGCAAACCAGACCCTGCGCAATTCTGGCAGAAAGGATGTCGTGACCATCGAGGAGGTCCAGTTCGTCGAACTCTGGCAGGACCGGGCAGTACAGGCTGCCCTCGCTCTTGATCGGGTTGCGCAGGATTCGGAGCTTAAAGAGCACTTCACGTGCGAACCCATGCTCGCTACGGTGCTGGGCGGCCGCACCCGGGTATCCTTCAAGGAGGAACAGGGGTGGTGGTACCGCCTGCAGGTCCTCGCCGACGAGGATGGCGCGCTCCGCTTCAGCGCCCTCACTGGCCTGGCCCGGGCGGAGGTTGCCCTGCTCCCCACGGAGCGGGCCCTGGTGGACCAGTTCATCGAGCGGGCCGTACGCACGACCAGCGCAGGTCATGAGATCGCCCGGACCCTCTTCGAGATGCTCCTTCCCAACCGTTTCAAGGAGCAGGCCCCCGACCGTGGCAACCTGGTCCTGGTGCTCAACGAAGAAGCTGCCCGCTACCCGTGGGAACTCCTGGAGGACCGATGGGGAGGGTCCGCCAATCCCCTGGCGCTGGATGCGGGAATGCTCCGCCAGCTGGAGACCACCACATTCCGCGAGCGTGTCCTCACTGCATCGGGGATGAGCGCACTGGTAGTGGGAGACCCGGTAAGCTCACAGATCCCCCTCCCCGGTGCCGAGGCCGAGGCTCTGATGGTGGCCGATGTACTTGAAAAGTGTGGATTCAGCGTACAGAAGAAAATCCGCGAACAGTCCGCCGCCATCATGCAGGCCCTCCATACCGACAGCTACCGCATTCTTCACCTGGCGGGCCACGGTGTCTACGACCACGTTCTCCCCTGCCACGACCGGAGCTGCGACAAGTGCGGCATCAAGCATCCCTGTGAAGGAAAGCGGGTCAGCGGCATGATCATCGGTGACGGCATCTTCCTCACCCCGGCCGCCGTCGAGCAGATGCGGCACGTGCCCGAGCTGGTCTTCATCAACTGCTGCCATCTGGGAAAAATCGAGGGAGAAAAGCCCGAAGAGAAGAAAACCGCCGATGAAAGGCGGTACCTCCACAAGCTGGCCGCCAACCTGGCGAGTCAATTCATAAATATGGGAGTGCGAGCCGTGGTGGCCGCAGGATGGGCGGTAAACGATGCGGCGGCCAAGACCTTTGCCCGGAAGTTCTACAACGAGCTCCTGGCCGGCGTGACCTTTGGCCATGCGGTTCTGGGGGCACGCAAGGAAACCCACGCGCTGCACGCAAGCGTTAACACCTGGGGCGCCTACCAGTGCTATGGCGATCCCGACTTCACCCTGCGCCTCACTGAGAGGAAGACCCAGGCCGAAGAGCAACAGCCACGGTTCGTGGCGTCAGCCGACACCATTGCCGAACTGGAGAACCTCGCTTCCGATGCACAAACCGCATCTCCAGAGAAACTCGCAGTGCTGAAGGAACGGTTGGAGGCCATCCGGAAGCATCTCCCCAAGAAGTGGATGAAACAGGCCGAGATAAATGCCGCGCTAGGCCATGCATTCGGTGAGGTCGGCAACTTCTCAGAGGCTGTCCGCTTCTACACCGATGCCCTCACAGCGCCAAAGGGAACGGCACATCTCAAGGACATCGAGCAGCTGGCGAACCTGAAAGCCCGATGGGGCGTGGAGATTGCACTCGGACGAGGCGAAGCCAAAGCTGATAGCGAGGGAGGCAAATCGAAAACACCACAAGAGCTCATTGAGGAAGCCCAAAAGCATATCTCCAGCCTGCTGGAGTTGGGCAAGACGGTGGAACGGATCTGCTTGGTGGGGAGCAACCACAAACGGGAGGCAATCATCTGCGCTGATCCAGCCTTGAGGAAGAAGGCCCTGTCGAAGATGTCCCAGCACTACAAGGAAGCCCACGAACTTTCCCTGGCAGAAAAGAAGGAGGTCTATCCCTATCCCCTCCTGAACTGGTTGACCGCTGACCTGATCCTGGGCGGACTCGGCAGCGGTGAACTGACGAAGGATGATTTCGGTCCCTGGCTGACCCGTGTGGAGCAGGCTGTGAAAGCCCCCGATACTTCCTTCTGGGACGCCATCGCCCGGACGGACGCTCAGTTCCTACGGCACCTGCTGGCAAGGGATCTGGAAGATCACCGTGAGGCAATCGTTGAAGGGTATTTCAAGGCCAAGCATAGAGCGGCATCTCCGCGGGAGTTCCGCTCTGTGTGTGAACATCTCGAGTTCCTGATCTCCATGCTGGAGACTGAGGGGATGACGGAAGAGCTGGCGCGGCAGCGGGACACTTTGAGAGTGTTGCGGGATGAGTTGGTGGGGGGGGAGGTGAACTGATAGGAAATTAGCGAATCTTTAGAAAATACTCTTAAGGACTCTAATACTTTTGTTGTGTCCCCCACGAGCAACTGAGTAGACCCTTAAATTTGCTCGCGCGCGTGGACGACGATCTGAACGGTCCTCGGCAATTCGTCGCCTCCAAAGCGTGCAACTTTATCAGCGCCACGGCTTATTGGTTTCTTCTCGCCTGCAAGTACGCTCTGTATAAGTTGCTCAGCAGATTTTTTGGCATTATCAAGGCCATCGGGATAGAGAAGGTTCAGGTCGATAATGATGTTGAAATCGTCATCCTCCTTTGCAGATGCAAAACTGTCCAGCAGGGGAATCGCGATGACTGTCTTATCGAGACTCGATGAATTACTGTTACTGGCAGTACCAGTTTTACTGTCTTTGCTGGTGTCAGTTTCACGTTGTTTAGTGGGCCTGCTTTTCTTCAACGCTTTCTCCATCGTGACCTCCATTCGATTCGAGCATCAAAAAAAGCGACAAATATTATCATCAATGCCTGGATTAACAGGGTCCTCTCAACCGTTCCTTTTCCTCTCAACGATCTTCTCCAACTGCGGCTTCAGTTCTGCCACAAAGTCCATCATATAGGCAGCTCGGCATGGGTTATCGAGGGCAATTTTTTTCCCTTGACAATCGTTAAGTTGAACGAGATTAGCATAACAAAAGTGTTCTTTTGCATCTTGGTCAGCCCGTTCATAATTAGCCCCTTTTGGTTTATACAGCTGATTTTTTTTCAGAACAGGCCAGCCCGCAAAACTGCAGGTGTAAAAATACAAAGCAACAACCAAGGTCCCATCCGACTCCTTGCGTTCAAAAAGCCGAGCTACCTCCTCTTGCTTGATGTACTCTGAATTCATGAACTGGTCACTTACCAGTAAGATAGCGATATCACATTTCGTCACCTGCTCCTGAATGGCTTCATGCCAGTCATCACCAAGAGGAATTTTCTCATCAGTCCAGATATCCAGGGCACAGAATCCAAGGTTCTTGGTTGCAGCCTGAAAGTCCTTCAAGAATGCTTCGAAGTGGTCTTGATAGGCATGAGCATAAGAAATGAAACATCTAATCACAGGTAGTTCTTTATCGTTTGTCATGGTAGCTGATGATATTTCCATTTGATTTGGCAAAACAAATATTTCTTTGAACACGTTTGCGGCGTTGTCTTGTATTTTTTCTAACTCAGCAATATAACTCCATGGCACAAATTTAGCGTCAATATCATAATCATCATCCCATAGTTTGAACAATCTGTTGAATACAATTGCTGGTACGTCCAAATTTTTAGATACTATACGTACATCAACACGTTTGTTCTTAGTTCTTAGCATATATACTAGCTGCCCAAAAGTATCTGCATTATTTCCGTCATTAGCAAACCAAGTAGGCAGCTGAAGAATCAATACAATTTGATTGCCTCTTTTAAGAATACTGTAAGTCCTTTTCTCTTTTGGGTTTCCAGAGATGGGAGTTTTTGAGTTGTCTTCAAGAACATACCCGTTCTGCTTAGCAGCCTCCATAATTTTTTGACGTATCCCTGAATCGAGATCGAGGCGCATGTCAATTAGCGCATCTCTAGGATCAGTTGAGATGTCGGGTGTAATCTTACCAACTATAGACCTTACTATAGAGCTGGACATCATGATTCCTTGTTGTGTGGATCATTTGATGCTGCGGGGAAAGGCATTCCAGCTGCCTTAAAATGTTCGATTATGGACTTTGATACCTCTTCTCGACTAGTCTGTTTATCGAAAAGCGAAGGGTCTTCAAAGTGAACAAGCAATACCTTTTCTTCTAGGGAAAACTTCTGAAGGCTTGGCGCTATCTTGCCACCAACTATCACAAAAACAGGATCAACTTCATTGATGTCTGGCAGTTCATTTTTTAATATTGATGCTGCTATGCGAACTGCAGAACCTTTGTTCCATTCCACTTCAGTTTTTGTCTGCAACGAGCTGATTTCCAGAGCAAAAGCCTTTCCTTTCGAAATTGCTAGCAAGTTAATGTTTTGGATCAATGGGTCAACTTCAGGTTTTCCTGTCATATAACATTTGTAAACATGGTATCCACTTTCATCAAATACTTCAGAAATTGCAGTTATAGGAGACTTATCGTTATCTGTGTCTATTACGTTCGCAGTAATTAGTGTCGCACTGCTATATACTAAAATGACTGCGAGCAATATTGGAAAGAGGTTACCTTGTGTATCCATAAAAAATAGCATGATAATAATAGCCGCAACTATAGAAATAGCGACAGTAACCAATGTTTTGAGTCTATTTATTAAGGGATAAAATGCCGATTTTATTCCAGCTACAGATGGGTAAAGTTGCTTTATCAACATAAATGAATTAGAGAATGGAGTCAGTAATGTACAAAACGCAAATACCGCTAAAGATGTCCAATAAGCCCCTGAGGATGGATTCATAGCAAGACTCAGGTCACTATTATAAAGATTAAGCAGGTAATTTATAAGCTTGACACCCCAATAAAATGCTGCATAAACCAATAAACAAAAAATGCTGCCAGTAGCTGGAAAAGAAACTGCGCTCCAAGATGCCAACAACAATTCCCAGAAGCTGGGTTTCTCTGTAATGACTATTTTTTTACATATAACAGATATAAGTGCAATTATAGCTGATACTAATGTAACAAGGTACAGCAATCTAAGTTCTTTTATAAATAATAAGTACGGTAAAAAACCTATAGCACATCCAAACGTAATAATTATTGATATTGTAAATGGATTAGGCTTTATTTCATTGTCACTGCGTATGTATTCTTTCATTGTTATTATGGCCTCAATTGTGATTTTTCACGACCATTCCCCCACCTTCGCACTAACTTCATGGGGGTCAACTTCATGGGGGCAAGTCTTGAGATATCAGTTTGTCTTGCTATTGTCCTACGAGAAAGGCTCACCTTGCATCACAACGGGCCACCGCCACCAACCCCTCCACCGTCTGTCCCCCTTCGGACCTCAGAAAGTCCCTCCCTAGCGACATGACGTGCAGTCCCGCCTCACCCAGCACCCGTCGCACATAGCCAGCAGCGTGGTTGTACCGTCCATGGGGCTGCAAGGCGTACCCCTCAACTCCATTATCCTCCCCCGCCTCCAGCGTAAACACAAACCATCCCCCCTGCCGCAGCGCCCCCGCTGCGGCCGCAACCACCGCTCCCAGTTCACCGAAATAGCAGAGGGTATCCACCGAGATGATCAGGTCGAACCGGCGCGCCTGCCTGGCGAGATACGCGGTAAGTTCCGTCTGCACGAGGTCATCGTACACCCCCCGCCCCCCCGCCCGGTCGAGCATTCCGCACGACAGGTCCACTCCCGTTAGACGCGCGGCATAGGGGCGCAGGAGAGGTCCGCACATTCCGGTGCCGCAGCCGGCATCTAGGACGGACAGGGTTCCGGCGGGTTCGCCACACACGTGTCTTACGGCGTCGAGGGCCAGCGCGGGGGCACGGTAGTTGAGCCGGGCCATGACGTCGTCAAAGGAGGTGGCAAACGTATCGAAGGTGGCGGCGACGTAGGCATCGGAGGCTCGCTCTGGAATCTCCTCCCGGGAGCAGGCGGCGAGGAGATGACGGGCAACGGGGTTGTCCGGGTCCCGGACAAGCCACTGGCGGTAGACTTCCGCGGCTTCGGTAGACCGCCCGGCGATGTAAAGCATCCGCCCTAGGTTGCGGTAGGCTTCGGTATGATAGGGCTTGAGGATGATTGCCTGACGGTAGGCAGTGAGGGCTTCGTCTGTACGACCAAGCTTTTTGAGGGTATTTCCCAAGTTATGCCAGAGGTCGGCATGGCGAGGATCGAGGGCAAGGGCCTGCTCAAAGGTGGTAACAGCATCGTCCAGGAGTCCCCGCTCCTTGAGGACGACGCCGAGATTATTGAGGGTGTCGGTGTTGTCGGGACAAAACTCCAGCGCCCGACGGTAGGCCTCTTCGGCTCCGGCGAGGTCTCCCGTCTCCTTGAGGATGTTTCCCAGGTTGTTGGACGCCTCGGCATAGTCGGGCACGAGCTCCAGTGCCCGTCGAAGCAGGGCTGCCCCATTGGCGCTTTGGCCGAGCTGATGGAGGGCTATTCCCAGGAAGTGGAGGGCATCCGCATGGTCGGGGTTGTGGGCAAGGATGCGGCGGTAGACCTCCGCTGCGGTCCGCACCCTCCCCTCCCGGTGCCATCCCAGAGCCAACTGCATCGCCTCGGGGATGGTCACCTCGTCATGACTATCTTCGCCACGCAGTTGCCTGTCCATGAACCTGCCCTCCGCGCAATCTGGCTGATGAAATTGAGCAGTCCTCAGCCGGGCTTGTTGGCTTTGATGTCCCACTTGAACGGCGGGACCGGCTCAGGGGAACCATCGGGCTTCTGGCGGAAGTACTCGAACTGCACCTTCGAGAAGTTCAGGGTCACCTGTTCGGTTATGAACGACTCATCACCGCAGGTGCAATCATCTAGCGACGATACTATTATGTCGCTCAGTTTCAGCCGAACAAACTCAAGAGATACCTCAGCCGGCTTCCGCACAGTCAGCGTAGCCTCTTTGATGTGCTTGCCGTTACTGCAGGCGAGCATGAGGGAGGGGGATGCCCTGTCGGTGCGCTTTGTGATCGTCAGATTCTTGAAGGAAACCTTCCCGGCGCCACCGCCCCCACCAGTCCCGGTAGTCCCTGACTGGGACATCCCCCATGACCATGCCAGGACGTCGATCTCGTCCTTGTGCTTGTCGTCGGTGGACTCCCCCTTGATGCCGTCGATCTTGATGAACACGTCCAGGGCCATCTCACACCTCCTGTGCGGAATGCGCTGTCACGCTGACAACAGTCCATGGCAAAGCCAATAAGCAGCATTTGCATAATGATATCTTGATGTTGACTAAACTTTAACCCTGACTAATGGATTGTCAAGCGAGCGTAGATACGATCTCAATAGCTCCATGGGAGCAGCTTCCGGAAATCGATGCTGACCCGCTCCTTGTGTTCCTGCAATGTGAATCCCCGCCTGAGGATCTCCTCTTCGAGCTCCTTCATGTGCAGGGCTCCCCAGGGGATGACGACGGTATCGTAGCGTTCAAGGGCCTTCCCCAGATGGCGGATAACTTCCCTGTTCCTCCGGTAGAGAATGTCGTCCATGATCACCTCATACATGTGCGGGGTGATGGTATTCTCGGCCCAGGTGTTGATGGTCAGAAGCCCTTGCACGAGGGTGGGGCTCTCCATCAGCTGCTTCCCGATGGTGTCGAGAAAGAGGATTGTGGGCGGGCGAAAGACACTCACGTCCACATCGGCCCTGAGGATATCGGCCGGCCCCGCCTGCTTCTCTTTCCCCGCGCCCCGACCCCGGACCTGCGGGGCCTCCAACGCTTCCTCCCCGATGAGCCTTCCCCGGAAAAGCATAGTGTCCTGGGTGGTCACCCCCAGGAAACCGGCAACTCTCCCGTAATCCAGCCTGTTTGGCAGCAGGTTGTCGTTGTCGGTGACCCCTTCAGCCAGCACGATGGTCCTGCCGGGGGCGATTGACCCCATCAGTTGGTCGTAGTACTCCTTATCCCCCACGTGAATCATGCTTACAAGCCGGATCGTCCGGCTGTCGCGCCGGTAGACCCGCTCGGCCATGGAGAGCCCGCCGGGCCCGAGGCGCATGAATCCCGCGGTATATTCGGCCATGTATGCGTTGGCCGTGAAGAGTGCGAGCACCGTCAGGGCGAATGGGATGACGAACAGGTTTACCGCGCTGAAGACCAGGGTGTTCCTGAGGCTGAACAGCGGGGCGTCGAACATCGCCGGCGGCATCGTCAGGCTGCATTCCCCCTCCTTTCGGAAACGGGAGAGGGGGAGCATGCAGAGCGCGAGCTGGGCGGCCGCAGCAACGAGTCCATAGGCCCGGTTTCCGGCGAGAGACGGAAAAAACCAGGGAAACAGGGGGCACAAGAGGACAAACAGTATCAGGGGGATAAAGACCCCCTTGGGGAGCCGCCGGTCGATGCCGAGGCAGAGGTAGACCGCAACCGCCATGAAGATGACCGCGTCGGCCAGGATGTTCCTTGCTTCCGAAAGGGGCGCCACCGGGGAAAAGAGGAGGGAGACGATCTCGTCGAGAAGGGAGATCCCCCCATCGACAAGAAACATGATCAGGAACAGGTTGGCAAAGACTCTCATGAGATACCTTCCGGTATCAACGTAGGATTCACCGCCCCCTCCCCCGGTTCGGGCTCTGCCGATGCCGGTAGAGAAAGAGTCATTGGAGACCTCAAGGCTTGCCCTTCGTCCGCGGGACAGCAGCCGACCGTTGCACCTTCCTCACCTTCTCTGCCCAGATAACCAGTTTTGGTGCCCCTGTCAGTTTCATGCGCGCTCCTTTCCCTGTAACGGCCGCAGTTATCCACTTTTGTGCGTTGTATTTTTTTAACCTGCTTCATCCCTGATACACCCTGGAGTGCATACTCGGCAATTTAACTATTGACACGATATTACAGGCACTTGCACATAGTGCCCATTCGTTATGCAGGATGCAGAAGTGCCCAATGATACGTGACAATTTTGAAACATATCCACAGCTGGAAGACACTTATCCACACCCTTCGTGGAAAGGGCTGCCATGAAGATCGTAATGGTGACTTTTTCTATTTGAGACGGGTCTTATCTGGCGGGTGGCGGTCATTTGATACGCGGTCATCGGACATCAGTACCCAACCAGGGAGGTAAACTGAAACAAAAGTATGGACAGGAGAATAATCGACGTTTCCCAGACAGGAGCCAAGAGGTTACACCAGAGGTTACACGAACTGCTTTATTAATAAAAAAGGGGCTAGCTTTTCAGCTAACCCCTTGATTTTTTGGAGCGGGAAACGGGATTCGAACCCGCGACCTTCAGCTTGGGAAGCTGACACTCTACCACTGAGTTATTCCCGCTTGAGTGAGACTCACTTTTTAGCTCATGGGGTCTTTGGTTGTCAACAGTTTTTTGGCCAGACAGGCACTGGCTTCGTGGGCAGTTGTCACGTTACCGAGACTCTGGGCTTCTCGCAATATTTCCAAGGCGGCTCCCACGGCTCTGCCGGGCTGAATGCCGAGAAGCGCCATCACGTCTTCTCCGGTCAGGAGCAGCCTTGCCCCCCTGGGGATATAACTCCGAAGACAGAAAGCAACCAGTTCGCGGCAATGGTCCTCGGTTATCAGTCCAAGGGCATGGGCCTGCAGTGGCAATTCGAGGCCGGCAGGTTCATGGCCGCTGAAGTAGCGATAGCATGATTGTGCGTCAGCAACGCCGGGCGGGATACTGTCAACGCTGCTGAGAAGCCCCATAAGGCTCCCTGCCGCGGTTCCGAGTTTCAGCCGGTCAATAGTGATCCCATGGGGGATCACACACCGCCACGCAAGACCGGCGAGCTTCATGAGAGACAAAACAGTGACGCCTTCCTGGACATCCTGGGCAAGACGGTCTCGCAGTCGTGCGTCGAGTTGCCGATCTGAAAGCGAAAATCTGCCTGCAATCTCCTCAACGCCTGCCAGTGTAGTCACTGCCAGAGCAACTGCCTTCTGGTCGGTGCCTAATATGGCGGTCAGAAGGCCCGTTTCCCCCATCTGGCGGAAAGACACGGCCGCAGCGGGTATCGCCAGAATCCGGAAGAGTTCCTCCCTGATCCGCTCGCCGGCAACCCGGGTAAGGAGCGGTGCGTGGCCGGGGATCATGGCGACAGTGGCTTCGTCGATACCGAACCCAAGTACGGCGGCGAACCGATAGGCCCGCACGAGCCGCAGCGGGTCGTCGACGAAGGCCCTGCTGGAGCATGCCCTGACGTTTCGGCGGAGGATATCCGTCTGGCCGCCAAGGGGATCGATGACCTCCTGTGGCTCTGCCAGGGGGATGGCGA
This sequence comes from Desulfuromonadales bacterium, assembly GCA_003712145.1. Classification (GTDB taxonomy): domain Bacteria; phylum Desulfobacterota; class Desulfuromonadia; order Geobacterales; family Geobacteraceae; genus Geobacter. Next base: position 46,118 of record RHLS01000009.1, on the reverse strand, counting down.
GTGCGTTGATGGTAAAGTCACGAAGCTCCAGATCGGCGTTGATACTCTCTCCCCGCAGCGGCGCGAAATCAACGGTGACGACGGCTCCTTCCCTCCTGGTGACGACACGGGCATGTCCCCGTTCTTCGTCCAGCCAGAAGAAGGTGCCGCCCACCCGCTGGGCAAAGGAATATGCCAGGCGCTCGGCACCCCCGGCAACGGCGATATCCACGTCATTTACCTCACGGCCCAGGAGAAGATCGCGCAGACAGCCGCCGACAACGTAGCCTTGCACGCCGAGGTCTGTGGTCAGATGGCGCAGTGGCTCCAGGGGAGGCATCGCCAGAAATGTTGCGATTCGGGAGTCCATGGCTTCAGCTTAGCCGGACCGGTGGCGCGGGGCAATAAAAAAGCCCGCGTTGAGCGGGCTTTCTTCGTTCCATGTGGCATTGGTCAGTCAGACTGCTACCCCTTTTTTCATGGTCATGAGCATCTTTTCGGCCACATCACGGGCGTTCACCTTGTACTGCCCCGCAGCGATACTCTTCTTCAGTTCCTCCACCCGCTCCACGCGGATGTCGGGAAGTCCCTGGACCGCTTCGCTCATCTTGGCGAAGCGCTCCACGCCGGAGGAGAGCTTGACCGTATCGCCTCCCTGAACTGCGCCAGCGGCACCGCCGCGCTGGGTATCACCGTCGGCAATGGCTGCCGCGGCATCGTTTCTGGCCGGACCAACCACCGGGAGAATGGGTTTATCGTCGATTTTCATGGCGCTCAAAGCCTCCATAGCCTCCTGTTCTGTCTCTTTGATTACTATATCGGCATGGCCCTGAAAAATCTTTAGAAAAAAATGACACAGTGCCAAAAAAAATTTGCCGAAAATGGCCAAAAAAGTCAATTAGCCGACAGCCCCCCTTCGCCATATCCCGTCAGCTCCACGTAGCCCGAGCCTGCGGAACCGCCCGGAATGCGGGATTGCACCGAAACCGCACCCTCCCAGTAGCGGACTGTGGTGCGCAGCTCCTGGTCGGCGAGGCGAGGGACGATCTCCAGGTCAACCCCCTCGGCAGGGATACGGAAACGCCAGCGGGATGGATACCGGATGCCGGTGGCGGGACTTGGCCACCGGTCGAGAACGTCGATCCGCACCTGGTCACGGCTGAGGTGCCGGTAGCTGCCGTCGGCGGCGACGAGGGTGCCGGAGCTCCAGGGATCGGAGCTGCCGTCGCGGTTACGCAATAGATAGAACATGATGTCGCGTCCATCGTCGAGCTGCAGGGCAAACCAGTCCCACCCGGACTGGGCGGCGCCGAGGGCGCTGGTGCTCCACTCCCGGTCGAGCCATGAGAGGCCCGAGACGGAATAGGTCCGCCCGGCCACCGTGACGGTCCCGGCGGTTTCCAGTCGGGGGATGGAATAGTAGTAGGATGCGTTCCCCTGCTCACCCCCCTTGCGGCTCAAGCCCCCCTCCCCGTTCAGTACCTCGGGGCGTCGGGCCGAGACCGTAAGGTCGATTTCCGCCTCTCCCTCGCGGGCAGTCAGGTGCATCCGCCAGGGTCGGTTCCCTGTCTCGACTGCCGACCAGTCGTCGAGCCAGACCCGGAGTGGCCGCCCCCCGGCACCGGCCAGGCCAAGGGCCTCCCTGCCATAGCGCTCGGCGTGGTGAAAACGCTTGCCCGCCACGTCGGTGAGAGCAAAGTGAGCCGTGATGATGTGGTCAGTCCCCCAGCGCGAAGTCCTTTGCACGGGCTCGGGACTCAGGGCCACCCGGAAGAAGGTGAGCTGGTAGCCGAAGCGGCGTCCGTCGCCCGTTGCCAGGTTGCCGGTGAAGTACCACCACTCGGTCCGGAAACCGGGATGCGGCCCATGGTCCTCGGGGAATACGAAGCGCCGGGGCTCGGTGGCACGGGCGAATCCCTCGTCGGGATGTGCGCGAAGGGCATCGGCTACGCGTAACCCTTGGGCTTCACCTGTGAACTGCCGCTTCGGCGTCAGAACAAGAAAGAGCGCCACTGCGCAGAGGATGAGGGCGCTAACGACCGCATACCGCCGGGCGCTCACGTTACTCCTCCTCCCTCAGTGCCAGGGATGGCGAGGTGCGGGCTATGGCAAGGGCGGGGCCGATGCCGGCGATGAGTGCAGCCGAGCAGGCAAGGACCATGGCCTGAAGGAGGATGGCCGGATCGACCGAGACCTCCATGGTCCACCCGAAGGATCGTCGGTTGACAACAAGGATCAGCACCAGGGCCTGGATGATTCCGAGGGGGAGCGAGAGAAGGCCGGCGATGACGCCGATGAAGCCGGTCTCGCCGCAGACCACCCCCCAGAGCTGCGCGGGAGTGAGGCCTATGGCGCGGAGCACTGCCAGTTCGCGGGAGCGCTCCACCTGCATGGCCATGAGGGCCGAGAGGATACCGACAAAGGCTACAACCACCGTGAGGATCCTGAGCACCCCGGTAATGACGAACGTCCGATCGAAGACCTCCACGGAGGCCTCACGCAGTTCCCGGTTCGAGATGACGGTGATGGGGCTGTCGCCGGCCCGTTGCCTGATCCCTTCCCTGAGCTGGGAAAGTGATACGCCGGGGGCGGCGTAGAACCCCATGCCGTCGACGCTCCGGTCGTCCCAGTGGAGCAGATAGGCGGTCCGGGACATGGTCACTACGCCGGCACTTGAGCCGTAGTCGGCATAGACGCCGGCAACGGGAAACTCCCGCATTCCCCGGTCGGTCCGCAGACGAACACGGTCCCCGGGCCGGAGCCGGTGACGGTAGGCAAAGGGCTCGGAGACAATGATCTCGTCCCCACGGCTGAAGGATCCCCAGGCCTTCTTCTGGTCCCCTGCCAGAAAGTGATAGCCGGCAAAGGTACTCTTCGGGATTTCGAGAGCGAGAAGGTCGGTAAAGCCCTCGGCCGCCTCGATGGTGACCCGACGGGTCAGGCTCACGGCGTCGACCCCCGGAATTGAGGAAAGGCGCTCCACCAGGGCGGAGTCGAGTGGTGGTTTGTCACGGCCGGTGCCGGTGCCGATGGTGGTCACGTAGATGTCGGCCCGGAGCCTGCTCTCCAGCCAACGCTCCACCGTGAGGCGAAAACTTCCGACCATGACCCCGACGCCGATGGTTGAGGAGACGGCAACCACGAGCGCTGCCGTGGCAACGCCGGTGCGGGAGAGGGAAGCGACCACGCCGCGGGCTGCCATGCTCCCGAGGGGGCCGGCGAGCCTCCCCGTCACAATCCGGAAGAGGCCCGCCAGGCAGACTGTTGCCCCCGGCACCAGGAGGGCATAGCCGAGGATGAGAGTAAAGAGGCCACCGAAGCTGGCGGCGAGACCGCCGGAGTCGGGGATGAGGATGACTGCTCCGACCCCCATGGCCAGGATTCCCGCCACGGCAGCCAGCGGCACGAGGCGGCGGGTACGGGCCTCTATCACCGAGCGGGCGAGTATGGCCCGGGGCGGGGCGGTGGTGGCCTCAAGGGCCGGGGGAATCGCCGCCGCCACGGAAGCGCCAATGCCGAGGAGCGCTCCCTTTGCAAGGGCAACGGGACTGAGCGCCATTTCCCGCACCTGGAGGACAAAATACAGATCGTTGATGGTCCGGGTGACGAGCCGTGTGAGCCCGTCCCCCAGGAGGAGACCCAGCAGAAGCCCAGCCCCGGTGCCGATGAGCCCCATGAGAAGAGTCTCGCCGCAGACGAGAGCGAAAATCTCCCGCCGGGTTACCCCCACCGCCCGCAGCATGCCGATGAGTCGCCGACGCCGGACCACCGAGAACGTGGTGGTGTTGTAAATGAGGAACATGCCGACCATGAGCGCCAGCAGGCTCAGGGCCGTGAGATTGAGCCGGAAGGCCCGGGTCATCTGATCGAGGCTCCCCTCCCGGCTTCCGGCCGGGATAACTGCCGCCCCGGCGGGAAGAAACGGCCGGAGAGCCGCTAGCCGCCCCTCCTCTTCCGGTCCGTCGGGGATGATCAGATCGATCCGGGAGATGCGCCCCACCATGCCAAGAATCTCCTGGGCCGTGGCGATGTCGGCCACCAGTAACCCGTCGAGCGCCTCGCGGCTCACCCCATCCCCCGCCTCAAGAAAACCGGCGATGGTCACCGACTGCTTCAGTCCCTGAGCCTCGACGTCGATCGTAGCGCCCCGTGACACACCGAGACGCGCCGCTGTTTCCCGGAGGAGAAGTCCCGTCGCCGGCCGGGCCAGAAGCCCCTCCAGATCGGTCCCCTTCGCAAAACGGGCGCCGTAGGACCGGAACGGCTCCTCGGCAAAGGGATCGACCCCCACGAGCCTGAGGGTGGTGCCGGGCCGGCCAGGGACCGACAGGTTACCTTCCACCACCGGCGCGCTTCGCCGAATCCGGCGATCGACTCTGAGCGTTCGGTAGAGTTCCTCGGAAAGCCCGGCAGGACCGCCGACGATCTGATGGGTAGCCCGGCCCGCCACGGTTTCGGCCGCAATCCTGAACGCCCGCTGGGCACTGACGTTGGCAAGGTCGATGCCGGTCACCACCCCCACCCCCAGGGCCACGCCGACAACGGAAAGGACAGTGAGCCACGGATGCCGGAAAAGGTGGCGCAGGGCTGACCGGAGCAGGATCATGCGCCCCCCTCCGTGCGGGAGCGCTCCACCAGCCCACCGTCCCGCACGGTGAAGACCCGGTCGGCCAGCGTTGCCACCTCACCGCTGTGGGTGACCATGACGAGGGTAACTCCCGACTGCCGGACCAGCTGCTCGAAAAGCTCCAGCACCTGCTGCCCCGTCTCGCTGTCCAGGTTGCCGGTGGGCTCGTCGGCCAGCACCAGGGCCGGCCGGTGGATGAGGGCACGGACCACCGCGACCCGCTGCTGCTCCCCGCCCGAGAGCCGGTCCGGGTAGCTGCCCGCTCGGTCGGCAAGCCCGACGCGATCCAGTAACTCTGAAGCCCGCTGGCGTCCATCGGTCGTGATCCCTCCGGCCAGCTCCAGGGGGAGCAGAAGATTCTCCTGCACGGTCAGGGTTGGGATAAGATTGTAGAACTGGAAGACGAAACCGATATGACGGCGGCGAAAGAGGGTCCGCTCCCGCTCGGAGAGGCGATTGATGGGTGAGCCGCCCACCTCCACGTCACCGCGGTCGGGGAGATCGATACCGCTCACGAGGTTGAGGAGCGTCGACTTTCCCGAGCCGCTGCGACCGAGGAGGGCGATCCACTCGCCGGGGGCCACGGAGAGACTGGCCCCCCGGAAGACCGTACGTTCCCGGTCCCCCTCGCGGTAGCGTTTGTGGATGTCGGTGAGCCTGATAAGAGGGGTCATTGCCACTCAAGGATACCACAGGTCATCTACGGCTCAATATTCGCTTAGGAATAAGCATACGCGTGATTGACTGGCGTATCAAATATCGTTAGAGTGAGTCAATCAGACATGGAGTGACCGTGCAAAGCCGCGCGGCAATTCACTGAACGCGCTGGAACAGCCAGCACGGACAACGGTAATGCATAGAGCGGAGATCACCCTCGATGGACACGATAGAACCCCAGGAGAAACCGGACACCTATTTCGCCCCCGCCCGACGGGCATCCACAGGAGAAGTGGCGGATATGCACCGCAGGGTGCTGACGGACCACATGCTCTCATCGCTGCTGGATGCCCTCCCCGACTATGTCCTCATCCTGAACAGGGAACGCCAGCTGGTTGCGGCCAACACACGCCTTCTCGATGCGTTCGGCATCACATCCGTCGAAGAGGTCCTCGGCAAGCGACCCGGCGAGCTAATCGGATGCATGTTCTCCTCCGAAGGCCCCTCGGGGTGCGGCACCGACCCCCACTGTTCGGTCTGCGGCGCGGTCATGTCAATCCTGGAGAGCCAGGATCGTGTTGCCCGGAGCTGCCATGAATGCCGCATAACCCTCAATCGCGATGGCGGCATCTCCCTCGACCTGGAGGTTATCTCCAACCCTGCCACTGTGGATGGCATCCCGGTCACGGTCTGCATCCTCCGCGACATCGGCGACCAGAAGCGGCGTACCATCCTCGAGCGGGTATTCTTTCACGACGTCATCAATACCGCCGGAGGAATTCACGGCATTGCATCCATGCTCGTCGAGAACCAGGGGCTGTCGCCCGAGAAAGAGTCGGAGTACAAGGGCTGGATGGTGCATCTCTCCAACCGGCTCATCGATGAGATCAACCACCACAGGAAATTGCTTGCCGCGGAAAAAGGAGAGTTCAAGCCTGAACTGGGGATGGTGGACGTCGTGGAGTTGTTGCGCGAGGTCCACGCCCTGTATGTGAACCATGACATAGTCGCCGGAAGACACCTGGTTCTCGGAACCGTCACCCCCTGCACCATCGAAAGCGACGTTCAGATCCTGCGGCGCATCCTCGGCAACCTGGTCAAAAACGCCCTGGAGGCTACCCCCCGGGATGGCACAGTCACCCTTTCCTGCCTGGAGGACGGGGACCGGGTAACCTTCGCCGTGACCAACCCGGGAGTCATGCCGACCGAGGTGCAGCTGCAGATATTCCAGCGTTCCTTCAGCACCAAGAAAGGCACTGGCAGGGGTATCGGCACTTACAGCGTCCGACTCTTCGGCGAGCGCTACCTGAAGGGGAACGTGGATTTCTCCAGCGACGAGCACGGGGGAACGACGTTCCGCGTCTCGATCCCCAAGCACTTCACCTGATCACTCAACCGCCGCAGCCCCCATCCCGTCCAGACGCCGGAAATACTCCTCGCGGCACCAGTTCTCCACCTCAACCATTGCCCGGAACGCCTCGGCAAAATCCTTGTCGCCGGCCGTAAACACTCCGTGGCCGTAGACCACCGCCCTGCGAGGCCCCACGATCACCGGAGGCACCCGCTTCGCCAGTCCTCCCGCACCGATCTCCCCCGCCACCACGGGCGTATCGCCCAGGAACCGGACCCGGTCGCAATCCTTCCAGCAGTCGGTCACGCCACACCGGGTCTCCTCGCACTCCATGCTCATCACCACGGCGAACCGGGGATGGCCGTGAAGGATTGTCGCAGCAGTCGAAAGCTCATAGATCCGCCGGTGGGCCAGCAGTTCGCTGGATGCGGTGATGCCGAAGGTGGAAGAGTTGTCCATGGGTACCGGGTCAATGCAGCCGGCCAGCGCGTCGAGGCTCGCAGCGGTCTGAGAGATGTAGACAACCTCGCCGGACCGGCATGAAATGTTGCCGAAGAAGGAGTCAACGAGCCCCCGCTCGACCGTGTAACGGCCCACCGTCGCAATTTCCGCGAGGATATCATCCGGTCTGTCAAGGGGGCCAGTCCGGAAACTCAGACCCTCCGCGGTGAGGGGATGGAGCCAGTGTATGCGGAACGCGGCAAAGGCCTCAGCCTCGCCGGGAACGATGAAACCATCGTGGAGCACGTCCCGAAGATACGTGACAAAGGTGGAATGAAAGACCGATGACCAGTTGATGTAGGCCTGCTCCACCGTCAGGGCTCCGCTTGCAACGATACCGACACCTTCGACGATTACCCCCTTGCGACTGCCGAGGAGCCGCGCGATTGCCGCTTCCGGGTCGCCGGCCAGCTCGCCACGGCGCAGAAAGGGTATATCGTGAAGGAACGTGCGGGTTTCGGTGTCACGGGGAACGATACATGAAACCCCCTCCGGCGCCCGGGCCACAAGGAAGTCGGCGAAGGGAAGCGACGGTCGGGCTGCCGCCATGCCGAGACAGGTGAGACGGGAGAGGACGTCAGCGGCCAGCTTCGCCAGCCGAGGGTCACCCTCGGCGGTGATCACGTCATCCTGGGCAGCGAAGGCGATCTCCCCCGGCATGGCCGAGCGGTCCGAGACGAGCTTGCTGATGTACTTAACGATCTGGTCGCGCATATACTTACCTACTCACCGCCTTGCATGTTACCGCCAAGAGCCAGGCCTGAAAAAATCATGTAAAACTGGGATGTTTAATAGAGTACTTCAGGCACAGCTTGACGTAGCAGATACAAAAACAAGAACGTACCAGCCTTCCTCTGCTCCCTTGGAGCCCTGCAATATATGCTTTTACGGGCACCTCAACAAAAAGTCCCGGTCCGGAAATTTTCCCTCCGGCGTGAGCCCACGGATCCGGTAGTACTTCTGCAGCTCCTCGTCGAACCTCGCCCGATCGACGGCGGGAACCTCGATCCCTTCACCGCTCGAACCGGCCTCGGCATGGAAACGTTGCGGCAGAACGTCGTCTTTCACAGAAAATCCGTTCGCGCAGTTATAATATCGTTCCGTCAGATAAATCCGACTGCCGATCTCTTTCAGTGATTGAGGTGAATAGTCGACGCCGGTTGTGGCGCTGAGGAGCTCGGCATACTCCTCAAGCGTGGCTCCGAAAAAGGAGAACTTGCACGCCACCAGCGAATCGACCGCGGCGTTGGTATCCTCGGCAATGGCAATGATCCGCGCCTTGCCGGAGAAAGAGAACCGGTCCGTGGCGATGGGCTTGCGAAGGATTTCATGGGAGATGGGATAGGCCCGCAGGTGACATCCGCCGCGGTTGCTGGTGCAGTAGGCCAAAGCCATGCCGTAGGCGCCGCGGGGGTCGTAGGCGGGCAGCTCAAGCCCCTTGACGCTCATGGAGAGCTCCGGCCGCCCCAAGGATTCGGCGGCCCGCCGGGACCCCATCGCCAGAAGCTCGCCATCCCCCCTGCGGAAGGCGATGTCGCTCAGCAGTCGCTGAACCTCCTCACCGTCCGGGAAGCGCCCCCGCGCCTCACCCCAGGCCGAAAGAGTGGCGGCGGCGGAGATGGTGTCCATGCCGAGTTCGTTGCAGAGGGTGTTGGACCGGACAATGGCAGACAGGCTGGCGATGCCGTTCAGGGCGCCAAAATGGGAGACCGTCTCATACTCGGGCAGATGCTCTCCCAGAGGCGTGCTCTTCTTGCACTGGATTGGACAGCCGTAGCAGCCATCCTTTTTCGCGTGAAAGTCCCGCCGGATGGCGGGGCCGGAGTAGTTGCCCGACTCCTCGAAGATAGTGCGGCGGAAGTTCTCGGTGGGTGCCATCCGCCGTTGGCGCATGAGGTCCACCAGAGCCGGGGTGCCGTATTCGGCAATCCCCAACTCACCGAAAATGACAGGCGAAGCCCTGAAAAGGCGTATCACATCCTGGCGGGCAGTGTCGAAGCGCTCCCGGTCGGCAATGGCCACGGACCTGTCACCGTTCACCACGACCGCCTTCAGACCTTTTGCCCCCATGACCGCGCCAAGTCCGCCACGCCCAACCGAGTTACCCTCCCCCATCATGATGTTGGCGAAGAGGACACCGTTCTCGCCGGCAGGGCCGATGGCGGCGACACTACCTTCCCCGGCGAACGCAGCCACGGTTTCGTGAACCGACTTGCCCCGGAGATGCGGCACGTCGATGATCTCCGCGACGCCAGGCGTCACACGCAGGGCGACGGGTGACGCGCTCCTGCCGGTGATGGAGAGCAGATCGACACCAGCGGCCTTCAAACGCCACGCAAAACGGCCACCGGCGGAGCAGTCGTAGATGGTTCCGGTCAAGGGAGACCGGGAGATAACCGTGAGCCGTGCCGCCGTGGGAGCCTGCGTGCCGCAGAGCGGCCCCACGGCAAAGATGATTGGCATGGCCGGATCGAAGGGGTCGAGCCCGTGGTACTCTCGCATGAGTCGGACACCAAGCCCACGGCCACCCAGGTAGCCATGGAGCAGTTCCTGCGGAATCTCCTCAGTCCATGCCCGACGCTCCGCCAGGTCGACGCGGAGCATTGTTCGGGTCCAGCCATATTCGCTCTCACTTAAAACCATATACGTACCCAATTACTCGATCGCAAATATGTCCAATAATTCCGGGAACCTGTCCACCCGACAGTCAGCATCCAACAGCTCGTCAAGGTCACCGTATCCCCAGGTACAACCGACAGTGTGGACGCCTGCCCCCTTTCCGGCGGCAATGTCATTGATACTGTCTCCAACCATGGCCGCATTCTCCGGTTCCACGCCGAAATCGGCCAGAAGCTTAAGGACCGGCTCCGGCGCCGGCTTGCGCTGGGGGAGCGAGTCTGCCCCCAAAACCTCGTCGAAATGATGAGCCGCACCGAGGGTGGCGATGACCTCCCGGCAGAGGGCCACGTTCTTGTTGGAGATGATGGCAAGCCGCTTGCCCCCGGCGCGCAGCGCGTCAAGGGTTTCCGTCACGCCGGGATAGAGCATGGTCTTGTCGGCTATGTGCCGGTGGTTGAAGTCGAGAAACAGCGCAAGCCCCCGCTCGATCACCTGCTCCGTCTCTCCGGGCATGGCCCGCTCCACGAGCCGTCTTGCCCCCTGCCCCACCAGCCCGCGAACCCCAAGCCGGTCGAGGGGAGGCCTGCCGAGAGAAGTAAGCATGTGGTTCGTGGCGTCTGTGAGGTCGTCGAGAGAGTCGATGAGGGTTCCGTCAAGGTCAAAGATGATAAGATCAACAGGATGTGTCACACCACCGCTCCACTTCGTGAAATCGCTCCGGTTACTATAATTCGTCCGTATGCCATGCCGCAATAAAAAAGCCCGAGCTGCAAGGCTCAGGCTTCAAATCCCGGATGAGGTCAACCGTTCAGAACTCCTTCAGGTTGCTGAATTCTCCCCACGCCAGATAGGTATGGGGCGATTCAACGAAGGAGTAGATGTTCTCCATGATGCTCAACTGCCGCCTTTCCTCTGCGGCAAGCGCAAGGAGCAACTTTCTCGTGCCCTCATCCTCAGCCTTGGCTGCCAGATCCTCGTAGAACTTTATGCTCGCCTCCTCTTCCTTCACGACGAAACGGTAACCGTCTGGGTCATGCTTCAACTCGGCCATGAGGTCACACTTCCCGAGAAGAGGCTTGAAGGCACAGGCTGCCTCATTGAGGGCAGTGAACTCGGCTGCCGCCGCTGCAGCGGACTTATCCCTCATCCTGACAAGGCTGTCGTAATGCTCCTTTTCGGCCGACGCCAGCAGACCGAATAAGGTCTTTAACTCGGGAACCGTCGCTGTCGTCGCAAGCTTGTCGTAATGGGCCTTTGCCTCCTCTTCCATCTTGATGGCGCAATCGAAGATGTTCATACACCCGCCCCCTTTCCGTGGGATTCATTACGCTTGGCTCTTCTAAATAAAGTATAGCAGAAATTGGGGATTTTTCGGCGGAAGGGAAAATAAACGGGGATTGTGTGATACGCGGGGCGCCGGTTCCAGCACCCCGCTCATGCAGCGGGGTTACTCCCACTCGATGGTGGCAGGTGGTTTCGAGCTGATATCGTACACCACCCGGTTGACCCCTTTTACCTCGTTGATGATCCGGTTGCTGATGCGTGCCATATCCTCGTAAGGGAGAGGATACCATCCGGCGGTCATGAAGTCCTTGGTCTCGACCGCCCGCAACGCGATGACATACTCATAGGTACGACCATCGCCCATGACGCCGACGCTCTTCACCGGCAGGAAGACGGCGAAGGCCTGGCTGATCTTGTCGTAGTGCCCTGCACCATAGAGCTCCTCGATATAGATGGCATCGGCCCGGCGCAGGATATCGGCGTACTCCTTCCTCACCTCGCCCAGGATCCGCACCCCGAGTCCCGGACCGGGGAAGGGATGGCGCCAGACCATCTGGTGCGGCAGCCCCAGTTCCTCGCCGATGGCCCTCACTTCGTCCTTGAACAGTTCCCGGAGCGGCTCCAGGAGCTTCAGCTTCATATGCTCGGGAAGCCCGCCGACGTTATGGTGGCTCTTGATATTGTGGGCCTTGCCGGTCTTGGCGCCGGCCGACTCGATCACGTCGGGGTAGATGGTCCCTTGGGCAAGCCAGCGTACATCGGAGATTTTTCCCGACTCCTCCTCGAAGATCTCGACAAAGAGCCTGCCGATGGTCTTCCGTTTCTGCTCCGGATCGGACTCACCGGCAAGGGCCGCCAGGAAGCGATCTTCGGCATCGACCCGGATGACCGTAACCCCAAGGTTCTGGGCAAAGGTGGCCATGACCTGGTCCCCTTCACCGAGACGGAGCAGACCGTTGTCAACAAAGACGCAGGTGAGCTGGTCGCCGATGGCGCGGTGGATGAGGGCCGCAGCCACCGACGAATCAACCCCGCCGGAAAGGCCGAGGATCACTCGATCGCGCCCAACCTGACGGCGGATCCGCTCGACGGCATCCTCGATGATCTGGCCGGGGGTCCATCGGCCGGTACAGCCGCAAATCTTACGGACAAAGGTATCGATGAGGATCTCGCCGCGGGGGGTGTGGTTCACCTCCGGGTGAAACTGCACGCCATAGAGACGACGGACGACGTCCTGTATGGCGCAGACCGGGGCATTGGCGGTCTCCGCCACCACTTCGAAGCCGGCCGGAACCCGGGAAACGTGATCGCCGTGACTCATCCAGACCGGGCTTTTCCCTTCAATGAAGAAACCGTCGAAGAGCGGGCCCGGCGTGCCACAGGCAAGAAGATCCGCGTGGCCGAACTCCCGCTTGCCGGCCGGCACCACCTCGCCGCCGAAGTGGCGGCTCATGAGCTGCATGCCGTAGCAGATCCCGAGCACCGGCACTCCCAGTTCGAAGAGCTCCTCGGCCACCGCGGGCGCACCCTCCTCGTAGACCGACTTGGGGCCGCCGGAAAGGATGATCCCCTTAGGCGCGAAGGCGCGGATCGCCCCCAGGCCCATGTCGAAGGGATGCAACTCGCAGTAGACGTGGGCCTCGCGCACCCGGCGGGCGATGAGCTGGGTGTACTGGGACCCGAAGTCGAGGATCAGGATCTTCTCGCTGTGGATGTCACTGCTCATCGGACGTTCTCGACCCGATAGTTCGGGGCCTCCTTGGTGATCATGACGTCATGGACGTGGGACTCCTTGAGCCCCGCGCCGGTGATCCGGACAAAGTGGCCCTTTGCCTGAAGCTCCTGGATATTCTTGCAGCCAGTGTACCCCATGCCGGCCCGCAGTCCCCCCATCAACTGGTGGACGTTGGCCCCAAGCGGTCCGCGTAGCGGCACCATCCCCTCGATCCCCTCGGGAACGAGCTTCACCTCGCTCTCCACGTCGGACTGGAAATAGCGGTCCTTGCTTCCCTCCTTCATGGCGCCGATGGAGCCCATGCCGCGGTAGCTCTTGTAGGCCCGGCCCTGGTAGAGGATGGTGTCGCCCGGCGACTCCTCGGTCCCGGCGAAGAGGGAACCGATCATGATGACATCGGCGCCGGCGGCCACGGCCTTGGTGACGTCCCCCGAGTACTTGACCCCGCCGTCGGCGATGAGGGGGATATCGTACTTGCGGGCCACCTTGGCGCACTGGGCAATGGCGGTGATCTGGGGCACGCCGACCCCGGCGACCACGCGGGTGGTGCAGATGGAGCCGGGACCGATACCCACCTTGATGGCGTCGACGCCAGCCTTGACCAGGGCCTCTGCCGCCTCGGCGGTGGCGATGTTGCCGGCGATGAGCTCTATGCCGGGGAAGCTGGCCTTGATGGATCTGATGGCGTCCAGGACCCCCTGGGAGTGACCGTGGGCCGTATCGATGGCGATAACGTCAACCCCCGCCTTGACGAGGGCATCGACCCGGGCTTCCATGTCGGCGGTGGGGCCGACGGCGGCACCGACCCGCAGGCGGCCCAGGCTGTCCTTGCAGGCGTTGGGGTACTTGCGGACTTTCTCGATATCCTTGATGGTGATGAGTCCCTTAAGGTTCTTGTCATCATCCACCACCAGGAGCTTCTCCACCCGGGTGTGCTTCAGGTGCTCCTTGGCTTCTTCGAGGGTGGTGCCGACGGGCACGGTGACAAGCTTCCGCTTGGTCATACGGGCGGAGATGGGGAGGTCCAGGTCCTTCTCGAAGCGCAGATCCCGGTTGGTGAGAATGCCGACCAGCTTACCCTTGGAGTTCGTGATCGGCACGCCGGAGATCCGATACTTCTCCATCATCGCCAGGGCCTCGTGGATCTTCTGGGTGGGACGCATGGTGATCGGGTCCACGATCATGCCGGACTCGCTCTTCTTGACCTTGTCCACCTCCATCGCCTGCTCCTCGATGGTGAGGTTCTTGTGGATGATGCCGAGCCCCCCCTCCCGGGCCATGCAGATGGCGGTGCGGGCCTCGGTGACCGTATCCATGGCGGCGGATACCAGCGGGATGTTGAGGTGGATGTTTCTCGTGAGGCGGGTGGAAAGGCTTACGTCGCGCGGCAGGACCTGAGAGTGGGCAGGAACGAGGAGGACGTCGTCAAAGGTCAGACCTTCAGAGAGCGTTTCGTCTAACATCGCGGACTCCTTTGTCTTTATTGATCAAGATAATTAACCGAAAAGGATAGAGAAGGGCAAGGGCAGAGTCAAGTTAAAAGGGGTTAAAGGCGGGCAAAGGGTAGCAGGCTACGGACACGAGGACAGCCGCCTCGTGCCCATAGTCTCTCCCCTATAGCCTAAAGCGGCACGAAGCGTTCCGCGTCCCCCATTCCCGGCAGCGCGGCCACGATGAGCCGCACGGCGTTCTCCAGGTCGGAGAGAGCCAGGACCTCCACCGGGGTATGCATGTAGCGGAGCGGAATCTTCACGAGGGCCGTGGCAACTCCCCCCCGGGAAATCTGCATGACGTTGGCATCGGTTCCGGAGGCGCGGGGGATGCCGGTGAACTGGACCGGAACCCCTTCCCTCTCGGCGGTGCCGGAAAGAAGATCGAAAAGCGGGTGATTGATATTGGCGCCCCGAGGGAGAACGGGACCCTTCCCCAGCTTCACCTCGCCATTGTGCTTCTTCTCCACGTCGGGCTGGTCGGTGGCGAAGTCCACCTCCACACAGATGCCGATATCGGGGTTGACGCTGTAAGCGCTGGTGGTTCCACCGCGAAGCCCAATCTCCTCCTGGACCGAAGAAACACCGTACAGGTCCACCGGCAGCTTCACGCCCGATTCGGCAACGGTCCTGAGCACCTCGGCCACCACGAAGCTCCCCGCCTTGTCGTCGAAGGCCCGGGACGCAATCCGGTCCCCAAGGAGCTGCTCGATGCCGTCGGCAAAGGTGACCGCATCGCCAACCCGGACAAGGGCCTGGACCTCTTTCTTGTCAGCCGCGCCGATGTCGATGTACTGGGCATCGAGGCGCACCACCTTCTTGCGGTCTTCCTCCTCCATCAGATGGATCGGCTTCTTGCCGATGACGCCTGCCACCTCTCCCTGGGCAGTGTGGATGCGGACCCGCTTCCCCGGCGTCAGATGGGCATCCACCCCGCCAATAGGGGCAAAGTAGATGAAACCGTTGTCGTCGATGTATTTCACCTGGAAGCCGACCTCGTCCGAGTGACCAACAAGCATAACCCGCGGCAGCCCCTCTCCCGCTCCGGGGATATGGCCGATAACGTTACCCATCACATCGGTGGTCACCTGGGCGAATGGGGCGATGTAGTCGCGGAAGACCCGTTGGGCCGGCTGTTCGTAGCCCGAAGGGCTGGGGGCTTCGACGAGACGCTTGAGAAAATCGACGGATTCGGGACGCATAAAGACTCCAGGGCAGGTTCGAGGTGCGAGGGCATGGGGTAGGGGCAATCCCCATCACCCCTTACCACGTACCCGGTTGCATTACATCGGGTATTTCCCGAGGTCGGCGGGATCGAGGTTGTCGAGAAAATCGACGAAGCGGCGCTCGTCGGCTTCGGTGAAATGTTCGTGTTCCGTATCCGAGGGAGACATCGACGTGTCGAGCAGGTGGCTGGCCACCATCACCGGCAGAGAGTGCTTGAGGGCCATGACAAGAGCCTCGGAGACGCGCACGTCGAGCCTCAACGGCTCGCCGCCAACCGTGAGCCCAACCGATGCGGAGATCAGGCCGTCCTTCATGTCATCGATGGCAATGTCCTCCACGTCAGCCTGAAGATGGCGCAGCAACGCCGAAAGAAGGTCCTTGCGGTCGCTTCTGGAAGACGCCTCGTGGCGAACGAGCTCGGCAACGATGTAGAGGGCATCGGAGCTGTTGATCCAGATGGGAAGCGTACTGCTCTCATCGGCATTCTTCAGGAGCACCACCGGCATCTGGGCGATGGAGTCAAGCGCGAAGCCGTAGATGGTCATCGTAAGATACATGGATTCTCCGTTTTCCCTGCTCATGGATTCACAATCTCCCCCAAGAGCGAGTTCGGATAGCCGCGGGTGATGTCAACCTCGACCATGGCACCGACCAGTGACGGATCGGCGGTGAAGTTGACGATCCGGTTGCCGTCGGTACGGCCGAAGAGTTGGTCCCCCCGCTTGCTCACTCCCTCCACCAGAATCCTCTGGCGGGTTCCCTCGAAGGTGCGATTCCGTTCCAGCGTCATCTCCAACTGAAGGGCCTGGAGCCGCTCAAGCCGTGCCTGTTTCTCCTTCCGGCTGACCTTGTCGGCAAAGCCGGCCGCCTTTGTCTCGGGCCGGGGGGAGTAGACGAAAGAGAAGAGGTCGGCATAGCAGACCTCCTCCATCAGCGAGAGCGTCTGCAAGAAGTCCTCCTCGGTCTCCCCCGGAAAACCGACTATGAAGTCGCCGGTGACCTGTATCCCGGGACGGGCAGCCTTCAGGGCCGCAATTTTCTCCAGATACTCCCGTCGCGTATACCCGCGGTTCATCCACGTCAGTACCGCGTCGCTCCCCGACTGGGCCGGCAGGTGGACATGGCCACAGAGTTTTGGAAGCTCGGAGAAACAGGCGATCAGGTCTGCCGAAATATCCTTCGGGTGCGACGTGGTGAACCGGACCCGCTCAAGGCCGTCGATGGCGGCAATCTTGCGCAAAAGCTCCGCGAAACTGATCTCCCCCGGTGTCGCGAGACCATAGGAATTGACATTCTGACCGAGCAGTGTCACTTCCTTGACACCGTCGCTGACAGCATTTTGTATTTCGTCAAGGATCTCCGCCGACCGCCGACTGATCTCCCGCCCACGCACGTAGGGAACGATGCAGTAGGAACAGAAGTTGTCGCACCCCTGCATGACCGTCACGAAGCGAGTCACACTGCCGGAAGCATCATCCCGGGGGAAGAGGTCAAGCCTGGTCTCGGCATCGATGAACTGCACCTCGGCCCGCCTTTCGCCCCGCTCCGCGGCGCGCACCATGTCGGGGAGCTGGTGGAGATTGTGGGTTCCGAAAACGAGATCCACCCACGGCACCCGCTTCAGCAGCCGCTCGCCCTCCTGTTGCGCCACACATCCGCCGACACCGAGAAGGAGCCTGCGGGTCTCGGTCTTGAGCTCCCTCAAGCGGCCCAGCTGGCTGTAGACCTTGTGTTCAGCCTTTTCCCGCACGCTGCAGGTATTGAGGATAATCAGATCGGCCCGTGCGGAATCGGTCGTCGGCTTATATCCAACGCCTTTCAGCAGCGAGGCTATCTTATCGGAATCGCTGGCATTCATCTGACAGCCGAATGTTTCTATATAGAGCAATTTTTCGCCGGTCACCCTGTCCCATCCCTTCCCGTAATCCGTTTAATCTTACGGGATTCCCCGCTACTACGTCAACTTCCATTTCTCAAAGTATACATAGCTCTCTGATTGCCAGAGTTCCGGGAACTGACACCTAAAGGCATTTTTATCTTGACTTCCTGTCTCATTCAGTGGTACACAATAACCTTTCTAAATCACTTGAATCCAACATGACGGCATACATCCGGGAGGTGCAGTTTGGCTCATCACAAGTCGGCCCTGAAGAGAATCAAGCAGAACAAGAAGAAGCAGCTCAGGAACAAGTCCATCCGCTCCGGTCTGCGGACTTTCATAAAGCGTGTGCGCGAGGCAGTGGAAGCCAAGGATCAGACCCTTGCCAAGGAAGCTCTCCAGGCGGCGATCCCAGTGATCGACAAGGCAGCCACCAAGGGGGTCCTCCATCCCAATGCCGCGTCCCGCAACGTCTCCCGCCTCACCAAGCTGGTGAATACCCTCGGCTAGAGACGATTAACTCTTCGCAACACTCAAAAGGGACACCGCAAACCACGGTGTCCCTTTTTTATCCCATTTTCGTGACCTGAAGGGACCAGTCGTCAGCGACCCGTTCCGCAGATATCCATCACCAGCCGCTCCATGGCGAGAACCGGCCTCCTTCCTCCTCCTTTTAGATCAAGATCGGTGGCATAGAGACTCTCGAACACCCCCTTCAGGTCGGAAACGCTGAACCGGCGCGCCTGCGCCATGATCCCCTTGAGGAAATAGGGATTGACTCCGGTAAGCCGCGAGATCTCCTGTTCGGGAGTTTTTCCGGCAAGGAGTTCCCTGACGCGCCAGAGCTGGCGAAAGTGCCGGGCAATCATAGCCAGGAGCATAAGGGGCGCCTCGCCATCCCGCAGGATCGTTCCAAGACTGCGGAGCGCCTTGGCCAGATCCCGCTCGCCCAGGGCGTTTGCAAGATCGAAGACGCTTTCCACCTTCGTGTCGGAGACGATCGCCTGTACATCCCGCACTGTCACTGCCTCGCGAACACCGACGAATGTCGCCACTTTCTCCATTTGCGAGGCAAGCTCGCTCAGATTGTTCCCCACTAGGTAGACGAGCATCTCGGCAGCCGCCGGTTCAATCCGCTTGCCGAGCCCCCGCGCTTCATCGCGAATAAAGGCACCGAGTTGATTCTCGTAGGGACGCTTGCACTCGACGAGTTCGCCATTTTTCTTCACTTCCTGAAAAAATTTCTTCCGTTGATCGATCTTCACGCCGGAAAAGACCAGGCAGGTAGTAGGAGAAGGGTCTGCAACACAGCCCGTGAGCGTGTCGAGGGCAGCGGCCGACAGATCCCCTGCCCGCTTCACCAGCACCAGCCGACGGGCGGCAAACATGGGGAGCGTCTGGGCTGCCGCCGCCACCTCATCCCCCTTGCACTCGTTGCCGTAGAAGACATCGAAGTTGAAGTCGCGAACGTCTGGGGAAACAACATGTTCCATCAGCCGCTTGACTGCCCTTTCCATCAGGTACGGCTCGTCCCCATGGAAATAATAAAGGGGGGAAACGTCCCCCCGTGCAATGGCTTTGTCGAATTCATCAACCTTCATCGCCGCCATCAGAAATCCTCGACATGGTGCAGATAGGCCTCACGGGCCAGCTTGCGACAGATCACCCTTATGGCGGCATCCTCGCTGTTCTGCTGGAGTACCAGGTCATCGTTGGCCGGGTAATCCTGCGTTGCGGCAAGAGTGCCTTTCCAGACAACTCGGCCAGTATCGTTCCTGCGAAGCGTCATCTCCGCCGTGATGGTGGCACGGTACTCCTTGACCGCATCGGCGGCGGTATAGGATACGGCAGTGGTGCCGTAAGAGAGAACCGCACCCGAGAGGTGCAACTCTCCCCCTGACTCGACCACACGCTTCCCCTGGCGACTGACCAGTTCATCGACGATGGTGTCGGTCAGAAGGGCCTCGATGTTCGGCCGGTAGCTCCGGTTGGCGAAGATGGAAACCTCGATGGTTCCTCCGCCGGCATCCGTCCCTCCCCGCACTGTGCCCAATGCGTGATAGCCGCATCCGGAAATCAGGAAAGCCGCCATGGCCATCAGGGTCAGGGTGAGGCCTTTTACGGGAGGCATCACGCTCACCCTACCACAATATTGAGGAGTTTGCCCGGGACGTAGATAGCCTTCCGGACCTGCTTCCCTTCGAGCCAAGACTTCACCCGGTCATCGGCAAAAGCCAATTCCTTCACCTGCGCTTCGGTGGCGTCGGCGGCAACCGTCACCTTCCCCCGGAGCTTGCCGTTCACCTGAACGACAACGAGCAGCTCCTCGTCCACGGCGGCCTCGGGATCGTAAGTGGGCCAACTGGCATCCTCCACGCCTCCCTGGTGCCCCAGGGCCTCCCAGAGCTCCTCCGTCACGTGCGGCACGAAGGGTGAGAGCATGAGGACGACGCTCTCGACGGCCTCCTTGAGAACCGCGGCGTTCTCCGGTGCGTTCTTGGGCTCGAAGGCATAGATGGCATTTACCAGTTCCATGACGGCTGCGATGGCGGTGTTAAAGTGGAACCGCTCATCGATGTCGTCGGTCACCTTTTTGATGGTCTTGTGGACCACCCGGCGCAGCCCCCGGGCGGCATCGGAGAGGGAAGCGGAATCTACTACCCCTGCGGTCCCGACGAAGGGCAGAGCATCGCAGACCAGCCGCCAGACCCGGTTCAGGAATCGGTAGCTTCCCTCCACCCCCTGGTCGCTCCAGTCCAGGTCTTTTTCCGGCGGCGCGGCGAAGAGGGAGAAGAGGCGCGCCGTGTCGGCGCCGTAGCGGTTGATGAGGGCGTCGGGGTCCACCACGTTCCCCTTGGACTTGCTCATCTTGGCGCCGTCCTTGATGACCATCCCCTGGGTGAGGAGATTGGTGAATGGCTCCTCCACGTTTACGTACCCAAGATCCCTGAGGGCCTTGGTGAAGAAGCGGGCATAGAGGAGGTGGAGCACGGCGTGCTCGATGCCGCCGATGTACTGGTCAACCGACATCCAGTATTCGGCCCGGGCCCTGTCGATGGGGCCGGAGGTGAAGTCGGGGCAGCAGTAGCGGAGGAAGTACCATGAGGACTGGACAAAGGTGTCCATGGTGTCGGTCTCCCGGCGAGCCATCTGGCCGCACTGGGGACAGGAGACGTTGAAGAAGGAGTCGAGCTTCGCCAGGGGGCTCCCCCCCTCGCCGGTGAAGGCAACATCCATGGGGAGCACCACCGGCAGATCCTTCTCCGGCACCGGCACCACGCCGCAGGCGTCGCAGTAGATGACCGGAATCGGATTTCCCCAGTAGCGCTGGCGGGAAATCCCCCAGTCCCGCAGGCGGAAGTTGACGGTCTTCTTGCCAACCCCCTCCTTGTCCAGATACTCGGCAATCTTCTCCTTCGCCTCGTCGCTCCGCATCCCGTCGAAGGGGCCGGAGTTGGCCATGATTCCCACCTCGGTGTAGGCGCAGGTCATGGCGGCCGGGTCGAGGGTCTCCCCGACCGGCTGGATCACCACCTGGAGGGGAAGGTCGTACTTTCTGGCGAACTCGAAGTCACGCTGGTCGTGGGTCGGCACCGCCATGACCGCCCCGGTGCCGTAATCGAGGAGGACAAAGTTGGCAAGATAGATCGGCATCCGCCGGTTGGTCACCGGGTTGATACAGTAGCTGCCGGTGAAAACCCCCTCTTTTTCGAAATCCTCGGCGGTCCGCCTGGTCTTGTCGGTCTTCTTGACCGTATCGATAAAGGCTTCCACCTCTGCCCTGCGGTCGGGGGTGGTAAGCTCAAGGGCCATGGGATGCTCGGGGGCCAGCGACATGAAGGTGGCGCCGTAGAGGGTATCCTGGCGGGTGGTGAAGACGGTAACCCTCTTCATCAACCCTTCCACCGGGAAGTCGATCTCGCAGCCAAAGCTCTTGCCGATCCAGTTGCGCTGCATGACCAGCACCCGCTCGGGCCAGCCGGGAAGCCTGTTGGTGTGTTCCAGGAGCTCTTCGGCGTAGTGGGTGATCCGGAAGAACCACTGCTCCAGCTCCTTCTGGTTCACGTCGCTATCACAACGCCAGCAGGCCCCGTCCTCCACCTGCTCGTTGGCGAGAACCGTCTCGCACTTGGGGCACCAGTTGACGAAGGAGGTCTTTTTGTAGGCAAGCCCTTTCTCGTACATCTCCAGGAACATCTTCTGTTCCCACTTGTAGTAGTCGACGTCGCAGGTGGCCAGCTCCCGGTCCCAGTCGTAGGAGAGCCCCATCTTCTTCAGCTGGCTCCGCATGTAGGCGATGTTCTCGTAGGTCCACTTGGCCGGGTGGCTCTTGTTCTGGATGGCGGCGTTCTCCGCCGGCATGCCGAAGGCGTCCCACCCCATGGGATGCAGCACATTGAAGCCACGCATCCGCTTGAAGCGCCCCACCACGTCGCCAATGGAGTAGTTGCGGACATGGCCCATGTGGATGCGGCCCGAAGGATAGGGGAACATCTCAAGGAGGTAGTATTTGTGCTTCGCGGGGTCTTCGGTGACCTTGAAGCTCTTGTTCTCTTCCCATATTTTCTGCCATTTCCCCTCGACGGTCGCGGGGATGTACTTTTCTTCCACAGTTGGACCTCCGGCAATGAACTAAAGGTCTGTTATTAGCACAAAAACGCCGGCCATGCAAACAAGTTCACAGGGCCGGCGCGGGGTTGACGGGCGATGGGGAAGGATCAGTAGAGCTGTCTCTGGTGACACTTGTCGCAGTTGTTCGGATCCTTGACACTGAAGGCCATGCTGAAGCCATGGCAGGCACCGCAGGATTTCCCCTGCTCCATCTCCTTCATGGTATAAGACCTTCTCCCGGCCCCGGCGAGAACGATCTTGCTGTGACAGTCGATGCAGCCGTATCCCTTGGCGGAGTGGCTCTTGTGGCTGAAGAGAACGCTGCCGTTGGCTGTAGGGACCTCATACTTGACCCCTTTGGTCACCGGGTGGCACTTTTCGCAGTGTTCGGCTACGCCGAAGGCGCTCTTTCCGTCATGGCAGGCGCCGCAGGATTTCCCCTGCTCCATCTCGGCCATGGTGCCGCGCCGGTTTTCGGCTGCCGGTTTGAAGAGGGCATCGTGGCAGTCGGTGCAGCCGTAGGCGTTCAGGTGAAAGGTGTGGCTGAAGCGCGCCCCCGACTCCTTGAAGGAGATCTCCTTCACGGGGTGGCATTTGGTGCAGTTCTCCTTGACCGAAAAGGCCCCCTTTCCGTCGTGGCAGGCGCCGCAGGACTCACCTTTTTCCATGTCGGCCATGGGATGGCGCTTCGCCGAGGCGCCGGCACCGAAGATGGCGTTATGACAGTCGTTGCAGGCGTGGAGACCGGTGTGGAATGTGTGGCTGAAGCGGGTGACACCGGTCTGGGGTACGCTCAGGGCAACCTCGACCGTTGACTTGTGACATTTGCCGCACTCCCCCTGGACCGTGAAGGCGTTCTTGCCGTCATGGCAGGCTCCACAGGAATTCCCCTTCTCCATCTGGGCCATGGTCCACCGCTTGTTGCCAGAGCCGGGGAGGAAGAGGTCGTTATGGCAATCGCCACAACTCTGGGCCTCCAGGTGCTTCACATGGGGGAATCGAGCGTCGTAGGCCATGACAACATCGCGCAGGGGGTGGCACGTGCCGCAGCTGGCAGCCGCGGTGACCGAAAAGGCCGACTTGCCGTCGTGGCAGGCACCGCACGACTTGCCCTTCGCCATGTCGGCCATGGTGAATTTTTTCCGTGCGGCGCCGGCGCTGAAGATCCCGTTGTGACAGTCGCCACAGCCATAGAGCTGCTTGTGGATACCGTGACTGAAGGCGACCGTGCCGGCCACGTCGGTCTTGAACGGCACGTCCCTGGTCTTCACGTGACACTTTTCGCAGTTGCCGCGCGCGCCGAAGACGGTTTTGTCCTCGTGGCAGACCCCGCAGGAGTGCCCCTTCTCCATGTCGGCCATGGTAAAGCGCTTGCTGGCGGCTCCGCCGATGAAGATGCCGCTGTGGCAACTGCCGCACTCCAGAATCTTCGTGTGGACCTTGTGGCTGAAGAAAGCGTCACTCTTGTCAAAGGTCACTTCCGCGACGTTTTTGTGACATTTGCCGCAGTCACCCTTGACAGAGAAGGCCGTGTTGCCGTTATGACAGCCGCCGCAGGACTGCTGGGTCTCCATCTCCTGCATGGTGTAGCGTCTGCTGGCTGGGCCGGCCACGAAGAGCTTGCCATGGCAGTCGTTGCAGCTGTAGGCGCCGAGCCCCAGGTGGTAGTCGTGGCTGAACGTGGCATCGGCGGCGTAGGGAATATCCCTGACCTTGTGGCACTTGGTGCAGTCTCCCTTGACGGAAAATGCCGTCTTGCCGTCGTGGCAGGCGCCACAGGATATGCCCTTCTCCATCTCCTTCATGGTCACGTTCGGGTTGTCGGTGCGGGCGCGAAAGAGCGCGTTGTGACAGTCCTCGCAACCATAGGCGCCGAGACCCAGGTGGAATGAGTGACTGAAGATGACGGCGCCGAAATTGGGTATGTCAACAGGCACCTCCTTGGTCACATGACAGCGCGTACACTGGGTCAGGGCGAAGGCCCGCTGACTGTTGTGGCAGGAACCGCAGGACTTTCCCTGCTCCATTTCTTTCATGGTAACCGGCGCGGCCTTTTTCCCGATTGCGAAAAGGGTATTGTGGCAGATGGTGCAGTTGCTGCCCAAGGCCTTCAGGTGAACCGGATGGTTGAAGTCGATCTTGCCGGCATTCTCTGTGGAAAAGGATACCACCGTGTAATCCCGTGCGAAGAGGATGACCGGGAGAAAGAGCAGCATTATGGCGGGAATGAGCAGGCGTTTCACGTTCTACTCCTCGGACGGCCGGCGGAAGGCCTCATGGAATTCAATAGATTGCGATGCAGGTGCGCAAAGGGCACAGCATCCGTAATCTCATGCGATTAGTGGGTGTGAGAGCGTCAGGATATGCCTAGCAATTCCCTTGCCACAGCAAGGACCCTGCCGGATTGAATAGGTTTGACGATATAGTCGTTGGCGCCGAGGGCGAGGGCCCGCTCCCGGTCCTCAGCGGCTCCCTCGGTGGTGATGATGGCGATGGGGATATTTCGCAGTCTGGCGTCGCCACGCACGAGACTGACAAGCTTGAGACCGTCCATGATCGGCATATTGATATCGGTCAGGATAAGGTCCACCGTCTCTGTGGCCATCTTCTTCAGGGCCTCCACGCCATCGCCAGCCTCGACAATGCTGACTCCTGACAGGCGCTTCAGTGAATAGGCTATCAACTGCCGCATGGTCGGCGAGTCCTCAACAATCAGAATTCTCTTGTCCGCCATGGTTGTTAACCTCCGGGCCTATCTGGTGAGCAGGTTGATGAACCCTTGCATTGTGGAAAGCCGGCGCTCCGAGTCCGCATAGATTTTCGCGCTGAAAATGGCCGTGGCCGCATGGCCGGCAAGGAGCGTGAAAAGCTCGAAATCCACCGGCGCAAAAGACCTCTTCTGGAGAAGGAGTTTGTAGATGACAATGACACCTATAACATGATCCTTGATCTTGAGAGGGATGCAGACCATGGGGGACAGGAGGTCGCGGACGTATCCCTCCGGGTCCTCGGCAAAAAAATTCTCGCCGGTGCTAGCAATAGTGCCGATGAGCCCTTCTCCGAGCCTGACCTTCTGCAGCTCTTCCAGAGCAATCCCCTCAGCGGCAACGGCTCCCAGGAAACCGGTCTTTTCGTCCAGAAGCATGACGGCGAACTCTTCGGCACCGATCAGATTGATGATAATCTCGGTGATAATCTGGAGGACCTCACGGAAATCAAGGGTCGAGTGGAGCTGATAGCTGGCGATATAGAGATTTGCCAGGTTGTTGTTCTCCTCCTCGATCTCAACATACCGGGTAGCGAAGTCATTGTTCTCCGTCTCGATCTGTCGGATGCGGCGAAGGATTTCCTCCTTCTCCTGCTCCAGTTCTTCAATCCGGGCCGCCAGCAACCTGTTCTCCTCGGCCATCGCCACTGTAATATCGTTCCCCTGAAGCTCTCCCTCCAGCTGCAAGATCCGGTAGCGTAGACGTTCGTTCTCCTTCATGAGTTCCTGAGTGAACTCTGCTCCCTTCTTGAACATTTGAAGGAATTCATCGGCCCTGCTGGTGAGCCCCTTTTCCTCTTCACTGGACATGACAGCTCCCGGCGCCCGTCAGGCGCATCTATTTCGTCTCGAGATCGGTTACAACCCCGCAGCGGATGCGGATCTCCCGGGCCATCAGGTTCAGGGGGACGGCCTTGTCGACAACGCCGGTCGCAATGGCCTCCCTGGGCATCCCGAACACCACGGACGACTCTTCTGACTCGGCAAGTGCCTGCCCCCCGACACCCTTGATCTCCCTTACCCCCCTGCTGCCGTCGTTCCCCATGCCGGTAAGCACCACTCCAAGGGTACGGGGGCCAAAGAGCCGGGCGCAGGAGGAAAGCATGACATCCACCGACGGGACGTACCGATCTTCCTTTGCAGGTTTCACGATCCGTGCCACCACTTTACCCTCACGCTTTTCGAAGGTCATGTTGTACCCTCCGGGAGCGATCAGAACACGCCCGGGCACCACCAGATCGCCATCGGCCGCCTCCTTGATGTCGAATACCGACAGGCGGTTGAGCCGCTCGGCAAAGGTGCGGGTAAAACCGGCCGGCATGTGCTGGGATACAACAACAGCGATGGGTAGAGGCTCTTTGAAGGCGGAGAGTATCCGCTGGAGTGCAGGCGGGCCGCCGGTGGATGCGCCAATGGCGACCACGTCGACGCGGCAGCGGGCCTCCCGCGCAAGGGTGATGGCCGGTTTTCTCGTCTCCACCGGAGGGGCGGCGGCAGGTCCGGCTTTCTCCCGCCGGATGATCTCGGCCATGTTAAGGTGAAAGACCGCCCGCACCTTCTGATGGATATCGCTGCTGATGGAGAGAAGCTCCTCGGAGATTCCCTGGGTCGGCTTGGCGACGAAATCAACCGCCCCTAGTTCCAGGGCCTTGAAGACCTTCTCATCGTCACTCTTCGAACTGATAACGATAACCGGCGTCGGGCTGTACCCCATGATGATCCGCAGCAGGGTAAAGCCATCCATCCTGGGCATCTCAAGGTCCAGGGTGACCAGGTCGGGCTTGAGATCGATGACCTTCCTGATCCCTTCCTCCCCGTCCGCGGCATACCCCACTACCTCCACCTCGGGCATCCCTTCCAGCATCTTCGTGATGGCCCGCCGGTTGAAGGCGGAGTCGTCTATGACCACAACCCGTATTTTTTTCATGAATGGCCTCCTGTCGCGCCCGGCAGGGGCCTCTGGTAGACCATGTCGTTCTTCAGGTGCTTGAGACTGAAGGCCGTGGATAAGTTCATAAGTGATTCGGAGTGGCCAAGGAGCAGGTAGCCACCGTCCCGCAAGGTTCGGTAGAATGATTCGATCACCTTTTTGCGGGCAGCCAGGTCGAAGTAGATGATGACGTTGCGGCAGAAGACCACGTCCATCCTGCCCAGAAACGCGATCCGGTTTGAGTCCAGAAGATTCAGGTGACTGATGGTGACCAGTTCCCGCACCCTGTCGTTCACCCGGTACATGCCCTCCTGCTCGGTGAAGTAGCGACGAATGAAGGAGTCGTCGGTCACCCTGAACGATGACTTGCTGTACAGCCCCTTGCGCGCCTGCTGGATCACCCTCTGGCTGATGTCGGTGCCGACGATCTCCACGTTCCAGCCGGCAAAGCCACCCGTTTCAAGGAGCAGCATGGCAATGGTGTATGGCTCCTCGCCACTGGAGCAGCCGGCGCTCCAGATGCGCAGCGTCCGGTCTCCCGCGTGCTGCTTGGCAGCCTTGATCTCGGGAATGATCTCATCGGTAAAGGCCTTGAGCTGGAATGACTCCCGGAAAAAGTAGGTTTCATTGGTGGTAAGAATGTCCATAATGTCCGAGAGTTCCTGGTCATTCTTCCGGTTGTACTTGAGAAAGTGGTAATAGTCCCTGAAGCCGGAGAGCTGATGGAACTGCACCCGCTTGGCGAGGCGCTTCTCCAGGAGATAGGTTGCGTCCGTATCGAAGAAAAGACCGCAATGGCCATAGATGAGGTCCCGGATCAGCCGGAACTCCTCATCGGTCATCGTTATTTCAGGCTCAAGACTGAACATACTGATACCTGCCGAGCATGTCGCGGATCTCTCTGCGCACGAGCTCGTCCTCCTCGCTCGCGAGGGCGCGTTTCAGGTGAGGCACAGCCTCCCCTCCAAGCAAGTGGGCCATGGTACGGATGAAGGTGCAGCGCACATCCCAGTGGGGGTGGGAGATGAGTCGTTCACGGCACTCATCGACCCATGATTCACCGACCCGGGAAAGGATGGCGATGGCCGTCTTGACCACTTCCTCGTCAGGATTCTCAAGCCCACGCTTCACGACCGCCATAGCCCGCTCACCCGACATGCCGGCGAGGGTTTCCAGCACGGTAATGAGAACGACCCCCTCGGCCTGACTGAAGAGCCCTTCAATGGCATCCAGCGACCGCTCTCCGCCTATCCTGCCCAGACTTCTCACGGCAGCGCACCGCACCCACGGATCATCGTCATTGAGGGAGAGGATAAGCGGGTCCACCGCAGCCGCCCCATCAACCTCGCCCAGCCCCGTCGCTGCGGCTATCCGCACATCCGGATCTTCGTCCACGAGAGCCATGGCGATACTGCCAAGGGTCGCTGGGAGCCGAAGTCCTGCAAGGGCCGTGAGGGCACTGCGCCGCACGACGGGGTTTTCGTCCTTTACCAGGAGAGCCAGCCGCTCCGCATCCGACAAGGCAGCATACAGACGCGTCGCATCGCGACGGCGGTCGGCGTCACCGGAAGTTCCAAGGGTCTGCGCAACGGCCTCCACACTCTCACGGGCAACGGCTGCGAGGCGAACGAGAGCGGCAACAGCCCCGTCACGCACTTCCGGATCAGCATTATCCAACAATTCGCCAATCTCACCGGCCGCTTCGGCCAGACCAATCTTTCCAGCAGCGACAACAGCGGCACGGCGCATCACGGCACGGTCGCTCCGCATCCCCTCCCTCAGCTGTGGCGCCGCGGGAGCAAAGCCCATCTCACCCCAGAGGTGCATGATGATAGCCTTTTCGTCATCATCTCCCGAGGCAAATGCGGTACGAAGCACTGCCATACCCCGCTCCCCCATGGCCCGGAAGCCCTTCAGGCAGAGACGACGGATTCGTTCGTCGCGGCATCCCTGCAGAAGCGGCAGGGCGGCGCGTTCATCGCCGATGATGGCAAGAAGACCCACGAGGGATTCCCGTACCGACTGGTCGGGCGAGTCGAGATTGGCAACAAGAACGTCAATGCCGGGGGTGCCCCGCAGCCCGACGAGACGTGCATCCAGCTCACCTGCATCCTCCACAGAAAGCCTCTCCCTGAGCTTGATCAGGGCAGATGCAGCCGTCTCGCGCACGGCGCGGATCCGGTCGAAAATGCCATCTACCAGCAATGGAACCGCCTCCCGCCCCCCCACCGCACCCATGCACTCGAACACAGGGCGTCTGAGGAGGTTGTCCGCCGTAAGAGGAGCAAGCACCGCCACGGATAGCGGTTCGCCGATCCGTGCCAGGGCACCCAGGATCGAGTATCGAAACCACACATCGCGGGATGCCAGCGCCGCCAACAACGGTTGCACCGCCCGTGAATCACCGATCTTTCCCAGATTCTCGGCCGCTGCGGCAGAGACGTTGGCGTCGGGGTCTTCAAGGCATGTCACAATCCCCGGAATGCACGAACGGTCGCCGATGTTTCCAAGGATGTCGACCACGAATTTCCGAACATCATGATCGGGGTCCTTGAGATGCTCGAGGAGCAGCGGCACCGCCCTCGTCCCCAGGCGCTCCAGGGCTTCCACGGCCGAATTGCGGAGCCCCGCGTTCTCGGATGACGCGAGCAGGGCGATGAGCCCGTCCACGGTACCGTCATCCGGCGCCATGTCCAGGAGTTTGTTCACCGCCTCCTTGCGTACCCGCCAGCTCCCGTCGCCCATGGCGACGAAGAGTCCCTCACGGGCCGTAGCAATGGGATGGCAGGCAAGGCCGATCACCGCCATGCGGCGTTCTTCCTCGTCAAGGGCAGTCAGTTTTTCGCGAAGAGTGGTCAGATCGTCCACAGACGGTCTCCTTGGGTCACAGATTAAACTCGCGCTTCATTTTATCGATGAATTCCTCGAACGCCTCTTCGAGATAGGAATGTGCGGCCCGCACCTCCTCCGGCACCCGGCGACCGTAGAGAGCATGTCCCTCGGCGATATCGTCGGCCAGAAGCTCGGAGAAGGTCCCGTTCCGCACCCCCTCCTCCACTAGTTTCTGGTTATAGAGAGCGATATCGGAGACGATAAGTCGCGCGAGCCGCCGGGCCTTCTGGTGGGCTTCCGGAATCCCGGCGGAGGCCTCGTTTGAAACCGGCCACGCATTCTGCTCCTCGTCATTCCTCAGGTGCAATCGGGCCTTGGCTTCAGCCTCCACGTCGGCGGCAATCGCCTCTGACGAGACTTCACTCTCTGCGCCCGCGGCCGGAGTATCCGTCCCGGCGGGGGTACTTCCCGCCGGCATCGCTCCAGACAGAAGGCGATAGATCTTCGCAACCAGCTCGTCGGGGATGTGGTGCTTCTCGATGTAGTCATCGACGCCGTAGAGGGACTCGGGGCTCCGCTTGTAGCGGGTCTTGTCGAAGAGTGACGCGATGAGGATGACCTTGATGTCGGCGGTCGCCGTGGCCCCTTTGACCGCCTCGCAGATCTCGAAGCCAAACATTCCCGGAAGGGCCACATCGAGGACTGCAACGTCGGGGCGCTGATCGACGATCCGGGCATATGCCTCAACACCGTTGCACGCAGTAAGCACCTCGAAAGGTTCAGGGGAGAGGACGCTCAGAACAGTCGAGCGGAAAGAGTGGCTGTCGTGAGCCACGAGGACCCGTGCAACCGGAGAAGCAGATGTCTTTTGCGCATCGGAAGCGGGATTTTCGGGCGCCTGTCCCCGGCCCCGGATCATGAAGATCGTACGGCACGAACTGCAGCGTAACTTGATCCCCTCGACGCCGATTCTGGTTTCGTCGAGCCGGTACCTGGCCCTGCAAACGGGGCAACCTGCAAGCATTCAGGCCTCCTGGCGCGCCGTCTGTCCAGGAGAGAGCCGCGGCAGGCCAGCCAGCGCGGACGTCTCCCGGTGCGTCAGGATCGTGTCGAGATTGAGCAGCAGGATAAGATTGTCACGAAGGAGAGACACGCCGATCAGATACTCGGCACCAATCCCCTCCACCACGTGGGGAGGAGGCTTGATGTCGTGGACCTGAACGGTAACCACTTCCGTCACGTCGTCCACAACCAGACCCACGAGTTGACGGGCCACGGCAACAACCAGCAGTCGCGACTCCTCAAGCGCTGTCCGATCGGGAAGGTCGAACCGCTTGCGGAGGTCGACGACCGGTATCACCGTGCCGCGGAGACTGATGACCCCCTCCACGAATGCAGGGGTCTTGGGAAGCTGCGTCAGCCGCTGGGGCCTGATGATCTCCTTGATCCGCATGATGTCAGCGGCAAAAGTAGTATCGCCAAGACGGAAGCAGGCCAGCTGGATTTCCTGGATTTCGGTTTCCATCATCGTCCGCACCTCTCAGGCGGCGAGAAGCCCCTGGATAACCTCCATGATTTTCGCCGACTTGAACGGTTTGGTCATGTATGCCGAAGCCCCTGACGCCAGCCCCCGATCCCGGTCCTGGGAACTTTTCTTTGCTGTCAGCATGATGACGGGAATATGGGCCGTTGCCGGATTACCCTTAATCCGACGACAGACCTCGAACCCATCCATGCCCGGGAGCATGATGTCAAGGATGACGAGGTCGGGACGCTCTGTCGTCATTTTCTCCATGGCGGCCACGCCGTCAACTGCGCCAGACACCTCATATCCCCGCGAAGTAAGAAGGATACTTTCCAACTTAAGCAGGCTCTCTTCGTCCTCAACGATCAAAATCTTCTTCTTGACCATGGTCTGGAACCTCTCGCTGCAGAATTAACTCAATGATGAATCCAGCACCTTTTCCAGATTGAGCAGGATGATGATCCTCCCCTCGTTACGTCCTATACCGGATACAAATTCACGATCTATGCCATCGAGAACGGCCGGGGGATGCTCCACCGATCCGGCAGCGATTCTGACCACCTGCGTCACCTCATCCACGAGGATTCCACACAGACCATCCCCGTCCGCTCTCTTCACCACGATGACCCGCTCCTTGGTCCCGCACTCGGCTGCCCCGAGACCGAGCCGCTCTCTCATGACGAAGATAGGGATAATGATCCCGCGAAGCGAAACAACCCCGGCGATGAAAGGAGGCGCATGGGGTATCTCCGTCGTCTCCCGCGGCTTGATGATCTCCTTCAGCTCCATGATGTCGATACCATAGACCTCGTCGGCGACACGGAAGCAGATTACCTCCAACTCTCTTTCCGCCTCGACGGCCGTTTCGGTCGCCGCCGCCGGCAGAATGTCCGCCACGAGAGCTGCTTTCCGTCCTTCCAGGATGATCGTCAGGGGGTCGCTGATTACCGGCGTGGCCGGCGACGGAATACAGACCGGCAGGCAAGACACCTCCTGCGGAAAGAACTCATCGTAGAGCTCGGCATCGTCACCCCCAACCACCCCTGCAGCTGGCTCGCGCAAAGGGGGTTCAGGACGTACCGCCTCGCGGCGCCCTTCCCGTTCACGCTGGGCCTTTTTCCTGATTTCGGCTATGTCCATCATGTCGTTCGCCCTGTTTCAGGTTAGTTTACACAATCAGTAGAGGCTTGCCTCGTCCCGCAGTTCCTCCACGAGGGAAGCATCGATCCAGGCCGCGTCCTTGCCGAACCCCACAAGCAGCGCGTTGGTAGCCAGGATGTTGATCTTGCGCGGGACTCCGTTCGAGAGCTCATAGATCCTCCGGATGGCGTCCGGCGAGAAGAGACCTTGAGGGCCCCCGGCAACCTCCACCCTGAAGTCGATATACTCAAGAGTCTCCTCAAGGGTCAGCGGTTCGAGGTGATAATGCATGCCGATCCGCTGCCGAAGCGCCTCGTGGGACGGATCCGCCAGTATCTGCCGAAGCTCCGGCTGCCCCATGAGAACCACGCTCATAAGGTTCTGGTCATCCAGCTGGAAGTTCGTCAGGAGCCGGATTTCGTCGAAAACCTCTTGCTCGGGGATAAGTTGTGCCTCGTCGATAACGATCACCGGACAGCGCCCCTCGCCATGAAGCCTGTAGACGAGCTCCGTGAGCTGCTTCAGGAGTTCGTCCTTGGCCGCGGCAGGATTCCCGATGCCGAGACTGCGGGCCACGGTACGGAGGAACTCATCGGCCGTCAGGCGAGGATTCACGATGAAGCAGAAGCGGCACTCCTCTCCCAGGGAATCCATGAGTGCCCGGGAGATGGTGGTCTTGCCGCAGCCGATCTCGCCGGTGAGAAGGGCCACCTCCCGCTCCTCCACCGCGTACTGAAGGCGGGCAAGTGCCTCCCGGTGGCCCCGCGACAGGAAAAGATACCGTGGGTCGGGGGTTTTGGAAAACGGCTTCTCGCTGAGTCCGTAGAAGTGCCGATACATCTACCCTCCGCTCCGGAACGCCTCGCCGATGATCCCGCCCACGTCGAGAACGAGGATGGTCCGCTGATCGCCCAGGTCCGCGGCTCCGGTGATCCCCCGGTACCCCTTGAACATCTCTCCCAGCGACTTTATGACGATGTCCTGCTGCCCCATCAGGTCGTCCACAATGACACCAAGCCGCTTCTCCGCCACGCCAACCACCACCACATAGAACTCGGCCGGCGGCGGTGTGTTCCGCGTGACGCCGAAGAAACGCTCCAGCCGCACCAGTGGCAGGGTCGTCTCCCGGAGCTGGTAGACCTCCTTCCGCTCCACGGTGTCGATGTCCCGGTCAGTGGCGATGATCGTCTCCAGCACCGAGGTGATCGGAATGGCGTAGGTCCGCCCGGCGGTGAAGATCAGGAGCGCCTTGATAATGGCAAGGGTGATCGGCAGCGTGATGATGATCCTGCTCCCCTTGCCGAACTCGCTCTCGATGTCCACCATGCCCGAGACGGCGGCGATGTTGTTCTTGACCACGTCCATGCCGACGCCCCGCCCCGAGAGCTCGCTTACCGTGTCGGCGGTGGAAAAGCCGGGAAGGAAGATGAAGTCGAGGGCATCGCGGTCGCTTACCCCTTCCAGTGTCTTGATGAGCCCCTTCTCCAGGGCCTTCTTTTTCACCTTCTCGATATTGAACCCGCGGCCGTCGTCGGAGACCTCGATGACGACGTGGTTCCCCTTCTGGTAGGAGGAGAGCCTGATGGTTCCCCGCTCGGGCTTGCCGGCGGCCACACGATCCTCGGACGTCTCAAGGCCGTGGTCAATGGCATTGCGGATGATGTGGACCATCGGATCGGCGATGTCCTCGATGATCAGCTTGTCCAGTTCCGTGTCGGCCCCGAAGGTCTTGAGGTCAACCTTCTTCCCCTGCTCCCGGGAGACCTTCCGGACGATGCGGGACATCTTCTCGAAGAGCTGCCCCACCGGGATCATCCGGATCTCCATGACCCCCTTCTGAAGCTCGGTCAGCTTCCGCTCAAGCCCCTTGGCCGCCTTGCCGAGTTCGATGGCCAGGGAGGAGAACCCTTCGAGGCGCATCCGGATGGCCAAGGCCGCAACAGTCGAGTGGGAAAGGACCAGTTCGCCGACGATGTTCATCAGATCATCCAGCTTGCCGATATCGACCCGCACCGTGCGGCTCATGCTCTTGGCGGTCATCTCGTCCGCCTGGCCGGCTGGCGTGGCCGGCGCCGCCATGACGGGGCCGGTCGATGGAGCCACGGGAGCACTCTCATGAGCCACCGATGCCGCAGACACCCCGGGCGCCGCTGACGCCGTGCCCAGTTGGGCGACATCGATGTTCTCCCGGTCCACCAGATTGAGCACCGCCTCCCGGTCCAGTTCGGTACCAAAGAGTATCTCGAAGTCGATGGACGATTCGGGGGTGGCGCTGGCGCTGGGAAGCGTACTCACCACTTCGCCCGACTTCTTGAGGGCTTCAGTGATCTCACCCAGATCCTGATCGAAGGACATGATGCTGAAGGACGCGTGGATAGAGTAGATCAACCGCCCCTTCTTCACGTTTTCGACAAGGCGGTGCTCTTCGTACTCGGTGAGTGAGTTGAGGACCTTTTCCGGAAGGCCGAGTTTCTGGAGGGGTGAGCCTTCGCCACTCTTTTGCGCCGTAGCGCATGCGTTAAGCCGCTGCGTGGCCTCGGCAATGGCCTCGCCATAGGTTTCACCGGTACCGAGCCCCCGCACCACCGAGCCGAGGAGCTCCATGGAGTCAAAAAGAATGTTCAGGGTATCGGGGGTGAGGGTCACCTTGCCGAGACGGAGTGAGTCGAGGAGGTTTTCCAGATTGTGGGCCAACCCCTGGATGTCGGTGAAACCGAACATCCCGGCAAGCCCCTTGAGTGAATGGGCACCACGAAATATGGCGTTCAGGAGATCCGGATCGCACTCGCCGCTGTCGGCGCAATCGCTGAGCCCCCCCAGGTCGGTGCTGAGTTTTTCGGTGATCTCTTCGGCTTCGGCCAGAAAATCTTCCACGGCCCTGCCTGACGCATCATGTGAGTTTGCCATGGATCATTCGCCCCTGCTCGTTCAGGCTGTGTACTTGACGATCAGTTCCTGCAATCTGGCAGGATCGAAGGGTTTCACAAGGTACTCGTTCGCCCCCAGGGCCAGACCTTTTTCGCGATCCCTCTCGCTCCCCTCGGTGGAGATGATAAAGAGCGGGATGTGACGGTAGTTTTCACTGCCCCGGACAAAGCTCACCAACTCCAGCCCGTTGATGTCGGGCATATTGATATCGGTAATGATCAGATCGACCGGCACCCGCGGCAACAGGCGCAGCGCTTCGAACCCGCTGGCCGCTTCCACGATCTCATAGCCGTCAATGGCCTCGATGGTCGATACAAGGAGCGACCGCATGGTTGGAGAATCTTCGACGATAAGGATTTTCTTCACATTCCACTCCGACTGCTTTCCATAAGTTTACGTTCGAGAAGCGCCTTTTCCATGACCATTCCCGCCTGGGAGAGAAAAATCTCCAGAGCCTCCGTTCCCGCTATCGGCTTGCGGTCAGGAAGATTGTCGCCGTAGAGAATGGCCACCACCCGCCCCTCGCTCACGATGGGCCCGAGGAAAACCTCGTCCGGCACCCCATCCCCGAGCCGATCAAAGAGGTACTGGTTCCACCGGACCGGATCGGGCCGAACCACAGCGGGGTGTTTCGCCTCAAGGATACCGGTGAAGAGTGAATGGTCATGCCGGGGAACCCGGAGGCTTCGCACCCGGGCGTCGGCGGACTCGGCACGGTCGGCGATCCCGAACTGGCCGAGACCGACGATCTCATCTCTCATCGCCGTGAAGATGACCGCCCGACTCACGAACTCGGCGGCAAAGCGCAGTGCCAGGAGGGTGATCCCGCCGCCGAGAGCAGGATCGTTGAGTTCCTCGAGCATGCCCCGCAGGTGCGTCATGCCGGTACTCGGCTCCACCCGCTCAACGGCGGTCACGTCCAGGGCCTCTCCCATCTCGAGACGAAGTTCGTCCCCCAGATTAATGAGACCGGACGGAGTGGCGCGTGTCCCGGAAGATTCCCTCCCCCCCAATACAGCCAGAAGCCGGGAGCCGAACCCCTCCATCAGGGTGGAATCACCCACCTGAGATCGGCGCGGTTTGATGATGTGGGAGTACCCCAACTGACTCACCCGCCGCTCGGCCTCACCATTATGGTAGTCAGACATGACCAGAATCTGGAGATCGGGGAAATTGTTCCAGACCATCTCCAGAAGCTCCAGGCCCCCCAGGATGCCCGAACCGTCCATCCGCGGCATGATCAGGTCCACAAGAACGACAGGACGCTCACCGCGTCGGTAGAGGGAATCAAGCTGGACGAGGGCATCCTCACTTCGGGCGAAGGAGGAGACCTGATAGCCGGCACGCTCAAGGCAGGTGGCCAGGGTCTCGCGGGTGGCCCCATCATCGTCCACCAGGATCAGGGGACCTTCGCCGGCTATGACCGCGGAAGCGGACGGTGCCTGGAGAAGCTCGAACGCCGCGTCTACGGTATCCTCGGGCTGTGCCTCAGCCCTGACGACCTCCCGGGAAAGCGCCTCCTCACCGATACCGCCTCCCCTGTGGCGGTGCTCGTCGACGAGCCGCGAACCCTCCATGGCCAGGAACTGGGGATTCAGTCCCTGGTCGAGCATGAACTGGAGGGGATCCATCTTTATGGAGTCAACCGCCTCGACATTCTCCTGAAGCTCGAACTCAAAGGCCCCCTCGGCCCAGGCGAACAGGGCATAGACGACCCGCTCGATCTGCTCCCGCACCACCTCGGTGATGGCATCGGCCGGAACGCCATGGTCCCGCACCAGAATCGTGCCGAGCCGCTCCCGGAACCCCTCCCGCTCCTGGTGCGCCAGGGCGCTGCGGAGAGCTGCCAGGTCAAGCTTTCCCTTGCGGATCAGCACCTCGCCGAGGCTCTCCTGGCAGGTGCTGGATGTGGCCTGGATGACCTGGCCCAGGCGGAAAACGATCTTCCCCTCGCGCCCTCTGCTGTGAAGGAGCAGAATACCCGACTTGCGGGAGAGGCTGACTATCTGGAGAATCTCTCCCAGCCCCAGGTCTTCCAGGTTGCCGACGAGACTCATCGGCGGATAGGGTCAAAAGCCCGGTAAACAGCGGTGGAAACGGTGCCCATCATAAACTAGTCGTCCCGTTCAAGTAAAGGGTTTTACCCGCGCGGCTCTCTCCCCCGGAACATGAGCCTGATCGGCGTTCCGGTGAAATCGAAGGCTTCGCGAATCTTGTTGGAAAGGTACCGCTCATAGGAGAAATGAACCCCCTCGGGCTGATTGGTGAAGATGACGAACGAGGGAGGCTTCGTCCCAACCTGGGTGGCATAGAAAAACTTGACCCGCCGCCCCTGGTGCAGAGGGGCGTGATGACTCTCCACCGCCTCGGAGAAAACCCGGTTCAGGTCAGAGGTTGTGACCCGCTTGCTGTACTGGGCCATGACCTTCTCCACCTCTGCCATGACCTTGTTGATCCGTTGGCCTGTTTTGGCTGATACAAACACTATCGGCGCAAACGGCAGATACTTGAATTCGGTTCTGATCTGGTCCACGAATTTCCCGACCGAACGATTATCCTTCTCCAGCGCATCCCACTTGTTGACCACGAAGACGCACCCCCGCCCCGCCTCGTAGGCGTAGCCGGCGATCCGCTCGTCCTGCTCGGTAACCCCATCCTCGGCGTTGATGACGATGAGGACCACGTCGGCCCGCTCGATGCTCCTCAGCGAGTCCACCACGCTGTACTTCTCCAGCTTCTGGGTTGTCTTTCCCTTGCGCCGTATGCCAGCTGTATCGATAAGGAGATAGCGCTGCCTGTTGCAGGTGAACAGGGTATCGACGGAGTCCCGCGTGGTGCCGGGGGTGGGGTTTGCCACCACTCGTTCATATCCCAGCAGCCGGTTCACCAGGGACGACTTCCCCACATTGGGGCGACCGACCACGGCGATCTTCGTCACAGCTTCATCGTCTGCCTCGTCCTTTTGCCTGGGGAGCGCCGCCACCACCTCCTCCATGAGGTCGTTCACCCCCCGGTTGTGCTCGGCGGAAATGGTGTGGATGTTCTCGACCCCCAGGGAGTAGAAGTCGGCCGCCTCGTCCTCCAGCTTCTCTCCATCAACCTTGTTGACCACGTAGAAGATTGGCTTCTCCACCCGGCGGAGCATCTCAACCACCTCCCTGTCGGAAGGGGTAAGGCCGGCCCTGCCATCCATCAGGAAGAGGATCACGTCCGCCTCCTCGATGGCGAGGCGCGACTGCTCGCGCATCTGCTGCAGGAGACGGTCCTCGCTGACCGGCTCGAAGCCGCCGGTGTCGATCAGGATGAAGGGGGTCTCGAAGCGGGTAACGGTCTCGTAATTCCGGTCGCGGGTAACGCCGGGCATGTCGTCGACAATCGCCTTGCGGCGCCCCACGAGGCGATTGAAAAGGGTCGATTTGCCCACATTGGGGCGTCCAACTATGGCAACTAACGGCTTCATTCGTATCCAAGCTCCTTCAGCATGTGCGCATCTTCGCTCCAGTCCTTGCGGACACGGACAAAGAGCTCCAGAAAAACCTTCGTGTCGAGCAACCGCTCGATTTCGGTCCGGGCATTCATCCCGATCCGCTTGAGCATCGCCCCCTTCTTGCCGATGACGATCCCCTTCTGGGAGTCCCGCTCCACCGTGATGGTGGCGGCGATGGAGACAAGGCCGCCGTCCTCCCGCTCCTTGAAGCTGTCCACCTCCACGGCGGTGGCATAGGGGACCTCGTCCCGGGTAAGCCGGAAGACCTTCTCCCTAATGATCTCGGCCACGATGAACCGTTCCGGCAGATCGGTGAGAATGTCGTCGGGGAAATAGACCGGCCCCTCGGGAAGGAAGCCACGAACCAGCTCCACAAGCATCTCCACCCCGTCGCCCGTCTCCGCCGAAACCGGCACGATCTCCCGGAAGGGGTAGAGCTTCTGGTAGGTGGCGATCCGTTCCAGCAGCGCGCTCTTTTCCACCAGGTCGATCTTGTTCATCACGAGGAAAACCGGCACCGTCGCCCCGGCAAGGAGACCGATGATCTCCCGCTCCTGCTCCCCCGGCGCCCGCTGGGCCTCCACCAGCAGAAGGATCAGATCCACCTCCCGAAGAGAGGAAACAGCCACATCCACCATGTACCTGTTGAGGCGCGACGTGGCCCGGTGGATTCCCGGCGTATCGATGAAGACGATCTGCGCTCCGGGGAGATTATGGATCCCCTGGATGCGGTTGCGGGTGGTCTGGGGCTTGTCCGAGGTAATGACGATCTTCTCGCCGAGGACGCGGTTCAGAAGCGTCGACTTCCCCACGTTGGGGCGGCCGATGATGGAGACGAAACCAGAACGAAACGGTGAATCAGTCAAAGGGGTAACCTCCTTGAATGTGCGACGGACAACGTGCTGTTTCTGCGAGCAGATTTCCCGCGACGGTACCGCCGGCGTGGATGAGTGCAATATCGAGCAGCGTAAGATCGGCGCTGCCGGTGACCCTCGTCACCAGGATCCCCCGCCGTTCCCGGAGCCGCTCCAGGTTCTTCCTCCGCTGGCCCGTAACATCGGAGACCCGTGACGGGGCGCAGACCAGCGAGACGGTTGCCCCGGCGGGAACATCTACCATCAGACGGTCAAGACAATCGTACCAGAGCTCACCCTCGACAAGCTGACGGAACGCCGGATGCCACGGACCGGCCAGCATCGTTCCCGACGCTTCCAGTTCCTCCGTGGGCTGAAGACCGATCCGGATCACCGGTACGCCAGCCAACAGGCAGACGCGGAGCATGGCAGCGCACAGAGAAACCGCCTCCTCCATTCCCAGGGGAGTATAGGAACCGCCGCGCCAGAACTCGGCAAGTCGGGTCCCCTCCAGCACCACGGTCGGATAGATGCGCAGACAGGCCGGGGAAAGGGCAAGCACCCGCTGCAGGGATGCGAGGGAGGTCTCCTTGGTATCCCCGGGGAGTCCCGGCATAAGCTGGGCGCCCACGGCGATACCCGCCTCCCGGAGAGACGCGAACGCCTGCACCACGTGGTCCGCCGTGTGCCCCCGTCCCGACGCCGCAAGGACCCGGTCGTCCATGGACTGGACACCCAGCTCCACTGTCCTAACCCCGCGGCTGCGAAGGAACCGGGCCGCTTCCCCATCGACCGCGTCAGGCCGCGTGGAGAGCCGCACGGTCATCACCTCTCCCGATGCGATGAGAGGCTGGAGCGGCGCCAGAAGCCGCTCCTGAGCCTCGGCCGACAGACTCGTGAAGGTTCCGCCATAAAAGGCCACCTCCACCGGCCTCCCGTCACTCGACGCGGTAAAGCGGGCGATCCGCTCCCGCAACTCCGTCGCCGAGGGGAGTCCGCCGTCGTGGCCGGCAATCCGACGCTGGTCGCAGAAGACGCACTGGTGAGGGCACCCCTGGTGGGAGATGAAAAAGGGGACGATAAGCGGCTTCATTCCTCGGGGGCCAGACCAGCGGCGGCCAACCGGCCAAGACACTCCCGGGCCGCAGCCTGCTCCGCCTCCTTCTTGCTCCGCCCGCTCCCCACCCCCAGACGCTCATCACCCACATACGCAGCCACGGTGAAGCGCCGATCATGGGGAGGACCGACCGTGTCGGTCACCGCGTAGGTGGGCGGCACACCATAGCGGATCTGGGCCGCCTCCTGAAACTCGGTCTTAAAGTCACGTCCGTCGGTCCCCGCGGCGACACCACCCAGGAGCGGGCCAAAGGCGGCTTCCA
Organism: Desulfuromonadales bacterium; assembly: GCA_003712145.1. Classification (GTDB taxonomy): domain Bacteria; phylum Desulfobacterota; class Desulfuromonadia; order Geobacterales; family Geobacteraceae; genus Geobacter. The sequence goes on along the minus strand of RHLS01000009.1, from coordinate 5,316 downwards.
CGATCCGCTCGGCGGGCGCAATCCCCCCGTCCAGGTAGACGGCAGCCAGGAGTGCCTCGTAGGTGTTGGCCAGCAAAGACTTCCGCTCCCTGCCGCCGCTCCGCTCTTCCCCACGCCCCAGACGGAGATGGTTCCCAAGCCCGATGGCCCCCGCAAGCCGTGCCAGAGTCTCCTCCCCCACCAGTGACGCCTTCATGCGCGCCAGCATCCCTTCGCGGCTCTCGGGAAAGCGTGCGAGCAGCATCTTCCCCACCAGGAGACCGATCACCGCATCGCCGAAAAACTCCAGGCGCTCGTTGTCGCGCATCACCTTATCCCTGCTCTCGTTCACGAATGAACGGTGAGTAAGGGCCTCGACCAGGAGGTCCCGATCATCAAATCGATACCCGATGACCGTTTCAAGACTCTCCAGCGTAGCGCCGCTACATGTACTCTCTTCATAAGGTTCACGCATGACAGAACACTATAACCCAAATCTTCCAATTTTATCAATAATTATGCGGTTTGGCAGGGATTTTTGTCTTGATTAATACGGGTCGCTCCCCTATAATTCTGCTTTTACAAAACAAAGAGGCATGCTGGCCCATGGGCTTTTTCATCACATTCGAAGGCATTGAAGGGTGCGGCAAGTCGACCCAGCTTCGACGGGCAGCCGAACGGCTCACCCGGGAAGGGTACGACGTAGTCATCACCCGCGAACCGGGGGGATGCCCCATTGCCGACGCCATCCGGGCCATTCTCCTTGACGCGGACAATAGCGCCATGGTTCCCCTGGCCGAACTCCTCCTGTACGCGGCGGCCCGGGCCCAGCACGTGGCCGAGGTGATCGGGCCGGCCCTGCGTGAAGGCAAGATCGTCCTCTGCGACCGCTTCACCGATTCCACCCTTGCCTACCAGGGGTATGGCCGCCAACTGGACCGGGAGTTGATTGGACAACTCAACACCCTTGCAGCAGGAGATATACGGCCCCACCTCACCCTTGTCCTGGACTGCCCCGTCGAGGTTGGGCTCGGTCGGGCCATGGCACGGATAAACGCCGCAAGCACCGCCCGGGAAGAACGGTTCGAGCAGGAGTCGCGCCTCTTTCACGAGCGCATCAGGGACGGTTTCCTTCAACTGGCGGCAGCGGAGGCGGGACGTTTTCTGGTGGTTGACGGCAGCGGCGGCATCGAGGAAACCGAAGACCTCGTGATGACATCGATTCTGCCGCGGCTACCCCGGAGGTAACTGTGCCCTTCTCCCGCGTCATCGGTCAGGAGACCCCCGTGGATGTCCTGCGGCGCGCGCTCCGATCCGGCAAGATGGCCCACGCGTACCTCTTCGAGGGAATCGCCGGGTGCGGCAAGGGGACCACAGCCCTCGCCTTCGTTGAGGCGGCCTTCTGCGGCCGGGACGACGGCTGCGGCGCCTGCCCTGCCTGCCGCAAGATGGCAACGCTGCAGCACCCTGACCTCCACCGCCTGGAACCGGACGGGGCATTCATCAAGATTGACCAGATTCGGGATCTCCAGCGGGAATTGGTGTTGCGCCCCGTGGAGGCCTCCGTGAAGGCCTGCATCATCAGGGACGCCGACCGGCTCAACCCGTCCGCCGCCAACGCCCTGCTCAAGACCCTGGAGGAACCGCCAGGCAATGCCCTGCTGATCCTCCTTACCACGAACCTGGACGGGGTGCTGCAGACGGTCCGCTCCCGCTGCCAGTTGCTCCGGTTCGCTCCGCTCCCCGAGCAGGTCATCGAGAATCACCTGATAACCATCGGACAAGACCCTGCCGCAGCGCGCCTTGCCGCTTCCCTGGCCGGCGGAAGTCTGGGGACAGCGCTTGAGGAAGGTGATGAGGGCGCAGCCGGCCGGGTAGATCTTCTTGAACTGCTGCGCACCATCTCCCTGAACTATGTGGCCCCCCTTTTCACCGCCGCCGAAGACATGGCAGCCGACCGGGAACAGGCCATGGAGAAACTCAACGTACTCGCTACCCTGCTCCGGGACCTGCTCCTCATTCAGGGGGGAAGCAACGACGTGGTCAACCGCGACCTCCTGCCGCGCCTCGAGGAGACAGCGGCCAGCCAGACACAGGAGAAGACCCTGGAGCGAATCGGACACGTCATGGAGGCGCGCCGGGCGCTCTCGCGCAACGCGAACCCGCGGCTCACCCTGGATCTGCTCCTGATGCGACTGGCAGCGCACTAACGACAACAACAGCGGGGATATCCCCGGGAGGATAGATTTGGTACGCATCGTCAAGATACAGTTTCACACCGCCGGCAAGCTCTACGACTTCGGAGCCGGTGACCTCGAACTCAAACCGGGCAACATGGTCATCGTCGAAACGGAGCGGGGCAAGAGCATCGCCTCCGTGGTCACCCCCCCCCGTGAATTCGAGGACTCCCAGGTTCCAGAGGGACTCAAGACCATCATCCGGCTGGCCGAGCAGGCAGACCTGGCATCAACGGCCCGCAACGCCGCCCGGGAAAAGGAGGCCCACGACTTCTGCATCCGCAAGATAAAGGAGCGGGGGATGGACATGAAGCTCGTCAAGGTGGAGTACCTCTTTGACGGCAGCAAGGCAATTTTCTACTTCACCGCCGACGGGCGGGTCGACTTCCGGGAACTGGTCAAGGATCTGGCTCACCAGTTCCACACCCGTATCGAGATGCGCCAGATCGGAGTGCGCGACGAATCCAAGATGATCGGCGGCATCGGCATCTGCGGGCGCGAGCTCTGCTGCTCGTCGTTTCTGCGTGAATTCGAGCCGGTATCGGTCAAGATGGCCAAGGAGCAGAACCTGGCCCTCAACCCCACGAAGATATCCGGCCAGTGCGGACGGCTGCTCTGCTGCCTCGGCTACGAATACGACACCTACTGCTCCCTCAAGAAATGCCTCCCCAAGTGCGGGAAAGTAGTCACGTGCGGCAACGTCACGGGTGAAGTGATCAAACTGAACGTACTGGATGGGACCGTCGCCGTCCGTACAGACGAAGACCGGGTGGTCGAACTCAAGGGGGAAGATATCAAGCCGGAGAATATCTCCGACCGTCCCAAGCCCCCTCGCCGCGAAGGAGTGCCAAGCCGGGAGCGGGACAAGGATCAGCGCCCCGCCGCGGACAACGAACGCCGGGAGAAACCGCGCGAGCGCTCACGGGAACAGAGACCCAGCTCCGACAACGAGCGCCGGGACGAGAGCGCTAGCCGCGAACCGCAGCGCGGCGACCGGAACAGCCGCGATCGCCGCCGTAGCGGCAAAGACAGGGACAAAGATAAAAAGGAGCCGAAATGAGCCGAACCTTCTATGTCACGACCCCGATCTATTACGTGAATGACGTCCCCCACATCGGCCACGCCTACACTACCCTGGCGGCCGATGTGCTGGCCCGTTACAAGCGACTCAAGGGCTTCGAGGTCTTCTTCCTGACAGGCACCGACGAGCATGGCCAGAAGGTGGAAAAAGCTGCCCACGCTGCAGGCGAGACCCCGCTGGAACTTGCCGACCGGGTGGTCAAGCGGTTCCAGTCCCTCTGGGAAAAGCTCGACATCGCCTATACCGACTTCATCCGCACGACCCAGGAGCGGCATAAGCAGGGTGTCACCACCTTTTTCAAACGGGTGATGGAAACGGGCGACATCTATCTCGGCGAGTACGAAGACTGGTACTGCACCCCCTGCGAAACCTTCTGGACCGAGACCCAGCTCATCGACGGCAAATGCCCCGACTGCAACCGGGTAGTGGAAAAGCTCAAGGAAGAATCATATTTCTTCCGGATGAGCAAGTACCAGGAGCAACTGCTCGCCCATATCGAGGCAAATCCGGACTTTATTCAGCCCAAAAGCCGCAGGAACGAAATCATCTCCTTCGTCAAGGAAGGGCTGCGCGACCTCTCCGTCTCACGCACCTCCTTCAACTGGGGGATACCGGTGCCTGAAAACGAGCGTCACGTGATCTACGTCTGGTTCGACGCCCTCACCAACTACATAACCGCCCTCGGCTATCCAGACGAGACGGGCAACCTCGCCACGTTCTGGCCTGTTGATGTCCACCTCATCGGCAAGGACATCCTCCGGTTCCACGCGGTCTACTGGCCCACATTCCTCATGGCCGCCGGACTGCCGGTCCCGAGGAAAGTCTTCGCCCATGGCTGGTGGACCGTGGAGGGCCAGAAGATGAGCAAGAGCCTCCAGAACGTCGTGGAACCCAACATGCTCGTGGACAAGTACGGCATCGATGCCGTGCGCTATTTCCTCCTGCGTGAGGTCCCCTTCGGACTTGACGGCGACTTCTCCCACGCGGCGCTGGTCCACCGGATCAACTCCGACCTGGCAAACGACCTGGGTAATCTCCTGAGCCGCTCGACCGCCATGGTAAACAAGTACTTCGACGGCATCCTCCCCCAGCCCGGCGCGATGAGCGAGCTTGACACCGCCTTCCGGATGAAGACCGAAACAATGGTGACCCAACTCGACACCTGCATCGACGAACTCGCGTTCAGCAAGGGGCTCCAGGCCATCTGGGAAGTGATCTCAGCGGGGAACAAGTACATCGACGAAACCGCCCCCTGGGCGCTGGCCAAGGACCCGGCCCAGAAAGAGCGGCTCGGCACAATCATGTACACCCTGCTCGAAGCACAGCGGGTCGCACACCTGCTCCTGACGGCCTTCATGCCCCGCACGGCGGCCAAGGCCCTCGGCTATCTGGGCTGGACCGAACCACCGAAGGATGAAGACTTTGCCTGGGGCAGACTTGTCCCCGGAACCCGAATCGCCAAAGCGGAAGCGCTCTTTCCACGGATCGAAGAAAAAACGGAATAGAATCGAGAAAGGGCAACTGATGGCAGTTGCCCTTTCTCGTCAAATCTCTCCCTGCTATCGGCTACAGCGGACCCGCACCCGGCCTGAGCTCTCCCGAGGCAAAGAGAAAAAAGAAGCGGAAAAGGCAGTACTTGTAGAACTCACTAAAGAGAAGACGGAAGCTGCCGCCGTGGCTCCACCACTCCTCCTTCAGGTTCCTGCTGTCCACCGGGTGGGGATAGATGGCGATATCCTTAGGGAGGACATTCCGGAAGATAACGGTGGCCCGCTTCATGTGGTAGCGGGACGTGATGAGCCGAATGGACCGGACATCGTTCCGCTCAATGAGCTCCCTGCTGTAGAGGGCGTTCTCCAGGGTGTTGCGTGACGCTTTTTCCAGGATAACCCGTTCGGCCAGACTCTCCCCTTCCCGATCCTTGAAAAGCTCCTGCTTCTTCACGAGGGGATCGACTCCGATGAGATAAAGATACCCCCCACCGTTCTGCTCCCGAAAAAGGCGAACACCCTCCTCAAC
>RHLS01000100.1 GCA_003712145.1 Desulfuromonadales bacterium | reverse complement strand
CTGAGGGACCGTGAAGATTTCCGGCCGCGTCCCATGGACAACTGGGATGCGGCCGTGATCTTTGATGGGCGTGAGCGAACACGACGCGCCGCGAGTGGTGAAGCCGGTCCGGAACCAGCTGTCCCTGCAGCCGACCGACCTTGAAGCGCTGGTGCCGGATGATCATCCGGTGCGGGCCATCTGGGCGCTGACGGAGCGGCTGGACCTGAGCGAGTTCTACGCCGAGATCGAGGCGCGCGGCTCGGCGCCGGGGCGGCCGGCGACCGACCCGCAGGTGATGCTGGCGCTGTGGCTGTTCGCCAACTCGGAGGGCGTCGGGAGCGCGCGGCTGCTGGAGCGGCTGTGTGACCGGGACGCGCCGTACCGCTGGATCTGCGGCGGCGTGCCGGTGAACCACCACACGCTCTCGGACTTCCGGGTGAAGCAGGGGAAGAAGCTCGACCGGCTGCTGACGCAGACGCTGGCGGTGCTGATGAAGCAGGGCGTGCTGCAGCTGAAGCGGGTGGCGCAGGATGGCATGAAGGTGCGGGCCTCGGCGGGGGCAGGAAGCTTCAAGCGGAAGGCCTCGCTGGAGCGCGCGCACCAGGAGGCCGAGCAGCAGGTGCGGCGGCTGAAGCGAGAAGTTGCGGACGATCCCGGGGCCGGGACCCGGCGTGTCCAGGCAGCTAAGGAGCGAGCCGCCACGGCGAGGCAGAAGGCGGTTGAAGCAGCGCTGGCGGAGCTGCCGGAGCTCGAGGAGAAGCAGGAGCAGCGTGCCAAGAAGGACGAGCGGCGAGGCAAGAAGGAAGTCCGGGTGAGCACGACGGACGCCGAGTGCCGCGTGATGAAGATGGCGGACGGCGGCTTCCGACCTGCCTACAACGTCCAGCTTGCGACCGACGCCGGAACGGGCTGCATCGTGGGCGTGGACGTGACCAACAACGGCACGGACCAGCCGCACGTCGTGCCGATGCTGGACGACATCACCGCGCGCACCGGGCGGACGCCCGACGAGTACCTTGTCGATGGCGGCTTTGTGACCCACGAGAACATCGAGGTCGTGACCGCGCGCGGGGCCACGATCTACGCGCCCCCGGCCAAGTCGCGTAACCCGAAGATCGATCCCTGCGAGCCGAAGAAGGACGATTCGCCGGCCGTGGCGGCCTGGCGCCTGAGGATGAAGACCGAGGACGCCAAGCGGATCTACGTGCAGCGGGGTGCCGTCGCCGAGCGCACCAACGCCGACCTGAGGGTGCACCGGAGGCTCGATCGGTTGAACGTCACCGGCCTCGTCAAAGTGAAGTCGGTCGTGCTGCTGGCGGCGCTGACCTACAACGTGCTGAGGCTGATCTCGGCCGGGATGACGGCGTAGGCGGCCAGGACCAGGGGCCGCGGCGCCTCACGCCCGGCCAGGCGAACAGGAGGCCGCCCTCGCCGGGGCGGCACTGAACTGGCCTGGACAGGCCCGCCGAGGCCGCTCGCCGCCGGAAACCCCGATAGCTTCACGGTCCC
>RHLS01000008.1 GCA_003712145.1 Desulfuromonadales bacterium | reverse complement strand
GAACATTCATGGGAAGAACCTCGAAGTTAGTATTCAAGAAACAGAGAGCCCGCGGATGGAATTGAATGTATCCCTTCGCGGGCTCTCTGTTTCTTGAATACTAACTTCGAGGTTCTTCCCATGAATGTTCTCAAGGCCGCAGGTGTTGTGGTAGTCGTCATGATATGGGTGTTATCCTTGCCATTATCTGCCAGCGCATATTTCTACATCGGCAGTGACTGGGGCGGGCAAGATTTGATCCTCTCCGATGGCGACAGCTTGTCGGGTAGTTTTACGAATGTCGGCCTCTTCAGCATTCCCTTTGATGCTTCAATAGCGAGCAGTGGTAGCCTTTCACTCGGTGCCGGCCGGGTCATGATCGACGGAACACTGAAAAGCGATCCGAAGGGGTACGGCCTTTTGCTCGGTTCTGCGAGCGATTTTATCCTTAACGGCAATCTCACGGATTGGGGGAACGTAACCTTGTCGGCAGCAAGTTCCATCTACCTATCGTCTTCAAGTACCATTTCAATCTGGAATGGCAATGGCAACGGTAACGTATCTTCTGTCCCGTCAGGGTCACTTGTCTTGAAATCAGAAAATATCGAGATGCCGGTAAGTGTATCCTCGACCATCCTTACTCCCGTCCCGGCGGCAGCGTGGCTTCTGGGTTCTGGTCTGCTTTGTCTGGCAGGAGGCAGGAGACGGCTCAAATAGCATGAGGAAATGGCGGCAAAAGGTTCTCGGTGTTGGTTACTGCTAGCCGACATGGTACCATCTGACGGCATACGTCAGATTATGGAATGGAAGTACAAACACCAGATGGAGGTCGGAATGTTCATCGCCAGAGACAGCAACAATGATCTGTACCTTTTCAGGGATATGCCCGTCCGTGGTTCTGGTTGCTGGTGGGCCGAGAAAGGGGTGGATGGAACCTATCTTCTGCTCGATTCATCACTCTACCCGGAAGTCACCTGGGAGTCCGACCCTTTGCCCGTGATGCTGGTCGTCAAAGGATAGGCCAGGGGAGTCGGAACTGACGCTGCGCTGCTTCATTTGGCGCCACACGGTTCGAGGAGGTGATCGCTTTGTACTGTTCGCTGCTTCGTGAGTATGGGCACCACGGAAAATCCGTGTCGTGCAGAAATTGCCGATGGTGCCCGCGTCCTTTGAAAAAGTGATTAGGCCGTTTGCCTCTCACTGACCTTAAACCACGCTGCCATTGACGAGAGCTCATCGGCAATCCGTTGCAGTTCCAATGATGAACGCATGATCTCGTCGGTTTCGGTCTCGGTGCGGCGGGTAATTTCGGCGATGTTCTCGACGCTGGCGGCAACCTGCTGCGCGGTGGCCGACTGTTGCTCGGAGGCGGTTGCAATCCGTTCCACCATGTCAGTCCCCTGGTTGGACGCCTCCACGATCGCCTCAAGAGCCTGCCGCGCCTCTCCCGCTTTGTCTACTCCCTCCACCACCTTTGCGTTGCCGGCCTCCATGGCGCTTACGGAATGGGTTATCCCCTCCTGGATGTCCCGAATCATGACGGCGATTTCGGATGTTGCATCCGTCGTGTGATGAGCCAGTTTCCGAACCTCGTCGGCAACCACCGCGAAGCCTCTGCCAACGTCGCCGGCCCGCGCCGCCTCGATGGCGGCGTTGAGTGCAAGCAGATTGGTCTGGTCGGCGATGTCCTCGATGGTCCTGATGATATCGCCGATCCGTTCCGAGCGGGCACCGAGCTCGTTGACGAGTCTGGCCGCCTCTTTCACCGATGTGGCGATCTGTTCCATGCCGACCTGGGTATCGGTGACGACTTCGTTCCCCCGCGAGGCGGTAGAGAGGGCATTTTTCGATGCCTGGGCCGCCGCCAGTGCGTTGCCGGCAACCTCCGTGATGCTCTGGGTCATTTCCGTCATGGCGGATGCCGACTGGATCGTTTGTGTCGCCTGCCTCCGCGCTCCCTGGGAAAGCTCGTCAGCGGTTACGGAGAGGTGCCGGGAGTGCTCGGCCAGATTGCGTATCGCCACCGAGAGCTTGACGCTGATCTCCGAAATTCTGGCCGTTGCCTGATTGAGGTGGATTCCCAGTTCGCCGAATTCGTCCCTGCGCGTCTCGTCCATGCGGCGTGAAAAGTCACCGTTGCCGAAACTCTGCGCAATGCCGACCAGTTCACGGATCGGCCTGGTAATGCTGCGGCCGATCACGGTACTGAAAATGATCGTAAAGAGAAGAATGGCTCCGCCGACTGCCGTGAGTGCAACAATGCTCAGCCGGACAATCCGGTTTACTTCCCGCGCGGAATCTTCCTGCTCCCTGTGGGCGGTGATGATTTCGGTGCGTCCCTTTTCGGAATAGCGCTGAACCAATGCCTGCATCTCTGCATTCATCTTGGCCGCTTCCTGTCTGAGGGAAATCGCTCCCCGAACTCTGGCAACAATACCTTCTGCGCCGGTCAGCAGCCCTCGCATGTCCCGCAGAGGGGCCTCCGCCGTTTTCAGAAGCTTGAGCTCTGCCGTGGCCTTCACCGTGGAGAGAGCCTTTTCCAGCCCCCGTTCACTGGAGTCGATCCGGGAGAATAGTCGGGTCATCTCCCCCTCGAGACGGGTGATCTCTTCCGGCGACCCGGCAATGAATAACCGTGTGGCAATGCTGTCCAGAGTCACGCCGGCAGAGACCAGGGCGGCGTTCTCGGCCAGAATCCCCGCCGAGGCATTCGACTGCTGGAAGGCTGCTTCCTGGGCAGTGCCGGCCGCTGATGAGTCACGACTTGCCCGCTCCACCGCCACATCGAAAGAGGCGATGAGAGCGCCGATGCTCTGCTCCCTCGTCTCGGTGATAAGTTCATCGAGCTTCTGGCGGCTCGCCTCGTCCTGTTGTTTCACCAGTTGACCATGAAGCCCGAGGATGTCAGCGATTTTCTGCTTGATCGCCTTTCCGCCGGCGGTGAACTCTTTCGACTCCTTGACGGTCGGGTTCTCAAGGAAGTTGTCGACGATGCCGTTGAGCTTGCTCTTGAGCACAATGGCCTGCTTGCGCTCCCGCGTGGCCGGAAGCGTTGCCAGCAGAAGCTGCAACTGGTCCAGGGTGCCACGCAACATTTCAAGGTTCACCCGCTGTGCCGTTACCCCCTTCGAAGCGCCGAAGGATTTTGCAAAACTCCGTGCTGTCGTCGACTGTAGCGCGGTGATGCGTGTGTCGAGTTGCCGAAGAGTTGCCGCCATCACCCGGCTCCTCTCCGTTATGGTCTGGTGAGCCGCTGCCACATCCGACTCCGCCTTGAGCCGTTTTTCGGTAACAGCCACAATCTGTCCGGCAATACGTGAAAGCTCACCGGAAATCTCGCTCCGTTGGCCGGAAAGGCTTTCGAGGGCATCCTGGGACTTCTTAACCTCGGTAAGGGCTTCGTCAAGCGCGGCCCTGGCCTTGGAGAAATCCTGCGCATTTGCGGCTACGCTCAGTTTAACGAGGGAAGCGACTGCTTCCTGGAGTTTCTGCTGGAGTTCCGTTGTTCGGACCTGAAACGGAGTGCTTGTCTGGATGAGGTAGGAAAGTTTCTCCTTGACGATACCGAGGCTGATGATTCCGGTTCCCGCAAGCACGCAGACGACAGCGGCGACTATAAAGGCATTCAGGCGGAGTTTGGTGGTGATGGTCATGTAGGCTCCTTCTTGACAACAGATAATAGCCCGGAGGGGGCCCCGGGCTATCAAAAGTGAATATCTGTGGCACAACTACTTGATATGTTTCTTGCCGTCGCTTTCGATGAATGTGAGCAGTTTCGTGACTCCGGACTTGGGCTCCCCTTTGGTGATGATGAGAAGCTTACGGGCGATTTTGGGTGTCTCTACCACCTTGATCGTGTCGTTGATGAATGCCTCGCCGATGGCCGAGATCGCCTCCTTCATGGTCGCCACTTCCTTCAGTTCCGCCACGTCGGTTGCGGTTTCCACGGCATCGGCCGAATAGGGCTCGCCGTCCATGGCAATAGTCATGAACGCAGAGCGGTTGCCGGAGCCCTTGTGGGACGTCACCACCACGACGTCGGCATCTGCCCCGCCAACTTCCTTCCAGTTCTTGATCTTGCCGGTGTGGAGCCCCTTCACCTGTTCGCGGGTCAGTTTCGACACGGCATTGGCCTTGTTGACGAATACCTTGATCTCGTCTTCGGCCACCACATGTCCCTTAACGTCGGGAGCAGCAAGCCCCGGCACCGTCTGCTGGAGCTCCTTCAGGCTCTCGGAGGCCATGCTGGCGTCGCACGATCCGGCGAGGAGGTCCTTGGCCCCGTTGCCCGAGCCGTTGGGATTTACGGCAAGCTCGATCCCCGTTGCCTGTTTGAACGGCTCCTGGATCTTCGAGATCACTTTCTTGGTGACGGTTGACGATCCGCAGAGATGAACCGTCTCAGCGCCGGCTGTCCCGACAGCCGCTAATGAACAGATTGTGCATAGCATTAGTAATTTTTTCATGTGAATCCTCCCGGTAAAGTTGACTGCCTTAATGAACTTATCGGCGAGGCTGATTTCCGCTTTAGCTTGTTTGAGAATGTTTACAAAAATGTAACAAAATGGCCCGGTCGGGATCACGCCAGTGCAGGCAATGGCAAATGTTCTGCTGGAGCTGATCCCCTGGTTCGGGAGGGTGGCGGGGAAGGGGAGTAACGACTGAACTGGAGCAGTGGCGGGGTTCCGAGAGCTAATTCCAGAAGGACTACGAGGGGGTGATCACGGTGTACTGTTCCGTATTTCGCCAGTATGGGCTCCACGGCAAGTCGACTTCATGCCGCAAGTGCGAGCAATGTCCCCGTCAGAAGAAAGGGCGGGGCGCAGCGCCTCCGCTCCCCTGACCTGTGGACGCAGCATGGTCAACGGGCATAGAGGTGGTTGCAGGGATGCAGGCAGAGGAAGTCGTCACCAAACAGGAGAGCATGATTGCAACGTCTGGACGATTCAGCTGCAATTCTGCAGTAGAACAGCTGAGAGCCGGGAATCATGCGGGTCTGGCAGTGGTCTGGGATGGGCATTGTGATGTTCATGGCAACAGGCTACCATAATCACGTGTAAACCGTGTGAATGCTTTGCAACAGTTGCCTGACACAAAAGCCTGCCGCCCATCCCGAAGGGGAAAGGCGGCAGGCTTTTATCGTCCAAGTGTCGTTTTACTAAACGCCGCAGCAGTAATCCTCCGGATCATTATCCGAAGCGGTGCTGTCGAGGCTCTTCAATTCGTCGTGCATCTGCCGCAGCGCCACGAGGGCCGAAAGGATCAGTCCATCGGTCTGGCGGTGCGGGCAAGTCTGAAAGGCGTTCTGGAGAGTCTCGATCGCGTTGTGGGCACGGCTGTGCAGGGTGGTTACGGTATTCATGGGTAATCTCCTTGAATTTAATTGTGATGCTGATGCAGGCAGGGGAGACGGAGTGTCCCCCGTTCCGTCCAGTACTTGCAGTATGGCAGGGAACTGTTTCGAAGGAGTTTCCGGACAGAAAGAAGTGTGCAACAGAATGAACCGGGCCTGGAGAATTTAGAGGCGGCCAAGGAGCTCAACGAGAGTTGATGTGAAATAGTAACGCAGAAGACTCAATATTGACATGGAGCCGTGCTATCTAAAGGAAAACGGCAACAGAGACACCATCGGTTCCGGATGAACTGCTGCTGTCGCAACTATCCCATTCAAGGCATGGAAGGAGAATCAGCGTGTCAGAGAAGCCTCAGGTAACGTTCAAGTACATTTTCACTTACGATTACAACCCGGTCTACGTGAATGGCGCCCACGGCGGCGTTTCCCCACGTGGAGACCTGGTGATCAACTTCTATCTGGAGCGCCCGCCGCTTCCCAACGAAATAACCCACGAAATCAACCCCAACGGCACCGTCGGCGCGGAGACGGCCGTGCAGCCCGAGGACTTTGCCCAGAGTCTCGTACGTTTTGTCCCCGCCGGCGTCGTGCTCAACCATCAGACCGCCCGTGAGCTCCACCACTGGATGGGGGAGAAGGTACGGGAAATGGATGCGATTGAGCAGCACCGGGCCACCATGCGTGCCCAGCAGGAAGCCGAGGGAACGGCTCATTGATGTATAAGCCCGCGGTATTCACCGCGGGCTTTTTTCGATTTTATTCGGAGATTGATCATGGAATGTCCCAAGTGCAAGGCTACGATTGGAGTTCATCTTTCGCAATACATCCTTCTGACCCATTCGGACGCCTTTGGCCTACACTGTTATATCTGCGGTTACTGGATGAACCTGGAGCGGGGGTGGGAGAATTCTGGAACGGCCAAAACGAATCGGATGAAGGTCAGGGGGAGGCGTGCTGGAAAGACACAGGGATCTATTGAGAACAGTCTCTCCTGATCGCCTCCGCCATCACATCAGAGCACTCGAAGGGGTCCGTCATCCCATTGCGGCGCCCGATGCCCTGGATCGATCAGCCGGCTACATCAGAGACACGTTCCAGTCTCTGGGCTACCGGCTTGAAGACCACGTTTTCATGGAAGGGGACCGGGATTTCGTCAATCTCATTGCCACCCATTCCGGAAGCTGCCGGACGGGACGCCGGGTGCTGGTCGTGGCCCACTACGACACTGTCTCCACCTCGCCGGGGGCCGACGACAATGCGAGCGGCGTGGCCGTGCTCCTGGAGCTTGCCGCCATCCTGAAGGGTCTGAACTTCGAGCAATACGTACAGTTTATTGCCGTAACCCTTGAAGAAAACGAGAATGAAGACGATCCGTGGGACCAGGGAACCCGGGGGAGCAGGGCGTTGGCAGCCCATGCCCGTCAGCGGGGGTGGGAGATCGAGGGGGTGGTGGTGCTCGAATCGGTGGCCTATGCCGGCGACTCCGTCGTGCAGCGGGCCCCCGCGGGCATCCCGTTTCCGGTTCCGTCCACGGGGAACTTCATCGCGGTAATCGGCAATGAAGCCTCCCGGGACATGGTGAGCCGCTTTGAGCAGGCTATCGGGCACGGGGGAGGCATGCTCCCCTGCGTACCGCTGGTCGTGCCCGGCAATGGTGAACTGCTGCCCGATACGCGTCGCTCCGACCATGCGCCCTTCTGGGATCAGGGCTACCGGGCCATCATGCTGACCGATACGACGAATTTCCGCAATCCCCACTTCCACCTGTCCGGCGACACCCTGGAGACCCTGAACCTGGAGTTCGCGGCCCAGGTCTGCCGGGCCACCGCGGCCCTGATTCTGGATATTGCCGGAGCCCTCGACACCGACGTGACGGCTTCTCCTGCAGGCGGTGGCCCATGCGCTGCTGGAGCTGATCCTCTGGTTCGGGAGGGTGGCGGGGGAGAGTGTGGTGCGGTGAGTCACTTGAGCAATAGCTGAAAATAGTAACCGGATAATCATTGAGATGTAACATTGCTATGGTCTTATAAGCACGCTTGGAACTTTGCCGGTCTTAGCTCAAGATACCGGAAAGCCCGCGGATGGAATTGATTTATTCCTTCGCGGGCTTTTTTTTCGACAATGTGCGCGAAAGCCAAACCCGTCGCAAGGCGGGGACGGAAAGCCACGGGTCCCTCCGGGACAGCCGGGTTGCCTTCTTCGGAGAGCACCCGGCTTTTTTTGTGCCGGTGGAGCGTGTTCGCAAGGAAGTTTCATCGATAAGTTCATTAAACCCGGATATTCGGGTCAAAAGGAGGAGGGAGATGAAAAAGGTACTTGCAGCATTGTTTATGACGGCAGTTTTAGCAGTATCCGGCACGGCCAGAGCGGATCTTGTCATCAGCCAGATTTACGGAGGTGGCGGGGCGACGAGCACCAATCCGCTCTATAGCAATGACTGGGTCCAGTTGTTCAACGGAGGCGCCACAGATATCAGCCTCAGCGGCTACAGCCTCCAGTACGCCGCTGCCACCAACACCACCACATTTTCTTCATCCAACTCCCACAACCTGTCGGGAACCATTAAGGCCAACAGCTATTTCCTCGTCCAGGAGGGCCGCGGGACCGGTCTTGCGGGCACGGCGACCGGCCCGATCTATGATCTGTTGGGCGGAAACCTCAATCTGTCCGCCACTGCCGGCAAACTGGCTCTTTTCAGAACCACCGCAACCGGCGCCAGCACGAAGGCGGTAACGCCAAATCTGGTTGATCTCGTGGGTTATGGTACCACTGCCAACTTCAGCCTGTATCCCACCATGACCTCGAATCTGAGCATAACCACCGCAGCCATCCGCGCCACCGACAGTAATGGCCGGACTGTCTTCGTTGCCGGGAGCCCTGAGCCGAACCCCGTTCCCGTGCCGGCGGCCGCGTGGCTCCTCGGTTCCGGCCTCATCGGCCTGGTGGGGATCAGGAGAAGGCAGAAGTAATCGGGAACAGCAGTGTTCCGGGAGGGTTCCATGCACCCGTTCATCCGTCTCTTCGTTGCCATCGTGACGTTGCTTGCTCTGACCGGCATCGGCAGCGCCGCCGTGGTCGATGTCGGCGTCGCCAAGGACGCCCAGGTTGCCTCCGGCTATCCGACCACCAACTACGGCATGTCCAATAACCTCTACCTGCAGCGAAGCACCACAAGCTTCAAGGACGAACGGGCCTGGATGACGTTTAATCTGGCGGGCCAGCTCCCCCCCGGTGCTGTCATAACCTCTGCCAAGCTCCGGCTCTACTGCTGGAAAGCCGATACCGCCAACGACCTGCCGACGGCGGTGCACGGCAGCGACAGTGACAGTTGGGGGGAGAGTTCCCTGACCTGGAACACCCAGCCGTCCCATGGCGCAGTCCTCTCCACCGTGACCCTCAAGAAGGGGGAGCAGGGGAAATGGATCGAGTGGGACGTGACGACTTACGTTAAGGCCCAACAGACCGGCGACGGTACGGTGACCCTGGTGGTGAAGCCGGTAACGGAAGCGACCACGCCGACGGTTTCCTACGCCTTCGATGCCCGGGAGTACTCATCATCCCTGGCGCCGCGGTTGCGGGTGGAGTACAGCGGAACCTGGCCGGCGACCGGTTCTTTTACGATCTTCCACATGAACGATGTCCATTCGAGGCTCCTTCCCCATGAGCTGGACATCCCCGAACACGGCGACTCCCCCGTCTTCGAGCAGGTGGGGGGGGCGGCCCATTTTGCCGGGAAGCTGCTGGAGCTCAAGGCCGCCAACCCTGAATCGCTGGTGCTCGATGCCGGCGACGTTTCGGAGGGGAACCCCGTCGGCGACCTGCGCGGCAACGGGGCGATGGTCGATTTCTACAACCTGCTGGATGCAAGGCTCAAGACCCTGGGGGGGCGGGGAATTGACGCTGCGGCGGTCGGAAACCACGATGTCCGGTCGATGGTGTACGTGAACAACCTCAAGAACAACGCCACGTATCCGGTCATCTCCATGAACGTCTGCCGGAAGGGGACCCAGATTCCCTACTTCCAGCCTTACGTCATTGTTACCGTCAACGGCAGGAAAGTCGGCATCCTCGGCTACACCAACGACGAATCGTCATACATGGATGCCGATGCAGCCGCAGAGATCGAGGTGGTCAAGGCAGTCTGGGAGGACACCAACGCCGCCACCATCAATATCAAGGATTACGTGAACGAGCTGCGGACGGTTCAGGGGTGCGACGTGGTGGTGCTCCTGAGCCATATGGGCCACAGCAGGATCGTTGCCGGCGCCGATGCTCTGATCGAGGACCATGGCGGGGTCCGGCCGCCGGAGATTGTCGTTTCCGGCCACTGGCACAGCTATGCCGACAACCCCTGGCAGCCGGCCCACCTGAACGGCAAGACTCTCCTCGTGGAGGCAGCCTCCTATCTCCAGTACCTGGGTGAACTGCAGGTGACCGGCGACGGCAAATACCTTCAGGCCGCCAAGCATCCGATCCGCACCGCCGACATCGTTCCGGATGCGTCCGTGCAGAACCTGGTCGACACGCTCAGGGCCGAGTATGAAGCCACCAATCCACCGTACCGGCTGGACCAGGTGATCGGCCATTCGGCGGTCCATCTGCGGCTGGACAAGGACAAGTGGTGGACCATGAACGAATTCCCCTGGAGCGGTGACAATACCGCCGGCGGCTGGATCAGCGATGCCATGGTCTGGAAGGCGGGTCAGCTGGGCTTCCCGAGCCAGTTGGCCCTCCAGTCGGGGGGCGGAGTGCGGCGCGACGTGCCGGCCGGTCCCATTACCTACGCCCAGATTTACGAGACCTACCCCTGGCAGGACGACGGCATGGTGAAGGTGCAGATGACCGGCCAGGAGATCTGGAACTACATCGAGGGGGACTATTGCGGCACCAGTATCTCGAAGGACTGGCTGGTGACCGCCAACGACGGGATCATCAGCGGCATCACCTACCAGGGGAGCCCCGTCAGTCTCTCCGGAACCTATAACGTCCTGATCAGCGAGTACATGGCCGCCCACGACACGGCCTTCGCCGGCAAGACCGCCATCCCGGTTGGGGGCGCCATCCGGCAGGCGGTGGTGGACTACACCGGCCAGTTCGGCATCAATAATCCCATGACCGTGCCGGGCCCCCGCTACAATCTTGATACAGAACTCGCCGGTGGTTTCCGGGCGGTGGTCACCATGGTGGACGACAAGGAGGGGGAGCCCTATAACGAGTCGATCTTCGTGCGGCTGCTGTCGGCTTTGCCCGAAACCGTCGAGCGCCGCAATGCCTATGGCCTCGCCGGCCTCGTGAACGCCGACGGTACCATCAACCCCGCGCACCAGTTCAGCGAAAGCATGCTCTACCGCAGTCACCTGGGGTTCAAGGACGATGCGCACAAGCCGGGCGACATCATCGAGATCTGGGTCGAGGGGGGGTTCCATGGCGGCAATCCCCAACTGGTGGACCAGGAAGGGATCAATGACGCCGGTGGCGAGATGACGGTTCTGGGGAACGACCCGGCCCTGGCGAGGCCGGAATACCATCCGACCATCGGTTCGTTCTGGGACGAGCAGCACGAGAACCACTACGTCACCTTCTATGCCACCAAGACCGGCACCAGCACGGTGCGCGACTCCGCCGGCACCACCATCACCCTCTACCAGCCGGGCGGATACACGGCGATGCCGAGCCTCCCCGGCAACGTCAACAGCCTGTTGGAGATAAGCGGGGTCAACACCTACGAGCATACCGCACGCCGTTTCCGCGTCGCGTCCGTTGTCGTCGCATCCACCACAGGGTTTCCGCCCCAGTCACAGGTGGACCCGCTCACCCCATCCCAGGTGAGCTCAGGACCGGTTGCGGTCACGGCAACCGCCGGCGATACCTCTCCCGGCACCGTCGTCTCGGTGGACTTCTACTACCGCCATTCCGCAGATGGAGCGGCGTGGGGGCCCTGGACCCTCTACCAGCACGACACGTCGTCCCCCTGGAGCGCCAGCTTCGGGCTGCCTGCCGGACCGGGCACCTACGAGTTCTACAGCGTCGCAACCGACAATGACGGCAACATTGAACCTTCGCCGGTGCTGGCCGATGCTTCGGTGCGGTATGTTCCGCCCACCTTTACCCTGACCGCAACGGTTGTCAACGGCACCGGAGGCAGCATCACGCCGGAGAGCACTGCTGTTCCCCAAGGAAGCCCGGTCAGCTTCACCATCACCCCGGAAGCGGGTTACGATCTGAGCGGCTTGACCGACAACGGTGTGCCGGCAACCGCAACGCCGACGGGCAACGGCAGCTACCGTTACACTCTCGCCAGCGTGACGGAGAACCACTCGGTTCAGGCGACCTTCACCCCCGTTGCCGCGCCGGTGCCGGCCCTGGGACCGTGGGGGCTGGTGGCATGCGGGGCTGCGCTGGCGTTTTTGCGCCGGCGTCGGTTGTTTTGAGATTGCACGAACAAATGAGCCAGGAGGAAAAACAAATGAACCAGGAGGAAAAACAAATGAACCAGGAGGAAATCGTATGAAATTGTTAATCGCATGCGTTACGGTCATACTGCTGGCCGCCGGGCAGGCAAGTGCCTCGCTTTGGGGAACGGACGATGGCATTGCCCTGACCGGAAGCCGCTCCAGCTCTTTCGGAATCTACGCAACAGACGGCTGGGCCAACGGTAACTTCAAACTGAGCTGGAACGTTTCCAGTGTTGGGGGCGGGCGGTGGGAGTACGTGTACACATTCGACGTCGTTCCGACTTCGGGCAAGATCAAGGAATTGTCCCATTTCATAGTCGAAGTTACCCAGGATGGCGCCCCGTTCAACATCCTTGCGGGAACGAGTGCTCCCAAGGAAGGACCGGCGACCTATAGACTGAGTGGTTCCAATCCCCTAATGCCCAATCCGCTCTATGGCGTCAAGTTCGACTTCGGCAGCACCGGAGGAAACGCAGTGTATACCATGGTTACCGACCGGGCTCCGGTATGGGGTAACTTCTACGTCAAGGATGGAAAAGATGGGGGCACGTCGGTGGTGGCCTGGAATAACGGGTTGAGCCATGCCGACTACCGGACGAATCTAAACCTCTCGAGCGCCGACTTCATCGTGCGCCCTGACGGCTCGGCAACGCCCGCGCCGGTTCCTGCTGCACTCTGGCTTTTTGGGTCAGGCCTCGTGGGGATGATCGGGGTCAGGAGACGAGTGAAAGAGTAAGTCGTCTTGAGCCGGAAGGAGGCTGCGGCAGTAAGACCGCGATAGGAAATCCGCCCACAATCAAAGAGACCCTTTCCGCATGGAAAGGGTCTCTTCGTCATTCATGGGGGGAAATGCTCAGTACTTCCTGCACTGGTCCGCCCCGTCGTCCATCCAGGCGATGTCCGTCATGCACACATACTTACACCGGCCTGAATCCGGTTCCACCGCGGGTGCTGAAGCGGCTATTTCGTGAGGGCGGGGAGGGCGCCATGCTCGGTGCCGATGTACCCGATGGCTGCTTTCTTCTTGTTGTTCCACTTGCTGTCGATGGCACTGAGAACCTCGGCCTTGTCGGTGCCCAGGTAATTGCTGATGTTGCCTTCCCCAGGGTGTTGGAAATTGCTCATGATGTAGGCAAATCCGTTGTAGTCGGGGGCGACCGTCAGGCCGGTGGCCTCGGCTCCCATGGGGACCGAGAGGATACGGGAGAGTTTGCGGGTATCGACGTTGAAGGCCCAGACGTAGTTGTTGTTGCGGCGGCTCGTGTCTTCGCCGATGAACAGGGTACGGATCGAGTCCACATAGCGGAGGTTGTCGGGACCGCAGAGCTTGTCCTGGCTGCACTGGTTCCCCTCGGCATCCTTGACTCCGCCGTTCCAGCCTCCCACCAGCTCCGGGATCGATGTCAGGGTGGTCCCCACGAACCGGCTGTCGATGGGATTGCCGCTGGTGTCCTTCTTCCCGGAAGCGGTGCTCATCTCCAGGATGATGCCGCCGTCATTGCGGGCCACCCGGATGTCGCCGACCGTGTCGGCCATGCCGGCTTCTACCCGGGAGATGGTAAGGTAGAACTTCTTGTCTTTGTCATTAAAGGCGATGTACTCCATTTTGGAGAATTCGGTGGTTGCTCCCAGCAGGGCGGCATAGCGGCGGGTCTCCAGAAAGGCGGCTGCCTTTTCCATTCCCGGCTTCAGGCGCAGCCACTCGGTTCCCATGTAGGTGACCACCTTGGTGAAGGTCGGGTCCCCCGGATCGGTGTTGGAGACGTCGAAGATGTGGCTGAATTTGATGCCGCCATCCACCATTGCTTTGATCTCTTCGTCGGAGGCGTGACCCAGCCTGATCCACTGCAGGGTGTAGGAACCGCCATGGTCGGCGCCGGTCTGGGTGACCTTCGCGGCATAGAGGGAGCCGGAGGAGAGGTCGTTTTTCCTATCCGCGACGAACATGAACAGGCCGGTGTTCTTGCCGTCGTCGCCGCCGATGGCGGTGCGGTTGTCGGAGGCCATTTCCTGCATTTCGCGGGCGAAACGGCCGGGTGCATAGTGCTTGACTACCGAGGCGGAGCCTTTGCGGTCAACCGTGACCTCGGGCACCAGGCCGTAGTGGTAGGGATTGGCCGTGGCAGCGTCGCCAAAGTAGTATTTGCTGAAGCTGGCGATATCGGTGCCGTCGTCGGAGCCGCTTGCCTTGGGGAGCCCTTCCCGCGTCTTGGCGTCGGGCTCGTACTCCTCGGACCCCACATGGGTATTCCAGTCGGAGAGGGTGGAGCCGCAATGGATCCACCCGCCGTGCACGTCGCTGAAGCTGACGGGCTTGTAGTCAACCACGTCCAGGGCCCCGGTCTTCTTGTCTTGATCCAGCATGGCCAGGCCCATAAGGGCCGGGAGCTTGCTCCAGAAACTGCCGGTGCTGACTCCGTCGTTGGGGGGCAATTCCTTGTACTCGAACTGGGTGACCATGGCCAGCGGATGCTTGGTCGAGGGGGTGGCGCTCTTCATCCCCGGAATGTCGATCAGCGACGTCCCGTCTGCCGCATCGGATGCCATCTGGCCGTCCAGGTCCATGAGGGGAGCGTTTTTCACATCGTACAGCCCCCCCACCACGTTGCCGTTGATCATCTCGGTGGTGGCCATGAGCTGGTGGTACGTGAGATCGTAGGTTCTGGTCCTGCCGTTTCTGTAGGTGTACTTGATCTTGGCCTTGGTGTAGATGTCGGCCTTTTCCGCGGCGCTCGCCGGCGCATCCATGCCGATGAATTCAACGGACTTGACGTTTGCCAGGATCTCCGTCGGGGAAGACCCGCCAGCCTGGACCGAGGGCACCATAACCATGCCGACCGTCGAAGCTGCGACCATTGATAAAACCGTTCTTACTTTCATTTGAATCCTCCTTTCGCCACCTGTTGATGTTCGATCGACCGGGAAGAAGGTCAGACTCTTCTATGATATCTATAACGTCGTAATGTTGTTACTGTGTTACTGTCATGCTATAAATTGGATACACCTGTCCGGCGACACCCCGGAAACCCTGAACCTGGAGTTCGCGGTCCAGGTCTGCCGGGCCACCGCGGCCCTGATTCTGGATATTGCCGGAGCCCTCGACACAAGGTGACCGGTTCCCCCAATTGTTACATTTTGCATCCCCCCCTTGCATGTCACCCACTCTCTGGTAGTTGTTACATCTGAGAGACGCCGTAACCCCTCTGTAATTCGACCCTGATCGCAGGCAGATGCGAAAACCCCGGCGTCTCCGGAGGTGAAGCATGGCCAGACCGTCGGCGCTGCCCCTGCAGTCCCACGCGGACGAGCTGCTGTACGCTGCCCGCAAGATCATGAACCTTGCTCCCGGTGTCCGTTCCTATGCCCGTTTTGCCTCGGCGCTGGTGCCCTGTCTGACCGGGGCGGGCTGCATCTATCAGGCGGTTGCCACGGCCGTCGACCGGCGCAGGTACTCGCCTCCCGGGAGACTGGTGAAGGTCGACGGCGTCGAGTTGCATGTCCACGCCACTGGCCAGGGGGGCGCGCCGGTGGTGGTGCTTGAAACCGGGCTGGGGGGAATGTCGTCGGCCTGGGGATGGATTCAGCCGGAAGTTGCCAAATTCACCGGGGTCGTTTCCTACGATCGGGCCGGTCTTGGCTGGAGCGCCCCCGACGGCCTTCCCCGGACGGCGTTGAATGTGGCCCGGCGTCTCCGGGGCCTGCTCCATGGGGTCGGGATTCCTGGTCCCTACGTGCTGGTCGGGCACTCCATGGGGGGGCTCTATCTGCGGGTGTTTGCCGACCAGTATCCGGGGGAGGTGGCGGGGGTGGTGCTGATCGATGCTGCCCACCCGGACCAGCACCAGAGGAGCCCGGCCATCCGTCGGCACATGAGCTCCGGATTCCGGATGCTGAGAAGCGTTCCCCTTCTGGCAAGGCTCGGGTATGTGCGCATGACCGGCTTTTTCAGCTCCTGGGCCGTCGGCCTGCCTGAACCCCATGCGGCCGAGGCCGAGGCCTTTCTCTCATCCTATGCCCACCTGAAGACAACCCGCGACGAGTCCCTTGCCTGGGACGGCATCTGCGCCGAAGTCCGCGGCACCGCAGGCTTGGGCTGCAAGCCGCTGGCAGTGGTCAGTGCCGGCCGTGACGTGCTTCCCGGCGCCCCCGAGCTGCAGGCCGAGCTTGCCGCCCTGTCGTCACGCAGCATTCATCTCACCGTCGAGGGGGCCGACCACGTCACCCTGGTCACCCGTCGTCAGCACGCCATGGTGGTCGTCGACGCAATCCGCCGGGTAGTTCAGGCGGCAGCCGGCGGGCGTTAAGGGGGCGGACCGCTTTTCTCCATTGTCACCCTGATGTTGCAAACCGTACATATCCCTGAAGTAACCTGCCATTATGCTATCACCCCGAACGTCAAGCATATGGATTGACGGCATGTCATGCCTTGGAGGGGTGTTTTGACCATGCAGACGATTATCGATCTCCTGGAGCAAAGCTGCCTCAGGTTCGCCGACAAGTCAGCCTTCCGCTCCAAGTGTGGAGGGAAATGGGACAACGTTTCGTACGGAACGCTCTGGACCGTTTCCGACCGGATTGCCTCGGGACTTGTGAACAGCGGCTTCAGGGGAGGGGACCATGGAGCGCTTCTGGCGTCGTCGTCTCCCCGCTGGGTGATGGCCTACCTGGGAATCCTGAAGGCGGGGGGAATCGTGGTCCCCATTGACCGGGAGCTCAAGGGGACCGAGCTGCGTCATATTCTCTTCGACAGCGGGGCACGGGTGCTCTTTACCGAGCGCCCCTACCTCGACACCGTAGAGGGGATACTCGGTTCGTTGCCTTCGCTGGAACTGATCGTGACCTTCGACGGCGCCCAGTGCGGGATGGGGGACGGGAGCCGGCTTGGCTCATCCTCGGAAGATCATTCAGACGAGGGAAGGAACCGGCATGGGCACCCGGAGCTTCTCCCGGAGCATGGTCCCATGATGGGGACCCTGGCCCTCCAGTTCAACGAGCTTCTGGATGCCGAGGCGTCCCTTGATCGGGGGGATGACCAGAGTCGCCTCCCCCCGGAGGGGCAGGCGGTCGGACGCAACGGTCAGGCGCGGGTTCTTCCCTACGACCGGCTACTGCGAGAATCCGCCATGACTCTGGAACTTCGCCGGCCCCAGGACACCGCCGTTATCCTCTACACCTCGGGGACCACCGGCCGCGCCAAGGGGGCCATGCTGACCCATGCCAACATCACCTCCAACATCCAGGGGGCCATCGCCCACTTCAATCTGAACGAGCGGATCCACACCCTGTCGTTTCTCCCCATAAACCACGTATTCGAGCAGGTTTGCGGCATTCTGCTGCCGCTCACCCTGGGGGGGACGGTCTCCATTGCGGAGTCCCTGAAAAAACTCGGCGATAACCTGGCCGAGGTGAGGCCGACGTTTCTGCTGGGGGTGCCGGCGGTCTACCGGATGATCCTCGACCGGATAACAAGGAATATCGAGTCGCGGACCTTCTCTCGCCTGCTTTTTTCGTCGGCACTGACCCGCCCGTTGATCAGGGCGAAGGTCCGGAAGACCCTGGGGAAGGGAACAATTTTCATCAGCGGCGGTGCGGCCCTCGATCCCGCTGTTGCATCGGGCCTCACGCGGCTCGGCGTGACAATCTACCAGGGTTACGGCATCACCGAGACCTCGCCGGTCATTGCTGCGGAATGTCCCGGCGCCGTGCGGCCCGGCACGGTAGGTCGGGTTCTGGCGGGGGTGGAGGTGAGAATCGACGCTCCCGACGAAAGCGGGGTCGGGGAGATCCTCGTCAGGGGACCCAATGTCATGGAGGGATACTACCGCAACGAGGAGGCCACGGCCGAGGTACTGGCCGACGGTTGGTACCGCACCGGCGACCTTGGGCTGATGGATGGGGATGGATTTCTATCGGTCCGCGGCAGGGTAAAGAACCTGATCGTCACCGCCAACGGGAGAAATGTCTATCCGGAGGAGGTTGAAAACGAAATCCTCAGGAGTCCGTACGTAGCCGAGGTGGTGGTCCATGGCCACCGGGTCGGGGCAGTGACCGAGGAAATCCACGCCATGGTCTTCCCCGACCGGGATGCCCTTGACGATTATCTGGGGAAACAGGGCAAGGACTCCCTGTCAGGGGAAGAGGTGGAAGCACTCGTCCGCGCCGAGGTGCATGCCGCCTGCGAAAAGCTGGCGCCCTACAAGCGGGTGAAGAAAGTCACCATTCGCTCGGATGAATTCCCGAAGACCACCACGCGCAAGATCAAGCGCTTTGCGGTGCAGACCCCCTGAACGGAGGATGGTTTCGTCTCGTGGTATCAGCTGTTGAGCATGTCGGCGATTTCCTTACCGTAGTAGGCTACATTTGCTTCTCGGTATGAATCCCTGAGACTGCGCAGCTTATCGATCTGCCGGTCCAGCTCCGAGAGCCCCCCTATGGTCACTTTCCAACGCAGTATCTTCATGTCTTGAGCTTCCCGGAAGTGGCAGGTAGTTCACTGCTCGACAGTAGCCAGAAGAAAGATGCCCGTCATCTTGAACAGAATCGTGTTTACCTGGCTGAGTCCGCGGATGGTGATCCTGGCACTTTTGTCATCCCTGATCTGCTTCATGAACCTGAGGAGAAAGGCAATACCCATTGAGTTGATCCTGCCGGAGTCGCTGAAATCGCACCGGACGTTCGGCCCGTTCACCCCGTCCGCCAGCTCGCGGAGAGCATTTTCGGCCCTGGAGTCGATTATGCCGGAGAAACGGACGATATCGGTAAGACCTTCACGCGTAACCACTACTCTGAAATCTGTTTCCATGACATTTCTCCTTTGTGTTGTATGCCCCCTCCTCCCTGAGTGATGCACTGATGATGTATGTGTTCAGGCGCAGGCGCGCAACGCCTCCATGTGGAATCCCTTTGCCTCGGGCAGTTCCCCCGGTGTGGCGAGACGCACGTGGCCACTCACGACAGTTTCCCTGCCGGGTGCTATTGAGACGTAGAGATGGTCGACAAAACGCCAGATGAGAAACAGGCCCAGCCCCCCGTCCGTAGGCGGAAGTCCGTCCCTGTCCCTGTTTTTTTCGAGATGTTCGATTATCTCCTCCGGGCGGAGGCTTCCCCATCCGTCGCTGACTTCTATTGCCAGGTTCTCTCCGTCAAAGCCGAAGCGGACTCCGATCCTTTCCCCCGGGAGAATCTCACGGCGTTCGCCCTTGCGGAAGATCCGGGCGCCGTCGCGGTCGCGGGGGGCGCCATACAGGGCATTCTCGATCATCTCGTCGGCGATGAGGGCCGCACGCTGGCGCAGGAACTCCGCCTCGCTTGATTTTCCGGTCACCGTACTCTCCAGGTGCTTTATGAAAACCTCTTTCTGGTCGCTGGAGGTGAGCGTGAACTCGCTGACCGTTGCCCCCCGCCGGAGACAGGCGGACATTCTCTCACGCCTTTCGGCTGTCAGGGACGCTACAGCGATACGCAGGGGAGATTCCGCCGGGCCGCTGCCCTGCGAGAGGGGGGACGAAGGCGCAACGACAAGGTTTCTGATGCCGTCCCTGAAGAGCAGGCCGACGTCGGGAAACGGTTCGGATGCCGGTGAAACGAGCAGGATCTCCGTGCCGGGGAGGAGATTCCTGACGAGGGTCGTGACGCCGAGTCCCTTGTCGGGGTAGAAGGAGGCCGACAACAGAACGAATTGCGGTTTCGGCACCGTCCGGCATGCTGTCTTGACCAACGAATGAGCCGATTCTCCCGTCACAATGGAGATAATGCCGGGGATAGAGGCCAGTTCGGACTTCCAGCGTCGTTCGTCGGCATCGTTTCTGAAGAAAGCGAGGATGGGCGGATTCATGGTTATGTCATCTCTTGGGAGCTGGTGTCGAACGAGGCGATAAGGATTGCCACATCGTCATCGAGGGTGTCGCTGGCGGAATACGCGTGAATGGCGGCGAACAGTTTCCGTTTCAGCAGGTCAGCCGCGCCTTCTCCGTGTTCCTGAAGAATGGCCTCGAACCGCTCGTAGCCGAATTGGCTTCCCGTCCTGTCGGTGGCTTCCACGATCCCATCGGTGTAGACGATCAGCCTGTCTCCCTCACGGAAAGAGATCGTCCTTTCGGTGTAGACTCCGTCGGATTCAAGGCCCAGGGGAAATCCCGAAACTTCCTCGATCCGCTCAAGGCATGGGGGAGACGTGCGGGAGAGATACGGAAAAGTGTGGCCGGCATTGGCTATGGTGGCCGTCCGCTGCTGCTGATCGATGCTGATGACGACGCACGTCATGAGGAGGTTCTGGTGAGCCGTGGCCAGAATGGCGTTGTTCATGCCTGACAGCAGCCGCGCCGGGGTGGTGGCGCCTGCCGCGATAAGAGTATGGAGGCTTGCCTTGGCCGCGGTGGTTACCATTCCCGCCTGGATTCCGTGGCCGCTCACATCCCCCATGACAATGCAGACCGTTGAATCGGGAAGCCGGATGTAATCGTAAAAATCTCCCCCGATCTCAGTGGAGGTGGTCATTCCCGCGGTGACGGCGATGTGGCCGAAGCGGTCCGAATCGACGGGGAGGAGATCCTGCTGGATATTCCGCGCATTTTCGACCTCTGCTCTTATGCGGGCGGTGAGGCAGTTGAGAGTCTGCAGCAGTTCAGCCTGGGTTCGGGATATGCTCATCATGAGTTCCGCCACCGACGCGATGCCGATGCAGGACGTTTCCTCTATTACGGGGAACGAATCGGTTTTCAGGGTCGGATCTGCCTCGATAAGCCGTTCCAAGGCGCTGTTTATGTCGATGGAGGCATTCATGGCAAGCGGGTGCTCGTCAAGCAGCACCTTGATCGGTTTTTTCCCAAAGAGTTCCATGGTGAATGGTCGGCCGAGGTGCTTGAAAATCAGGACTTTTCGGTTGATGATCCCCAGAAACTGACCATTGTCGAACACCGGCAGGGTGAGAAGCGTTGCATCGCCCTGGAAAATGCCGACGACCTCCCGCACCGTTACGCTCGGTGAGATTCCGGCAACCGGCACCGCAATGTCCCGCAAAACCGGCACACTGGTCCCACAACATTCCGTCATTGGCAATCCATCCTTAACCCGCTGATCTGTTGAGCGTATTCGTTTCAGCGCACGTCTCATTAAACATTATCGGCGGGGAATGTCATGACGGCGTTACAGACGGGTGAAGATTGTCATTATCGGTCCTGAAGCGCCTGCTTCCGTCCTGGTCTCTCTTATGTTACAACCGTGTAAATTCTTTTGATAAATGTCACAATGTAGGGTTATTTGTGTTGAAATGCAGAGGATGTCTGGTTTATTGAATTGGTGAAATGATGGGGGCAATTCCCGAAGCGCCCTCAAGTTAATTGACAGGGGAGGGGGATCAATGAAGAAATCGCTCGAGGAACTGCAAAAGATTCGCGGCATCGGTAAAGTGCTCGCGAAGCGTCTGGTCGATGCCGGTCACGACACGTACGAGAAGCTCCACGCCCTCGGCGAGGAGGGGCTTCGGGCCGTGAGGGGAATTAATCCCCGGGTAGTAGAGTCGATTCTCTCCCAGGCTGCCGAACTTGCCGAATCCAAGGGGAAGGAACGGGCCCGCCGGGTCGAGGAACTCCGTGCCGCGGCAACCACCCTGCGGGGCCAGGTGGAGGAGATCGCACGGGGCGTGAAGGATCGTTTTGCCGACGAAGTCCAGGGCCAGGGGGGCCGGAAGCTTGAGAAGCAGGTCGCCAAGATCATGGCATCATTTGACCGGGTAGAGGGAAAGCTGGAAAAACGCACCAAGCGGGCCGCCAAGGGGCTTGCAAGGGCCGAGGCGCGGCTGGCCGGCCTTACAGAAGAAAGTGTGAAGGCGGTTGAAAAGGGTATCCGGCGTGCCAGAAAGGCTCTCAAGAGGATCATTGCGTGATGATGGGGCATCTGACGGAAGAGCTTCCCGGTAAGTTGATCGCAGTGGAGGGGCTGGACGGGTCGGGCAAGTCGACCCAGATCTACCTTCTCAAGCGCTGGCTCGAGATGCGGGGCCTGAAGGTCTATTTCACGGAGTGGAATTCGTCCCTGGTCGTGAAGAAGGCCACCAGCAAGGGGAAGAAACGGCAGCTCCTGACTCCCACAACCTTCAGTCTCATCCACTGCACCGACTTCGCCGACCGCTACGAGCGCCAGATTCTGCCGCTGCTCAAGGCCGGCTACCTGGTCCTCTGCGACCGCTACATCTACACCGCCTTTGCCCGGGATGCCGTGCGGGGCTGTTCCCGCCCGTGGCTGAGGCGCCTCTACGGCTTTGCCCGCCACCCGGACCTCACCTTCTTCTTCGACACCGCTCCAGAAACCGCCTATGGCCGCATCGTTTCCGGCCGACCCCAGCTCAAGTACCACGAAGCCGGCATGGACCTGGGCCTGTCCAGCGACCCCTACGAGAGCTTCCGCCTGTTTCAGCGCCGCATCTATGACGAGTATCTGGCCATGAAGGACGAGTTCTCCTTTGTGACCATGGATGGGACGGTCACCATAGAGGCCCAGCAGGAGCGGGTGCGCGCCGTTGTCTCCGCCGCGTATGATCTCCCTTCGTTTCGCTGGAGGACGCTGAGATGACAAGGCCCGACCGGAGGAAATGGTAATGCGCTTTTACGGAGAACCCATGCCCGGGGTCAACCCGGATGAACTGGTCGGCAAGCTGATTGTCGTGGAGGGTGCGGACGGCTCGGGCCGGTCGACCCAGATGGATCTCTTGCGGGATTTTCTGGAACACCGCGGTCACGCCATCCTGAATGTGGGGCTGCGGCGCTCGACCTTGGTCTCGGAGGAACTGGCCGAGGCGAAGCGGGGAAACGTCCTGGGTGAGATCACCCGGAGCCTCTTTTACGCCACCGATTTCGCCGATCAGCTGGAAAACCGGATTGTGCCCGCTTTGAAAGCCGGCTTCATTGTCCTTGCCGACCGCTACATTTACACGCTGATGGCACGGGATATCGTGCGCGGCGCCGATCCGGCGTGGGTCAGATCCCTCTACGGCATCGCGCTGGTCCCCCATCTGGTCATCTATCTGCGGGTGAGCCCCGGCCAGCTGGTGGAGAGAAATTTCCGCAAGAATGCCACCCTCGACTACTGGGAGTCGGGGATGGACCTGGGGCTTTCGCGGGACATCTTCGACAGTTTCATCAGGTACCAGCGCCTGATCCAGAAGCAGTTCAGCCTCATGCAGCATGAATACGGTTTCCACATTGTGAACGGCAACCGGTCGGTGCGGTCCGTGGCCGGCGAGATCTTCAGCCGGGTGGAGGCGACCCTGGAGATGCGACATGAATTCTGAACGCGTAAACACCAAAGGCGATGATGACAGGCTCACCGAAGAACTGGTCTGCGAACTCAAGCTGCTCCGCACCCTGGTTCGCGAGGTGGGGGAGAGCTTCATCCTGCGAAGCGAAGGAGAGATCGAAGCGGTTCTGTCCCACATTGAAAGCCTGCCGCGGCGCTCTGTCCGCCGGGAGGCGCCCCTGATGCTGCGGGAGGTGCACCGCCTGAATCTCAAGCCCCGCAAGGGACGCTTCAAGGATCTGAAGGAAATCCATCGGCTGGTGGAGGAATTCATGGAGACGCTGGTGGAGTTGCAGGGTGAAGAATGCCGTCAAGAAGCGGGACGCAAGCGAAACGCCTCCGGGGCTCCCGACCAGATTCCGGCCGTCCTTGCCGGCGCGGAAAGAACGTAGCGCGGCTGTAACGCGGATGCGCTATGCTCACCCCATATTGACGTGCATCCGGATTGAAGCAGGGGGTGGGATATGAAAAAGCATGACGACTCGAGGGATGCCGAGGGCAATCACGACCATGATGCTCTGGCCGCTACGATCTGCGCCCTGGACAACCTGATCGTCGAAATGCTGGAATTCGAGCGGGGGTTTTCGTCCTGTCTCGAATCAATTCACCCCGAGTGGCGCGCGAGCGCCTGCAACCTTCTCCACTACCTGGCGCTGCGGCGCCGTGATATCCGTCCCCTCCAGACCACCCTCGCATCCCTTGGGCTCTCTTCTCTCGGTCGTGCCGAGAAGCACGTTTTCTCGTCTCTTCAGTCCGTACTCTCCATGCTGCGGTTGGCCGCCGGCATGCCGGCGCACCCCCCCGAAGAGAATCGGCTCGACTTTGCTGCCGGACAGGAACTGCTTCATCACCACACTGAGCGCCTCCTCGGCCCGAAACCGGGGGGGAGGACGACGCGTATCATGGTTACCATGCCGGGCGAGGCGGCGGAGGATTATCTCCTGGTCCGGGAGATGCTTGCCGCCGGCATGGACTGCATGCGGATAAACTGCGCCCACGACGGTCCCGAGGCGTGGGGAAGGATGGTCGAAAACCTGCGCCGTGCCAAAAGGGAGCTGGGGCGACGATGCCGCATCCTGATGGACCTTGCCGGCCCCAAGCTCCGCACCGGCCAAGTGGAGTCGGGGGCCAGGGTAGTGAAGTGGCGCCCCCGACGCGACCCCTTCGGCCGGGTCCTTGAACCGGCCCGGGTCTGGCTCTACCCCGCCGGCACCCAGCACGAGCCCGATGCGCCGGCCGATGCCGCGCTGCCGCTTTCCGGAGGCTGGCTTTCGCGGCTGAGGGTCGGTGACAGAGTTGAATTCGAAGATGCGCGCGGCGCACAGCGGGAGCTGAAGATAGTCGGGGGTGAGGGCCTATGCCGCTGGGCCGAGGCGGTGCAGACGTCCTATGTCTCTCCCGGCGCGGTTTTCCGCCGCAACGGCCGCAAAACAGGGGCCGGAGTCGCACGGGTAGCGGATTTTTCGCCTCCGGATCCCCATATCCTTCTCAAGCCGGGGGAGATGCTGCTCCTGACCCGCGACCAGATCCCGGGAAGAGGCGCCCAGTTCGATTCGCGGGGCAGGCTCGTGGCGCCGGCCTCCGTCGCCTGTACCCTGCCGGAGATGTTCGATGCGGTCCGCCCCGGAGAGCGGATTTGGTTCGATGACGGCAAGATCGGCGGCATCGTTCGCTCCGCTTCGGGTGATCAGGTCCGGGTCGAAATCACCCATGCCCGGCCCCAGGGTGAGCGGCTTCGAGCCGAAAAGGGGATCAATCTCCCCGACACCAGGTTCTCGCTGTCGGCCCTGACATCCAAGGACGAGGAAGACCTGCGGTTCATCGTCGGCCACGCACACATGGTCGGCATGTCATTTGTCCAGCGGGTGGAGGACGTGCGCCGGATTCAGGAGCTTCTGGCGGAGATGGGCGGCGCGGAGCTCGGCATCCTGCTCAAGATCGAGACCCGGCGCGGATTCGAGATGCTGCCGGACCTGCTTCTGGAAGTCATGAAGGCGCCCGTTGCCGGCGTGATGATAGCCCGCGGTGATCTTGCCGTGGAATGCGGTTACGAGCGGCTGGCCGAGGTCCAGGAGGAGATTCTCTGGCTTTGCGAGGCGGCCCACATGCCGGTCGTCTGGGCGACCCAGGTGCTCGAAAGCCTTGCAAGAACCGGCCTCCCTTCCCGGGCCGAGATCACCGATGCGGCCATGGGGGAGCGGGCCGAGTGCGTCATGCTCAACAAGGGTCCCCACATCCTCGATGCCATGAGGGTGCTGGACAACATCCTCCAGCGGATGGAGGAGCACCAGAGCAAGAAAAGTCCGCTGCTGCGACAGCTCCGCTGGTGGGAACGGGCTGACCATCACTTTCCCCAGTCACCTTTATCCAATAATTGACTCCGATTTAACATCCCCGTCGAGAGACCGTTACATTCCCCGTCTAAGATTCGATCTAAGCTATAGAGTATCAACCCGTTACTCCTTTTTGGTTAGGGAAGGAGGCAACTCCTTCCCATTTTTTTCATCAACCAACCCTCGTGCTGACCGTATACATCCGATAATGTCAAAACTATCAAGGAGGCCGCCATGATCTGCCCCGCATGCATGACCGAAGTCATCTATTTTTTTGGTAAAACCCTGAGGGACCGGCAGCGATTCGTCTGCAATCGCTGCGGCCGCCAATTTGATCTGATCCCCGCCTCCTATCCGAACCTTCAGTAATGAACAATGCCTCCAAAATCGGTCTCTCCTCGCCATTCATCGCCAGAATCCGCCGCATCGTCGGTGTTGCTCTGCTTGTATCCTGCGTACCAATGATTGTCGAGAAACATGATTGCCCGGCATCGACCGGAGCCCGTGAATCCCGCTATGATATTTTTTCCCACGGCTTGCGGGTCGGCGACCTCACGACGTTGTTATCCCACGACACGTATCAGGACCGCAGAGCCCTTCGCTTCGAGTCCAATACGCGGGTCATGGCGGACCTTCTGGTCTATTCTATTGCCTATGAAAGCCGCGAAACGGCGCTGGTGACGGAAGACGGCACGGTCTCCTACAAGCGGAGCGACCGGAGGAGGGGGCAGAACCTGGAGGCCGCCGGCCGGCTCGAAAGGGGAAAGTTCATCATCGATGTGACGGAGAACGGCAGCCGGCGCACCCTCCTGTTTGATAGAAGTCGGTATGACCACACCACCATGGAGTGCCCTGAAATCCTTATACTCCGGGAGGGGGAGGAGATGTCGCTCCGGCTCCTCGACTTCGAAACCTTTTCCATCGTCACCCGCCGCTACCGCTGGATGAAGAGCGAGGATGTCCTAGTGGAGGGGAAGCCGGTCCGCTGTCGCGTCATCGACTTTGAGGATCCCCACAAGAAGGGGCGGCGCTGGATCAAGGCCGATGACCTGGGGGTGATCATCGCCCGCCAGGACGGCAAGGGGAAGGAAGGTTCCTACTCGTTGCGGATGACGCGGCTGGGCGGCTGAGCTCACACGCTTTTTCCCATCCGCCACTGAGCTGTAACCGGCCTCTGGCATAAGGGAAGAAAACGACGGGAGAGCCGACCATGATCACAAATGCCGTCATCCCCCTGAAGGGCTCAGAAGAGCAGACTCTCCAGTCCCAACGTTCTCCGGAAATCCCACAGGTTCATGAACAGCGCGTCGAAGCGGAGCCGGCGCGCCTGTTCCTCTTCCCGCGTCCAGAAATGGAGCATGCTCACCGGGTAGAGGTAGCCGAAGCCGTAGGCGGTCAGGTCGAGCCGTTTCCGTGCCACCAGCTCCACCGAGTAGCGATATCCCTCCTCCTGCTCCTTCACGAGAGCCATCGCCCGTTCCCGAACCACCGCCGCCCGCTCCAGAAGCCGCAGCGCCTCCCGTCCCGGCCGATCCCGTGACGCCAGTTTCCGTTGGGACGTGATGGCCCGGATGGTGAGCGCCCGATGCTCGGCCCGCAGGGCCGTGACCATGAGACCTCGCTCCAGTTCCCGCGAAATCCCCAATATCTCTCCTGAACCGTGCCGTAACGACTTCGCATAGCGCCCGGATTCCCTCCCTATATCACCGGCCAGTCGCTCCAATTGCCGGCTGAACGCCTCCAGATCCGCAACGGTTGTCTCCGCGACCCCATTGGAGTGAAGAAGGGATTCGTACCGGAATGGCGGCTCCGGCTGGAACGGTTTGTTGAAGGGCCACGGCATCTCGGAAAATGGGGCCAGGGCCGCCGTGTAGCGGAGGAGTTCCCGCTCCTTCAGGTAGTGCTCCTGGAGGGCGAGGGCCTCTCCCCAGAGCCGCTGGAGGCGCCGGTCGGGAAAGAGTTCACCGAGCACAGACAGGGGGGATGTCGGCTCTTCCCGACCGTCGGAGAGATGCCGCCACGACCAGCGGGCGATGCTCCAGTCGGTGAGCCAGTAGCCCCACTCCCACCCAGAGGTGAAGGTGAGGTGACCCCTGACCCCGAGTTGCTCCATGGTAGCCATGTCGTGATAACGGGCCGACAGATAGGGGAGAAGGAGCTGGGGAACCGAGTTGTCGAAGGCGACCCAGTAGGACGATTCGGGCCAGTACCAGGTCTCCCGCCGCCTGGATTCCTGTTCAGCCAGTTTCAGCATGAAGCGCTGGTTGCGGTTGCCGTACACCGGCGCCTTCTCTTCTGACGCGGAATAGCACATGACCGTGTGCACCAGGATGCCGCAGTTTCGGGGCAGGTCGTCCACCGGAGGCGGGGTGCCGTTTGCTTCCTGCGCTCCAGGGCGGATGACGTGGGTGGCGTGGAAGAAACGGGCGCCGTGGCGCCTTGTGACCCGGTCCGCCACATGGTTGCGCAGCGAGGGGGCCAGCCGGTCGATGCGGGGGAGATGCTCGCCGGTGGCGCTTTCAAGGGTGACGAAGTCCCACGGCGCCTGGAAGAGCCAGGCCAGGTTCCGGTCGATCTGGCGCCGGTGGAAGGGCCGCAAAAGCTTCACCGTCTGGAATGCCTGCTGCTGAAGCATGGAGAGGGATATCTCGACGCCCACGGAAATCCCCCGGCGGTGGGCATACTCCACGAAGACGCGGGCATGGGACGGCCAGCGCTCCCGGTCTACGTCGCGCAGGAGGAAGAACTGCACCGTGTTCTGGCCGTTGCGCGCCAGCCAGTCCACATACTGCTTCAGGTCGTCGAGGGCGCCGGGATAGGACGGATCGTGGAACTGGGTGGTCAGTTCGGTGGGGTGAAGGGTATGGAGATGGAATCCCCGGCTGGCGAAGCGGGGAGAGGCGCTCCAGTGGAAGTGGCGGGGGAGTGGCCAGGCAGCGTTTTGGGGGGCAATGGTCTGCCGGGGATGGATGAAGCGGTAGCCGAGACGCTCCTGGAGGAGGCCGTACAGGGCGTTCCGGATCCCTGCGGCGGAGGAGGCTGTCAGACTCAGGACGGTGGCGTTGCCGATGGGGCGGGAGTCCCAGGTGTAGGATTCGTCACTGGCGTTCGTCAGCGTGGAAGTCTTCGCTGCGGCGAGTTCCGGAAGAACCAGACGGACCGCGGCCCGGCGGTCATTCAGGGATACGCGGGCGCCGGGAAATCCCCTTTTCAGAAGGGTGATCGTGTCTTCGACGGTGTAACGGGCCACCGGGTCGATAATGTCTGTTGGCGGGACGATGATGCTGATGGATGGAACGGGGGGACGGGCCGCTGCCCTTGCTGACTCATTACCACAGACGATGATGAGGAAGAGCGACAGTAGTCCCACCATCCGGACCGCGAGTTGAAACCGGGGAGATTGCAAGGGGGGAGGCTGCTCCTGGCAAGTTGTTGAAAAACTCAGGTTGTTCAAAAATAGTCAGATCGTAGCACCCGCAGAAAGCCCCGCGGAGGCGTAGCAGCGCTACGCCGCACAAGGAGCCTTTCGAGGACGGCGGCGAGATGGCTGTTTTTCAACAACCTGCTAGAAATTGGCCGCTTTGGCCGAGGGCTGTCTCAGGATGGTGCTATAGGCGTCGCCGGTGAGGGAGGCGCCGTGCTCGGCGAATGTCCGGGCATTGCTTCCCATTGTCCGCATCAGCTCCGGGTCGCGTAGCATGGTGAGCATGGCGCCGGCAAGTCCATCCCTGTCAATGTCCCTGACGATGAGCCCTGTTTCGCCGCTGATCATCAGTTCCTGTGGCCCCCCCTCATCGGAGACGATGACCGGCAGCCCCGAGGCCTGTGCTTCAAGCACCACGTTGCCGAAGGTGTCGGTGGTGCTGGGGAAGACGAAGAGATCGGCCGAGGCGTAGCACGCCTGCAGGGCTTCGCCCTCCAGGTAGCCGGTGAAGAGCACCGGACAGCCGGCGAGCCGTTCCTCCATGGCCTCCCGGTAGGGGCCGTCCCCCACGATGACCAGGCGGGCGTGGACTCCGCACTCCACCAGCCGGAGAAAGGCGTCGGCCAGAAGCTCCAGGTTCTTTTCCCGCGAGACGCGCCCCACGTAGAGCAGCTTCGGCTCGTCACCCACTCCGTAGCGTCGCCAGAACTCGGGGTCCCGCTTTGCCGGGGTATAGGCGTTCACATCGACCCAGCGGGGAAGGGGACGGGTCTTCTCCTCGGGGAGCCCCTGCTCCACCAGTTGCCGCCGGGTGCTGGCCGAGGGGACCATGACTTCCCCAAGCTGGCCGTAGAACCAGATCATATAATTCCAGGCGGCCTTTTCGAGCATCTCGTCGTTGGTCAGGTCGCGCACGTACTGGGGGATGTCGGTGTGATAGGTGCCGGCCACCGGGATGTCCATGAGCTTTGCCGTCATGAGCCCCAACAGTCCCGCGGTGCCGGGGGTGCTGACGTGGATGGCGGTGAAGCCTTCCCGCTCCACGTAATCGATGACGTCCAGAACTGGCGGGAAGTGGAGTCGAATTTCCGGGTACTCGGGGAGAACGAAGTCGCCGAGGCTCTGGAAATTCATGACGCCGTCGGCAAGGCCGGTCGCCTTGGGGGACGAGGTGATGACGGTCAGCTCCACCCCCCGGGTGCGGGCCGTGGCGATGAGCCGGCGGATGGTGATGGCCACGCCGTTGATTTCATCGAGGGTGTCGGTGAAGAGGGCTATCTTTTCCCGGCGGCGTGAGGCGCCTCCCAGGTTGAGGCGGTCGTCCAGTTCGTCCATGAGTTCCTTGCCCCGGTACTGGTGGTGATAGGCCAGGTAATAGGGAGAAATGAGGAGATGGACCAGGCCGATGGTGCTCAGGGACTGGAAGAGGTTGAAGATGCCCGAGGAGAGGGAGAGACGAGTCAGCTTGTCGGTGTAGTGGTAGATGAGCCGGTTCGCCAGGTGGCTGGTGATGGCGAATATCTTGCGGTTGCGGGTCTCGGGGCCGATCCGGTCCAGGAAGCCGCTGTCGCTCAGCAGAAGGCGGGCCTCCCGGTCAAGCACTTCCTCAAAGCTGGCGCCGGCGCGTCGCTCGAATAGCTCCGGCAGGTTCTTCCGCAGGAGAAACAGGATGCGTTCCCGGATGGTCATGGTGCGCCCGGAGTCAAACATCTTCGAAAGGAGAGCGTTGACAAAGGGAGTCGAGCGGTTCGTGCGGGGGGTGAGCTGTTCCCGGTAAAAGCGGTAGGCAATGCCGTAGAGGCTGTGGGCCAGGGTAAGGGGGTCGCCGTGCTCGCCTGAGGGGGTGGTCTCCCGGTTGAAGACCGCGCTCAGGAACTCGGCGGGAGTCTCACCCCGTTGCGCAACGGTGCAGGTCCGGCCGATAAAGAGGCCGCTGTGGTCGTCGGAGCCCCCCACCTTCCCCTTGAGCCACGGCTGGTCGCCGATCGGTTCGAGGTTGTGGCGGTCGGCCAGCTGGGCGATCCGCGCCGGGGTGAGGGAATCGATCAGCCTCTCGGTGAATCCGTTGAAACGCTGGGCCCGGGCGCCGTTCTGTACCTCGAAGACCCTGAAGAGTAATAGGAGCTTCTCGATATGGTCGGCCGTAAGCTTGTCGTTCTGGGCGTAGAGAGGGTGGGCAAGGAAATGGGGAATCCGCTTCTGGTGAAGATAGGGCACCAGCTCGAAGATGTTGCGCCGCAGCTGGGAGAGATCCTGGAAGACGCTCTCGGTAAGCCCCAGTGTAACCACGTGAACCTTGCAGCCGTCGGCCGGGAAGTAGGAGGTCAGCTCGGCGCCGATGATCACTCCGGGCAGGTGGGCGATTTCCAGGGCGCCGGTGATGGTGTTGTGGTCGGTGATGGCCACATGGTCCATGCCGGCGGCGCGGGCGGTGTCGTAAATGTACTGGGGAGTGGTGAAGCTCTCGGGGCACTTGAACTTGCGCAGTGCCCAGTAGGTCGGCTTGTTGGAGTGGCTTGAATGAACGTGAAGATCGGCTTTGTATTCTCTCGTTGTCATGTGTTCATCATAAATGGCAAGCTTTACAGCCGGATGACCATATCGTGAATTGTCGGTGACACTATCCCCCTCCATTCCGCAATTGGGCCATCTCCGCGGAGACGGCCCGAATCTCCCGGAGTTTCTCTTCGGCTTCGCGGCGTTTCCGCTCCCGATCTTCACGGCTGTCTTCCGGCACGGTTTTGAGGCATTCCTGACGTTCCCTCTGAAGGGTGCGAATCCGTTCAGAGAGCTCTCTGTAGTAGGGAGAAGTGGTGGCTGTCCGGGAAGAGTCGTCGGAGGATAGGGCGGAAGGGGGTGGTTCGGTTACTGTTTCTGTCTGCATGACGAGCATCGCGGGTTGGGGGGACGCCGACATCTGATGCTCTGCCGGCTTACGTTTATCCTGGTCCGGATTGCCGACCAGTTCCACCTCATAGCGGTCCGGATACTCTGCAAAACGCTCCACAAGGTAAGGCTCGGGAGATTTGGGAGGAGGCACGGGCTGCACGGGGGCAGCGGGAGTGCCAACCATTTCGACGACGATCCTGTCGGGAAGTTCGATGATTCTCGCAGCGGCTTCGGCCACGGAGAAAATGAAAAGGAGCGGAATGATGCTCAACAGGGCGCGGGCATGCATGATGGTCTCCGTTGTGAAAATTAATCCCGGAAAAGGCTCGGGGCCTTTCCGGGATATCCGGTTTCCCAGACGGACGGTCAGATGAACCCGCAGGTCGGTCACTCAGTGAAAGGTTGTATCGGGCTGTGACCCCACCAGGAAACGGATGCGGCGCGTATCCGATGGATGCGCTGTATCCTGAAGGGCTTCCTGGTGCCGTGGGCGAGGTCAGCAAAGGTCCCGTTGATTATTCGACGCTATTCCTACACGACTGATATGACAGTTATATGAAGGGGAATTGAAAAATTGGTTACGACTTCCATGCTCTAACCATCAGGTCAGATGCGCTCACGGTGGACGTGAAAATGGATGCGCGAGCCGGTGACGGTGCTCCGGCCGGTATAGAACAGGATCGCAAGCCAGATGAACTGCAGCGGGAGGATGACGGCGGGGCTCCAGAGAGAGGCGGCGATCCTGCCGGCATCGGGGAGAAGCGGGGCCTCCCCCCTGAAGTAGAAGGCCGTGGCGGCTCCGTAGATAACCGCCAGTATTCCCATGATCTGGTAGGCGGAGATACAGTTGTCGCCCCGGTAGTCGTCCCGCACGAATTCGGAAACCGTGCGCCAGAGTTGGGTTACTCCCATGGCAACGAGGAAGGAGAGGGCGAACCGGCCGGAAAGGAAGAGGGCCGAGCCTGCCAGGGCCGTGGCTGTGTAGAGGATGGCGGTGATCCCCTGAATCGGCACCAGGGGGACTCCGGCCTTCTCCCCGGCGTAGCTGACCTTTTTGGTCTCGCCCTGGAAGACGAAGGCCCGCCCCGCCAAGAGGCGGCCGATGAGCGGGTGTGCCTCCGCCATGGGCTTGCCGTAGCAGCAGCCGAAGCTGACGCAGGCGAGCCGGCCGAACCCTTCTCCAAGGGCGTAGGCGCATGCCGTGGCCGCCAGGAGCGCCATGGCCGGGAGCCTGCCGTCGGCGGGGGCCAGGAGCCGGTTCATGAGGCTCACCACGAAGGGGGCGGCGATGGTGCCCACGAAGACCGCTCCCCCCACGGTGAAGGTGTGGCGCTTTCCTTCCACAAGCCGCGCCACGAGCCGCGACGCCGGAACACAGATGACGAGCGTGGCCCCCAGCGTCGCCAGGGTGAGGGTGAGGGGGGCGCCGAGAGTCGCGGCCAGGGCCAGGAAGAGCAGGGCCGCAGCCCCGTAGGCGTTGGCCGAGAGGATTCCGTACCAGGTGATGTTCACTCCCCGCCAGCCGCCGTCCGGGTCGCGGGCCACCGGCACGGCTGCGGCCATCTGCCAGCGCTCCGCCGGCAGGCACCTGATTCCCCACCAGAGGTAGACGGTGGAGAGAAGGGTGCAGATCGAGAGGAAAGGGACCATGGAATTGCTCCTGAAGATCAGCTCGCTGCCGTCACGGCGACCAGGGACCGGACCTTGACGTCGGTTTCCACCAGGGGGCGGCCGAAACCGTGGGAGAAGCGGCTCGCGGCCCGGCTGTCGTACATGTTGCGTACGATGTCGTCGGCGAAGCGGATCCGGTTCCGCTGGAAGATGAGGACATCGGTGCTGCTGCCGGGGCGGTAGAGGCTTTTGGGCACCCCCCGGCGCAGGAACATGCCGGGGACGACCGGGCGCGGGTCTTCATACCCCTGGTCGCTGTAGCATTGCACGATCTGCCCGATCATGAGGGCCACCACCTCGATCATCGCCACGAGCCCAACGCCGGTTCCCCCCGGCACGTCGGTGTCGATGACCGTCACCACCCGCCGGTTCTTGGAGAAGGGGGTGGCCACGGCCACCACGGCGCCGGGGTTGCACGAGTGGAAATCCCCCTCGATTTCATAGATATCGCGTACCGTTCCGGCCACCGGCGTGTGGTTGTAGTGGTATTTGTCGGGAGTCAGGCGGAAGACGGCGAAGTCTCCGCCGGTGAATTCTCCCAGCCACTGCCGCTTGTCCCGTCCCAGCAGTTCCTCGAAGTCGAAGAATTTTTCCTTGAGAAAGAGGGTCGAGGTGTCGCGGAAGGATCCGACCAGCACCCGGGCGTCGGCCGGTGAAACCACGGCCCACCGGGCGTCGGGCATGGGACGGCATTCCTCGTACCGTATCCGGCGCTCGAAGACCTTGCGCGGCGTGTCGAGGGATTCGGGCGGGTCGAGACACTCGGACAGGCTCACCCCGCACTCTTCCAGGAAGCGGCGGTTGGCACCGAGGGGGAAGTCGAAGTTTATGAAGCCCAGAAGGCCGGAAGACCAGCTGCTGGTGGCCATTTTGAAGAGGAGCGGCGCACTTTCCCGGGCGCCGTGATAGAGGAGCCTGATCAGCCGGTCACCGAAGAGCTTTTCGCTTCGCACGGATCCGGATTCGCGCTCGATATACTGATGCTCGGTCATGCCCTGTTCCTCATCTTTCCGTCGATGATCGCCGCGCTTCGCTCCGTCTCGTCGGCCACGCAGGCGAGGAGCAGCGCTATCACCGCGCGCAGCGTCCCTGCGGATAGACGCTCATCGAGCAGGTCACGACGGACCCGTCGCAGAAATGGCGCGGCGCCGTTATCTCCGGCCAGTTCCGCCAGAAGCGCGGCGGTCGTATCGTCTCCTTCCGATGCCCGCCGGTCGAGGCCCGTGAGCTGGTCCTCAAGAAGGGAGAGGGCTTCGTTCAGGTGCCGGTTGCGGAGCGTGTTCCGGTAAAAGCTCTCCGCTCCCCGGTTGAAATCGGCGGCATTGGTTGCCATGGCCGAGCGGGTGCCGGTCTCGCCGAGAATCCCACGGGTGAGCCGCCCCGCCACTCCCAGGCGCTCCGGAAGCTCCAGCCGGGCCGCCAGGTCTTCCATCCTTTCCCCCATTCCGAGCATCTCGATCAGGTCGGCTCCGTCGGCCGTCAGCACCTTCACCAGCGCCCGGCGGTATTCCTCCACCTTCACCCGGAGATAGCCCGGGTAGCGCCGGCTCTGCCTCATGTCGTCGGTCCGTTCGAGAATCGAACGGAGAAAGCGGTTGCGGGTGCTCCGGCGGATGAAGACGGTGGGGATTCCCATTGCAGTGGCGAAGAATATCTGCCGGCGCTCGCTCTCGATGACCGGATTGTCGGGGATGTCCCGGTGGGTCAGCCTGCCGCTTGCCATGAGCTTGTAGGCGAAGAGGACGACCAGGTTCTGCAGGTCGGCGGCGCCTCCCA
Organism: Desulfuromonadales bacterium; assembly: GCA_003712145.1. GTDB lineage: Bacteria > Desulfobacterota > Desulfuromonadia > Geobacterales > Geobacteraceae > Geobacter. Next base: position 81,486 of record RHLS01000008.1, on the reverse strand, counting down.
AGTCATCCTCGAAGGACTCGAAGAGGCTGTAGTGGCGACCCTCGAAGCCCGAGAAGCCCACTGCATGATTCTCCCGGAGCTTGCAGAGAAGGTAGACCGACATCTGATCGTCGAAGATTCCCAGGTCCGCCAGGTCGCGCCGGAGCCGGTCCCCGTTGCCGGTCTTGCCGTCCAGGGCGGGGCTGCGGGTGGTGGAGAGGAGGCAGACCAGGTAGTCGATGAGACGGAAATCGGGCACGAAGTCGCCGGTGAGGCCGAAGAGCCTGCTGATGGAGCGGTCGAGCCATTCGGGGCCGAAGGGGGTAATAACGTTGCCGAAGAAGGAAAGTTGCGCCTTCTTGCGCCACCTGCGCCAGAGCATCCGCAGGTGGGTGTAGTCGAGCTCGTGGGGGAGGAAACCCAGGGCCCGCTCCGGGTGGAAGTCGGTGAAGCCGAGCCGGTAGGGGGCCGCCGTGTAGGTGCCGACGAAGAGGGGGAGAAAGTGCTCCGCTGCCTTGATGGCCAGATCCCCCAGGTATTTCTCGTGATGGCGGGTGAACCCCGAGGAGGGATCGTCGAGGGCGGCCCCCAGCCGCAGGCTCCCCAGGGAGAGGTGGGTGCCGTTGTTGGCGAGGCTCACGTCCGAGACGCTCGGCAGCACCACCAGGTTGTTCTGGATGATCCCCGCATCCCGCAGCTTGGACACGGTGTTGAGGCGGCTGCGGGAGAGGACCTGGTGGCAGAGGTGCATGTAGCGGTGCTTCTCCTCCCCCCGGTCCCACCCGGAGAGGCAGGGGCTCATGAAGAGCTCCCGGTAGAAGGAATCGGCGATGAGGCCGTTCAGCTCCTTCTGGCGCACCGGCGGATGGGGGGCCAGGTAGACCATGGCCCGCTGGCCGTTGTCGGCAAGGCCGAAGGCGGTGTTGGCGTACATGACCAGGAGCTGAGTCAGAAGGTAGCGGAGGGCCGTCTCCCGCGCGATCCCCTTCCCCATGCCGTTTTCGGGGGCAAGGGGTACCACGTGGAAGGAGAAGGTTTCGGGGGAGGTGTTGTCGTTGAGGAAGTGCCCCATGAGCCGCTCCCCCGTTGCCTGGATGAGGGGTTGGGCACTGGTGCCGATGGCGTCGGCAAGGGCCAGCTTCAACAGGTAACTCACGGGGAGGCGAAGCCATTGTTTGCCATCCTTCAGAAAGACGAAACGTTCAGCATCGCTTCGTTCACCGGAAGCGGGCTTCGACTTGTCCGTCCTGAGATCATTGGCGAAAACCCGGTCGGCGAAGGGGGACAGCACCCGCCTGGGGAACCGGACCCAGCTGTTCTCCCAGACCTGCTGCTGGTTGCGTGAAAGGAAGCGCTCCAGGTCGGACAGGGCGCGTTGAGGGGCATCCCCGGTGGCGGCCCGTCGGGCTATGGCGGCAAAATAGACCGATTCCTCAATGGTAAGGGGAAGATCCACATCCTCCCGCCGACCGGCGACAGCTGCCTGGAGCTCGGTCTCGGTGCCGGCGGTGCAGTCTCCGGCGGAGAAGGGGAGGGAGGTGACGAAGGAGGGGAAATGGGATGGCTCGACCCCCGCCCTTTCCAGCATGTCAGTGATCGATTCTGGGCGGAGGTCCTGCTCTTTCGGTTCGTCGATACGATGGAGGGTCAAGTCTCCACGGCGCTGTTGCGACAATCAAATACTCCCGCGCATTTTGTTAATACTTCTGTTCCTGAACATAGCAGTGAATTGTTGTGAATCGGTTGTGAACTAGTGAATCGTTCGTTACATCCAAATGGTGGGGATGTCGGTGAATGGCGGACCGATACTGATTTCGGCAAAAATTAATAATCCTGTCGTTTCGATGTAACAGAGAAGGCGTAGGGTTGCCCTGCGTCAGTTCTCAAAATTACCGTCGAGGTGAACCAATGCACGCGAAGACCGAAAGGCTGATCTGGATGTTCATAGCATCGGTGGCGCTCTTTATGTTCGTTGCCACCGTGCGCACGACTGGAAACCATCTTTCGCTGGAGAAGGAACGCTCCGCGGTTATCTCGCTGGTTTCCGCCCACCATGACGGGGAGCGCTTGCCTGAGGGGATGGGAAAATGACGGAGCTTCGAGGCATTCCTCGCTTGCTCAGGGAGCATAGGCGCCTGGTATCGATCGCTCTCGCCCTCTGTGGCGTGGCGGCGGCCGTCACCTACCTGTTCTGCACCGATGCCTGCAGCCGCGTGGCCGGGAGCGTTGCAGGGGTGGGGCTGCCGTGGCTCGGAATCGGTTTCATGGCCGCGGTTGCCGGCGCGGCGCTCCTGAGGTTCGATAATGTGGTCTTCTCCCTGCTCTCCGCCGGAGTGGGAGTGGAGGCCTTTCTGGTTGGACGGCAGGTGATCGACGGTCGCTACTGTATCTGGTGTCTCCTCTTCGCCGCTGCTGTCCTGCTTCTTTTTGTTCTCAATTTCGACCGGCGGCGGATGCGCCTTCTGGCTGCCGCCTCGGTGGCCGGGTTCTTTGCCATGTTCGCCGGTTTCGCCGCCGATCCCATTCCCGCCTATGCCGCGACCGCTCCGCTCGTTCCAACCTACGGCAGCGGCCCGGTGAAGGTCCGGCTCTACACCGACTATTTCTGCGGTCCGTGCGCCTCCATCGAGAAAGACGTGGAAGCGGCGATGGCAGCCTTGGTCAGACGCAACGCTGTCTCCGTCACCTTCATCGACACGCCGCTCCATCGGGAGACTCCCCTCTACGCCGCCTATTACCTCTATGCCCTCAACGGCGGCAATGACCTCGACCGTGCGCTGCGCGCCAGGGCGGTCCTGTTCGATGCGGCCCGAAAGGGGATAGCCCAACGGGAAAATCTGGAAGGGCATCTGCGGGCCAATGGCGTCTCCTATACCCCCTTTGAGTACCGGCCCGTGGTCAACGCCTTCAATAAGTACTTCAAGGAAGACAGGATAACCACTACTCCCACCATGGTTGTGTATCGCGACGGAAAGCGTGAAACCTTTGTCGGCAAGTCCGACATCCTCAAGGGTATCGAACGACTGAAGGGAAAGGGGTAGTCCCGTTCTCGACAGGAAGAAGATGCCGAATCAGGGAGAATTACCGTGAAGATACTGGTCACCGGCGGCGCCGGATACATTGGAAGTCACGTTGTGAAGGCCCTCGGGCTGGAGGGGCACGATCTGCTCGTGTACGACAACCTCTCCACGGGACACGAGTGGGCGGTCATGTACGGCACTCTCGTCAAGGGGGACCTGGCGGACCGGGTTCTGCTGGAGAAGGTTTTTCGCGAGTTCCGCCCCGACGCGGTCATAAACTTCGCCGCCTCCATTCAGGTGGAGGAATCGGTGCGCCGCCCCCTGGCCTACTACGGCAACAACACGGTGGGCACCCTGAATCTCCTCGACGTGATGGTGAGAACAGGGGTGCGCTGCCTGGTCCACTCATCCACGGCGGCGGTCTACGGGATTCCGGAAGCGGTGCCGGTCTCCGAAACCGCTCCCCTTGCCCCCATCAACCCCTACGGCTCCTCCAAGGCCATGGTGGAGCGGATTCTGGCCGATCTTTCCCTTGCCGAGGACTTCCGCTACGTTGCCATCCGCTATTTCAACGTGGCCGGCGCCGATGTGGCGTGCCGCCTGGGGCAGGCCTACCGCGAGCCCACCCACCTCATCACTAGGGCGCTCAAGACGGCCCACGGCCGGTACGGACGGCTCCAGGTCTTCGGCACCGACTACCCGACCGCCGACGGCACCTGTATCCGCGACTACATTCACGTGGACGATCTCTCCGCCGCCCATGTTCTGGCTTTCAATTACCTGGCCGAAGGCGGGGCGAGCGAGGTCGTGAACTGCGGCTATGGCCACGGATTCTCCGTGCGGGAGGTGATAGAGGCCGCAAAGCATGTTACCGGCATCGACTTTTCGGTGGAGGAAACCGGGCGGAGGCCTGGCGACCCGCCGGCACTGATCGCCGACAGCTCAAGACTCAGAACCCTTCTGAAGTGGGAGCCCCAGTACGATGATCTCGACTTCATCATCAGGACTGCCTGGGAATGGGAACTGACGCTCAAACGGAGGGAGTCATGTGCGGCATAGTTGGCTATACGGGGCATCAGACTGCGGTCCCCATCATCCTTGAGGGGCTGCGGCGGTTGGAATACCGGGGGTACGACTCGGCCGGCATCTGCACCATGAACGGCCACGGGGCGGAAATGCTCCGCAGCGAGGGGAAGCTGGCGAACCTGGAGCGGCTCCTGACGGAAACGCCCCTGGGCGGGACCGTCGGCATCGGCCACACCCGCTGGGCCACCCACGGCAGGCCGTCGGAGAAGAACGCCCACCCCCACCGGGCCGGCGAGGTCTTCGTGGTCCACAATGGGATCATCGAGAACCACCGGGAGCTGAAGGAGGAACTGGAGCGTCTCGGCCACTCCTTCAGCAGCGACACCGACACCGAGGTCATCTCCCACCTCATCGAACATCACATGAAACTGGGCGACGATTTCGAGGCCGCCGTGCGCAGCAGCCTGCGGGAGCTGAAGGGGGCCTACGCCCTCTGCATCCTCTGCGAAGGGGAGCCCGGTGTCCTCATCGCCGCCCGGCACGGCTCTCCCCTGGTGGTGGGGCTCGGCGAGCGGGAGTTTTTCGTCGCCTCCGACATCCCGGCGCTCCTCTCCCACACCCGCCGGGTGATTTATCTGGACGACGGAGAGGTGGCCGTCTTCCGCCAGGGTGACGCATCGCTCACCCGCCTTGACGGCCGTCCCGTGGCCAAGGAGCCGGCCACCATCGACTGGACCCCGGTCATGGCCGAGAAGGGGGGCTACCGCCACTTCATGCTCAAGGAGATCTTCGAGCAGCCCCGGGCCATTGCCGACACCATCGCCGGCCAGGTCTTCGAGGACGAGGGAGAGGTCTTCCTGGACGAACTGGGGATGACCGATGACGAACTTGCGGAGGTTTCCCGGATTGTCATCGTCGCCTGCGGCACCTCGTGGCATGCCGGGCTCGTCGGCAAGTTTCTGATTGAAGACCTCTGCCGCTTGCCGGTGGAGGTGGAGATCGCCTCTGAGTACCGCTACCGCAATCCGGTGGTGGGGGAGGAGAGCCTGGTCGTGGCCATCTCCCAGTCGGGCGAAACCGCCGACACCCTCGCGGCCCTGCGGGAGGCAAAGCTGCGGGGCGCCCGCACCGCCACCATCTGCAACGTGGTCGGCTCCTCCATCGCCCGGGAGGCCGACGGCGTCATCCACACCCACGCCGGCCCCGAGATCGGCGTTGCCTCCACCAAGGCCTTTGTCACCCAGTTGACGGCGCTCCACCTTCTGGCCATCCGGCTCGGCAGGGCCGTGGGGACCATCTCCCGGGAAAAGGGGAGGGATCTCATCGGTTCCCTCGTCAAACTCCCCGGTCTCGTGGAGGAGGCCCTCAAGATAGCGCCGGTTGTGGAAGCTGTTGCGCGGGGATGCCAGAGTGCGAAGGATTTCCTCTTCCTTGGCCGCGGCCCCTGTTACCCGGTGGCCCTGGAAGGGGCACTCAAGCTCAAGGAGATCTCCTACATCCACGCCGAGGGGTACCCGGCCGGCGAGATGAAGCACGGCCCCATCGCCCTCATCGACGAGCAGATGCCGGTGGTGGTTCTGGCGCCGCGAAACGCTCACTACGAGAAGACCATTTCCAACATGGAGGAGGTGAGAGCCCGGGGGGGGCGGGTCATCGCCGTGGCTACCGAGGGGGACGACGCCCTGGTCGGCAAGGCGGAGATCATGCTGGAGATTCCCGAGGCGCCTGAGGAGCTTCTGTCGGTGCTTGCCACCGTGCCGCTGCAGCTCCTGGCCTACCATGTGGCGGTGCTCCGGGGGAATGACGTGGATCAGCCGCGGAATCTGGCGAAGAGTGTGACGGTGGAGTAGCAATGAATCCTGGAGCAGCAAAGGAGTTTAATCGATGCAGGTGAGAAAAGCCGTGTTTCCCGTTGCCGGTCTCGGCACCCGTTTCCTTCCGGCCACTAAGGCATCCCCGAAGGAGATGCTGCCCCTCATCGATAAGCCGCTTGTTCAGTATGTGGTTGAGGAGGCTGTAGCCGCCGGCATCGAGCAGATTCTCTTCGTCACCGGCCGGAGTAAGCGGGCCATCGAAGACCACTTTGATATCTCCTTCGAACTGGAGTCGCTACTCTCCGACAAGGGGAAGGACGCTGAGCTGTTCCAAGTCCGGGAGATAGCCGAACTGGTCGACATCTTCTACGTCCGGCAAAAGCAGGCTATGGGGCTGGGCCACGCCGTCCTCTGCGCAAGGGACTTCGTAGGCAATGAGCCTTTCGCCGTGCTTCTCGGTGATGACATCATTGATTCTCCTCATCCTTGTCTGGGGCAACTTCTGGATATCTACCGGAAGTACCGTGGACCTGTCCTCGCCCTGGAGCGGGTGCCGATGGAGAATATCTCGTCTTACGGCTGCGTGAAGGCGACCCAGATTTTCGACAAAGTCTACGAAGTCACCGACCTGGTGGAAAAGCCGAAGCGGGAAGAGGCCCCGTCGGATCTGGCCATTATCGGCCGCTACGTGCTCACGCCCGAGATCTTCCCGATTCTGGAGCGGCAGGAGCCGGGCAAGGGAGGAGAGGTCCAGTTGACCGATGCCATCAGGAAGCTCGCCGGCGAAGAGGCGATCTACGGTTGCCTGTTCGATGGCATCCGGCATGACTGCGGCGACAAGATGGGTTTCCTGAAGGCTACGGTTGACCTGGCCCTGAAGCGTGATGAGTTTAATGGCGAGTTTCGGCGGTTTCTACAGGAGCGGCTGGGCAGCGGTGTGGATTTGACTGGAGCAACGGCTGGAGAGTCGATAACGCTCTGAAAGAGGAAATGAAAGTGAAAAAAGCTTTAATTACCGGCATCACCGGACAGGATGGTTCTTACCTGGCGGAGTTGCTGATTCAGAAGGGGTACGAGGTCCACGGCATGATCCGCCGGTCGTCATCCTTCAACACCGGCCGCATCAACCACATCTACCGCGATCCCCACGAAAAGGACGTGCGGCTGTTTCTACACTATGGCGATCTCAACGATGCCAGTTCCATCAACACTCTGTTGCGCAATATCCGGCCGGAGGAGATCTACAATCTCGGCGCTCAGAGCCACGTTCGGGTTTCCTTCGATGTGCCGGAATACACAGGCGAGGTTGATGCCCTCGGTGCGGTCAGGATACTCGAAGGGATCCGTGAAGCCGGACTGAGTACCAGGTTCTACCAGGCATCCTCATCAGAACTCTATGGCAAGGTGGTCGAGACTCCGCAGAAGGAGACTACCCCCTTTTATCCCCGCTCGCCCTATGCCTGCGCCAAGGCCTACGCCTTCTACATCACCCAGAACTACCGAGAAAGCTACGGCATGTACGCCTGTAACGGCATTCTCTTCAACCACGAATCACCCCGACGTGGCGAAACCTTTGTTACCCGGAAGATCACCCGGGCGGCAGCCAGGATCAAGCTGGGACTCCAGACCTGTCTCTACCTGGGGAACCTGGACGCAAAGCGGGACTGGGGTTATGCCGGGGATTACGTTGAGGCGATGTGGCTGATGCTGCAGCAGGAGAAGGCGGACGATTACGTCATCGCCACCGGCGAGACCTACATGGTTCGGACATTTGCCGAACGGGTATTTGCCCGTTTGGGGATGCCGCTTGAATGGCGGGGCAGCGGCGAACGGGAAGAAGGAGTTGACTCGGCTACCGGGAAGACCGTGATTCGCATAGATCCCAGATACTTCCGCCCCGCGGAGGTCGATCTGCTGTTGGGGGATCCCACCAAGGCCAAAAGTATGCTCGGGTGGCAACTGCAGACCAGTTTCGACCAGTTGGTCAACATGATGACCGATGCCGATCTGGAGCTGGCTGAGCGGGAAAAGCGGGCCAATGGATAAGCACGCCAGGATATACGTGGCCGGTCACCGTGGCCTTGTCGGTTCCGGCATTGTCAGAAGACTTCAGGCGGAAGGATATTCCAACCTGGTCCTGCGGGCCAGCAGCGAGCTCGATCTGAGGGACCAGGCGGCAGTAGCGGCATTCTTCGCCGCCGAGCGGCCGGAGTATGTCTTTCTCGCCGCCGCTCGGGTCGGGGGCATAGTAGCCAACAGCAGCTATCCGGCTGATTTCATCCATGACAACCTGATGATTCAGACCAACGTCATACATCAGGCACATCTGCACGGCGTCAAGAAGCTGCTTTTTCTCGGAAGCACGTGCATTTATCCGAAACTTGCCCCCCAGCCGATCAGGGAAGAATACCTGCTGACCGGCCCCCTGGAGCCGACCAACGAACCCTACGCCATTGCCAAGATCGCCGGCCTTGTCATGTGCAAATCCTACAATCGTCAGCACGGCACCAGATTCATAGCAGCCATGCCGACCAACCTGTACGGTCCGAATGACAACTTTGATCTGGAAACGTCCCATGTCCTGCCGGCGCTGCTCCGCAAATTTCATGAAGCGCAGGTAGCCGGAAGGCCGACTGTCACGGTCTGGGGGAGCGGGACACCGTATCGTGAATTCATACATGTGGATGATGTGGCGTCTGCCGTAATATTCCTTATGAAACAGCATGAAGGGAACGATTTCGTGAACGTCGGTACCGGTCAGGAGATTTCCATCAAGGAACTGGCACTTCTGATCAAGGAGGTAGTTGGCTACTCCGGCGAAGTGGTTTTCGATTCCAGCAAGCCGGACGGTACGCCGCGCAAGCTCTCTGATGTGTCAATGCTGCATGGGCTCGGCTGGCGGCATAAGTACAGCCTGTATGAAGGGGTGAGGGAAACGTACAAGTGGTACCTGGCAAATCAGATTGAAAGGTGCGCCGCTTGAGAGCGTTTTGTCAGAGCAGGAACAGCGGGCCTGTAGAATATGGCGTGGAAATTGATCAATGCATGGATCGTCGAATGCTGAAAGTAATGCTTGTGTTCGGAACACGACCCGAAGCGATAAAGATGGCGCCGGTGGTGAAGGAGCTGCAGAAGAGCCCCCATAGGTTCCAGACCGTAGTCTGCGTCACGGCCCAGCATCGGCAGATGCTCGATCAGGTGCTTCAGCTCTTCGACATCAGACCCGACTACGATCTCGACATCATGAGGCCGGGGCAGGACCTCTTCGATATCACCAGCAATGTGCTCCAGGGGCTGAAGCCTGTCTTGATGAAGGAGCAGCCCGATATCATCCTGGTTCACGGCGACACCACCACTACCATGTCGGCGGCCTTGGCCGCCTACTATTGCCGGATTCCCGTCGGTCATGTGGAAGCAGGGCTGCGGACCTTCAATAAATTTTCGCCTTTCCCTGAGGAAATCAATCGCAGAACGACCGGAGTATTGACGGATCTGCATTTTGCACCCACCGAAACTGCCCGGCGAAATCTTCTGAGCGAAGGGGTAGCTGACACCAATATCTTCGTGACCGGCAATACGGTAATTGATGCGCTCTTTTCTGTTGTTAGCAAGATCAATGACAACAAAGAGCTGAATGAATATCTGGCTGCCGAATTCCCGTTTCTTAACCCTGACAGGAGGTTGATACTGGTTACCGGCCATAGAAGAGAGAATTTCGGCGCGGGATTCGAAAGTATCTGCAGAGCCATTGCAAGAATCGCGGAGAGTCATGAGGATGTGGAGGTTCTCTACCCAGTGCATCTGAATCCAAATGTACAGGAACCGGTCTGGCGCGTTCTGGGAAATGGAAGGCACGCCAACATCCATTTAATCGAGCCTGTTGATTATTTGCCCTTTGTTTACCTTATGAACCGATCGCATCTCATCATTACCGATTCCGGGGGCGTACAGGAAGAAGCCCCCTCCCTGGGGAAACCGGTCCTCGTCATGCGCGAAACCACCGAGCGCCCCGAAGCGGTCGAGGCCGGAACGGTCAGGCTGGTTGGAACCGATGAGGAGTCGATATACCGTGAAGCGGCCCGCCTTCTCGATAGCTTAGATGCATATCAATCCATGTCCATGGCCCTGAACCCGTATGGTGACGGTCAGGCTGCGGAAAAGATTGCGAAACTTCTCGCTGTTTCTCTCAACTCGGGGATATCCGGACTGCCGGCATGAACATCAATACTGTTATCCTTGCATGGTGCCCGAATTTTCTTTTTTCAACCCTGGAGCGTATCAAGAACTCCAAGCTGGGCTACCGCTTTGCAAAGGGAATGTTCTGGTCCTTGGCAGGTTCCCTGATTTCAAAGGGGCTGGGGCTTTTCTCCTCCATTCTGGTCGCCAGAATGATGGGGAAAGCGGGTTTTGGAGAATTGGGGGTCATCCAGAATACCGTCGGGATGTTCGGGACATTCGCGGGATTCGGCCTGGGACTGACCGCCACGAAGTTCATGGCGGAGTATCGGGTTGCGGACCCGGTCAGGGCCGGGCGAATACGGGGGCTCTCAAGCGCATTTGCCTGGCTTACCAGTTCACTGACGGCATCGCTCCTGTTTGTTTTCGCTCCCTGGCTTGCGGAGCATACCCTCGCAGCTCCCCATCTCGCGGATCATCTGCGGATCTGCTCTCTGCTGCTGTTTCTTTCTTCGATTAACGGTGCCCAGACCGGGGCGCTTTCGGGTCTGGAAGCATTCAAGACGGTGGCGAGGATCAATCTCTGGTCCGGCCTCGCCAATTTCCCCCTGATGGTCGGTGGCGTATATATCGCGGGACTCAGCGGGGCGGTCTGGGGGATGGTTGCCGCGGCAGGGGTGAACTGGCTTCTCAATCATATTGCCATCAGGAGGGAATGCGGCGCTGCGGGGGTACCGTACACCTATAAATCCTGCTGGGAGGAGCGGGGCGTGCTCTGGCGTTTCAGTTTACCGTCGGTCCTGGGGGGGGTGCTCATCGGGCCGGTAATGTGGGCGGCAAACGCGCTACTGGTCAATCAGCCCAACGGGTATGCGGAAATGGGCGTCTATAACGCCGTCATGCGCATCAAGCAGGTGCCCGAACTGGTTCTTGGCATGGTCATGGCGCCGCTTCTTCCGATCCTGAGCGAACAGTTTGGCAGCCGATCTCACGGGCAGTATAACAAGACCTTGAAGTATGCATTCACTCTGTCGCTGCTTGTGCTTGTTCCGGTATCACTTATTCAGATAGCGGTACCGGACATAACCCTTATGCCATATGGAAAAGAGTTCAACGGAAACAGGCAGGTAGTGCAGTGGTTGATGATTCATTCGATAATTGCAGGGCTATTTTACCCTTTTGGCACAATCATAGCCAGTATGAACAAGATGTGGTTTGGATGGGGGTATAACTTGTTATGGAGTGCTTTGTATATTTCATGCTCATATTTGTTAATTCATGCCAGAGGTGCAGAGGGGCTTTGTATTGCATTTTCGATAGCTCACCTTGTGTCTTGCCTATTAGTTTTTGTATACATACGTTGTAATAATCCTGAGTATTTGCAAGAGCTGCCGTTTATGCGACTTGCAGCTATTACTATTTTAGCAGCGTTAACCAGTTATGCGTTATACAAATCTATGACACCCATTATTGCAGGCTCAATAACTACTATAATGATTGCTATTTACGTTATATATATCAAAATTTGGTTATTTAATTCCTCAGAATTAAGGACCGAATCTGATTATGGAATTATTAACCAATGAGAATTGCATACATAGTTACCGATCTTGGGCGGGGGGGGACACAGGGATGGGTGGAGTATTCCGCCTTGGAACTGGTAAAGCATGGCCATGCAATTACGGTAATTGCTGAAAAAACACCGCATGATCGTAGGAAAAGGCTGGAAGAGCATGGGGTAGTGGTGCATGCGTTTGAGATTCCGCCAAGCCGGACTGAATATCGCCGGATAATTCAGGAAACCGGCGCCGAAGTCATCCACCTCCATGTCTGGGAACGATTTTCAGAGTTAATCCGGTTGCGTGAACTGTGCAACGTCCCGGTGGCGCTTTCGTACCACAGTGTCCCTAATATTACCTGGAAACAATGGGTTGTACGGGTAGTCAAGCCTTCCCTGAAGCACTGGAGCATGTATGAATGCTTCAGCCTGAAAGAGGCACTTCGTTACATCGATGCCCACATCGGCTGTTGCAATGCATCTGCAAGAGGCATCCGCAATAAGTTCTGGCCGTTCATGGGAAGGCGGGTCTTTTCCCTCCCCAACGCCATTCCGTTCCCCGAGGCGAACGGTGAGAGTGTCATCGGTGGGCCACCCCGATTTTTGCAGGTCGGGGCGTTAAATGAACGAAAGAACCCGCTGCTCACCTTGATGGCATTTGAAATGGTCCAGAAGCAGATTCCGGATTCGACACTGACCTTTGTGGGTGGGGGACCTCAGCATAAAGAATTGCATGGACATGTTTCCGAACGGGCTATCAGAAACGTGTTTCTTGAGGGAGAAGTTCAGGACCCGAGTCCCTATTACATCGCAAACAACATCCTGATTCAGCCGAGCAGGGCCGAGGGGTTGCCCTATACCCTCATTGAGGGGGCAGGGCGTGGAATACCGCTTATTGCATCGAACGTGGACGGCAATCCGGAAATTTGCCTTGATGATCAAAACGGCATTCTTTTGAGGGAGATTAGCGTGAATGCCTTGCAGGAAGCGATGCTCAGTCTGGCCTCCAACCGTGAAAAGAGAATTAGCATGGGTAATTGCGGACGCGGGCTTGTAGCGGAGAAATTCAGCATGCGGCGGTTCACGGGACAACTCGTACAAATCTACGAAACAACGATAGAGCGTGACGTATGTTCAGCAAAATGAATCATAGGAAATTGCCAACTATTTCTATTGTTACCCCCAGCTATAACCAGGCCGGTTATCTCGAAGCTACCATGAAATCCATTCTGGATCAGGGATATCCCAATCTGGAATACATAATCATGGATGGCGGCAGCACCGATGGTTCGGCCGAGATCATACGAAAATACTCGGACCGCCTCACCCATTGGGAAAGCGCCCCGGACAAGGGCCAGGCGGATGCCATTTTTCGCGGATTCGAGCGGGCCACGGGCGAAATCCTCTGCTACGTCAATTCCGACGACCTGCTCTTGCCCGGGTCTCTGGAGAGGGTTGGCAGCTGGTTTCAGTCAAATCCAGCCGAGGAATGGGTCGTTGGCGGGTCGGTCCTTATCGACCATGAAGGAAAGCCGATAATTCGTTCACGCCGTGGGCTTCCCGAGGCCGATCTCGGCGTCAAGGTCACCTTCAAGCGCCTTCTTCTGCACAATTGCGGCGGTTTTCATCAGCCGGCAAGTTTCTGGAGGCGTAAAGCATTCGAGGAGATAGGCGGCTTCGACAGGGCACTGCGCTTCTGTTTCGATTACGATTTGTTCTTCCGCCTGGCCAAGCGCAAGCCGAGCGGCCGGATACGGTCTTTTCTGGCTGCCTTCCGCTATCACCCGACGAGCAAGACTAGTACTCTTGACAGTGTGTTTCATGAGGAGAATGAAACACTTTGGAGGCGGTACGGGAAGTATGCTCATGATGATGACTATATAAATCGTATTGCAAGTAAAGAAAAACGGTGTGATGAGTGGCGTAACAGGCTGATTAAATTAGGACTTTATTTGAATATATTGAAGTGCCCACACTTCTTTTGGGATAAATAAATGACCATTGTAGGAATTATATCCGCTATAGCGGCAATCGTATCCCTAAGATATGTTTCGTTCGGAGTTTGCTTCTTACTGGCAACAAAATGTATTGTTGCAATTCCAATGGAATATTCTGCGGTTTCGCTTGGGATTGGTGTTATAGCAGGTCCGGACTTGGTGATGTTGGCATTATTCCTTCGCGTTATGTTTGGATTTATCACTGGAAAGATTCCATTCAAACATGTATTCCCTGTTGTGTTCCTGATTATTTTTATTTCCTTCAGTGCTGTGTATGCTTATGTGTTCGATCACCATAAACTGGTTGCTTTTTACCGTACTACCATTGGCATAGCCAGCTATTTCGGCATTTGTTTAACCATGTTTTTACTCACTGAAAAACATAGAAACAGAGTTATTGGGTTTGGTTTACTGTGTGCCATTGCTGCTATTTTCGTGCAACAATACCTAATAATGACCAAAAATACTTCAATGTTGATCATGTTTAATCCTTATTTTAACAATAACAGAGAGATGGCTGAAATTTTGACCAATGCAATAAGTAATGGCGAGATTCCGCGTATATTGCCAAGCGGAATTCTGCTAATTACAATGTGCTCAGGTTATTGCCTTGTAAAAGCAATGACATCTACTAATATAATCAAAGTCGTATGTTACACCGGATTGTATATAATTTGTACTTTATTTTTATTTACAACAGGGACAAGAGGATTTGTGTTAGTCTCTGTGTTAGTGCTTATTTTTTCCTTATATTCAATCCGAAGAGTTATAAGTTTATCAAGGCAGATAGCATTACTTCCGATTATTACATTAGGTGTTGCATCGTTAGCTATTACTGTATTGAATAATAAATTGTTTTCAACTCTCGTTAGTAGAACATTGGAATGGCAAAAATCTGGCTACCACGATGCCGGCCTTCTAGGACGATGGCATCAGAGCATGAATGCAATCAACTACATAATATCTACACCTGTTGGAATAGGAGTAACACGGCCATTGAATCTACCTAGTACGATCAAAGCAGGAATGTGGGATGTTCATGGATTTCTTACAGTCGGCTTGTTGGGTGGGATTCCGGCCATATTTTTCTTGTTATTGTTTTTGTTTAAGCTCTATCAGTCATATAAGGAAACAGCCACAGAAACAGATGTTGTGGCATGCGGTGCAGCGGTGTCCTACGCGCTGACTCTGACAATGCTAAATTTTACTTCTGCATTTTCATCAGGAGAAAATCTTCTAGCATTTTGTTTGTTTGCTGGTTACATACTCAGCAAGAGGTTTGAATCAGAAATCGAAAGGTATAAATATCAATCCGAATCAACTACTGGAGCACCAAGCAATACCTTGCGTCTTGACTCTAACGTTGTGATCAATGCTTAAGCTCATTCTTATACATGCCTTCCGCCGCCCTGATGACGGTGCCTTTATCCGGGTGAAGAACCTAAATACTGCAATCGCAAATATAACGGGTGCTAATTGCCTGGAAGTGGTCCTCGTCTCCTTGCGTCACTTTCGCGAAGTATTCAAGAACGATATAGAGACACGGATTTTTCAGCGGAGGCTTATTCTCCCGATTGTCTGGACAAACCGCCATCTACTTGCACGCATCTGGAATGGTTTCAGTTCATGGGTTGCAGGCTTTGTTCTTGCCATTTTCATGCGGCCTGACATCGTTGTAGGGGAAACTAGCGCATCGTGGATGTTGGCCAGTGCAGTCAAATTCTGGCGTTCCAGAAGTTGGCTAATAATGGATCTCCATGGTGCAGTGCCGGAAGAGGTACTATTTCACAACCAAAATTCAAAAAATCATGACTCCGTTTACAGGTATGAATCCAGACTTGAGCGAGATATAGTCCTTAACGCCGATTTTGTAACCTGTCAGTCCCAGAACATGATAGAGCACCTTAAGAACAAATATCCCGCCACCCATGCAATTTTTCATGCTTTTCAATGTTCGGTACGATCGGAATTATTTAAATACGATCCAAGTATGCGTTCAACTTACAGGCGTAAGCTCAATCTGAAAGAGGATGAGACTTTGTTTGTATATTGCGGTTCTGTACATAAGTGGCAGAATGTTGATTATTCATTGGAGATATTCGCCGAATATCTCCAATGTTCCTCAACCCCTTCCCAATTGTTGATCATCTCTCCTGGTCCCGATGCCGATCTGCGTAAACGCGCTTACTCGCTGGGTCTGTCCGATAATGATTTCAAAATAATCAAGGTTCCCCATGAAGAAGTGCCTGCCTACCTGAATGCCTCCGATATTGGTTTTCTGATACGGGATGACAGCGTGGTGAATCGTGTAGCCTCGCCCACAAAGCTGGGTGAATATCTTTCGTGCGGCCTTCCGGTTATTGTCAGTGATATCGCAAATTCATGGGCATCCACAAGGCTCGATTCATCATGTTTCTGTTTTGTTGGACTGGATGACGCAACTGGTGCAGCAAAGGTAATCAGCAAGTTTTTGGATTCGATACGAGGAAACTTGATGCTTGTCAGGCCGCGAGCCAGTTTTGTTGCCGAACAGTCACTTTCCAATGGAATCGAAATCGAAAAACTGCGTGGTTTTATTCAAGGTAATTTACAGGAGGTAGCCAGATGAAAATTGCTTTGGTAACTGCATGTTTTTTGCCGAATGCTGGTGGCGGTGAGTATGTTGTTCATTATCTGGCTAATGAATGGGCTAAACATGGTCATGAAGTCTGTGTCTTTAACTTCTTTACTGACAAGGTAACTCACCCCGAAGCTTTGTACAACGTGAAAAAGTATACAATAATGAGGGGCGCCACGCGATTCGGATATCATCGTTTTCCATGGTTGCAGGTTAGTGTCAGAAGCTTGAACAAGTTGATAAACGAATTTGATCCTGATTTTATTTCAGGGCATTTTTCCATCCCAGTCGCTTTTTATCTAAGTAAACTCAATCCCAAACGGAGATGGTCCATCACAAGCCATGGCGCCGATGTGGTGATAGACTTTGTCGATTCACAAAGAGATAAGCAGAAATGTGATACACGGTTATTGGCAGACATGAACCAGGCAGCAGCAGTGATTTCTATCAGCCAGAATGCACAGTACAGTCTGGAATCGCTGGGTATAGAGAAATCAAGGATAAGGTATATACCGAATGGAGTGGATATACTAAAATTTGCCAAGCCTGTTGCTACGGATTACAGAGCGAAATACGGTCTTGGTGCCTACACGAAATTCGTAGTTACAATAGCAAGAAATTCAAAACAGAAAAATCTCGAATTGGGAATCAAGGCATTCAAGATCATTGCCGAAAAAAACCCTGATATCCATTACTTGATGGTAGGCTATGAAACCGGTTCATTCCAGACATTGGTCGACATTTATGGTCTGACAGGTCGTGTGACATTGCTAGATGCGGTTTTTGGGGATGAATTGATCTGGTTGTTTCAAAACGCGTCGGTTTTTCTTTCCACATCTGTATGGGAATTTTGTCCACTGGTAATTTTGGAAGCAATGGCTGCAGGGTTACCTCAGGTTGCCACCAATGTCCCTGGCACCATGGATATAGTTGTCCATGGTGAAACCGGTCTGTTGGTCAGTTTGAACAATGAAATCCAGATGGCTGCAGCTGTTTTAAAAATAATAGATGATCCGGAATATCATGCTCAATTGCGCTCCAACAATCTAATGAAAGCTCAGCACTATAGCTGGGATTCCATCAGCCGCAAATATTTGGAGCTTGTACAATCAAAACCGGTAAATTTATGAATAGTTACGGCGCATTATATAATTGTAAGGATATTTTGTCTCAATATTCTGTTTGCATCCGAACCTTGGGGACCAGTGCGAACAGATTCGAAAGGCTGTTGAGAAGCATAGAAGGTTTAACGGTGCAGCCGAATGAGATCATAGTCGTCTTGCCTCATGGCTATGCGGCTCCTCCTGAGCTGAGTGGCAACGAACAAGTTGTTTTCTCGAACAAGGGCATGCTTGCCCAGCGGATTAAAGGCATTGAAAGCGCAAGCAATGAGCACGTTTTGCTGTTGGACGATGATGTGGAGTTTGAGCCTGCAATCGTAAACAAACTGATGCTTGCCATGGCTGAGTATGACGCTGACATTGTTTATCCCATTAACAGAGAGCTTCTTCCTTCTCCCGGCAAAGCGTGGCTTCGTGCTATCACGCTTCAGGCGATTGCGCGGAAGAATCAGGAGGTTTTTATCCATATGCTCCCTACCGGGGGGTATTCATATTTGGACACGGATCCGCCAAAGCCGGTTCCAAGTGAGAGCTGTCCCGGAATGTTGCTGTTAGCAAAACGATCAGTGTTGCTGGCAATTAATCTTGATGAAGATTTGTGGGTCGATACTTCACCCTATGGTTTCCGCGATGATGCGATACTTTCCTATAAGGCTCACTTGTTAGGATACAAGATTTATGCAGTGCCCGGTATTATGACGCGACATTTGTGTGGCACTACGAGACTTGACGCAAAGAGAGACGTATATTCGGCTTACTCAGTGGGATGTAACAGTCTAGTTTTCTGGAAAAGATTTATTTATGTGAATGGCAAAACTGTACACAAAAAGCTCATTGCCGCGACATTATTCGCTTGGTCCATAACCGGCATGGTTTTGCTTTATACAGTTAATTCTCTTCTTAAATGCAATTTGTCTATTGTCAACGCATATTTGAAAGGTACTATTGCAGGTATGTCAAAGAACGACGAAAGCATAACCATGCAACGCATGATGTAAAGGTTACATATGAATATCGTGCAGGTTATTCCAAGTTTCAATGTAGGTGGCGGCGAATTGCTGGCTGTGAGGCTTTGTGCGGAAATAAAGAAGCAGAAGCCGGATTACACCGTTACCTTGGTCAGCCTGTACGATCCCATACCTACTATTGTATATGACGAGGCCCTTTCTTCCGGCGCTCGGATCGTGACTCTGGGGAAGAAAAAGGGATTTGACCCGTATACGCCGTTACGGGTGTTTAAAGCATTGCGTGCTATTAAACCTGATGTAATTCATACGCACTTGGCTGGTTTGCGCTATACACTGCTCGCTGCGACGTTGTGTTCCAATTCACAGAAAATCCATACAGTCCATAATATGGCATCTCACGAGACTTTCGGATTTTTGAAGCATGTTCACCGATTCGCCTTCAGGTATCTTTCCTGGACACCCATTGCTTTGTCCAGAGAAGTACAAGATAGTATTCGGGACGTGCATGGTCTGAAGGCTCCGATTGTTAACAACGGAATCGGTTTGAATTCCCGGATTTTGAATCGAAACAGAGACGATATTCGAAAAGAACTCCAGCTTCCGCTGGATCACCACATTATTATTTCCATAGGCAGGCTGTGCATACAAAAAAATCAGGCTTTGTTGATTGATGCATTTTATGATTTATCGAAAGAGGATGAAAAATTTACCTTGCTTATCGTTGGAGATGACACTTCCGGTGGAAGTTACAAAAAGATGCTTGAAGAAAAAGTCCTTGCTCTGCCGGAGGCTGTTAGCCGAAATGTCCATTTTCTCGGCCCGAGAAAGGACATCCCCGAACTACTGGCGGCATCTGATATATTCGTTCTCTCTTCGGATTGGGAGGGGGTACCGTTAACACTTCTCGAAGCCATGGGATACGGGACTCCGGCTGTCTGCACATCTGTCGGCGGTATCCCAGATGTGATCGATCACGGTGTTAATGGCATTTTAGTACCCAAGGGGGATTCTATAGGACTTGCCAAAGTATTAAATGAGATTTCGGTAAACAAATCATATTCATCTGTATTGGCGCTAAATGCTCTTGAGAAGTTCAAGAAATTATATTCTATAGAAAAGACAGCACAGGGATATTTAACCATTTATACAAGTCCAGAAAACCGGATTTGAATTTTGCATTATTATGACATTTCGAAAGCGCATCTGCATAATCGGTCCATCGCCTGACAGTCCTTATCAAGGGGGGGTTGCGACTCATATCAGAACATTGAAAGCTCTCGCCTGTTTCAGAGAGGCAGAGGTTTTCGATCCGGGTTCGGTTCATTCCAACCGGAAAGCGGGTGTTACATCAATATTTCGCTCACTGACAAGGTTAAAGCGCAGGATACGGGCTGGAAACTTTACTCATGTTCTCATCAACACCTCTATTTATCCAAGTTCGATTATAAAGCTGCTGCTCATTCTGACGTATTTGTCGAATGAGAATAGGCCGGAATTACACGTATTTTATCATGGTGGCAGATTTCAGTCTTTACCTTCATGGTTTTCTGCTCTTCTTTATACGCTCTGTTCTCCGCTGCTTCGCAACGTACGAAAACACCATTTTCTGAGCAGAGTTCAGCAGGAGGGGTTCGAGAAGATATTTACGGGGTGTAATGTCAGTCTGTTTGCCAATTATTCCCAAGGTGACGATATCTGGCCGAGAGCAGCCGTGTCGTCAAGTGCCCCCCTTAAGCTTCTTTTTGTAGGAAGGATCGTGCGGGAAAAAGGGATATTTGAAGCATTTGCGGCTTTTGATGGCGTGCGACGCGCTACCGGAGAGGTAGAGATGACCGTGGCGGGTGATGGTCCTGCTTTCTCCGAACTCGCTGACCGGAGCGGGGCGATTGTTGATGGCTCATTGCGGCTTTTGGGGCATGTTTCGGAGGAACCATTGGAGCAGGCATATAGGGAGGCGGATGTATTGATCATGCCATCCTATCATCCAGAGGGTTTCCCATATACTGTGATTGAAGCTATGCGTGCCGGGCTCCCCATCATTTCCACGAGTGAGGGGGCACTGGAGCTTCTGGTTAAAGATGGAGTTACCGGTTACAAGATCCCTCCGCGAGATGTTCTTGCGTTGGAATCTGCAATCCGGACCATCCTGGACAAACGGGAGTTGCTCCAGTTCATGTCGGAAAACTGCCATGCCTATTTCAAAGCATATCTGAGCAAGTCAGCTGCGGAGCAGTATTATTCCCAATTGCTCGGCCTGTGAACTGTTGATTATGCTTGTGAGTAATATGATTCTTAACAAGTTGCTCTTGCCGGTTTTTGTATTCATTTATTCCTTGATCGCACTGATTAACCTTAGCTATTCAGCTTCAAATATTGCTCTTAATAAAAGATATACTGTCTCGCCGATTCAAAACTATCAACTTTCAGCACTTTTGACTGATAACACTACGCTTACTGATGGCAAGTACAGTTCAGGCTATTTCTGGACACAGAAATCAACCGTTGGCTGGAAGGGAGAAAAAAGAATTGAAATCCTGATCGATCTCGAAAGCATATCCGATATTGGCAGACTGACATTCAATACCGCACGTGGTCAGGGGGCGGATGTATATTTCCCTGCCCATGTATATGCGTTTATTGGCTCTGGCATGGATGACTTCAAGTATGTCGGTGATATTGTCAAGAGTCCCGACAACACTCCGGGTATATATAAAGTCAAGAAATTCGAGTTGGCAGGTATCAATGCCAGGGGGCGGTATCTGCTGCTGGAGATTATTCCGAGAGGTTATTTCGCTTTCTGCGATGAAATAGAAGTTTTCCCCGGCAATAGTGCCAGCACTTATGCCGGAAACATGGATAGGGAGGCGGTGCAGAACTTTACCAGGCAACTGGAACGCCTCGATATCGAAAAGGAATTTTTGTCCGGGCTTTTGGACGGGCTTATTTCGAAGTCTAAGGGCTTCAAGAGGTCTGATAAGCATTGTGCAGAAATCCGACAGGATATAGATGCTCTTTCTGGGCTCGGCGATTCCGGGGCAATCGAGACAGCGATTTTTGCTCTGCGTGGCGAAGCGCTGCGTGCACGATTTCCCGGAAGACAATTTCTTCAGGAGTCAATCAACCCCTGGGCGCCGATGTCGCCCATTCCAGTGCCAAACGACAAACCGTTGCAAGACCTTGCGTTGACGATTCCCCTGGGGGGCTATGACCATGCGGCTTTTGTGGTTACGAACCTGAAAAAAATCCCCCAGGAAGTAACCGTTCAACCGGACAGGATGGCGAAGGAAGCGCCTGGGCTGGCAGTTTATGGTGTCCCTTTTGTGAAAAGCGCCGCGATGGAGTATGTTGCCGACCCCCTCGTGCCGGCGAATGGCCGCTTTACACTACGGCCGGGCGAATCGCGGATGGTTTTTCTGACGGCACACGGTGAATACCCCGGCAGATGGCGGAGTACTGTGAAAGTCGGAGTGGGTGCGGATGTCAGTTCGGTCCCCCTGGATCTTCACGTGGCAAATGTTGCTCTCCCTTCTGAATTCTCCCTTAATTCAATCAACTGGGGTTATCTCGATTTCAAGCCCATCAAGGCCCGCAGGTCAGATGCTGTTAATGACCTCGTTGCCCATCATACTAACGTGGCGGTTATACCGGCCTGGCATATCCCCTTTTCCCCTCAGGTGGCACCCCGTGATCTGATGCGGATGGAAGAATACCAGAGACTAAGTAACGGGGCCTCGAAGGTTTTGTATTTTTTCAACTTCAATGAAGAGAGGCATCTGACGGTCAACGGCAAGTATCGATTCATGAGCCATGAGTGGAAGAAATGGTTCAAGGAGTTTTACCCCCGGCTGGTAAAAAGCGCCGCAAGAGCCGGATTCACAGAGGAACAGCTCTATCTCTATCCCTTCGACGAGATGCACGGCCAGGATGTCGACCGGTTTGTGGCCTTCGCTTCCTGGGCTCGGAAGGAGATCCCGTCGATAAAGTTTTACGGGACCCTGGAGAGGAAGGAAGCCCTGAAGTCGCTGCCGTATCTGGATATTGCCCAGGTTATCGACCGCGATGAGCTTTTTGAGGAAGCGAGGAATTCGAAAAAGGAGATATGGATATACGGCGCGGCAGACAAGACGAAATCGCTTTCTCCTTATGCCTATTATCGCCTGATGTCGTGGAAAGCCTTTTATCTGGGATTCAAGGGGGCCGGTTTCTGGAATTATGCCGATACCGGCTCGGGTGAAAACCCGGGCAGCGCCTGGGATGATTTCGACGGTAATCGTCCCGACTTCGCGGTGATCTATGAAGGCAAAAACGGCGGCATTGTCTCCAGTCGCCGCTGGGAAGCCTGGCGAATGGGAGTGGAGGATTACGAACTCCTTACCATGTACGCAAGGTTCAAGGGGGACGCTGCCGCAAGGGAGCTGGCGAAAAAGGTTCTTTCTCATCCTGGTGATACGGACAAGGCAGACGAGACGCGCCGTTTCATCCTGCGCGAAATGTCCCGATGACGGAGCAGGTTGTGAAAGCAAACTCACTCTCCCTCTACCTCCACACCATCCGCCACCTGAAGCCCGCTCAGCTCACCTCCCGGATCGCCCGGCGCCTCTTCCCGCCGCGGCTCCGCTTCCGGCGGCATCCGGCGCCGGGGCTGCGCCCGGGGCTGGCGATGGCCCCCACCCTTGCAGGAGAGTTGCCGCCGGAGGGGGAGTGGACCTTCTGTTTCCTTAACGTCTCCCGTTCCTTCCCGGAGGGGGAGATCGACTGGCGCTCTCCGGAGATGTCCAAGCTGTGGCGCTACAACCTCCACTACTTCGACTACCTCCACGACCGTCGCCGCTCGCCGGAGGGGTGCCGTCTGCTCATCGACTCGTGGATCGCCGCCAATCCTCCCGGAACTGGAGACGGATGGGAGCCGTTCCCAGTGTCTCTCCGCATCGTCAACTGGATCAAGCTCTTTCTGCGCCCCGATTTCAGGGGGAGAATGGTGCGCCGGGACTGGCTCGAAAGCCTGTTTCTCCAGGCCCTCTGGCTGGAGCGGAACGTTGAGCTACACCTCCTGGCCAATCACTACTTCAAGAACGGGGTGGCGCTCCTGTTCGCAGGCCTCTTTTTCACCGGCCACGAGGCCGGGCGATGGCTCGACAGAGGTCTGCAAATCCTCGGTTCGGAGCTCGGGGAGCAAATCCTTCCCGATGGCGGCCACTTCGAGCGGAGCCCCATGTACCACGCCATGATCCTGGAGGATTGTCTCGACTTGTTGAATCTCTGCGTGGGGATACCGGAGAGGAAGGTCGGCATCCTCTGCGAGCGGCTGCGTGAGAGTTCCCTCCGGATGGTCCGGTTTCTCCTCGGTATGGCTCACCCCGATGGCGAGATCGCCCTCTTCAACGACGCCGCCTTCGGGATCGAAGCGACCCCGGTCGAGCTCGCGAGCTACTGCGCTCGTTTGACGGGCGCCCGCGCCGAGGGGCCTGTGGGGGAGCTGTGGAGTTTTACCGACACCGGCTACTACGTCATGGCCCCCGCGCAGGGCGACCGTCTCATCATCGACTGCGGCCCCGTGGGGCCGGACTACCAGCCGGGGCATGCCCACTGTGACACCTTGAGCTTCGAGCTGTCACTCCGAGGCAGAAGGGTAATCGTCGATTCGGGTTGCTGCCAGTACGTAGATGGCGATATCCGCCAATACAACCGGGGGAACGCCGGACACAACACTGTTACCCTGGACGGAGAGAACCAGTCCGAGGTCTGGGGCGCCCACCGCTGCGCCCGGCGGACCCGTCCCCTCCACGCAAGCCTTGTGCGCCGCGAAGACGGCGCTCTCCACTTCGCAGGCGCCCACGACGGTTACTGCCGCCTAGCGGGAAGACCGGTCCACCATCGAAGTGTTGTCTGGCAGGGACAGAGCTTGGTCGTGGAGGACTGGCTCGACGGGCGAGGGGTGCATGACGTGGAGACGAGGCTCCACATCCATCCTTCCCTAACAGTGGAGATCCTGGAGGGCCGGGCGTTGATCCGGGACGGTTCGGAGCTGCTCCTGACGGTCTCTGCGATGGGCGAAGGGGAGATAGAGCGGGAGGAGGGGTGGTACGCCCCCGAGTTCGGGCTCCGGCTTCCCTGCGTGGTCCTTTCGGTCCGGCGACGGAACCTGATGCTTCCGTCGCGTTGCGGATGGAGCATGACGACCGGCGCGCAACGGTGAGCCAGAATTAACGTCGTCGTAACCTAGATCGGCAATTAGCCGTCAAATCGCACATTTCTTAATATTCTCCGCCCACTTTTTCTTTACCCCCATGTAACACCGTCTACAAACAGCGATGCTAGCATGAGCCCCGTAACATCCTTCATGAAAATGAGGCTAACGAGGCCGTGCACGTACTCTTTCTAACCCATTATTTCCCCCCCGAAGTGAACGCCCCCGCCTCGCGCACTTACGAGAACGCGCGGCGATGGGTTAGGGACGGTCATCGCGTCACGGTCATCACGTGTACCCCCAACCATCCGAACGGGGTGGTCTACCCCGGCTATCGGAACCGCTGGTGCTTCCAGGAGGAGCTTGACGGGATCAGGGTGCTGCGGGTGAAGACCTACCTGAGCGCCAACAAGGGGTTCGCCAAACGGATCGCCAACTACATCTCGTATATGATCTCCGCCACCCTGTTCTCCACTCTCGTTCGTGACGTAGACGTGGTGGTATCCACCTCCCCCCAGTTCTTCTGCGGGCTGGCCGGGTATTTCGCGTCGCGGATGCGCCGGGCTCCGTGGGTTGTGGAGATACGGGACCTCTGGCCCGAGTCGATCATCGCCGTCGGTGCCATCCGCAGCCGAGCCGTCATCGACCTGCTGGAAGGGCTTGAGACTTTCATGTACAGCCGGGCAGACCACGTCGTGGCGGTGACCGACGCCTTCAAGCGGCACATCGCCGGCCGAGGTGTGGGGGTGGAACATATCACCGTCATCAAGAACGGAGCCGACCTCGAACGCTTCACCCCCGGTCCCAAAGAGAACGCCTTCCGGAAAGAATACGGTCTGGAGGGGAAGTTTGTGGTCTCCTACGTGGGTACCCACGGCATGGCCCACGGACTTGACACCATTTTCGAGGCGGCCGAAGCGATGCGCGACCGCGAGGATATAGTCTTTCTCCTCGTGGGGGACGGCGCCGAGCGGGAGCGGCTCTTGACCCGGAAGGAGGAGCAGGGGCTTTCAAACGTGCTCATGATCCCCCAGCAGCCCAAAGAGCGTATGCCGGAGATCATCAACGCTTCGGACGCCTGCATGGTGCTGCTGAAGAAGAATGATCTCTTCAAGACGGTGATCCCGTCAAAGATATTCGAGGCGATGGCTATGGAGAGGCCAATCATCCTCGGGGTCGAGGGTGAGAGCCGGGAGATAGTCGAGCAGGGGAGGTGCGGCCTCTGCATCGAGCCGGAGAACGCGGTGGAGCTGGCGGAGGCGATTCGGCGCCTTGACGCCGACGAGAGGCTTGCCGGGGATCTGGGGCAAAACGGACGGTGCTATGTTTCGACCGTGTTCGATCGTGAGGTGCTCGCCCGGCGTTACCTTGAAACTCTCTCGCCGTTGGTCCCATCACAGGTGGCAACCATGGAAATAGTTGAAAAGGAATCTATGTGAGGGCAGAGTCTGCAGCCTTCCGGGATGGGCGGGCAATCAAACTGATTTTGTAGGTCATCGAAAGGAAATCATGAGCACACGCGCAGTTAATGCACTTATTCCCTCACCGGCCTCACTGGTCGCGGTTTTGCTTTACGGCACACTCCTGACGGTTATCTTTTCGCCGGCATATCGGATCATGTTCAAATGGTGGGAGCGGGACGACTTCAATCACTGCTATTTCGTACCCGTCATCGTCCTGTATCTGATATGGGAGAAGAGGCACGAGCTCGCCTCGCTTCCCTCAACCGTATCGTGGTGGGGAGCACTCCCCCTTGCAGTCGGTATCGTTTTTTTCTGGCTCGGTGAATTGGGGGGAGAATACTACACCCTCTATTTATCGTCCTGGTTTATCCTGGTGGGTCTTCTCTGGGCTCATCTGGGCTGGAGCAAGCTCCGCATCATCGGTTTCCCGGTCTTCTTTCTCCTGTCGATGTTTCCGCCACCCAATTTCATCTACAATAACCTCTCCATGAATCTTAAGCTGGTTTCTTCCCGCCTGGGGGTGGCTGCGCTGCAATTGGCAGGGATGTCGGCCTTCCGGGAAGGGAACGTGATAGACGTTGGATTCACTCAGCTACAGGTCGTGGACGCCTGCAGCGGTTTGCGCTACCTTCTCCCCCTCGTTGTGCTTGGCTGTCTGGTGGCCTATTTCCACCGGGGGCCGCTCTGGCAGAAAATACTGCTGGTCGTCTCCACAATCCCTCTTTCCATTGTGACCAACGGCCTGCGGATCGCCTCAGTCGGTATCCTCTACCCGATCTGGGGGGCACAGGTGGCTGAAGGATTCTTTCACGACTTCTCGGGGTGGTTCATCTTCATGTGCACCCTTGGAATGCTCCTGGTCGAGCTGTGGCTCCTCAGAAAGATTGCCGGTAAGCCGGCAGGTGAGGGGGATAGTGCTGCCAGGATAGGGTCTTCTTCAGCCGCAAATAGTGCTGTGGCAACGGATTCTGCGGGTGGCGGGAGACATTTTCCGCTCCCGTCGGTGCTTGCACTGGCGCTTCTCTTCGCCACGGCGGCCCTTTCCCATGGTATCGAGTTCCGCGAGAAGATGCCGATCAAACGTCCCTTCACCACCTTCCCCCAGGAAGTTGGGGAGTGGCGGGGTGCGCGGCAGGCCATGGAGCAGAAGTTCCTCGACGAGCTTACCCTGTCCGATTACGTGATTGTCAATTATCAGAACAACGCCGGCAAGGAGGTAAACTTCTACACCGCCTACTACGAAAGCCAGCGTAAGGGTGAGTCCATTCATTCCCCCGCCACCTGCCTTCCGGGAAGCGGATGGGTCTTCCAGGAGTCGGGCGATACGCGAATTGTTCTCCCCGGCGAACGCACCATGACCGTCAACCGCGCCTTCATGAAGAAGGGGGGGGTTAAGGAGCTGACCTACTATTGGTTCCCCCAGCGGGGGAGGATTCTTACCAATGCCTGGCAGCTGAAGATGTATACCTTCTGGGACGCTCTGACCCGCCAGCGGACCGACGGGGCGCTTGTGCGGATCATCACTCCGGTTTATCCGAATGAACGGGTCGAGTCGGCCGAGGAGCGCCTCCAGGCATTCACCCGTCAGATCGTGCCGGTACTCGATGAATTCCTCCCGGGAGTATAAAATCGTTGTTCCCCTTGGCGCTTCTTATCATTGCCGGACTCCGCACCGATGAGCCGGCCTACACCAACTGATTTCGAGGAGTTTCCCATGAACGTCTTTCTCGTGGCCGGTGCCCGGCCTAATTTCATGAAGATCGCCCCCCTCTACCGCGAAGCCCTCACCCGGGAGGGGGTAACCTGCCGCATCGTCCACACGGGGCAGCACTACGACTATGAGATGTCCCAGACCTTCTTCGACGATCTGCAGCTCCCCCAGCCCGACTACTTCCTCAATGCAGGATCCGGCTCCCACGCGGAGCAGACTGCCCGGGTCATGGTGGCCTTCGAGGAGCTGTGCGCAAATGAACGTCCCGATCTGGTGATCGTCGTGGGGGATGTGAATTCGACCCTCGCCTGCAGCATCGTGGCGAAGAAGGCGGGAATCAGGGTGGCTCACGTGGAGGCGGGCCTGCGCAGCTTCGACCTCTCCATGCCGGAGGAGATCAACCGGATGGTGACCGACTCCATCGCCGACCTCTTCTTCGTCACCGAAACAAGTGCTGTGCGCAACCTCTTTGACGAAGGAAAACCGCCGGAGCAGATCTTTCTGGTGGGGCACGTCATGGTCGACAACCTCCTTCACCAGATGGTCCAGGTTCAGCTGAACGGGTTTGTGGCGCCTGAACTGCGCCAGCTTAAGCAGAAGGCGAGAGAGTACGTGTTCCTCACCCTCCACCGCCCCTCCAACGTGGACGACGAGGAAACCTTCAGCGGAATCGCCTTTGCCGTGAACGAAATAGCTTCACGGATGCCGGTTATTTTTCCGGTCCACCCGCGGACCCGCAAGATGATGGAGAGTTTTGGAATACAGTTACATGAGGGGGTCACCTGCCTTCCTCCCCTGAGTTTCAGCGAGTCCCTCTATTTCTGGAAGGATGCCCGGGTGGTGGTAACAGACAGCGGCGGGTTGCAGGAGGAGACCACGGCCCTCGGGGTCCCCTGCGTCACCATCAGGGAGAACACCGAGCGCCCCATCACCGTGGAGATGGGGACCAACGTACTGGCCGGCACCGACCCTGACCGGATTCTCGCCCGCGTTCTCGATGCGGTGGAGGGGAGGGGAAAGCGGGGCAATGTACCCCCCTTCTGGGACGGTAAAGCCTCGGAGCGAATCTGGGATGTCATCGACAGGAAATACGTGAAGCCCGACGGGTCCTCTGCAAATGTCCTGGATCATCGGCAGTGTGTAGGATGCTGACAGACGAGAATTCACCCGCCTGAAACACCGGCTGAAAACTAACCATACCTGCATCTGACATGAACAAGCCAGGGGACATGGTTCCCCGGCCGAATCGATAATGAGGAGTCACCGACGGTGAATACCCTTACGACGACCGAACCCGCCAAGCAGCGCAAACAATGTGTGCATGGTTTTTCATCCTCCGGAGCCTAGATCCCACCATGCTCCCCTTGGCGACCCTCATTATTGCGATGCTCTTGACGGTAATGCTCATTCCCGTGGTGAGCGCCCTGGCGGTCCGGTTCCAGGCCGTCGACATCCCCAATGAGCGCAAGGTGCACCTGCGGCCCATCCCCCGCATCGGCGGCGTGGCTATGGCCCTGGGTGCCTTCGTCCCCATCGTGGTCTGGAATTTTGCCGACGGCTTCGTGCGGGCCTACCTCGTGGGCGCGTCGATCCTGGTCGTCACCGGCCTCGTGGACGACCTTCGGGAGCTATCCCCCCGGGTGAAGTTCGGCGGCCAGTTTGCCGCCGCCGCGGTGGCCCTCTTCCTGGGAGGGGTCAAGATCACCAGCCTCGGTACGCTCCTCCCCGAAGGGGTGACTCTTCCCGACCCGGTTGCCGTGCCGCTTACCCTGATCGCCATCGTTGGCGTGACCAACGCGGTGAACATGGCCGACGGCCTCGACGGCCTTGCCGGCGGCATCTGCCTCCTCATCTTCTGCGCCATCGGCTACCTGGCCTTTCTGGACGGCAACGCCCCCATCGGGCTCGTGGCCCTGGCCCTGGCCGGCGTAATCTTCGGGTTTCTCCGCTTCAACACCCACCCGGCCTCCATCTTCATGGGGGACGCGGGGAGCCAGTTCCTCGGCTTCTCGGCGGTGACCCTGGCCCTGGGACTCACCCAGGGGAGCGATGCCCTGAGCCCGCTCCTCCCCCTTCTTCTCCTGGGGCTGCCGGTTCTTGACACCCTGACGGTCATGGCCATCCGGGCCTCCCAGGGGCGCTCGCTCTTTTCGGCCGACAAGAACCATATCCACCACAGCCTGATGCAGATCGGCCTGCGGCACCCCGAGTCGGTGCTGGTCATCTACGTGGTCCAGGCCCTGCTGGTGCTGGCGGCGGTGCAGCTCCGCTTTAAGTCGGACTGGATCATTCTTCTGGGGTATGCGGGGTTCTCCTTGATGGTGGCGGGTTTTTTCGCCTTTTCGCGTCGGCATGAATGGACGATAAGTCGCCACAATATCCTTGATGTGGTGATTTGGGGAGGATTGAACCGGGTCAAGGTGGAAGGGACCGTGATCTGTCTGGCCTTTCGTTCTTTCGAGTGGGGAGTGCCGCTGCTTCTCCTGATTTCATGTCTCCGTCCCATGCTTGTACCCGGCTATGTGACCATTGCAGCTCCTTTCCTGCTCCTGCTGCTGGCCCTTGTCCGCAGTGTACGGCCCCAGTGGAGCGGCGGGGTTATCAGGGGGGTCATCTATCTCCTCGTACCTTTCGTGATCTACTACGGCGATACCGGCGCCGGCTCCATCCTTGGGGTAGTGGGGGAGAGGATCTACGAAGGAGCCTTCGTCGTCGTAGCGCTCCTCATGGTGGTAATTTCGAAGTTCTCGCGCCGCAGCGAGGGGTTCCGAAGTACACCACTTGATCTCCTCGTCATAATGCTCGCCGTTGCAGTCTCCGGTCTTCCCATGCAGCAGCTGCTGCATTACCGGCTCGGACTCATGGCGGCAAAGATCATTATTCTCTATTTCGGCTTTGAAGTGCTCATGGCCGAGCTGCGGGGTAAGTACGACCGGCTTTCCATCTGGACGGCCGCGGCCCTCGTCGCTCTGGTAACGATCAACTGGAGGTAACAGAAAGATGAATTATCGTGCGGTACGCGGAATCTGCGCCACCCTCGGCGCCCTGCTCGTCATTGGCTGCAGCGGCCCAGACACCAAGAAGGCCAAGTTCTACGCCAAGGGGAAGGAGCTCTACGACAAGGGGGACTACGCCAAGGCGGCCCTCGAATTCAAGAACGCCATCCAGATCGACCCCAAGTATGCCGAGGCCTACCACATGCTCGGCCTGGTGGAGATGAAGAAGGGTAACGTCAAGGGGGCCTTCGGCAACTTCACCAAGGCGGTGGAGCTGAACCCGCAGCACCAGGAGGCACGGCTCCAGCTGGGGCGCATCTACCTGGGGGGCGGCGCTCCCGACGAGGCGATGAAGGAGGCCGAGGAGGTCCTGAAGCTCAACCCCGCCAGCGAAGATGCCCAGCTCCTGAAGGGGGCGGTTCTCATCGCGAAGAAGGAGAAGGGGAAGGCCCGGGAATTCCTGGAAGGGCTCGTGGCAAAGGGGGTGAAAAAGCCCGATGCCTACTCGCTCCTCGCCTCGATTCACGCCCTTGACGGCAACACGAAGGAGGCCGAGGCGATTCTCCGCCAGGGGCTTGGGAGCAACCCCTCGTCCACCGACCTCCATCTGACCCTTGCCGGTCTTTGTGCCGGAACCGGCAGGACCGACGAGGCGGTCTCGCTGCTCCAGCGGGTGGTTTCCCTGGAGCCTGCCCGGGCCGACCACCGGATGAAGCTCGCCGCCCTCTGCTGGGAGACGGGGAAGGTTGACGAGGCGCGCAAGGCCCTGACCGAACTGGTCGCCAAGGATCCCGAAAAAGAGGAGAACCGGCTCCAGGCTGCGGGATTTTTTGCCGCAAAAGGCAAGGTCGATGATGCCGAAAAGCTGCTGAAGGAGGGGATTGCCGGCAAGGGGAAGAACTACCAGCTCCGCTTCGCCCTGGCCGACCTTTACCTCACCACCGGCAAGCCCGACCAGGCCGTGACGCTCCTCACCGAGACGGCCGGCCTCGACAAAGCGTCCCGGCAGGAATCACTCCAGGCGAAGAATGCCCTGGCCCGCATCGCCCTGAGCCGCAATCGCGTCGACGAGGCCGTGAAGCTGGTGGACGAAGTCCTGAAGGAGAGTACCAAGAACGTGGATGCCCGGTTTCTCAAGGGGAACATCCACATGACCAAGGGGGAGGGAGCCCAGGCCGTTGCCGAATTCCGCGCCGTGGTCACGGACAATCCCCAGTCCGTTGCCGGATATATTCGCCTCGCCGAGGCCCATCTCCTCAACAAAGAGAAGAATCTGGCCTTCGACAACCTGCAGAACGCCCTGAAAATCGACCCCGAAAACCGGGAAACCCTTGTGGCCTTGGCCCGGTATTACGCCTTGCAGAAGGACATGAAAAATGCCGAGGCCGCTTTCCACAAGGTACTCTACAAGAACCCCAACGACCTGGAGGCCAAGGCGGAGTTCGGCGACCTCTTCCTGGCCGCCGGCGACCTGAATCGGGCCGAGGCACAGTACGCCGAACTCAAGCGCAAGGCCCCGAACCTGCCGGTGGGCTACGTGAAGATGGGCGAAATCCATCTGCACCGGGGAAAATCCGACAAGGCCCTGGCAGAACTGGAGCAGGCGG
This sequence comes from Desulfuromonadales bacterium, assembly GCA_003712145.1. Lineage (GTDB taxonomy): Bacteria > Desulfobacterota > Desulfuromonadia > Geobacterales > Geobacteraceae > Geobacter. The sequence goes on along the minus strand of RHLS01000008.1, from coordinate 49,246 downwards.
TACGGCTCAACCCGTCGTCGGAGCTTCTCTCCGGCTCCCTCGTGCGGCTCTACACACGGCTCGGCAAGTACGACAAGGCGGAGAGCTTCCTCGACCAGCGGTTGAAGCAGAATCCCAACGACGCCGGTTCCTACACCCTGCTTGGCCAGCTGAACGTGGCCCGGAAGGAGTACGGCAAGGCCCGGCAGGCCTACGAGAAAGCCGTCTCACTGGACGGCGCCAACTGGAGCGCCGCCAACGACCTGGCGTTCCTGCTGGCGGAGACCGGCTCGGGCCCTGACCTGGACCGTGCTCTCACGCTTATCGAAAAGGTGAAGGGGAGCCGTCCTGACGACCCCCGCGTCCTCGACACCCTCGGCTGGGTCCATTACAAGAAGGGAGACGCCCGCAAGGCCACCGAGATCTTGTCCCAGGTGCACCGCAAGACCGGCGACAGTCCGGTCATCAACTACCACCTCGGCATGGCAACCTACAAAAGCGGCGACAAGGTCCGCGCCCGGGATCTTCTGAGCAAGGCGGTATCGACCAAAGTCGATTTCGCCGGTCGGGAAGAAGCGGTCAGGACGCTGGGGATGATATCCGGCTGAAGGGATAACCCTTTTCAAAATCGCCGTAAAACATGAAACGGAGCGACCTCGGCCTGATCAGCGGCTGAGTCGTTCCGTTTTCTTGTACGCATTGTTTGCCTGAAGTTTGCCGGGAAATTCAAACCCGGCAGGCAGAAGGCCGTGCAGGGATATATGGCACGATGGGCAGCCAAACAGGAGAAACAATAACCTGTTCAAGGCCGTGTAATGTTGATTGAAGTAGGGTAGTTAAGTAAGGTTATGCTGTCTTAATCTATCAAATAATATGCAACAAAGGGTTTTTTCCTATAAATGCCCGATGGGCACAAGATCATCTGTCTCTATAAAATTTGGGCACAGAGAGGCAGTGGTCAAGCCCTTCAATAAATGATCATTGACTCTCCTGACCATCGAATTAATCCATAAAAATAGACAGTAGCAGTTCGCAAGGGTAGTGGTCATCCGAGGTAATAGTTACCGTTCGACCACTACCGGGAAACGGCAGTAGTCAAACCTTAATAAATCCCCGTGATATGAAGGGCAGGGGTCAGATTTTGAAATTGATAAATATTGTGATTTTGAGCCAATGGGCACGATTTGGGCACAAAATGGGCACAGGCTTGACTAAGTTGTGTAGGAATTGTTGGTAAGTAGAGGATTTGAAGTTTAAACAGGCTGGTGTGCAGTGTTGTAACTAGCTTGAATTACGAGAAAAAACCGGCCAAGTTTCTTGACTTGGCCGGTTTTGTTTTCTGGTGGGCGATGTAGGGTTCGAACCTACGACCCCTGCCGTGTGAAGGCAGTGCTCTCCCGCTGAGCTAATCGCCCGTTGAAGTCGGTTCATGAAATAACAAAACAAGCCAGGCATGTCAAGGGTTGAATTCATTTTAACCATACAAGGGTTGTGCTGGGCTGGCAATTTCATTGATAGTAAAAAAACGTTATACTCTTGTGAATACACCTTGACACCTGATTGAGGCTGTTGTTATAGTCCGAAACTGTTTTACTGAAGCTAAAACGGGAGATGGCTTTGACCGCCAGGCGGATTTCCGTCAGGCACGCATCCGGAGTGGATGCTTGAGAGGGCTTGTCTCAAGGAGCGGGATGCCTTCACTCTCTGCGTCAACATGGATGATCTGAAGGAGGGTGTCGGGCATTTTTGAGAAGCGGTAACCTTGCTTCTCCGGTCGTCAAGGGTATAAGGAATGAAGCTGGAGCAAGGGTGCATACAGGTCTACACGGGTAATGGCAAGGGGAAAACCACTGCGGCACTGGGGCTTGCGTTCCGTGCTGTGGGACGTGGACTCAAGGTGATCATGATCCAGTTCATGAAGGGCGGTGGACCCTATGGTGAGCACGCCGCCGCGGAGCGCCTTGCCCCTGAGTTGACCATCATTCCGACCGGAAGGCCGGGATGGGTGAATCGTGAAAATCCTGATCCTGAAGATATCCGGCTTGCGCGGGAGGCTCTGGAAGCTGCGCGAGGAGCCCTTACCTGCGGTGAGTACGACCTTGTTATCCTTGACGAGGTGAATGGCGCGGTTTTCTTCGGTCTCCTCAATGTTGAGGATGTCCTAACACTCATGGGACAAAAACCTCCCCGGGTAGAGTTGGTTCTCACCGGCCGGAACGCGGACGAGCGGGTGATTGCTGCGGCTGATCTGGCCACTGAAATGCGGGAAATAAAACACTATTACCGTGCCGGCGTTCCGGCGCGAATTGGAATAGAAAAGTAAACATAAAGGAGATAGCCATGTCCGAGAGAACACTGCGCATACTTGTGGGTAAACCGGGCCTCGACGGCCACGACCGGGGGGCGAAGATCATTGCCCGGGCTTTTCGTGATGCAGGTTTCGAGGTGATCTACACGGGGCTCCATCAGACGCCGGAGCAGATCATTTCCGCTGCAATCCAGGAGGATGTGGATGCGGTGGGGTTGTCGATCCTTTCGGGAGCCCACAACGCACTCCTGCCGCGCGTGTGCCAGCTTTTAAAGGATAAGGGGGCCGATGATATCGTGGTCTTCGGAGGAGGCGTTATTCCTGACGACGACATTCCCGGCTTGAAGAGTGCGGGCGTCAGTGAGGTTTTCACGCCGGGAACCTCCACGGAAGATATCGTGAAATGGGTCCGGGAGAATGTCACGCCGCGGGCGTAGCGATGGTGTTAATGCCGTAAAGTTGCTCCGGAGTGATGTCAGAAACGCATTGGGTAAGTTTTCGCCATATTTCCCGAGCGGAAGAGGATGACGGAATTCCTGGAAGGTACGACGAATGTCTTTGGCTCATAGGATACTCGGCGGCGACCTGCGCGCCGCCGCTCGCCTCATGCGTGACCTTGACGACGGTTTTCGGAGCGCCGTCGAGGAGATGAAGCTTCTCTATCCCCATACTGGACGAGCGTTCATCCTTGGTATTACTGGTCCACCAGGGGCAGGGAAGTCGACGCTGGTGGATCAACTCACTGCCGCCTACCGACAGCGTGGGAGCAGGGTGGGTGTTGTAGCCATCGATCCCACGAGTCCTTTTACTGGTGGCGCTATTCTCGGCGACCGGATCAGAATGAACCGCCATGCCGAAGACCCCGGTGTTTTCATCAGGAGTCTTGCCACCCGCGGGCACATGGGGGGACTTTCCCGCTCCACCGGCGACGTGGTGAACGTCATGGACGCCATGGGGATGGATGTAGTCATCATCGAGACGGTCGGTGTTGGGCAGGACGAGATTGACATTGTCCGGATGGCCCATACGACGGTTGTGGTTTCTGTCCCTGGGCTCGGCGATGACATCCAGGCCATCAAGGCGGGGGTCTTGGAGATTGCAGACCTGTTTGTCGTCAACAAGGCTGACAGGGAGGGAGCCGACCGAACCGCTCGCGAGCTTGCCTCCATGCTGGAGATGAAGCAGACCAAGCCGGGTGACTGGCAGCCCAATGTGCTCCTCACCGAGGCGAGCCGCAACAGAGGGATCGTCGAAATGGTGGATGAGATCGAGGTTCATCGTCGCCATCTCATCGAGTCCGGGGCCCTTGAACGGATCAGAGAGGAGCGGAACGCTCGACAGTTTATGGATCTGCTCAAGGAGAGGCTCTTTGCCGAGGTCTATGACCACATTCGGGTAAATGGCCGGTTCCGGGAGATCATCGAGGAAATGGCGGCCCGCAGGACAGATCCCTACAGTGCCGTGGAACTGATCATCACCGAGCGGTTCGCGGGTCACCGGACGCCCAGCCCTTGACCGTATCGTCGGAAAATGCTACGTTCGCGCACAGCGATAATGGGGCTTCGGCCCCTTTCCTTTTTCGGCAGGTCTGGTGAACCAATGATCCGCAAGCTGGCATACGTCATCGCACTCGTCATCTTCATTTTAATCGTCGTCCGTGACCCTGAATCCACCGCCGACCCTGCCGCTTCCCCCGTAGACAGGGCCAAGGAGGATCTCTCCCGGGTCGATTACCCCTCCCACCGCGAGATCGACTGGGAGCCACACTTCATTAAGCCCCACGAAACCCTCGAATCCCTTTTTGGCAATGACTGGGTTACGGTCGCCCGCTTCAACAGGGTCGACCGTCGCCACACCTATCCTGGCATGACCATAAAAGTCCCGAAGGACATGGTCGCTGCCCGGAACTTTACCCCGCTTCCCCGGGATTACGAGCCGGCCAAACGCTACCGCAAGTATATCCTCATCAGCCGCACCGAGCAGTGGATCGGGGCCTACGAGAACGGAAAACTGAAGTTCTCCATGCCCGCGGCCACCGGAAAAACGGGGAGCGAAACCCCTGTCGGACTTTTCAGGGTTGACGCCCGCCACCGCGACCACACCTCGTCTCTCTACCAGACTGAGGACAAGACCTCCCAGTATCCCATGGATTTTGCCATGCGCTTCCATGTCGGTGCGGACAACGTGGCCTATTGGATTCACGCCCGTGATCTCCCCGGCAGGCCCGCATCCCATGGTTGCGTTGGACTCTTTGACGAGCCTATGCAGAACCGTATGTACGATATCCCCGCAAAGCCCGTTCTCCATGACTCCAAGAAGCTCTATGACTGGGCTGTTGGCGAGGACGAGTTCGGCGAAGACATTGGTGAGTTGGAGCTGATCGATAACGGCCCGGTAGTAGAGGTGGTCGGCGAGAACCCCGTGTATCAGTCTCTTCCGCTCAAGCCGCTGGTGGCTTCCCGTTAATCCTTCCTTTACTTTTGCCGTCGTTGCGGCACACTCTCTTGCATGGACGTCATAACCACCCACGTCAACGCCGATTTCGACTGTCTCGGCGCCATGGTCGCGGCGAAGAAGCTCTATCCCGACGCCCTCATGGTTTTCTCTGGCTCCCAGGAGAAAAGCATGAGGGATCTCTTCCTTAAGACCACCGGCTATATGCCCCCCTTCACACGCCTGAAGGATCTTGAGCTTGACCAGATAACGCGCCTCATTCTCGTCGACTGCCAGCATTCATCCCGTATTGGCAAGTTGGCCGAGGCAGCGCACAGGCCTGGCGTTGAGGTTCATATCTATGACCACCATCCCGGCCTCTCCGGCGACATCCGGTCCAGCGGCGGAGAAATTCGCGACTGTGGAGCCACCTGCACCATCCTGACCAGAATCCTCATGGCCCGGGGGATCGAGCTCACCCCAATGGAGGCGACTCTCACGATGCTCGGTATCTACGAGGATACCGGAAGTCTCACCTTCCCCTCCACAACCACCGACGACTACGTCGCTGCCGCTTGGCTCCTCGAGCGTGGGGCAAACCTGAACATCGTCGCCGATTTTGTCAGCCAGGAGCTCACTGCGGAGCAGGTGTCGCTGCTTAACGATCTTCTGAAATCACTTCGGACCATCAGCGTGAACGGGGTTGATATATCCCTCGCCCATGTCACTCTCGACTATTATGTCGGTGATATTGCAGCCCTGGCCCACATGATGCGGGACATGGAAAACCTGGAGGCTCTCTTCATCGTTGTCGGCATGGGAGAGAGGGTCTACGTCGTGGCCCGTAGCCGCATCCCCGAGGTTGACGTGGGCACAATTCTCCGGGAGCTCGGAGGCGGAGGTCACGCTACGGCCGCATCGGCAACCTGTAAGGATTTGACGGTTATCCAGGTTCTGGGGCTGTTGCAGCAGCAGCTTGCACAGCGGGTGAATCCAAAGCGGACCGCCGCTGACCTGATGTCGTCACCGGTGAAAACGTTACCGGTCGATACCACCATAGCCAACACTCGGGAGCTGTTGACGCGCTACAACGTCAATGCCATGCCGGTCATGGACCAGGGGACGATGGTTGGAATCATCTCGCGCCGAATAGTGGAGAAGGCTCTCTACCATGGTCTCGGCAACCTGTCGGTCAGCGAGTACATGCATACTGAGTTCATGAAGGCCACGGCAGAAACCCCGATCAGTGCTATTCAGGACTACATCGTGGGGCAGCACCGTCGTCTGGTGCCAGTCTTCTCGGGGGAGGATCTCGTCGGCGTGATCACGCGTACCGATTTGCTCCGTTACATGTACTCCGGTATGCAGCGCAATGCCGAAGCAGTGTACGACCTTGCCCGGGAGAATCTGCCGGTACGCAGGCGTGAGGTTATCCACCTCATGAACAGGAATCTTTCGCGTCGGGTTGTGACGATGCTTCAGGATCTGGGGAAGGTGGGAGACGAACTGGAACTTCCAGTTTATGCCGTGGGAGGTTTTGTGCGGGACCTTCTGCTCGGTGGTGCCAACGAAGACATCGATGTTTCGGTTGAGGGGGACGGGATACTCTTCGCCGAAACCTTTGCTGAACGCTTCGGGTGTCGGGTGAAAGGGCACGCCAAGTTCGGCACGGCAGTCATAATATTTCCGGACGGTTTCAAGGTCGACGTGGCAAGCACCCGCCTTGAGTACTACGAAACTCCTGGCGCGCTGCCAACGGTGGAACGCTCGTCCCTCAAAATGGACCTCTACCGTCGAGACTTCACCATCAACACCCTTGCCATCCGTCTTAATAAAGAGGATTTCGGGATGCTGCTGGACCATTTCGGTGCGTATCGCGACCTCCAAGAGAAGTCGCTCAGGGTGCTTCACAACCTCTCCTTTGTGGAGGACCCCACACGAGTCTTCAGGGCAATACGCTTCGAGCACCGCCTCGGCTTCCAAATCGCGCGACACACCGAAAATCTCATCAAGAACGCCGTAAAGATGGGGTTTCTCGAGAAGTTGGGCGGTAAGCGACTTCTGAATGAGCTGGTGTTGATTCTTCGGGAGCGGGAGCCCGTACGCGCCATTCTCCGCATGGCAGGGCTTGGGCTGTTGCGCTTCATCCATCCTGAACTCTCGCTCCAGCCCGGTAACCTGCGAGTCATGGACGAAGTCAAGAAGGTTATTGTCTGGCATTCACTCCTCTACCTGGAAGAACATGTGGAAAGTTGGGTCGTCTACTTCCTGGCCCTCACCTCGACTCTTTCCGATGACAGATTCTGGGGAGCCTGCACACGACTCTCAATCTCTGAGCACTACCGACAGAAGCTCGTAGACATGCGCATCCACGGTGAACAGGTCCTCGAGCTCATGGTGAGAAAGAGCTCTCGGCACGAGCCGGTCCGACGGAGCGATATATACTTCTGGCTCCGGGGGCTTTCTCCCGAGGTGCTCCTCTACATCATGGCCAAAACGGAAAACGAAGAGGTAAGAAGGTTTGTCTCTCTCTACGTCACGCAACTCAGGCGCGTCACCATTTATATCAACGGCGACGACCTCAAGGCTCAGGGACTGTCACCTGGACCTCGTTATCGCGAGATACTCGATCGGGTGCTCTCTGCTCGTCTTAATGGCGAAGTAGCGACACGGGACGACGAGCTCGCAATCGTTGCCCGCGAAATGACAAAAGTGTAGCAAATTGGCAACAGGCATCCGGTGGAACGCAGTCCTTTTATATGGTGGTGTATTTTATTGTCTTTTTTGTATTTTTTCCGGGGTGTTGCCTTAAAATCTGGCGGGCTTTTGCGAGGATGCCGCACGTCTTTTTGACATGCTGGCGAGATGCGAGCAGTGCGTTTCAAGTAGGGTAGTGATTACGTGTAGATATGAAGCATGACTTGCTTGTGTGGTATTGGCCCTGAATTTGCGTTCCGTTGTATAGGTATTGAAAGTTTACACTACATAGAGGCGAACCATGAGATTGTCCCGGCAATTTATCTTCGCACTTTTCGTTGTCCTTCCGCTGTCGCTTTTTGCTGCACCGTGCCGCGCTGAAGATGATGGAGCTGTTACCATTTTTCGCAACTCCTTCTACGGGGGGCTTGCGGGAGGTCTTGTCGGAGCTGCCTTGCTGGCATTCACCGAGAAGCCGGGGAACCATCTGGATTACATCGGTTATGGCGCGGCCGCTGGCGTCATTGCCGGAGCAGCGTATGGCGTAGTGAAATCTACCAGAGCCTTGGCCGAGGTTGAGAACGGCAAGGTTAAGCTGGCCATGCCGACCATCCTTCCCGATTATATTCCCGCAGGGGCTCGCGGTGAGGGTGGCGTTGTTCTCATGGCCGAGGTGCTGCGCGGAAAATTCTGACCGGACCTCTTTCAGTAGAAAATCGAAGAGGGGGAGACACTGTGCTGTCTCCCCCTCTTTTTGTGACGCGGATTCCGGTTCGTCGGCAGCTCTGTCAGTCTCCGGTTATCTCTCGTATTGATACCTCTATGCCATCCATCAACAGCCGCAGTTCATCGTGGGAGATGGAAAGCGGGGGGAAAATCACGATGACGTTGCCGAGGGGGCGGAGAAAGAGGCCATGTCTGCGCGCCTCGAGGCACACCTGGACACCTATCCGTTCCTCCCAGGGGAACGGCTCTTTGGTCTGCTTATCCCGTACCAGTTCAATCCCGGCAATCATGCCGCACTGACGCACATCTCCCACATGTGAAAGCTCCATTAACGTATGAAGTCTCTGCTGCAAGTACTCTGTTTTGCTTGGTAAGGTTTCGAGAAGCCGGTCTTTCTCAAAGAGATCTAGGCTCGCGAGGGCGGTGGCGCAGGCAATGGGGTTGCCAGTAAAGGTGTGGCCATGGAAGAAAGTCTTCATCTCACGGTACTCCCCAAGAAAAGCGTCGTAGACCTTCTGTGTCGAGAGCGTTGCCGCAAGCGGCAGGTATCCGGCGGTGATCCCCTTGGAAAGGGCCATGATGTCGGGGGTGACCCCTTCGTGGCCGCAGGCGAACATGGCGCCGGTACGGCCGAAGCCCACTGCCACTTCGTCCGCGATCATCAGAATGTCGTAGCGGTCGCATAGTTCGCGAACCTGGCGGACAAATCCTTCTGGCTGCACGATCATCCCACCTGCTCCCTGGACAAGCGGCTCGATGACGAGGCCTGCTACCTCTCCGGCATGGGCTGCCATGAGTCGTTCCAGCTCCGAAAGGCATTCCATGGCGCAGGTGGCACTGTCGGATGCACCGCACTCGCAGCGGTAGCAGTACGGGGAGGGGGCCTGAATGGTGGGAAAGAGGAGAGGGCGGAATACCCCGTGGAAGAGGTCTATCCCGCCGACGCTTACGGCGCCGATGGTATCGCCGTGGTATGCGTTCCTGAAGGATATGAACTTTGTCTTTCCAGGCCGGCGCCGATGCTGCCAGTATTGGAACGCCATCTTCACACCGATCTCGACGGCTGTGGACCCGTTGTCGGAGTAGAAGACCTTGCAAAGTCCCGGCGGCGCCACTTCAACCAGGCGGCGGGCAAGTATTGCCGCCTTGTCGTTGGTGAGTCCCAGAAGTGTTGAGTGCTCCAGAAGGTCAACCTGTTCCTTGATGGCGTCGTTGATCTCCCTCTTGCAGTGCCCGTGGACGTTGGTCCAGATGGAGCCGACACCGTCCAAGTAGCGGTTTCCGTCTGAGTCGATAAGCCAGGAACCTTCGCCCCGTACGATGACGCAGGGGTCGCTTTTTTCCCATTCCTTCATCTGGGTAAAGGGGTGCCAGACATGGGTTCGGTCCATATCCCGGAGGGTTTTGGTGTCAGTGCTATGCAATGCCTATCTCCCGGAGAAGTATTTTCGTGGTCGCATCGGCCTCAAGGCGGCCGACCAAAGCTTCCACCATGGGGCGAGGATCGCTTTCGGCGACCTGCGGGAAGACTCCAAGAAGAGGGACCCCCGCCAGCGAGTCAATCATGTGGGGGGCATACTCTTCGGCCATGTCAGGGTGTTCAGGGTATGAGTTAACGATGGTTCCCCGCACGTCGATGCCGAGCTGCCTGGCGGCGTAGCATGAAAGAACCGTATGGTTGATGGTCCCCAGGCTTGGTCGTGCAACGATCAGGAGTGGCACCTTGAGCGCAAGAACCAGATCTGCCACCATGAGGCCGCCCGAGAGCGGAACCATAAGACCGCCAGCTCCTTCAATGATGACGAAATCATGACACTTCGCAAGCCGATCGTAGGCTTTCTGTATCCGGCCGAAGTCGATCCTGATCCCCTCCCTGCTTGCGGCAACCGACGGTGCTATGGGAGTGCGGAGGCAGTAGGGGGCGCAGTCGTTGTCCAGAGGGACATTGGCGGCCCAGGCGAGAAGCTCCGCGTCCTCCGAGATAAGGGCTCCCCTTCTCTCAACGCAGCCGCTTGTAACCGGCTTCATCACACCTACATTGACACCCCGTCCACGAAGCAGTCGCGCCAGGGCTGCCGATACGACCGTCTTGCCGACGCCCGTATCTGTTCCCGTGACAAAAATCGCGCGGCTACTCACAACAGCTCTCCACAGTCAACTCAAGATCCTTGAGCATCTGCCAGTCCGCCTCCGGTTCACGGCCGGTGGTGGTAAGATAATTGCCGATCATGGTTCCGCTCGCTCCCGCAAAGAAGATCCACGACTGCAGATCCCGCAGGTTCCGCTCTCGTCCGCCGCAGACTGCGATCTTCTTAGCGGGAAGGAGGAGGCGGAAGAGTGCAATGGTCTTAAGGCATTCCAGGGGAGTGATGTTATCGGCACCGGCAAGGCGCGTCCCTTCGATGGGGTTCAGGAAGTTGAGCGGAACCGAATCCACATCGAGTTCGCGGAGTGTCAGAGCAAGCTCAATCCGCTGCGCAGCCGTTTCCCCGAGGCCGAAGATCCCGCCACAGCAGATTTTGAGACCAGCCCGTTTAACTGACCGCACCGTCTCGACATCTTCCTCGTAATCGTGGGTGGTACAGATATGGGGAAAGAAGCTCCGGGCCGTCTCCAAATTGTGGTGGTAGGTTTCCACCCCGGCCTGTTTCAGGGCAATGGCGGTCTGGTAATCAATGATACCCAGCGAGCAGGATGGGGCAATTGCCGTCTCCTGGCGGATGCGGCGAACGGCCCGGCTGATCCGGTCAAGCTCTTCTCCCTTGTTGATCGTCGTGCCGCTGGTGATGATGCCGAAGCAATGGGATCCGTTTTTCTCCGCATCCTTGGCGCCCGCCACGATACGCTCCTCGTCCACGAGCGGGTAGACCGGCGCATCGGTTGCATGGTGGGCCGACTGGGCGCAAAAGGCACAGTTCTCTGGACAGCGCCCCGATTTGGCATTGATGATGGAGCAGAGGTCAATACCGGGACCAATAAAGTGCTCCTTGACCCGGCACGCAGCGAGAAACAGGGCAAATGCGTCCGACCCCGCCGCGGCCGCAAGTGCCGTGGCTTCTTCAGCAGTGAGACTGTTTCCAGCTATTATGCGCTCGGCAATGGTTTCGTGATAATTGCTCATTGTTTTCCTCCGAACCCTGAAGTACCATGGCAAATCGCTAGATGTCAACCCGAAAGGGAGGACTGGTTGACGAGTGGTATTTGTTGTGGCATTTCGGGTGGAAAGCTGAAAAAATGCTTGCATTGTGCGTAATCGTCTGATATTGGTAACATGTTATTTCGTTCACTTGAAAGTGGGCTCTTCCAGCTCACTTTTTTTATTTTGTGAGGTAGTGCGGATGGTTCGAGACGAGGTGGTCGCCGGGGTTACGGCTCTTGCGGAAAATCTTCTCATTTCTCTGGGAATGGAACTCGTCGATTTGGAATACAGGCGGGAAGGTCGCCAGATGATTTTGCGGCTTTTTCTTGACAAACCGGGTGGGGTCACGCTGGACGATTGTGCTGCTGTGAGCCGCGAGCTTTCCGAAGTCCTTGATGTGGAGGACATCATCCGTGAGCACTATACCCTTGAGGTCTCTTCCCCCGGTCTGAATCGACCCATCAAGAAAGAGGCTGATTACGAGCGCTACCGTGGTCGTCTTGTGAAAATCAGGACTTTTGAGCCGTTGGCGGATGAGGCGGGGAACCGGCGTAAGACGTTCCTGGGTGAACTGGTGGACCTTGCCGGGGGCATTGTGACGGTTAATCTTCGCGAAGGGCAGGTCGCCCGCATTCCCCTTGAAAAAGTAGCAAAGGCAAATCTGGAATTCGAATTCTAGGAACGCGAGATACTATAGAACGTTCAAGGAGAAACGGACGTGGAAACAACCTTCAATCTCAAGCACATCATCGACCAGATCGTAAAGGAAAAGGGTATTGACCGGCATATCGTCGTCGAGGCCCTTGAGCAGGCGGTGCTGACTGCTGCAAACAAGAAATACAGGAATACCCGTGAACTGGAGGCCCACTACAACCCTGAGGTTGGAGAGGTGGAGCTTTTCGAGTTCGTCACCGTGGTCGGCGAGGTGCAGGATTCCTATAAGGAAATTGACCTTGAGGAGGCCAAGGAGGTCGACCCCGATGTGGAGGTGGGTGACTCCCTTGGCATGAAGATGGATGCGAGCGGCTTTACCCGCATCGCCGCACAGACTGCCAAGCAGGTGATTATTCAGAAGGTGCGCGAAGCTGAGCGGGAGACCATCTTTAACGAGTTTAAGGACCGGATTGGCGAGTTGATAAATGGCGTGGTCCGCCGTTTCGAAAAGGGTGACCTGGTGATTGATCTCGGCCGTGCCGAGGCGCTCCTCTCCAACAGGGAGCAGGCTCCACGCGAAGTCTACCGTCAGGGAGACCGTATCAAGGCCCTCATTACTGATATCCGCATGACCCCCAAGGGCCCCCAGATCCTCCTTTCAAGGACCAGCCCTGGTGTGCTCGCCAAGCTCTTTGAGGGTGAGGTGCCCGAGATCGCCGAGGGGATCGTGGAAATCAAGATGGTTGTCAGGGAGCCAGGCAGCCGCTCCAAGATTGCTGTCTACTCCCATGATTCTGACGTGGATCCCGTCGGCGCATGTGTCGGTATGCGCGGATCGCGCGTGCAGAACGTGGTTTCCGAACTCAGGGGGGAAAAGATCGACATCATCCCCTGGTCCGAGGACCCTGCCCGGTTTGCCTGCAACTCACTCCAGCCGGCAACGGTCTCCAAGGTCTACATAGACGAGGAGAATCGGGCCATGGAAATCATAGTTGCTGACGATCAACTCTCTCTCGCCATCGGAAAGAAAGGGCAGAACGTTCGCCTTGCCGCGAAGTTGACAGGCTGGCGTATCGATATCAAGAGTGAAACCCGCGCAGCTGAAGCCGAGCTGGTGGAGTATTCATCCTATGACGGCGCAGTCGAGGATGAGGTTGTTGAGGAGACCGCAGCCGAAGGTGCCGTTGAAACCGACGTGGTCGCGGAGCCGGCGGAAGAGTAAGGATTCATATGCCACGACTCGAGCCGCTTAGGACTTGTCTCGGATGTCGGGGAGAGAAGACTAAAAGGGAATTGCTCCGGTACGTCCTCGACCCGGCAGGAGTGGTTGTTCCCGACCTCCAGGCAAAACTCCCCGGCAGGGGAGCTTACACCTGTTACCGACGTGGTTGTGTGGAAGCTGCAGTTCAACGTCGGCAGTTTGCCCGCGCCTTCAGGTGTGAGGTTAAGGACGTTGCGCTTCAGGAGTTAGCGACACAGATTCTTGAACGTATGGAGGAGCGAATCGCTTCCTATCTTGCCTTGGCTAACAAGGCGGGCAAGATCGTTTCGGGGAGCGATATGGTAATGGAGGCTGTCCGGAAGGGTAGGGGTGTCGGGTTGGTGATGGTAGCCGCCGACGTTTCACCCGAAATAGGAGAGAAAGTGATTTTTCTCGCTGGTCGTGCAGGTATTCCCTGTTTCCGTTTTCTTGACAAGGATAAAATTGGCGGGCTTCTCGGTAAAGGCATGCGGAGCGTAGTGGCAGTGGAAGGGGGGGGCTTTGTTGCCTCGCTCTTGAACGAGTTGAATAGATACGGAAATTTCCTTGATGGGGGTGCGGTTGATGAGCAAGACCCACGTGTATGAATTGGCGAAAAAGATGGGAATTGACAATAAGGAGCTTGTTGCCAGGCTCAAAAGCGTTGGCATCGAGGTGAAGAATCACCTGTCGGTTCTCGAGGAGGACGAGGTCATGAAGGTCATGGCTCCTCCTGCGCCTCCCAAGGGGGTCTCCCAACAGGAAGAGGTTCGCGTGACGACCACCGTTATCCGGCGCCGCCCCAAGATAGTTGAACAACCTCCCGAAGAGGCTGTTGCGCCGGAAGTTGAGACTGTCGAGCAGGCCGCTGCCGTGACCGTTGTTGAGCCTCCGGCTCCTGTAGAGGTTGCTCCTCCAGTTCTTGAACCGATTCAGGAGATTGTAGCTCCAATCGCGCAAGCGCCTGAGAAGGTTGACGTAGATAAGACTCCGTCGGTACCTGAAGCGCCGAAGGCAGTGACGATTGATGAGCAAAAGCCTACCATGAACCGAGCCAAGATCCTTGGTCGCGTCGAACTTCCTGGGATCACTCAACCAGCGAAACCTGCCGAGAGGCGCGAGGTTATAATTCCGCCCGCACGGAAGAAGGTTGAGGAGCGAACTGTCACGCCGCCACCGGCAGTTGTCGCCGCGACCGACGACCGCAGCAAGAAAAAGGGTAAGACCTTCGCGGAAGCCGCTGAGGCAGATCGTGCCAAGAAGCCAGTGGTCGGCGGCAAGAAAAAGGAAGTTCTCAAGAAAGCCGAGCTTCTGGAAAAGCGGGAACGCATCTTTGAGCCCGGCCCCAAATCCGGCAAGGGGCGGAGAAGAGAAAGAGAGCAGGTGTCAATCGGTAAGAAGACCGAGATAACCACTCCCAAAGCGATCAAGCGGATTATCAAGATCTCCGAAACGATCACCGTGGGCGAGCTTGCCAAACGGATGGGAGTAAAGGCAACCGACCTTATCCGAGTCCTCATGAAGATGGGAATGATGGCGACCATCAATCATCCGCTTGACGTTGATACGGCAACACTCATAGCGACTGATTTCGGGTATGAGATCGAAAACGTTGCCATCGACGTGGACGAGATGCTGGAGTCGACACCCGATGTGCCCGAGAATCTCAAGAAGCGACCGCCGGTAGTTACTATCATGGGCCACGTTGACCATGGCAAGACCTCGCTTCTCGACGCAATCCGCGAGGCAAACGTTATCGCCGGCGAGGCGGGCGGAATCACCCAGCACATCGGTGCATACGATGTTGAACTTAAGGGCCGGAAGATAACCTTCCTTGATACGCCGGGCCACGAGGCATTCACTGCCATGCGAGCCCGCGGAGCCAAGGTTACCGACATTGTCATTCTGGTTGTGGCTGCCGATGACGGCGTCATGCCCCAGACCCGGGAGGCGGTCAACCATTCCAAAGCCGCCGGTGTACCGATAATCGTCGCCATTAACAAGATCGATAAGCCTGATGCGAAGCCAGAACGGGTAAAGCAGGAGCTTATGGAGTTTGGGCTCGTTTCCGAGGAGTGGGGTGGAGAAACCATCTTCGTGGAGGTATCTGCCAAAAAGCGTATCAACCTCCAGGAGCTTCTGGAAATGGTACTGCTCCAGGCCGACGTTATGGACCTGAAGGCAAACCCGGACAAGGAGGCTCGTGGTACCATCGTCGAGGCCAAGCTTGACCGTGGTCGTGGTCCGGTTGCCACCGTTCTCGTGCAAGAGGGTACCCTTAAGGGTGGCGATTATTTTGTCGCCGGAGTTCACTACGGCAGGGTCCGTGCCATGCAGAACGACCGCGCCGAGAAGGTGCTTGCCGCTGGTCCCTCCATGCCGGTCGAGGTTATTGGCTTCACGGGGGTCCCTGACGCCGGTGACGTGTTCATTGGTATGTCCGACGAGAAGCGGGCCAAAGAAATTGCCTCTCACCGCCAACAGAAATTGCGGGAGTCCGAACTGGCCAAGCACAGCAAGATGTCTCTTGAGCAGCTCTACGACAAGATTCAGAAGGGGGAGGTTAAAGACCTCAACGCCATCGTAAAGGCCGATGTACAGGGTTCAGTGGAAGCAGTTTCCGAATCGCTCCGTAAGCTTTCCACCGATGCAGTACGTCTTAACGTCATCCACTCCTCGGTTGGTGCCATCACTGAGACCGACGTGAACTTGGCTTCCGCGTCCAATGCCATCATTCTCGGCTTCAACGTCCGTCCGGAGCCGAAGGCATCGGCAATGGCTGAAAAAGAGGGTGTTGACGTTCGCCTCTACAACATCATCTACGATGCGGTGGAGGATATCAAAAAGGCCATGGAAGGTCTCCTGGAGCCAACGCTCCGCGAAAAGTTCCTCGGTCGTGCCGAGGTTCGCGAGGTCTTCTCGGTGCCCAAGGTCGGGAACGTAGCCGGCTGCTACGTGCAGGACGGCAAGATGCTGCGCAACGCACCTGTTCGACTTCTGCGCGACAACGTGGTCATCTACGAAGGCAAGATGTCGTCGCTGCGCCGCTTCAAGGACGACATGAAGGAAGTCGCAACCGGTTACGAGTGTGGCATCGGGCTTGAGAATTACAACGATATCAAGATCGGCGACATCATCGAAGCCTTCGAAATCGAGAAAATTGCGACAAAGCTCTAAGGTCTGCCGTACCTTGGTTGCGTCCAGAGGATTTCATGCACAAGCGTTCCGATAAAGTTGCTGAAGCTATTCATGAGCTTGTTTCCGGGCTCCTTGTGAAGGGGATAAAGGACCCCCGGATCGGGTTCGTGACTATAACCGGTGTCAAGGTGACGGACGATATTCGTCACGCAACCATCTTTTACACAGTCATCGGCACCGATGAGGAGAAGAAGGCAACGTCCCATGGGTTGGGCAGCGCTATCGGCTTCATCCGCAAGGAAGTCGGCAAGGAACTCAGGCTCCGATTTGCCCCCGAACTTGTATTCAAGTATGATCAGTCCATCGAATACGGCAATCGCATTGATAGGCTTCTCAAGGAAATAGGCAGTGAGGATGGTGACCATGATTGAGGGTATTATCGAGGAGATCCGCACTAACGGGAGTTTCCTGATTACTACCCACGAGAACCCGGATGGTGACGCCGTCGGATCATCTCTTGCCTTGGCCGGCTATCTCAAACGGTTGGGCAAGGATGTTACGATTCATTTTTGCGACCCGGTTCCAGATCTCTACACTTTCCTGCCGTTGGCGGGTGATGTTCAGCAGGTTCTTCCCGATCGCGACTACGATGTGTGCTTCGTGCTTGACGTGGGTGAGTTCAGGAGAGCAGGGAAGCAGATCGCCGACTGTCGCAGAATAGGTAAATTCATCAACCTTGATCACCATCTGACCACTGATTACTTCGGAGCGATCAATTATATTGATTCAAAGGCGGCTGCGAGCGGCATACTTGTCTATCGAATCATCAAGGCTGCTGGTGATGTAATTGACTATGAGGCCGCTCTTTGTCTGTACACTGCCATCATTACGGATACCGGCTCGTTCCGTTATTCCAACGCCAACCCCGAGGCCTTCGCAGTCTCCGGCGAACTGGTTGCCACCGGCATCAACACCTGGACCATTGCCGAGAAACTCTATGAGAGTCAGCCCCGACAAAGGCTGGAACTTCTGACTTTGGCCCTTTCCACCATGACGATCTCGCCCAAGGGGGACTATGCCTCGATTACCGTCACTCTCGACATGTATGAGAAGACGGGAGCCAGCGCCGAGCTCACCGATGGTTTTGTCAACTATCCCCGCTCCATTCGCGGTATTGAGGTCTCGGTGTTTTTCAGAGAGATCAATCCCGGCCTCTTCAAGGTAGGTTTCCGTTCGAAGGGAAAGGTGGATGTTTCGGGACTCGCCGCGGCTTTCGGCGGGGGAGGACACCACAACGCCGCAGGTTGCACCATGTCCGGCTCTCTCGAAGAGATCCGGCATAAGGTATTCGCCCACCTGGAAACGTCCCTCTGATCTGATGGACGGCTTCATCGTCATTGACAAGCAGGAGGGTATGACCTCCCACGACGTTGTGGCAAGAGTCAGAAGGCTCCTTTGCCAGAAGAAGGCTGGGCACACCGGCACCCTCGACCCTTTTGCCACCGGAGTTCTTCCCGTTGCAGTCGGCGAAGGAACGAAGTCGATCCCCTTTCTCGATGAGTCAATTAAGGAATATCGGGCCACCATGCTACTCGGTGCGGCTACTGATAGCCAGGACTTCACGGGAGTGATAACCAGAGAAGGTGAGTGGCGGCATCTTAGATCGGAAGATGTGATAGCGATCCTTCATTCCTTCCAGGGACGGAGCTTCCAGTATCCACCGATGTACTCAGCTGTTAAGCAGGGAGGGGTCCCTCTCTACAAACTGGCCCGTAAGGGACAGGAAGTTGAGCGGAAGGCACGCGAGATTGAGGTGTTTTCTCTCGTTGTTGACCATCTGGACCTCCCGAGAGTTGTTATTACCGTTACCTGCTCCCGGGGTACTTACGTAAGGACCTTGGCTCACGACGCTGGCGAAATGCTCGGCTGCGGAGCGCATCTTGTGCAGCTTAGACGTACGCGGAGTGGCCCCTTCCACCATTTGCAGGCGGTAACGCTTGAAAAGTTGGCCAGAATTCAGGAGGCAGGCTCTATTAAGGACATTCTGGTATCCCCGCTTGACGCGCTCTCTCACCTCCCGGAGATCGTTCTTGGCGAGGGGGGGGCGAGCAAAGTGTGTCGCGGCATAAGCCCTGACATGGGAGACGTTATCCACAGGCCCTGTGAATCGCTTGTACCAGGTGAATACGTTCGGCTCGCTTGGGGCGGCAAGCTTGTCGCCGTTGCGGAAAATCTTGTTTCTCCGTGGACAGGAGACAACAAAAACCTAAGGCTTATCAGGGTTTTTAACTAGTTTGCGCTTTACATGGCTAAGTGTTTGTGGTAATAGATTTCTTTACGTTTAAGGATGTATGACACTGACGATCTTCGATCAGACAATTTGATGTGAAAGGGGGTGTACAAAGAGTGCTGGTAACTGACAAGAAAAAAGAGATCATCTCCTCTTACAAGCTTCACGACAGCGATACGGGGTCTCCCGAGGTGCAGATCGCAATTCTCACCGAGCGGATCATCTATCTGACAGAGCACTTCAAGACCCACAAGAAGGATCACCACAGCCGCCGCGGTCTGTTGAAGATCGTTGGCCAGAGAAGACGACTCCTCGACTATCTTAAAAGTAAGGATGTCGAGAGGTACCGGGTAATCATCGAAAAGCTCGGCATACGGCGTTAAAAAGAGGCAGTATACCTCTGTTGCGGGGTATATTGCCTCTCTTTTTTTTGACCTCAACCCACTGGCGGATGTTTCGGCCGCCCAAGTTGGTTGAGGTGCTGAAGCAGATGTGCTGGATGGGCTTAACGGCCCTTTTATTTTTGGCGGAAGTAGTTGGGGGCGTGGATCAAGCAACCAAGTTCTCTTGGTTGCTTGATCGACGGCCCCAACAAGCCGCAACAGGCTCAGGAGGCCCGAACATGAAGGAAGAAAAAGTAAGTGTAGAATTTGGTGGGAGAACAATTACCATAGCGACCGGCAAGATGGCGAAGCAGGCCAGCGGTGCTGTCATGGTGAGCTGCGGTGAGACCATGGTGCTTGTTACCGCCGTGGCGGTCAAGACCGCCAAGGAGGGACAGGATTTCTTCCCCCTGACGGTCAACTATCAGGAAAAGGCCTATGCAGGCGGGAAGATTCCCGGTGGCTTCTTCAAGCGGGAGGGACGTCCCACGGAGAATGAGACTCTGACCTGTCGCTTCATAGACCGGCCGATTCGGCCCCTGTTCCCCGAAAACTTCCTCAATGACACCCAGATTATGGCGACTGTTGTCTCGGCCGATCAGGACAATGACCCCGGGATCCTTGCCATGATTGGTGCCTCGGCCGCCCTTGAGGTGTCCGACATTCCATTCTTCGGTCCCATTGCCGGCGTAAAGGTCGGGCGGGTGGATGGAAAACTTATTTGCAATCCGACCGCCGAGCAGCTTGCTGTCAGCGATCTGGAAGTGATCGTTGCGGCTAGCCGCGATGCCGTCATCATGGTAGAAGGGGGCGCCGCTGAAATATCCGAAGCTGACCTCCTCGAGGCTATCTTCTTCGGTCATGCCGCAGTGCAGCCGATCATTGAAGCCCAGATTGAACTGCGCAAGCTGGCCGGCGTTCCCAAACGGGAAATTGCTCCGCCGGTGGTTGATGAGGCTCTGAAGGCGAAAGTCGGTGAGCTCTCCTATGCACAGATCAAGGAAGCTGTCAGGATCAGATCGAAGCAGGAGCGTCACAGCCGGATCAGTGCCATTGCTGACGAAACCCTGGCGGCCCTCGAAGTAGAGTTCCCTGGTCGTTCTGCCGACATCAAAGCTTTCCTTGGCGATTTCGAGTATGTGCTGGTCCGCGAGCATATCCTCAAGGACGGTGAGAGAATCGATGGTCGGGACACGAAGACCATCAGGCCTATCACTTCTGAAGTTGGTGTTCTTCCCCGCGTTCACGGTTCTTCGTTGTTCACTCGTGGCGAAACCCAGGCCCTGGTAGCCGCCACACTCGGTACGTCCAGTGACGAGCAACGGATCGACTCACTCTACGGTGAAAGCAGAAAGCGGTTTATGCTCCACTACAATTTCCCGCCGTTCTCCGTAGGTGAGACGAGTTTCCGCCTTGCACCGGGGCGGCGCGAGATTGGCCACGGCTATCTGGCCGAGCGTGCCCTTGAACGGGTTCTGCCCAAGCACGACGATTTTCCTTACACCATTCGAATCGTGTCGGACATCCTGGAAAGCAATGGCTCCTCTTCCATGGCCTCGGTTTGTGGTGGCGCTCTCTCCATGATGGACGCCGGCGTTCCTATCACGGCGCCCGTTGCCGGCATCGCCATGGGACTCATCAAGGAGGGAGACGATGTTGCCATCCTCTCTGATATCCTTGGCGACGAAGACCACCTGGGCGACATGGACTTCAAAGTGGCCGGCACCGCGAAGGGGGTCACTGCCATCCAGATGGACATCAAGATCACTGGCGTGACTCGCGAGATCATGGGCAACGCCCTTGACCAGGCTAAAGACGGGCGGCTTCATATTCTCGGCAAGATGGCCGATGCACTCACTGTTCCGCGCTCCGACCTTTCTCCGTACGCCCCGCGCATCACCACCATCTGGGTTAAGACAGACAAGATTCGCGACGTCATTGGCGCTGGCGGCAAGAACGTCAGAGGAATTACTGAGGCCACCGGTGTTTCCATCGATATCGAGGATACCGGCAAGATCAATATCGCCAGCACCAATAAAGAAGCCTGCGACAAGGCCATCAAGATGATCCGGGACCTTACTGCCGAGGCGGAAGAGGGTAAACTCTACATGGGCACTGTCCGGAAGGTCATGGATTTCGGTGCTTTTGTGGAGATTTTCCCGGGGACCGACGGCCTCGTTCACATCTCCGAACTGGACACAGAGCGGGTAAAGAACGTTACCGATGTCCTCAAGGAGGGTGACAAGGTCCTTGTCAAGTGCATCGGCATTGATAAGCAGGGCAAGATAAAGCTGTCACGCAAGGAAGCGCTGGGGGCAGTCCTCCCCGAGTAGGTCCGGCGGAACGAACTGCTGGTAAACTTCACTTTACGCGGTATAGTTTTATCCATGGTCAGCAAAACGATCTTCGACAACGGCGTGCGGGTCATATCCGAGTATATGCCTCACGTCCACTCGGTCTCCATAGGGATCTGGGTCACCAATGGCTCCCGCCATGAACGGCGGGAGCATAATGGTGTCGCCCATTTCATCGAGCATCTTCTCTTCAAAGGGACCAGGAGACGCTCTGCCCTTGATATTGCCCGGGAGATCGACTCGGTTGGAGGCGTACTGAACGCGTTTACAAGCCGAGAGTACGTCTGCTACTATGCCAAGGTCCTCGACAGGAATCTTCCCCAGGCCATTGATCTTCTGGCCGATATTTTTCTCAACTCAACCTTTGATACCGATGAGATAGAGAAGGAACGCAAGGTGGTCCTCCAGGAGATCAGCATGCTGGAGGATACGCCCGATGATTACGTTCACGATCTCTTTCACCGCAGTTTCTGGCAGGGCCATCCTCTTGGCATGTCGATTCTCGGCACTGCCGAGAGCATTGGAAGCCTTTCCCGCAATGCAATCATGGCTCACCGCGATGCAATGTACCGTTCTGAGGATATTATCATTGCCGTGGCGGGCAATGTTCGTCACGATGAACTTCTGAAACTCCTCGGTGGTCTCTTCAGTCAAGTGCCGGGGGGTACGGGTCGAGACTTCTGCCATCTTCCCCAATACGGCCGAAAGGTAGAGGTGGTCGAGAAGGAATTGGAGCAACTCCATATCTGTCTTGGCACCAAGGCTCTTCCACACAGTCATCCCCGACGCTTTGAGATTTACCTGATGAATACTCTCCTGGGTGGGAGCATGAGTTCGCGACTCTTTCAGGAAGTTCGCGAACGGCTGGGACTTGCATATTCGGTATACTCTTATGTGGTTTCCCATACTGATGCCGGTTCTCTCGTGATTTATGCCGGCACAAGTCCCGAGAAGCTCGGGGAGGTTGTCGAGATCACCATCGCAGAGCTTGGCCGCCTCAAATCAGAAGAGGTGACGACGGCTGAACTTAGTGCAGCCAGGGAGCAGATCAAGGGAAATATCCTTCTTTCATTGGAAAGCTCCGACAACCGCATGACCAAGCTCGCTAAAAATGAAGTCTATTTTGGTCGCTATCTTCCGATTGCCGAGTTAACCGACGGTTTCGACGCGGTGACCCCCGGTGGAATTCTAGAATTGGCTGGAGATCTCTTCAACGAGTCATATGTGACCCTCGCGCTGACCGGCAAGGTGCCCGCCGAGGTTTCCACACTCTCGCGTTTTGTTTTGTAGGAATCCCTTGGAACAGTGTGTGGTGAGAATACGGCGGGTACGTCCTGGCGCGCGGCATCCACTGCCCCGTTACATGACGTCCCATGCAGCGGGTATGGACCTGTGCGCTGATCTGGATGAAGATTTTGTGCTCGCGCCCGGAGAGCGCAGACTCGTCCCGACCGGCATTGCCATAGCCCTGCCGGATGGTTACGAGGCTCAGGTGAGGCCTCGCAGCGGTCTTGCGCTCAAGCATGGCATTGCTCTTGTCAACTCTCCTGGAACCATAGACCCCGACTATCGGGGTGAAATAGGTGTAATTCTCATCAATCATGGCTGCGAATCGTTCGTGGTGCGGCGTGGCGAGAGGATTGCCCAGATAGTGTTTGCCCCTTTCGTGCGTGCGGATCTCGTTGAAGTGGCTCAGCTGGACGAGACGGTTAGGGGCGAGGGGGGATTTGGCCACACCGGAAGATAAGAAAGGGATTTAACCCATGAACGACCCACGCATACGCCAGCTAGCCGATGTCCTTGTTACGTATTCTACCCGGGTACGGAAGGGTGACGTGGTGCTGATAAGTGCCTCCGGTATCGAGTGCGCCCCTCTTGTTAAGGAGTTGTACGCTCTCTGCCTTAGCAGGGGAGCCCGTTACGTCGAATACACTTTTCAGCTTCCCGAGATTGACCGGCATTTCTACAATTCCGCTTCAAAGTCACAGGTTTCGTACTTCCCCCAGCACAAGCTTGACTTCATGAAGGATGTTTCGGTCTACATCGCCATTTCCGCATCTGAGAACTCCATGGTCATGGCCAAGGCAAATCAGGCGAACATGATCGCATGGTCGAAGACGATACGTCCGATCATTGACTGGCGTGTTAAGAACACCCGCTGGGTCATCACACGCTATCCGACCCATGGCGCTGCGCAGGAAGCAAAGATGAGCCTGGAGGAGTACGAGACGTACCTCTTCTCTGCCTGCTGCATAGATTGGTCAGTCGAATCACGGAAGCAGGAAAAGCTCAAGCGTCTCATGGACAGAGCTGATAAAGTTCGGATCAGAGCATCCGATACCGACCTTACCTTCAGTATCAAGGGGCTTGACGGCATTAAGTGCGACGGCCGTTTCAATATCCCTGACGGCGAGGTCTTTACTGCGCCGGTCCGTGATTCGGTAGAGGGATACATAACCTATAACTGCCCGACCCTCTATCAGGGTAAAGAGTTCAACAATATCCGCCTCCAGTTCGAGAAGGGGCGGATCGTCAAGGCAACAGCACCCGGTATGGACGATGCCCTGAATCGGATTCTCGATACCGACGAAGGAGCGCGTTTCATAGGTGAGTTCGCAATCGGCGTTAACCCGAATATCCGGGAGCCGATGAGAAACATCCTCTTTGACGAAAAAATCTTCGGTTCCATTCACTTTACACCTGGACAGTGCTACGACGAGTGCGATAACGGCAACCGCTCGGCAGTGCACTGGGATATGGTAAAACTCTTGCTCGGCGACGGCGAAATCTGGTTTGACGATACCCTGATCCAGAAAAATGGGTTCTTTGTCCATAGGGATCTCGTTTCCCTCAACCCTCCGGAGTAGCTCCATGCTTCTTGCCGTAAATCCCCAAAATCCCCAGTCGCGGCTTATCGGCCAGGTGGTGGAGGCTTTAAAGGCAGGCAGCATAATCGCCTATCCGACCGACACCACCTACGGGATCGGGTGCAGTATCTTCAGCAAGAGAGGGGTCGAGAGGATCTACCTTCTCAAACAGCGGGAGAAGAAAAAACCCTTCTCCTTCATCTGTTCGGACCTTTCTGAGGTGGCACGCTACGCAAAGGTGAGCAACTACGCGTACAAGATTCTCAAGCGCTTCCTGCCCGGACCCTACACTTTTGTCCTCGATGCCACCAGTGTCGTTCCCGATCTTCTTGTGACAAAGCAGAAGACCGTTGGGATCAGGATTCCCGACAACAGGATATGTCTTTCTCTCGTTAAGGAACTTGGTCACCCCATCGTTACTACGAGCGCCAACATTTCCGGTGAAGATCCTATTGGCGATCCATACCTGGTGGACCATGCCATGGGCAAACAGCTTGATATCATCGTTGACGGCGGGATTCTCTCTGCTGATGTCAGTTCCGTGGTGAGCCTCATAGGAGATTACCCACAGGTTCTCCGTCGCGGGGTCGGTGACGTGAGTTGGTGCAGTGAGTGAAATGCAGAGGCACACGGTCCGTTTGGGCATTTACAGCATCATTGTAGCGGTGGTGGTCATAACTGCTGCCACCGTTCTCCGCGGCGTTCTGGCGCAGATTTTCTCCATTCAGCCCTCCGTAGAGGAGCGGCTCGTTCATGATGGCCTTTTCTCTGGTGGGATTGTGGGTAGTTTGGGTGTCATGATTACGACTGTCGGCCTTCTTCGCGGTTCCGCCGGCAGTATTTATGTGGATAAGAGGCTTGCGCCCCGTCTGATCATTCTTGGAGCTTTGACTTTCGTATTTGCGGTGCTCTTATTTTCTTCGTTCATTCACCAGGAGTCCACTCCACTCCGTCCAAGCGAGACGATTACCATTTGAGACGAAAATCCGCCGTGATCCTTTTGTCGTGTTCCATTGGTTTCTTCTTGCTCCAGGTGCTGGAGTTACTCAGTTCATACAGTTTATAGCCGAGTTGTCCGGATAGACGGTCATTTTGGTATTCATTTTTCTTGACAATCGAGGGTCGTTCTATATACTTGCAGGCTTCGAATGAATCGCCAGGTGTTAATGAAGATAAAAGTTGATGACATAACGGAAAAGCCGAAGCTCCTGTCGTTTGAGGAGCCCTTCGATGTATTCCCTTCACTGGTCGAAATTCAGAAGGCAGGTGGATGTGTATTTCTCGCTCCGCTTTCCATCGAGCTCAAAGCCTGCAAGGAGTATGATCACCTTCGGGTCAGTGGAAGTGTGACGTCTAAGATTCGAGTGAATTGCTCCCGCTGCCTGACAAGCTTTGACAGTGACCTTGATTTGGTATTCACAATCTTCTACACCGAGGCCAATCGATTGGGTGTAGAAGAAGAAGAGTTGGAGTTGGCCGAGGAAGATCTGGTTTCCGTCTCTTATGTCGGCAACGAAATCGACTTCAGTTCTGAGGTTGCCGAACAGGTGATTATGGAGTTGCCGCTCAAACCACTCTGCAACGATGAATGTAAAGGACTTTGCCCGAGCTGCGGCGTTGACCTCAATGAGGTCGATTGTGAGTGTGAGCGGAGTGTGTTCAATCTCAAATTTAGCGCTCTTAAGAATTTTAGAGTAGACTCGTAAAAGGAGAAATGCCATGGCTGTACCCAAGAAAAAAACGTCCAAGTCCCGCAAAAACATGAGAAGGGCTCACGATTTCCTTACCCCTCCTGCAGTCGCGGTCTGCCCTCAGTGCAAGGCGCCGAAGCTTCCCCATCGTGCCTGTGGCTCCTGTGGCACTTACAAGGGAAAAGAAGTTATCAAGACTGAGGAAGTTTAGTTCCTTTCCCGGAAATGCCTGACTTTCCATTGTCCAGGAGTACCATGAGAGTTGTGGTCGACGCGATGGGAGGTGATAACGCACCTGCCGTTGAGGTAGAAGGGGCTGTTGTCGCTGCGCGTGAATTTGGCATTCCCGTTACCCTTGTCGGGGACACTGAGCGGCTCAACCAGGAGTTGGCAAAGCATAACACTCAAGGTCTCGACATTGTCATTCATCACGCCAGTGAAGTGGTTGGAATGCACGATGCCGCATCCGACGCCGTCCGGCGAAAAAAAGACTCCTCCATTCGTGTAGCGTTCGACCTGGTCAAGAACGGCAGTGCTGATGCGGTTGTCAGTGCCGGCAACTCAGGTGCGACCATGGCTGCCGGTATGTTCGTCCTCAAGCGGCTCAAGGGGATCGATCGGCCGGCTATCGCTCAGATATTTCCGACGTTGCGCAGCAAGACCCTTGTCCTTGATGTCGGCGGAAATGTGGACTGCAAGCCGATCCACCTCGTCCAGTTCTCTATTATGGGTGAGGTGTATGCGCGCCATGTAATGGATGTGGAGCAGCCACGCATCGGACTCCTTTCCAATGGCGAGGAGGACAGCAAAGGGAACGAGCTGACCCGTGAGACCAACGCCATACTGAAGAATATAACCTTTGACTATGTTGGATACGTCGAGGGGCGTGATATCTTCAACGGCATGGTTGACGTAGTCGTCTGCGATGGCTTTGTTGGCAATGTGGTTCTGAAGCTATCTGAAGGGCTCGCCGAGGCTGTTGGTAAGATGCTCAAGGCGGAGATCAAGAGCAGCTTCATCTCCAAGGTCGGCTATCTGTTTGCCCGCAAGGCCTTTAAGAATTTTGCCAAGAAAGTTGATTATGCCGAATACGGAGGGGCACCGCTTCTGGGCATCAACGGTGTCGCCATGATTTGTCACGGTGGTTCAAATGTGAAGGCCATCAAGAATGCGATTCATTTTGCCCATGAGTACGCGCGCAAGGGGGTCAACCAGAGGCTTGCCGAAAAACTGGAGACCGAATTTACCGCCTACATGCAACAGCGAGATCCACAGAAGGATGTGGTTGCCGGCTAGGAGATGGTAGAGGATGACTAGAGCTCGAATTACTGGCACAGGTTCCGCTGTACCGGACAGGGTTCTCTCCAACTATGACCTGGAAAAGTTGGTCGATACCACCGATGAGTGGATCACCACCAGGACAGGCATCAAGGAACGCCGCATCGCTGCCGAGGGAGAGTACACATCCACCTTCGCTACACAGGCGGCGCAGCGAGCTTTGGAGATGGCGGGAGTTTCTCCAGACGAGCTGGATCTCATAATTCTTGCTACCATCACAACAGATTTCCCCTTTCCTGCAACTGCCTGCATTGTTCAAAGCAACCTCGGGGCGCTCAAGGCAGCAGCTTTCGACGTTTCAGCCGCCTGCTCGGGTTTTGTGTACGGCCTCTCTCTAGCCGATAACGCTATCAGGAGCGGTTCAGCCCGCAAGGTGCTTGTCATCGGTGCGGAGGTCCTCAGCCGCATCATCGACTGGACAGATCGCAATACCTGTCTGCTTTTCGGAGACGGAGCAGGCGCAGTGGTTCTGGAAGCGGATGGGGGTGAACGAGGGATACTTTCTACTCATCTGCATAGCGACGGGTCCTACTGGGAGCTTCTCTACCAGCCCGGTTGTGGCAACAGGAATCCTTCTGTCCAGAAGACACTTGACGAACGCAAGATATTTCTCATGATGCAAGGAAACGAAGTTTTCAAGCTCGCGGTACGTGCCATGGAAGATGCGGCTCTTGAGGCACTTGAGAAAAATGGCTTTACCCCCGCTGATATTGACATATTCATTCCACACCAAGCGAACCGCCGGATCATTGACGCGATTGGCAAACGGCTCGGACTTGATGGTGATCGCGTTTATGTGAATCTCGATCGTTTCGGGAACACGTCGGCTGCCTCCATACCTCTTGCCCTCGACGAAGCAAACCGGGCAGGCAGAATAAAAGAGAACGACATAGTCCTTTTCGATGCCTTTGGTGGCGGGCTAACCTGGGGATCTGCACTGCTGCGCTGGTAATTTCTCCCGTACAAGGAACTGTCATGAATAAACGAGCGTTTATTTTCCCTGGTCAGGGTTCGCAGTATCCCGGCATGGGCAAGGATCTTTTTGACAACTTCGCCATCGCCCGGCAGGTTTTCGAAGAAGCTGATGAAGCTCTTGGGAGTAAACTTTCCCGCCTCTGCTTCGATGGACCGGAGGACCAGCTCAAGCTGACAGCGAATACCCAGCCGGCCATTCTGACAGCGAGCGTTGCCGTGTTTCGGGTTCTCCAGGCGGAGACTGGCCTCACTGCTGATTATATGGCTGGCCATTCCCTCGGCGAATACTCAGCCCTTGTGGCTTCCGGAGCTCTTCAGTTCGCCGATGCAGTCCGTACGGTTCGTGCCCGCGGGACCTTTATGCAGGATGCTGTCCCGGTCGGTGTGGGCGCCATGGCCGCCATGCTGAGCATCGAGCCAGATGTCCTTGCAGCTATTTGTGCCGAAGCGGCGCAGGGGGAAGTGGTTTCTCCCGCAAACTTCAATTCACCTGGACAGATCGTCATTGCCGGCCACACGGGTGCAGTAAACCGTGCCATAGAGATTGCCAAGGCTAAGGGGTATCGAAAAGCGATGCTTTTGCCCGTGAGCGCCCCTTTCCATTCAAGTCTCATGGTGCCTGCCGGTGAACGATTGGCAGACGTGCTTGCCTCCATCGCTGTCGACAGCTTCCAGGCACCGGTTGTGACCAACGTGGAGGCAAAGTCAAACAGTGACGCTGGAAGGGTAAAGGAACTCTTGGTTAAACAGGTAAGTGCTCCGGTTCTGTGGGATGCATCGGTCCGCGAGATGGTGGCCCTTGGCGTGACGGAGTTCGTCGAGCTGGGGCCAGGCAAGGTCCTCTCCGGTCTTGTTAAGCGGATCGAGAAAGAGGCCCTTGCTAAGAACGTGGAAGATTCTGCCGGCATAAAGGCGCTAGGATAAAGGAGAAACCATGAGTCTTGCAGGAAAGGTTGCCATCGTAACCGGTGCTTCGCGTGGAATAGGCAGGGCTGTTGCCCTCAAGCTTGCCAGCGAGGGAGCTGATGTGGTGGTTACAGCCACCACCCTGGACAGTGCCCAGCAGACCGCTGCGGAGATTGAAGCACGCGGTCGCAGGACGCTGGCACTTGCGGTAGATGTTGCCGATGCTGCTGCCGTTGAAACACTGTTTGCCAGGGTTACGGAGTCCTTCGGTAAAGTTGATATTCTTGTCAACAATGCCGGTATTACCCGTGACGGCCTTCTGTTGCGGATGAAGGACGCGGACTGGGATGCTGTCATGGATGTGAACCTCAAAGGGGCGTTCATCTGCTCGCGTGAGGCGGCCAAGCTCATGACCAAGGCCCGCAGCGGCAGAATCGTGAACATCAGCTCAGTGGTGGGTGAAATGGGTAACGCGGGGCAGGCAAACTACTGTGCCAGCAAGGCAGGCATGATTGGACTTACCAAGTCGGTGGCTCGGGAACTTGCCAAGCGTGGGATAACCGTCAACGCTGTTACTCCAGGCTTCATCGAGACTGACATGACGTCGGCTCTCTCCGAAAAGGTCCGTGAGGGCCTTCTCCAGCAGATTCCCCTTGAGCGCCTGGGCTCTCCCGATGATGTAGCAAATGCGGTCTATTTCCTCGTTTCCGACATGGGCAGTTATGTCACAGGCCATGTTCTGTCGGTCAATGGCGGGATGTACATGTAAAAAAATTATCTTTTGCAATTTGATGGTTTCATGGTATGTAGCTAGAAAATTTAACCGAAAACCTGAACAGGGTTAAAACCAAACGGAGGTGAACAGCATGTCATCGATAGACAAAAGGGTGAAAGAGATCGTTGCCGAGCAGCTCGGCGTCGACGAGGCGCAGGTCACGAACGAGGCTTCGTTCATGGACGATCTGGGCGCCGATTCTCTTGACACCGTTGAGCTCGTGATGGCCCTCGAGGAAGAGTTCGATATCGAGATCTCTGACGAGGACGCCGAGAAGATCCAGTCCGTCCAGGACGCAATCGACTACATTACCGAGCACACCTAACAGACCTGTCAAGCGAAGGGGAAGGGAGAACCTTCCCCTTTTTTCACAGTGGGCGGCTTCATGCCGCCGCATCCATTTTTATTCCAGATATTCTGACATCGGGAGCACGCATCTATGAGAAGAGTTGTGGTGACGGGAGTCGGCGCCGTTTCTCCCTTGGGGACCGGCAACAGCAAGAACTGGGAAGCGCTCGTCTCGGGCACGTCCGGACTCGGTCTGATAAGCCGCTTTGACGCCTCCGACCTGCCGGTCAGGATAGCCGGCGAGGTGAAGGATTTCGACGCCGAGCAGTTCATCGACAAGAAAGAGGTCAAGAAGATGGACCTCTTTATCCAGTACTCGATTGCTGCGGCCCACTTCGCCATGGAGGACTCGGGGCTTCAGATCACCGAGGAGAACGCCGAGCGGGTAGGGGTGCTTGTTGGTGCCGGCCTTGGCGGTCTGCCGACCATCGAAAGGTATCACTCGGCTATGCTGGAAGGGGGCTACAAGAAGATTTCGCCCTTCTTCATTCCGATGCTGATCATCAACCTGGCCCCGGGGCATATCTCCATCAAGTACGGCGCCAAGGGACCGAATCTATCTTCCGTTTCCGCCTGTGCCACTGGCACCCATTCCATCGGTGATGCCTACCACATGATCAAGCGTGGCGATGCCGATGCCATGATCGCCGGCGGTACCGAATCGACGGTGACTCCGCTCGGCATTGGCGGTTTCGCGGTGATGAAAGCACTCTCGACCCGTAATGATGATCCCACCGCAGCCTCTCGCCCCTTTGAGAAGAATCGCGACGGATTTGTCCTTGCCGAGGGTGCCGGCATTGTCGTCCTTGAGGAATATGAAGCGGCGAAAAAGCGTGGTGCCAAGATCTATGCTGAGGTGGTCGGCTATGGGCTCACTGGCGACGCCTACCATTTGACCGCGCCGGCTCCAGAAGGAGAGGGGGCAGCCCGCTGTATCAAGATGGCTCTCAATAATGCTGGCGTCAGGCCGGAAGAGGTCGACTACATAAACGCCCACGGCACTTCGACCCCCTTCAACGACTACTTTGAGACCCTTGCCATCAAGCGTGTATTCGGTGACCATGCGAAGAAGCTGATGGTTTCATCCACTAAGTCGATGACCGGTCATCTTCTTGGTGCAGCCGGCGGCGTTGAGGCGGTTTTCACTCTCATGGCCATGGACAGGGGCGTGGTTCCGCCGACTATCAACTACCTGGAGCCGGATCCCGAGTGCGATCTCGACTACGTTCCGAACACTGCCCGTGATGCTGGAATTACCTACGCCATGAGCAATAACTTCGGTTTCGGCGGAACCAACGCCACGCTCCTCTTCAAAAAGGTTTAAGGGGGCTGCGGTGATAGTTGTCGGAAGCGACCATGGCGGGCTGGAGCTGAAGGAAGCGATCAAAAAGCTCCTCGACGAGCGTGGCATGGCCATAGAGGACTGCGGGACGGATAATGGTGATTCAGTCGATTATCCCGACTTCGGAATCAAGGTGGCCAGGAAAGTGTCTACTGGCGAGGCGGAAAAAGGGATTCTTTTCTGTGGCACCGGCATCGGGATGTCGATCGTGGCAAACAAGTTTCCCCACGTGAGGGCTGCCTTGGCCACGGATTCATTCATGGCACGAATGTCCAAGGAGCACAATAACGCTAACATCCTGGTCCTTGGGGGGCGGGTTCTCGACGAAGTAACGGCACGGGAAATGGTTAGCGCCTGGCTTGATGCCTCTTTCGAAGGGGGCCGCCACCAGGGGAGGCTTGACAAGATTTCTGCCCTCGAGCGTGAGCTCATGAAGTAGTAGCCCCATCGGGCATCTAGAACTGATAGAATCAATTGAGTGATACGGGACTCTCCGCGGTCCCGTTTTCCTTTTCTCTCTCTGAAAGGAGTATACGATGTCAATTCTCGAAACCTTTGATCCGGCAGTGGCAGAGGCAATACGCCACGAAACCGAGCGGCAGGAGTACAATCTTGAGCTTATTGCGTCCGAGAACTTCGTCTCCGAGGCGGTTCTGGAAGCTCAGGGGTCGATCCTGACAAACAAGTACGCTGAAGGGTACCCCGGCAAGCGATACTATGGTGGCTGTCACCATGTGGACGTGGTGGAGAATCTGGCCATTGAGAGGGCAAAGGAGCTCTTCGGCGCAGACCATGCCAACGTCCAGCCACACTCGGGTTCCCAGGCCAACATGGCGGTCTATTTCGCGGCGCTCAAACCGGGCGACACGATCCTCGGCATGAATCTCTCCCACGGTGGACACCTGACCCACGGCAGCCCGGTGAATTTCTCTGGCCGCTTCTTCAACGTGATTCCCTATGGCGTCTCACCGGAGAATGAAACCATCGACTTTAACGAGGTGGAGCGGTTGGCTCTCGAACATAAGCCCAAGATGATCGTAGTGGGCGCCAGCGCCTATCCGCGGGTCCTCGACTTCGCCGCCTTCAGAGCCATCGCCGATAAGGTGGGCGCCGTTATCATGGTGGACATGGCCCACATTGCCGGTCTCGTGGCCGCGGGACTCCACCCGAACCCCGTCCCTTACGCCGAGTTTGTCACTACTACCACCCACAAAACCCTGCGTGGGCCCCGCGGCGGTATGATCCTTTGCCGCGAGGAGTTTGCCAAGACACTTAACTCTAATATATTCCCGGGAATCCAGGGCGGCCCCCTGATGCACGTGATTGCCGCCAAGGCAGTGGCTTTCAAGGAGGCTCTTGCCCCCGAGTTCAAGGAATATCAGGGGCAGATCGTGAAAAACGCGAAGGCTCTTGCAGAGGAGTTGAAGAAGCGTGGCTTCAGGCTTGTTTCCGGTGGCACTGACAACCACCTGATGCTTGTGAACCTGACTGGTACCGATCTGACCGGCAAGGTGGCCGAGGAAGCCCTGGACAAGGCAGGGATTACGGTCAACAAGAATACGGTGCCGTTTGAGACCCGTTCGCCTTTTGTCACCTCAGGCTTCCGCGTGGGGACGCCGGCAGCCACGAGCCACGGCCTCAAAGAGGCTGAGATGGTCGAAGTTGCTGCTTTTATCGCTGAAGCTCTTGCCAACGTGGAGAACGAGGCGAAGCTCGCCGAGATCAAGGGGCGGGTGAATGCCCTCATGGGGCGCTTTCCGCTGTATGCCCACCGGTTGAAGTAGTAAGCAGCTGTTCTTAGCACTGGACGCAAAGAGGGGGAACGTCAGGCGACGTTCCCCCTCTTTGCGTTTGGAATATCCCGCGAAGTGTCAACTATTCCTTGATGAAGACGGCCATCTCGACCCGGTCGCCGTCTCCCAGGCAGACGGGAAATGACAAGGCTATGTGGCCCTCGGGAGCCGGAATGCCGTCCCGCAACTCGATGATCTCTGGCGGAGCGATCTCAAAGGACTTGCCGAGTTGCGCAGCCTTGGCTGCCAGGTTGCCGCAGACAACGTTTATGAACTCCATAACCGTGTCGTCGAGAACATCTTTCGGCTCGTTATCCACATTGGACTCGTTGAGGATAGCCTTGGCAACCTTGGCGCGAGTGGCTGAGGAGACTCCCATGAGGTAGCGGCCGGAGATGTCTCCATGGAAATCCATGGCAGCGTAAATGTCCATGGCCGGCAGTTGCTCGACCACGGCACAGGGCTCGGGTCTAAAGACCAGACGCGCAACGCGGGTCAGCATCTTGTAGGTGAGGTCAACAACCATTTCCCACACTTTAGGGTCGAGAACCCCGCCGGGGATAGCGACCGAGTCGGTGGCGTACTGCGCCTGGTCGGCCTTGAACTCGTCAAGGTACGTAGGCAGGTTGTCTGCCGCTATTCCTCCCACTTTGACGAGAGCTTCGCCAATGTATAAGTGGGTGATTTTCTGACGGCTCAGCACCTGCATCATCTGGTCGCTCGTCAGAATCCCCAGCTTCACTGCCATGTCCCCGAAGCGGAGGTCATCGCTGCGCTGGGCATTATGCACTTTCTCTATGTCAGAGTCGGTCAACAGCCCGAGGGCAAGGGCCGTCGCTCCAAAGCTCAAGTTCACCGATTCTTGCAACTCTATGGCCTGAAGGAGTACTTCCCTCGAAACTACGCCTTTTTCAACGAGAAACTGTCCGAAAAATTTGACTGCCATATCTGGTCCTCCTAGGGAAGATGGTGTGTCGGAATGCTTGAAATGGTGCCGTTCAAATCTCGCGTAGTATCTTCAGGACATTGTCTGCCTCGAACGGTTTTGAGATGACCGTACGGGCGCCGAGTCGAAGTGCCTCTGTGAACTTGTCACCGACCCCACCGAGGGAGGTGACCATAACCACCTTTACGTTCTTGTCAAGGGCCACAAGAGTCCGAAGGGCTGTCAATCCGTCCATGCCCGGCATGTTCATATCCATGCAGATGATGTCAGGGTGCTCCGTCTGGTGCATCCGGATGGCTTCCATACCGTTTTTGCCGTGACCAACCACGAGGAATTCGCCGCTGTCGGTAAGCATCTTGTCCAGTTGGCGTGCCACGGCAATGCTGTCGTCCACAATCAACACCTTTTTCATGCTCTCCTCCCTATTGCGTACGCTGATATGCGCTTGATGTTCTCACTCACTATTTCATATCGGCAGGTGACGGATATTATTTAGAAAAAAATACGGGGCCCCGCAAGGCCCCGTCTAAAGGGTTAAACTATCTACAAAAAGGGAAGAGTGAATCAGTTCATCCCTTTTTCAGCCGCCGTGCCAACAGGCTGGCGGAGTGCTCAACGGTGATGCCGGTGCCACCAGCCTCAAGTCCCTCCTCAACCTGGAGCTTGCACCCGGGGCAGTCCACTGCCACTGTCTTTGCTCCGGTGGCGGCGATATTCTCCATCTTGTTCTTGAGTACTTCCTGGGAGATCTCCGGGTATTTGATGGCGTAGGAGCCGCCAAAGCCGCAGCACTTGTCACAATCGGTCATCTCGGCGATCTCAACGCCCACAAGTTCCCTCAGGACCTTCCTCGGTTCCTCGTGCACACCGCATCCACGCTTCAGATGACATGCATCGTGGTAGGTGACGGTTTGCATTTCGCCGTTACCACTTCCCATCCTAATATCTCCCGTCCCTGCCTTTCGTGCCGCAAGCTCAGAAAAGTTGAACGTTTTTGAGGCAAGCAGTTCAGCCTTCTCCCGCCAGGCAGGCTCTCCAGCGAGGAGCTTGGGGAAGTCGTGCTTGATTGACATCGTGCAGGTGGGGCAGATGGTGACGACGAAGTCGGCTTCCTCCTCAAGGAGTACCTCCATATTGATTCGGGCCATGTCGCGGGCAACCTCCATCTCGCCCGAGTAGCGGGCCGGGATGCCGCAGCAGGTCTGCTTCTGGGGAAAGGATACCTCGTAGCCGAGGGCTTCCATGCTTTCAACTGTGTCCTGGCACATCTCCGGGTAGACGAAATCAGCGAGACAGCCGGAGTAGAAAAGTACTTTCTCTCGTGGTTGGGGACTTGGGACTCGGGACTCGGATTGTTCCAGGATCAGATCGCGGAAGGGTTTCTCCGCAATGGGAGGGAGGGAGCGGTTGGCGGTTTCCCGATTCAGGATGAGCGGGAGGTGGCGTATACGTCCCCCTTTGCCCTGGAAAGGCTTCTGGGCGATGTAGGCGGCTCTCAGGGCTGTGTGGAAGAGCTTCCGGTTTTTCATTAGGGTGCCGAAGAGGAACTTCTGTCCCACCGGTTTTTTAATCTTGTCCCGAAGGTCGACGATCAGCCCTTCAATGTCGATCTTCGCGGCGCAGACCTCATTGCACTTGCGGCAGCCGATGCAGAGCTTGAGGATTTCTTCCGCCTTGTCGAAGCCATGGAAGAAGGGGGTAAGCACCAGACCGATCCCCCCCACGTAGATGTGTCCGAAGACATGGCCGCCGACGATCTCGTAGATGGGGCAGACGTTGGCGCAGGCTCCGCACTTGACGCAGGCGAGAGCTTCGGAGAAGTCGGGGTCGGCGGCGAGCTTGAGGCGCCCATTGTCCAGGAGCACGATGTGGAGTTCCCTCCCTTCTCCGCCGGTCGGCCCCTTAATGAACGAGACATAGGAGGTAATCTTCTGGCCGGTGGCGTTCTTGGGAAGGATTTCGATGACATCGAGGGCCTCGGCCAGGGACGGAACGATCTTTTCGACCCCGATGAGGGCGATATGGGTTTGGGGCAGGGTGGTGACAAGCCGGCCGTTCCCCTCGTTGGTGATGATGCCGATGGCGCCCGAGTCGGCAATGGCCACGTTGGCCCCCGAAAGTCCCACCTGACCGGTCAGAAATCCGCTCCGCAGTGTTTCCCGGGCCACCTGCACGAGGTAGGGGATGTCCGGCGGGCACTCCTTGCCCGTCTCTCGCGAAAAAAGCTCGGCCACATCCTCGCGGTTCTTGTGGATGGCTGGCATCACCATGTGCGAAGGGCGCTCGCCGGCCAGCTGGATGATCCATTCCCCCAGGTCGGTTTCGAGGCACCGGATGTCATGCTTTTCCAGGTAATGGTTCAGCTCGATTTCCTCGGAGGTCATGGCCTTGGACTTGACGAGGAAATCGGCACCCTTGCTGCGGATGATGTCGAGGATGGTCCGGTTGGCATCCTCGGGGGTGGTGCAGAGGTGCACCGTGGCACCAGCCTGCTCCGCACTGGCACGAAATTCCTCCACCAATTCCGGCAACTGGCCAAGCCCCTCCTTCTTGAACGCGGCAATCCTTCCGCGAAGCTCCTCAAAGTCAATTCCCTCGAAGGCCTTGGCCCTGGCTACCGGGTAGGCCGCCGCAAAGTTCTTGAGAGCCTTGCGCAGAAACGCATCGTTGATCTTCTGGTTGATCACATCCCGTGCCATGTCATTCTCCTTCGATGATCAGGAGGTAAAGCTCCTTGGGGCCGTGTACGCCGATGGTGAGGACCCGCTCGATGTCAGCCGTCCGGCTTGGCCCGGTGATGAGCGATAGATAACGGCCGCCGTTTGCGGAGAGTGCCGCCTGCAACGTGTCGCGCAGGGCGGCGAGGTTGGGGACGATAGTGGAAGCCCTGAGCAGAACCACGTGGACCGGGGGGAGGGCGGTGGCGCTCCGTTCTGTCGGAGCGGAAAGCTCAAGAAGTACGCTGCCGGTGGCCGCGATACCTGCCTGGGCGAAGCTGATGCCGACTTCGGCCTGATCAAGCATATTGCGCGAGGCGAAGTGGAGAGGGGCAATGAGGCTGTGGACCGAGTCAGGGAGAGATGATGCCGCCACTGAACGCCCTGACACAAGCTCCCGCAGGGATGTGATGGCCTCACTCAGGGTGGTAAATCGTTTTACCGTGGCGCCGACCGCTTCTGCGGCTGTTGCGAACTGCCCGACCATGATGCCTCCTTCTAAATTGTAATACCAACTTCTGTTCTAAGAATAATGCAGCGTAAAAGTCCGTGTCAATAGTATTTTACACCCATAGTCAAAATCGTGTTGACACGATCAAGGCAATTTGATAATTGGTAAGACAAACAAGCAAAACCGCATTTGATTTTGATATAAACAACGAAAGGAGAGTCCCATGCCGTGGATCCAGACCTACACCCCCGTAGCAGGTAGCCTCGGGCTTTCGGCCCTAGTCGCAGCAGTACCCCTCATCGTCATCTTCCTCTGTCTTGCCCTTCTCAAAATGAAAGCGTACAAGGCCGGTGTCCTTGCCGTCGGCTCGGCCATTGTCATTGCCATCTGGGTCTGGGGCATGCCGGCCAAGCTTGCCGGTCTGGCAACCCTGCAGGGGGCTGCCTTCGGTCTTTTCCCGGTTTTCTACATCGTCATCACCACGCTATTTCTCTATAATATCACCGTCAAGGGTGGGCAGTTCGAGATCATCCGCGCCTCACTTGCCGGAGTAACCGGTGACCGGCGGCTCCAGGCCCTGCTCATCGCCTTCTGCTTTGGGGCCTTCATCGAAGGGGCGGCCGGTTTCGGTACGCCGGTAGCCATCGCGGGGGCGACCCTGGCGGGACTCGGCTTCCGCCCCCTCTATGCCGCCGGCGTCTGTCTGGTAGCCAATACCGCTCCGGTCGCCTTCGGCGCCATCGGTATCCCGGTGGTGGCCCTGGCAGGGGTCATGGGGTACGACGATGCCGGCATGATGAAGCTCTCCACCATGGTCGGCCGCCAGTTGCCGTTCATCTCCGTTATTATACCGTTTTACGTCATCATGATTATGGTCGGGTGGAAAAAGACCATCGAGATCCTTCCCGCCATCATCGTCTGCGGCGTCACCTTCGCCCTTGCCCAGTGGGCAACTGCCAGCTATCTGGGGCCGTATCTGCCGGACGTCACCGCCTCTCTCGCATCGATAGTCGCCCTGGTGCTCCTGCTTCGCGTCTGGCATCCGAAGGAAATCTACACCTTCGACCACGAGGAGGCGTTCACCGGCAAGGAACAGCACTATTACTCGGCGGGCGAGGTTTTCCGGGCCTGGGCTCCCTACCTCGCCCTCACCGTCATGGTTCTCCTCTGGGGGATTCCCTCCATCAAGACCGCCCTTGACAAAAGCACCGTTGAGATTACGGTCAACGGTCTCCACAACATGATCGTCAAGAAGGTCTCCAAGCCCGAGGAAGGCCTGAAAAAAATCGCCAAGGTGAATGAGGAGATCGACAAGCAGCTGGCCGTTCTCTCCCCCGCCGATCCGAAGCAGGCGGAACTGGCCGCGAAGCTGAAGGAGCTCAAGGGGCTGGAGGACCAGTTCCTTCCCATTGAGCAGGGGCTGGCGGGCAAGGGGACCGTCCTGACCGACGAGCGGCTCAAGGCCTGCGATCTCATCTCCAAGAAGATGACTGAAACCCAGAAGCTCTGCAAGGATCTGGTGAAGACCAGCGTGGTCGCCAAGGACCAGTTCAAGCCCCTCGACAAGGCCCTGGCCGACCAGTTGCCGGTCAAGGTGGCCGCCAAGTACAAGTTCAACTTCATGTCCGCCGCCGGCACCGCCATTCTCATAGCCGCATTCCTTTCCGCGCTTATCTGCGGTGTGGGCATGGGTGACACCTTCAGAATCCTCGGGAAAACCCTCTATGACATGCGCTACCCGGCGCTTACCGTCGCGTCGGTGCTCGGACTCGCCTATGTCATGAACGCCTCCGGCATGACCAACTGCCTCGGTCTCGTCTTCACCAAGACAGGCCACTGGTTTCCCTTCATCGCCCCGTTCCTCGGCTGGCTCGGCGTCTTCCTGACCGGCTCCGACACTTCCAGCAACGTCCTCTTCGGCGGTCTACAGAAGGCGACGGCGGAGCAACTCGGTATCAGCCCGATCCTCACCGGCGCGGCCAACACGAGCGGAGGGGTCATGGGCAAGATGATCTCTCCCCAGTCCCTGGCCGTCGCCACCGCCGCCACCGGCATGGTGGGGGAGGAGGGAACCCTCTTCCGTTTCACCCTGAAGCACTCCATCTTCCTGACTGTGCTCGTGGGGATAATCGTCTACCTCCAGGCGTATTACCTTCAATGGATGATTCCGTAGGGAAGCTCCAATCGACAGGAGCGGCCCGCCTGGTCGCCCCTCAAGGAGACACTTCAATGAAAGAGAGTTTCATCAAAGAACTGACCGCCATCGTCGGCCCTGAACATACCCTTACCGACCGGGAGAGCCTGGTCTGCTATGGCTACGATTCCACGCCTGAGCTGGAGAACCGCCCCGGCGCTGTGGTGCTTCCCGCCTCAGAGGAGGATATCTGCCGGATTCTGACACTCTGCCACAACGCCGGTGTTCCCGTCACCGCCCGCGGGTCGGGGACGAACCTCTCCGGCGGCTCCCTGGGTGATGCCCACAGCATCGTTATCCAGACGAGTCGACTGAACCGGATCATCGAGATCGACGAGGAGAACCTGACCGCCACGGTGGAGCCGGGTGTGGTGACAAGCGCAGTCCACAGGGCGGTGGAGGCGAAGGGGCTCTTCTATCCGCCTGACCCCGGCAGCATGAACATTTCCACCATGGGGGGGAACGTGGCGGAGAACTCGGGGGGGCTAAGAGGGCTCAAGTACGGCGTCACCGCCGATTACGTGATGGGGCTCCACACGGTTCTCCCCGACGGAAGCCTCCTCACGACCGGCGGCAAGGCGGTGAAGGACGTGGCCGGCTACAACCTGAACCAGCTTCTCGTCTCCTCCGAGGGGACCCTCGGCATCTTCTCCGAGATTACCGTGAAGCTGATCCCCAAGCCCCAGGCCAAGAAGACGATGCTCGTCCACTTTCCGGAACTGGAGCAGGCGGCCCTTGCCGTGTCCCATATCATCGCCGCCCGGGTCATTCCCGCCACCCTGGAGTTCATGGACCGGGTGACCATCAAGTGCATCGAGGAGTATGCCCGCGTGGGGCTTCCCCTGGATGTGGATGCCGTCCTGCTGATAGAGGTTGACGGCCACCCGGCAGTGGTGGAGGAGGAAGCTGCTGCTGTCCGGCAGGTCTGCGAACGGCACCGCTGCTCGTCGTTCCAGACGGCGGCCACCGCAGACGAAGCCCTCAAGCTCGCCACCGCACGCCGTGTTGCCTTGTCATCCTTGGCGCGGATGAAGCCGACCACCATCCTGGAGGACGCCACCGTCCCCCGCAGCTGCATCGCGCCGATGGTCAAGCTCATTCAGGAAACCGCCAGAAAGTACAACCTCACCATCGGCACGTTCGGCCATGCCGGCGACGGCAACCTTCATCCCACCTGCCTAAC
Organism: Desulfuromonadales bacterium; assembly: GCA_003712145.1. GTDB lineage: Bacteria > Desulfobacterota > Desulfuromonadia > Geobacterales > Geobacteraceae > Geobacter. The sequence goes on along the minus strand of RHLS01000008.1, from coordinate 8,379 downwards.
CGATGAACGGGACAAGGACGAGATCGCCCGGGCGCACAAGGCGTTCGAGGAGATATTCGACGCCGCCATCGCCATGGGGGGGACCATCACCGGCGAGCACGGCGTGGGGATCGCCAAGAAGAAGTACCTCCCGCGCCTGGTGGGCGAGTCGGGGATCAGGGTCATGCGGGGGATCAAGCAGGCCTTCGACCCAGCGGGGATACTGAATCCGGGGAAAGTGTTCTGATGAGGTTGCCTAAATGGACTACGTCAAGCTGATCAATTGTATGCGCTGTGGAATGTGTCTCTCCCACTGTCCCACCTACAAGGAGACCTTCCTGGAAACCGCTTCTCCGCGGGGCAGGGTGGCCCTCATGCGGAAGCTGTCGGAAGGTGAGCTTGAGGCAAGTGAGCGCCTCCTGGAATACCTCTCCCTCTGTCTTGACTGTCAGGCCTGTGCCTCGGCCTGTCCCTGCGGGGTCAACGCCGGAGAGATGGTGGCCGAGTTCAAGTGCGAGCAGAAAGACGGGAAAGAGCTTTCCTTTATGGAGGAGTTGATCCTTCGGAAGCTTCTGCCGCATCCCGACCGGCTTGAGGCCGCGATCAAACCGATGCGTGTCTACCAACAGACCGGGCTCCAGAAGGTGGTCCGCAAGCTCGGCATGCTCAAGATGTTTCCCAAGCCCCTTGAGCGGATGGAGGGGCTTCTGCCGGAGCTTCCGGGGCAGCCTCTCCGTCAGGCCATCCATGAGGTAACGCCGGCAGCAGGCGCCGAACGGGGGACCGTTGGTTTCTTCCTGGGGTGTGTCATGAGTCTTGTGTTTTCCGAGGCGAGCCGTGCAACGGTCCGGCTTCTTTCGGAGCTCGGCTACCGCGTCGTCACGCCAAAGGACCAGAAATGCTGCGGCGCGCCCAATGTCCTGGCTGCCGACCGTCAGGGCCTTCTGGATGCTGCGCGCTTCAATGTGGACCTCTTCAGTCGGCATGATGTGGATTTCATCGTCACCGACTGCGGTGGCTGCGGCTCCGAACTGAAGAAGTATGGCCATCACCTTGAGGGTGACGATGGGGCTGCGGCCTTCAGTGGCAAGGTTCGGGACATCTCCCAACTCCTCGCTCTCCATGTCGATGATCTAAAGGGTAAACTCCAGCCCCTGCCATTGAAAGTCACCTATCATGACCCCTGTCACATCGCCCACTGCCAGGGAATACGCATGGAGCCCCGGCAGCTTCTCAAGATGGTGCCGGATCTGGACTTTCGGGAGCTTGCCGAGGCAGATGCCTGCTGCGGCAGTGCCGGAACCTACAACATCGAGAAGCCCGAAATGTCCGACCGGGTTTTGCGGCGTAAAGTGGAAAACATCAAGGCCACCGGGGCCGAGGTCCTGGTTACCTCAAATCCCGGATGTCTCCTGCAGCTCAAGAAGGCCTTGTCGGAAGAGGTGTCTCCGATAAGGGTCATGCATCTGACAGAGGTTCTGGCGCGGAGCCTTGCGGGTGAACGGTGATTAATCCGGTTGCCTTGCCGGGGGATATGGTGTATTCAATACCGATTATGCGTACTGCACCCCATATCAACCCGGAACTTTCATGAACTTCAAACCGATCAGACCCAAAAAGATCTCTGCCCAGATAGCCGAGCAGATCAGGTCCTCAATTCTTGCCGGAGAGTTTACGCCGGGCGACAAGCTCCCTCCCGAGCGCGAGCTGGCCGAGATGTTTGGCGTTTCCCGCCCCTCAGTTCGGGAAGCACTCAACATGCTGTCAGCAGCTGGCCTGGTGGAGTCGTATCAGGGTGGCGGCACCGTTGTGAAGTCGCTGGTAGAGTTGTCCGCCGGACCGCCCCTTTCAGAGTTGATAAAAGTCGAGAGCGAGCGGGCCCTCGATGTCATCGAGGTTCGCAAGGGGATGGAGGCCTGGACAGCCTACTATGCAGCCCAGCGGGCTCTTCCCGAGGATGTGCGAAAGCTTGAAGCGATTGTCGCAAGTATGGAGAAGAACCTGAATGGTCTGGCATCATCCGAGGACCTGGACGCCAATTTCCATATCATTATTGCCCGGGCGACCCATAATGTGGTCTGGCTCCACCTGATGCAGACCATATTCGATGCCATGAAGGAATTCCAGCGTGGAGTCTGGCGGGCGGTCTATCTTACCGATGAGGACCACAGAACCCTGTTGGCACATCATACGGCGATATTCAGTGCTATTCGTGACCGTGACTCCGAAAGGGCTCGGGATGCCATGCTCGAACACCTCACCTTTGCCGAAATGCGCAGTAATGCCTATGTCAATCTGTCAAAACAGGAGAAGTAAGACCCTTGCTGTTTTGCTGAACGTTGAAGAGCCCGCCAGATACAATTCTGACGGGCTCTTTCAGTACCGTGTACGGTTTGCCAACGCCACAGTTCCGGGATGGCTATCATCACGTCACTGTCGATAATATGCCACCAGCTCCTGATTCCTGCCGTACGACGACGGATCAGCTTGCCGCACCTGGACGCTGCCATCCCTGATGGCGGCAACATACTCCGTGGTCGTGTAGCGTTCAGTTACTACGGCCTGTGACTCAGCCGTGGAGAGATTCCAGGTGAGCTTCATGCTGTCCACGTGTCTGTCGCCCGCAAAATGATCTATGGCGTAGGTTACTGTATTCCCCTCTTTGCGGGCATGAATAGCGAACCGATTGTCTCCTTCAACATACTGGAACTCCTTATCGCCTTCAGCCACAGGGTTGTTGCCACTCCAGAATTCTATGGTGTTAAATGCGATAAAATCAGCAAGGGCTGCTACGCCGTAGACGGGAACGATTATGAATACCCAGGTGAGGGCGCTTCTCAGATACTTATCCTTAACTTGGCCGTTAACCTGATAGATCTTCCTTGTCAGGGCGAACTTTCCGTAGCAACCGCTCAATGTGGTTGATGAAATGATGGCGAGCAGAACAAGGGCAACAATTCGTTTCATAAAGATCTCCTAAGGTTCATGCGTCACGGGGGAAGCCCAGTAAGGTATATAACATGTCTCCCTTCCGGTTGTCACCGTGCATCACTTTTTGGAAGAGCGCCCTGTTCATCCGAGAGCGCGCTATTCAAGTACAGGAAGCCAGAAAATTCTCCATTTCCGGGGGATCCCACCTGGTAAGCAGGGGTATCAATCGCCTACAATTAACAGTGATCGTACCAGATTGTGCCCCTCTATTTGTCTGTCTTCAGTGCGCCCCCGGAAGCTTATCCGCAGCTACAAATTGAATTCTCCTGCCTCGAACGTCACGTTAATCTCCAGATTGTCCATGAGCACCTCTTCGATCATCGTGTGATCGGCGCTGTAAGTTATGACCTTCAAAGGCAACATCGTGGTTTTGTCGAGCCACAGGTGGCAGCTGTGCACCCCGTCGACCGCAGAGACGTCCTGCCCCACCACGGTTACCTCGATGGCTTGCCGGCCGTTCAGCGTGGTGATACTGTTCACTGTGGTTGTCCCGTTTTTTTGAAGCGAGATGATCGTGTTCAGGAGGGAGCCGATATCCGATCTGTCCACCCGATGTCCGGTGGGGCTCTTGATCAGGGGGTTGTCGGGGTTCAGGGTGAGGATGAAGAAGGGAGCGATGCCGAACGGTCGTAGACGCGCCTCATTTTTCTCCGGATTATAGACCAGTAGTGCCCCCGTGTGAGGGGAGACAAACTCCATTTTGACAAACCCGGGGCGCTTGTACGAATAGTTGATAACCTGTTTTTTGCCATCGGTAACTGAACGTAACGTGACGCGATAGGTCTGGACCCTGGCAAAATGCCGCAGCGATTCGCCAATGGGGTCGTTGGAGAGGGCAACAAGCAGAACCGCCAGAAAAAGGGGATACAGCATGGCTCTCCCTTTATTCGACCACCTCGAGGACTCCTTCCATACCCTTCTCCCGGTGGCTTTCAAAGAAAAGAAGCTTCTTGGTGCAGTACATGCTGTATCTGCCACGCTTGACGGGGGTGAACGTCACGATTTTCGGCTCTTCGCTCATATTGACATCAAAAACAATCCCTGCCTCCGGTGAGTTCATGGCGATATTGTGCGGAACCACCCCCGGCTCTTTTCTCACCTTCAGCTCGACCGGTACGTTCACCTTCACAACTATATGGCTCGGTTTGAAGAAGTAGCTTCCCCCGACTATTTCCACACGTTGTATCCCGTCACTGCCTATCGCGGCAATGAACGGTTTGTCTCCCTCTTTGGCGGCCACAGCCGCGAAGCTGCCGGCCGCCAGCATCATCATAATGGCAAGGATCGTTTTCATTGGAGGACTCCTCTGTCGCTGTTTTGACGTATCAGTTTTTCCCCTTCGCACCCCTAGGGAAGTGATCGATGAGGTTTACCCCAAGATGACGCGCCAGACCTCTCCCCCCCTGTACCATGACCCAATCATGGTTCCAGCGAAAGAGGGGGGAGAGCACCGGCGCCAAGACATTCATCCACCGCTTCGTGGTGGCGACTCTCCACTCGCAACGCACGCGGGTCGTCGCGTCATCGGGGGTGAAATGCCATCGACCTGTACCGGCAAGGTCGCCGGATGCGATACCTTCCAGAAAGTGGGGACGATCGATGCGGGAGATGCGTATGTCGAACGAGAGCCGATAGGGGAGCCTCCCCCTCCAGGTGTAGCGGCGCACGTTCCCGACTCCGCTGTCGCTCCCTTTCTCCAGTTCGACGACGCTCTCGAGGCCATGCCACCATTCCGGCCACCGCTCCGAGTGGTAGATGGCGTCCCACACCGCGTTGAGGGGGGCCCCAACGTGCCACTCGGTCACGAATTCGTAACCTGCCATCGGATACCTTTAGTTGGTGTCGGGATCATGCTTCAGTTCTCTGTTAAGGCCCACCGGCAGGGCCAGGCTCGACTTCCGGACATCTTTGCGCTGTATGACCGCCTCAGTGGCGCTCATAAAGGACCTTACCTTCCATGGAGGTAGGGCGCGCAATGGTACCGGGAATATGGCGTTCCCCCTCAAACTCCTCCGGCGTGAGGACAACGACCGAGGCGCCATGGAGGCGATCATTGGCGACCTGGACAACGCCATCGAAGAAATCCGGCTCCAGGTGGAATCGATCTTTCTGTTTGTTTAGCAACTGACCCCGGTCCGTTTCGACTCTTCGATCATTGTACCAGGCATGGGGAGCATTTTCCGGCCGATGTGCACCCCCTCGAAAAAGGAAAGCCGCCGGCGCTGGCCGGCGGCATCCCTCGATCCACCCGGAGATCAGCGCCCCTTCGAGCGTTTCACTTCGATCTTATGGGCGGTGAAGCTCTTCCCCACGACGGTTCCTTCCACTTCCACATACGCTCCCGGTTCAGCTCTTCCGTGTTCCTCCTTGATCCGGGTATCCTTGGTCACGACGATCTCCCGCCCCTTGACGACCCAGGTGCCGATCCGGTCCTTCGGCATCTTCTCCACGGCTCCATAGTACTTGCTCTCGTAATGTTCGCTGGCTCCGTGCCCCCCTTCCCGTTCGTAACGCTCCTCGCTGGCCTGGGCCGGTCCTGCCGGCAGAGAAAGGGGAAGACCACACGCAACAACGACTGCCGCCACGTTCCGCATGCCATGTTTTACGACGCAACCATCTCCCAGCCCTCTCGCTACCGTTTTCATGACGATTTCCCTGTGAACGGTGTGTTCCGGGACTCTCTCCGAGAATCTCTGTAGTGTAACGTCATGATATCACGTGGATGATTAAGGGGTGATTAAGGGGTGTGTCTCTGATTGTCGTCTAGTGAAATGGCGCATACGGTCCGTGATTTGGCGATTTCGACAATGGGAACGAAACTGAAAAAACAAGGCCGAAGTTCAAGAACCTCCCTGTGGAGAAGATTTCATAACGGCAAAAAAGTCATTTTAAACTGAGGGTTATCTCCGATGGAACATGAGTCGGTGGGGAAAGCAATGGGACGGAGTTGGTCTTGGTACTTTCCTTGCTGAATATCGGACTCGTAGAATAAGAGTAATTCAATTCATCGATAGACGATAAGACTAAACCACCCGAGAGGGTGGGGCGGAAAGCCTAGGGTCTCATCGAGACAGCCGGGATGCCGAACTATCCAATAGGATAAAGGCCCCGGCTTTTTTTATGCCCAATCTCCGGGGCCTTCACCGGAAAGGAGGCAAAGGTTCATAGCGGTTACCGATGGATATTCATGTATCAACACGGGAACATTATGTTGCCTTAGGAACAACGAAAGGAGTCGCGATGAAGTTTAGCATGAGGACGTCACTATTTTTCTTTTTCACCGCATCACTAGTCGCATTTCCACTGGCAGTAATTCATTTCGGTGGTATGGAGGCCCAGGCTCAATCGTCATACTTTACCAGCAGGGGCTGCGCCTCCTGCCATAGTACCCCGGTAGTCGCCACCTGCAACGGGTGTCATTACCACGGCAACAGGACGTTGCGGGCCGCAACCAACAAGACTTCCTATTCACCCGGCGAGACGGTTACGGTGACCTTGACCAGCGGCAGCACAAGAAGCGGTTGGATCAAGGCCATCCTCTACGACCAGAGCAATACTCAGATCGCCGTATCGAACGGCAACGCCAGCGGCATGGGGGGCTCAACCACCTTCCCTGCGTCCTTGAGCGCGCCGGCACCGACATCGCCGGGAACCTATACCTGGAAGATGGCCTATTACGGCAACAGCGCCAATACCGGGAGTACCCACGGCGAAGTGGCCGTCAGCACCAACTCATTCACCGTTGCGGCTGCGGCCGACACCACCGCTCCCGTGGTGGGGGCCTTCACGCTCCCCGCAACCGCCACGAGCCTCACCGTGCCGGTCAGCTCCTTCACCGCCACCGACAACGTCGGGGTCACCGGCTACCTGATCACCACGAGCGCCACCGCCCCGGCAGCCTCCGCCGCCGGCTGGAGCGCCACTGCTCCCACCAGCGTCACCGCCGTTGCCGGCACGAACACCTTCTACGCCTGGGCCAAGGACGCGGCGGGCAACGTCTCCCTTTCCCGGAGCGCCACCGTGACCGTCACGCTCCCCGACACCACCGCTCCCGTAGTGGGGGCCTTCACGCTCCCCGCAACCGCCACGAGCCTCACCGTGCCGGTCAGCTCCTTCACCGCCACCGACAACGTCGGGGTCACCGGCTACCTGATCACCACGAGCGCCACCGCCCCGGCAGCCTCCGCCGCCGGCTGGAGCGCCACTGCTCCCACCAGCGTCACCGCCGTTGCCGGCACGAACACCTTCTACGCCTGGGCCAAGGACGCGGCGGGCAACGTCTCCCTTTCCCGGAGCGCCACCGTGACCGTCACGCTTCCGTCCGGAGATACCACGAAACCGACGTTGACCATCTCCGCCCTGAGCAACGGTGCGTACACCAACAAGGTCACCCTCAACATCACCGGCACCACCAGCGATGCAAGCGGCATCAAGTCCGTCACCGTCAACGGCCAGCCAGTCACCGTCAATCCCGATGGTTCCTTCGGCACCGCCCTGACCCTTGCCGTCGGAGCCAACACCATCACTGTCGTCTCCACCGACAATGCCGGCAACCAGCAGACCGACACCCGCATCGTGACCTATGACCCCACTGCCCCGGCCCTGGCGGTTACCGCGCCTGCCGACAACAGCCAGAGCTCCCAGTCGTTCGTCACCATCAACGGGACGATCGGCGAGACCTCGACGGTCAGCGTCACCGTCAACAACGGCAGCCCGCAACTTGCCAGCATCAGCGGCAACAGCTTCAGCGCCACCGTCAACCTGGCGCAGGGGGTCAACACCATCGTCATTACGGCAACCGACCTGGCAGGCAACGTCTCCACTGCCAAGCGCACGGTAACCTACGGCGCCGTCAGCATGGGGCTGGCGATAACCTACCCCTCCCAGGACATCACCACCAAGTATCCGTCGATTGTTCTCAAGGGGACGGTCATCGATCCTCTGGAAAAAGTGACCGTCACTATCACCATGGACGGCAGAACCTACACCCCTGCGGTCGATGACGGCGTATTCAAGCAACGGCTCGTCTTCAGCACTCCCAAGCTGTATGCCATTACGATCACCGCTAAAGATGAAGCGGGCAACAGCAGCACGGTATACCGTAACGTGATTTATAAACCCGAAGTAAGAGATGATGAGCATGACGATGATTGAATCGAAGTAGCTCGAGCAGACGAAAAAAGCCACCCGAATCCGGGTGGCTTTTTTCGTCGGTGGGAATTCCAGGGACATCCATGGGAATCTACTGGTGTCACGCCTACACCTTGACGGGCAATCCTCCCTACCCGAACAACAACTGCCAGAAGCTCTTGTACTCCTCCTCCCCGATGGGTTCCCCCTCCGTGGTGATTCGTGCCACCTGGGCCTCGCTGGACCAGGTGAAGTAGACCGGCGCCTCGTTGCGGAGCA